>CAIVSY010000026.1 GCA_903908715.1 uncultured bacterium
GACGCGCCCAGCGTATGCCCCATGTGCCCCTTTAAACTGCTCACGGGAACACGATCACCAAGTACAGCATGAATGGCGGCCGCTTCTTCGCCATCCCCCTGCAATGTTGCCGTCGCATGCGCACTGACATAGCCGATGTCAGCTGGCGAACAAGCGGCATTTGCCAACGCCTGCCGCATACACTGTGCAATACAGTCGCGATTCGATTCACTGATATGTGTCCCGCCCGAACACGTGTCAAAGCCAAGGATCTCCCCATAAATCGTCGCACCGCGCGCAAGGGCATGCTCGCGTTCCTCCAAAAAGAGGATGCCCGCACCTTCCCCGCACACAAGTCCGTCGCGCGCCGCATCAAATGGGCGCGATGCCTGATCGGGGGCGTCATTGTACTTAGTCGAAGCGGCCAACAACATATCAAACACACCCGTCACGGTTGAATGATATTCCTCAGCGCCACCGCAGAATATCGCATCTTGACTGCCTGCGCGAATCAGCTCATATGCAGTGCCGATGGCTTGAAGTCCAGAAGCGCATGCCGCATTCGTTGAAAGAAAACGTCCTTGCAACCCCAGATACTGCGCCAGATTCATAGCTACCGTATGGGACATACTCTGAAAGAACTGCATGGCCTGTATCAAACCAAAATCACGCGTTGGAATGAACGTCTCATAAATGGAGTGAATCGTAATCGGACTTGGCGTTGTAGAGCCAGCAACACACCCGACCCTAGCTGCCGTGAATTGGCTTGCATCGTATCCAGCCTGTTGCGCAGCCTCATGAGCAGCCTGTGCAGCAAAGATACTCATACGACTCATTGAACGACGATTCTGCCGGGGAATTAACTTCTCATTCTTCAGTTCCGCCGGGGCCGCCAGCCAACTTCGAAGGCCTTTGCACGCTTCCAGTTCAGAAGATCGGCGAACGGCATGATGCCCGGCATCTAACGCCTGGATGGTCTCGGAGACAGAGCCCCCCAGAGGTGTAACAGCTCCCATGCCTGTAATAACAACTCGCTTCATCTTAACCCTTTCCGCTCTTCCAGAAGAGCGAATCAAAAATGTCTTTGCCAATCATCTGACGAACAACGAAAAATCCTGAGAGCATCGAGCCCATGACGCCAGGAACAAAGGCGCTCTGTCCGGCCGCATAGAGATTCCGAATCGGCAGGCGTCCAAATAACCCGTATTGACTGATTTTCTGCATCACACCGTACGCGCTTCCCTGCGGCGAATGGAGATAATCACGGAAAGTCAGTAACGAGGCGGAATCCACCCATTTCATGCGATCCGCATAGGGAACAAACCCCTTCAGGCGAGGCGCAAGTCTATCCACGTGCTGTTGCTTATACTCCTGGTAGGCTTCAGGACGCCTCCGGAGGCGGGTATCCGACCACGCCGCAACATCACGTTCGAACGAGAGCTCCAGAGCTGAAACGGAAGGAGCAGGAGAAGCTTTACCAGCAGGAACCTCTATCAGCACCAACGGCCCATCCCCCTGCCATGCCGGATCCATCATCTTGTCAAAATCTGTATCAGGGAACAAC
>CAIVSY010000027.1 GCA_903908715.1 uncultured bacterium
CTGATCCACCGTGCGATCGGCAAGCAGTTGCACTGCGTGTTTGTGGATAACGGCGTGCTGCGGTATGACGAGGCGAGGCAGGTGGAGGAGACCTTCGGCCAGGCGTTCGGGATGGACCTGCATGTGGCTCACGCGCAGGAGCGATTCCTTTCGGCCCTCAAAGGAGTGGTCGAACCCGAGCAGAAGCGCAAGGTCATCGGCAAGACCTTCATTGACATCTTTGCGGACGAGGCGCGCAAGTTCGGCGATATCGAATATCTTGCGCAGGGGACCTTGTATCCCGATGTGATCGAGAGCGCCTCGCCGATTGGCGGACCGTCGGTGACGATCAAGAGCCATCACAATGTCGGAGGCTTGCCGCCGGATCTGAAGTTCAAGCTGATTGAGCCCATCCGGGAGCTGTTCAAGGATGAGGTGCGGTTGCTTGGGCGCGAACTGGGGTTGCCGGGTTACATTGTAGACCGGCAGCCGTTCCCCGGTCCGGGCCTTGCGGTGCGTATCCTGGGCGAGGTCACGGCGGAACGGGTGGCGATCCTGCAACAGGCCGACCTGCGCGTGCAGGAAGAGATGCGCAAGGATCCCCTGTATCCGAGAATCTGGCAGTCCTTTGCCGTTCTTCTGCCCATCCAGACGGTCGGGGTCATGGGCGACAGCCGGACGTATGAGAATGTTGCCGCGCTGCGGATTGTGGAGAGCCAGGATGGGATGACCGCCGACTGGTCGCGGGTTTCCTATGATACGCTGGCGCGGATTTCCAGCCGGATCATTAACGAGGTGTCGGGGATCAACCGCGTGGTCTACGATATCAGTTCCAAGCCGCCTGCGACGATCGAGTGGGAGTGAGGTCTACAGGGTGGCCAGGCCATGGCGAAGCTCGGATTGCCATTCTATCAGCGGTCGGACGTTGTGGCGATTGCCCGGGAGATGCTGGGTAAGTATTTGCTGACCCGGCTGGGCGGGGAAGGGGTTACGGGGGGACGGATTGTTGAGACCGAGGCGTATGCCGGACCGGAAGACCGGGCCAGTCATGCGCATGGGAACCGGAGGACGGCTCGCACAGAGACGATGTTCCGGGAGGGGGGCGTGGCGTATGTGTACCTCTGTTACGGGATGCACTGCCTGCTGAATGTGGTCACGCATGGCGAGGGGGTGCCCCATGCCGTGCTGATCAGGGCGGTTGAGCCGCGGATCGGGGTGAAGACCATGATGGCGCGGCGGAAGAGGGCGGTTCTGGACAGGCGAGTGGCCGGAGGTCCGGGACTTCTGACCGCGGCGTTGGGTGTCGGATTGGAATGTAACGGGTGCAGCCTGACAGGGAAGGGAATCTGGCTGGAAGACCGTGGCGATGGGGTGGCGGACAATGAGGTGGTGGCGGGCCCGCGGGTCGGGGTACAGTATGCGGGATGGGATGCCCGGCTGCCATGGCGGTTCCGCATCCGCAACAGTCCATGGACCAGTTTGCCGGTGTAGAGGGAGTTTGACTGTGAAACAATGGATTCGGCTGTTGTTCTTGATAGGGACCGGCTGTGCCGCTTGTGCCGACCAGTTGATCCGGACGAGCGGACAGGTTGTTGAGGGTGAACTGAATGGCTTTTCCAAGAGCCAATGGAGTCTCACCACGACCGACGGCAAGGAAGTGCGGGAATTCTCGGCCAATCTCAAGCGGATTGTGGTCGATCCCATGCCCACGGTTTCGGTTGAGCTGGTGAACAAGAAATACGAATCGGTGGTTTTCAAGGGGTATGAGAAATTCGCGCTGAACCTGATCGCCGGGGAAGGTGATGTGAATGCCCCGGCTATGATGCTCAAGAACCTGGAGATCCTCAGCCGTCCGGAAGTCCAGGAGGTTGAACTCGTGCAGGAACCTGAGGAGGAGCCGGTCCGGGAGGTGGGACGGCCCGTGGTTGAACCGCCGCCTGCGCCGATCGAGAATGTGGCAAAGAGTGTTCCGACCGCTTACAACGGAGTGAGGCGTCCCGACACCGCTCCGCGGCAATGGAAGCAGGAGGGAAAATGGCGGGAGATGCAGACTCCCGGGCTGAGGATCCTCAGTCAGGGCGAGGATGTGGATATCGAGGGTCAGTTGCGAAAGGGTGTGGTCAACGTGATCCATTTTCACTATGCGCCCGCCCATTCCAGCGTTCGGCAGGGCAATTATGTCGAGGTGCTGTCCCGCAAGAGCGGAGGGCGCGTTGTCGTTCAGCGGATTGTTGTTCCGGACTGGAATGCACCGATCTGCACCGCGAAGGAAATCAAGGCGCTGCCGCAATTCTGGTTCTACGGCAAGTCCGGCAAGCTGTCTTCCAAGCTGACGGAGAGGTTTACGGAGAGCGACATTGATGCGGCGCTGAAGAAGGCCCAGATGCAATGATAGACATGAAGGTCGGGCGCGTCATGGTGACAGGAGCCAGCGGGCTCCTGGGGAGCGCGATCCTCCGGCGGTTGCAGGGGGAAGCGGATCTTCTCGCTCTTTCGCATTCACAGCCGTTGCCTGGATTCATGGCGGTGGATCTTGCGAGTGAGCCGGACCGTGTGCGGGTGCAGGCTGAGGCGTGGGATGCGCTGGTGCATTGTGCGGGGCACCGGAGTCCGGATTTCTGCGAGACTCATCGGGAGGAGGCGTTCACCCTTAACGCCGCGGTGCCCGGTTACCTTGGGCAGATGGCCCGCATGCGCGGTGCGCGGATGATTCATATTTCCACGGATTATGTCTTCCCTGGAACCCATCCGCCGTATAAGGAAGGTGACCCTTGCCGGCCTGTGAATATCTATGGTGAATCCAAGCTGGAAGGGGAAATCCGGGTGGCGGAGGCGTGCCCGGATGCCTGCATCCTGCGGATCGGGGCTCTCTATGGGGTGCCTTCCGTCCGGGTGCCTTCCCCGATGCTGGAAGAGGGTTTGACGGCGGTTCTGGCCGGGAAACCTGTGGAGCAGGATCATGGGATCAAGCGATACCCGTTGCTGGTGGACGATGTGGCCGAGGTGGTTTGTTTCCTTCTTTGTCATCCCGAGGTGGGTGGGGTACTCCATGCGGGATCCGGCAAGGCGGTTACGCGATATGAGTGGGCTCTGCTGATCGGGAAAATTCTGGGTTGCGACACACGTCATGTGAAGGCCGCGGTATCGGATCCCGCCCGCCGGGCCCCGCGTCCCCCGGATGCGGGTTTGGCGGCGGGGCGGTTGCGTGACCTGGGAGGGCCCGTACCCTGCGACTGTGACAAGGCGTTGCCGGATGTGCTGGCCCGCTGCAGCGATTGGGCGGCCAGCCATGGTTTTTCCGGAAGGAAGTGAAAAAAGATTTGTCCATGCGTTTTTACCGTGACACAATAAAGGCGTAAGGTTGAATCGGCTGTTGCCGTTTTCTTGATGGTGGCGGTCGCAGGGGAGAGCGATCATGGCCAGGCAGGCTGTAGACTGGGAAGCGATGTACAAGGTTCTGGTGGCGTACAGCAAACAGTACGGCCACTGTGTGGTGCAGGCCAATTGGAAGAAGAACCCCCAGCTTGGCAGATGGGTTGCCATGCAGCGGTATCGGCGCAAGCTGGGTGAGTTGCCTGCCCGGCAGATTGAGAGGCTGGATAAGCTCGGATTTGTCTGGTCTCCGACCGACCGTACCTGGAGTGCCATGCTGGAACGGCTGTTGGCCTATCGGAAGAAGTACGGGAATTGCGATGTGCCTTCGCAGTGGTTCAAGGATTTGAACCTGGCCAACTGGGTTGCGAACCAGCGTCACCGCCACAAGATGGGCCAGCTTGCACCGGAGCGCGTCAAGCGCCTTGATGAAATCGGTTTTGTCTGGGCGGTGTACGGGAAGACCAAGCCCCGGAAGGTGAAAGCCAAGGCGGAGGCGGTGGAAGAAACACCCTTGCTGCCGGTAGAGGAAGCTGAGGAGCGGTTGTACCATGTGGCGGGGGAATACATCCAGTACAACGGGGTGGGCGCCATTCCGCCGCAACTGGAGAAGAGCATTGCGCAAAGGGGGGGGGATTATCCGCCCTATATTCCTCTACCTGCCCGCTCGTTGACCTTCAGGCTGCATGCGGAGAACGGCCGGGATATCAAGGTCTGCTGGAAAGGGCGCGGCCCCCTGCCGGAAGACGTACGGGACTACCTGAGGGAATACGGGGCGTTACCGCCCCACGACTGAATCAGCCGGCGTAAGGCGTTTCCGGATCCAGGCTGCCGCGGCAAGCGGCAGGAAGCCGGGCACGATCAGGAGGAAGGCGAGATTCGGCCCTGGCTCACCCGGAGCCAGGCGGGCCAGATTCCCGTAAAGGATCAGGCAAGCCAGCCAGACCATGCTGAAATTTGCCAGGGCATTTCCTGACCGGATCCATTGCAATCCCGGCGACCGGGTTCGGGTGAACGGGAAGAACAGGTTGGAGCCCATGTGCCCGAACTGGTCCAGCAGGGTGTGCAGGAGGGCGGCGCCACCCGCAATCACGCCAGCCAGCCAGCCGGATACGGCGCCAAGGGCCAGGCCGATCCCGATCGCCAGAGGGACGCTGTGGGACCCTTGCCGGTGCCACGGAATAAAGCGGACGACCACGTGATGACGGGCCACGGGTTCCAGTCTGTAGGAGGGCCCCTCCAGGATATCCACGGTTGAGGTTGCCATGTAATCGGTGGTGACCCGGCAAGGGAGAGACGCCTCTGCCGCGGCCGTGGGGAAGGGTTGCTGTGCTACGGGTTCCTGGCTGGTGTTCACGATACCCTCATAGGACACAGCCACTTTCCCCGCCGGCTCCGGAAGGGTGATGCGGAACCGGTGCCAAAGCCCGGCTCCCGCACTGGATGTATGAAGTTTGACGTGAATGGGGCGTCCCGTTGCATGTGCGCGGCGGATGGCGTCAGCCAGGGCGTCGGCCAGCAAGGCGGGATCCGGTCTCGAGGGGTCGGGAACGATTTCCATGTCGATCCGGTGCAGGAAACGCAATATCTTGAAATCCAAAGTGTCCGGCAGCAAGCCGAAGATACCGCCCAGCAGGAAATACAAGGGATTGCCCGCCATGCCGGCTTCGACCGCATGAGGGAAGCAGGATGCCAGAGCGACGCCGGCGGTGAAATGGGTTATCCCTTTCATGAGTCTATTCGATTCCCAGCAGCCGGGCCACGGCGGGGCCGATACCGGACATGTTGCACGCCAGTGGGAGAAGGATCACGCCCAGGCTGTTCATCCGCCTGCCTCCAAACAACACGGGGATGAGGCCGATGCCTGCGGCGACGGTCATCACCAGCAGCCCGGAAACCCCGGCGAGGAGGAAGACAATCAGGCAGGTGATCCCGAGGGCCAGCCGGGAAAGCCCCTTGTACCCGAACCGGTTCATTGCACGGGTGAGTGTGCCCGTCAGGGCGGGGACAAGCAGCAGTGCGATTCCGGCTGCAGCGAGCAGGGCCAGTACGAGGAGCGGATAGTCAGGGTCCTCGGGAGAATGAAGACTGCGCAGGAAGGATGCGCCGCCACCGCGGGTGATATGCAGGCCCGGCATGAACCACAGGAGGAGTGCCCCGGCATAGTAGACCGTCTTTGAGGCGCCTTGCGAGATCAGAAAAGCCTTTTCGCCGCGCAGGGCGGAGGCATGGCCGGCCAGCAAGCCGCCGACGCCGCCGCTGACAACGGGCACAAAGGCCGCGAAGGCGCCTCCGAGGGTTCCGGCGGCAATGCCGTGCATCATTTCCCGCATCGATGTTTCCTGCCGTGCGGGTAACTGTTGAAGGGGGAGGCTTGCGTGGCTGAAAAGATTAGCGAGAAGCCAAGGCAGGGCAAAGAGCCCCGCGAAGGCGGGGGTCAGGGTCTGGCCCGGTGTGGTCTTCACGAGATCCGGGCGGTACAGGAGAATGAAACCAAGGAATCCCGAGAGCAGGAAAGTCAGGAGCCCCATGCCCACGTTCCGGTTCCCCGACAGGAGCCGTTCCAGTGGAGGCTGGGCCACGGTCCGGCCCTGCGGCCATTCGGACAGCAGGAGGAAGGCGATGACGCACCACAGGATCCAGTGATAGTGTGGAGAAAGGACCGAGTGCAAGCGGGGGAGAATCTGCGGGGCGGTGATGGCCATGGCGAGCAGCATGGCGATTCCGCCGGCCGCGCCGAGCGCGGTCAGCAGGACGGCATCGGGGCCGCGCCCTTCCATCAGCAGGCGGCGGCCGGGTTGGACGGTGAACATCGAGGATTCATCCGGGGCTGCGAGAAGAATTGCGGGAATGGAGTTCAGGATCGACCACCCGGTAATCATTCCGAGGATGGCCGCATCCGCCCAAACGGGGGGTACGGACAGGAGGGAAAGAGGCGGCAGGAGGACCATCAGGACTGCCAGAAGGTGAAAGATATGGAAGGCGGGAATGCATCCGGCCAGGCCGCCCGCAAGCGCACCGAGTGCCGAGGAGAGAATTGTTCCGGCGAGGATCGCGGCGAAGGACAGCGTCATGATGGGTGCGTATGTTCTACGGCAGGGTGGTAATGCACATACGAGCGGATTACCATGGGGATACTGGTGCGGAGCAGGGTTTCCACGCGGGAGGAGATGGCATCTCCCTCGGCGACGGAAATCGTGCCGTCGACGCCTATTTGCACGTTCAGGATCAGATACGGTCCGAACCGGTGGGCGTGGACTTCCTCCACGGCCCGGATTCCGGCGATACCCGATGCAACGGCGCGCACCTGTCCTTCCAGTTCCTGGCTTGGCACGGCATCCATCAGTTCGGCGGAAGCATCGCGCAGGATCTGGATTCCCGTCCGCAGGACCATGAATGCCACCAGGCCTCCGACCAGTGGATCAGCAAAATGATATCCGATCAGGCCAAGGGAAATGCCGACTGCAGCCCCGGTGGCGGATATCACATCATTACGGTGGTCGTGAGCCAGGGCCAGGATGGCGGCGTTATGGGCGCGCCGGCCGATCCGCCGTGTGGCGATGGTCAGGATGATCTTCAGGACGATGGTCAACAGGGCCACCCACAAGGCGATATTCTCGGCACCGGCAAACGTGCTGGTGCCGGTGAAATAGTCATAGACCTTGTTCACCGCATCGAAGAAGATGGCGACCGCCGTGGCAACAATGAAGGAACCGACCACAAGCGCGGCAATGGTTTCCAGCTGTGTGTGCCCGTAGGGATGCTCCTGGTCCGGGGGCTTGCCGGCGAGTTTCATGAAGATCTTTACGACGACATAGTAGGATACATCCGAGGCGGAGTTGATGCCGTCGGCCAGGAGGGCCGGACTGTGGCCCAGGATGCCGATCGAGGTTTTCAGCCCGGCGAGCACGACGTTGGCCGCAAGGCCGGCATTGACAATGGCGTTGGTATGGTTACGGGTCTTGCTCATCGATCAGGTCCCGGTTCTGACCGCCGGTTTGCTTCCGGCCCGCAGTTCCGCGATATGCGGAAGATGACGGTAACGGTTATTGTAGTCAAGCCCGTAGCCGACGACAAATGTATCAGCCACGGTAAATCCCACGTGATCGGCCTCGATCGGAATACGGCGCCGGGCTGGCTTATCGAGCAGAACGCAGGTTCGGATGTTGTGTGCGCCCCGCCGCCTGAGCAGATCCGTCGCGTGCCGGAGGGTGAGGCCGGTGTCGAGGATGTCGTCCAGCAGCAGGACGGGTTTCCCCTTGAGGGGGATGCTGAGATCATGGCGGATGCGAACCTTGCCGGAGGATGTGGTTCCTGAACCGTAGCTGGAGATGCCCAGGAAATCGACGATCACATGGATGTCCTGCCGTGCGAGAGACCTGGATAAGTCGGCGAGGAACACATAACTGCCCTTGAGGATGGCGACAATGATCAGCTCGCGATTGGAGACATGGTGTGCGATCTCCTCCGCGAGGCGATCCAGGCGTCTGCGGATCCGTGCGGCGGAGAAGAGGATCTTCATATCATCCGGGCGCCGGGTGGTGGAACACGGTTTCACAGCGTTGATTCTCCAGAGACGGGCACAGGGCTCAGGGCGGTTGCCGATTCGAGAAAGAGGCGCGGTCTGCGATCCCGGTCGGGCGACATATGGCCGGTCGCCTGGAGGATTGCACCTTTCGCGGGAATGCGGCCCTGTTCAACGAGATCACGGGCAACCTGTCGCGTTGCGGAAACGGTGATCTGGCCGCTGCGATCGGCGAGCTTGAAGCGCACATGGGTGGGGACCCCCTTGTGATAATCGATGCTTGGCTTGGAAGAAAGGGAACCGACGACTCGTGTCCGGCCGATCCGGCCCGGAGTCAATTCGCCGATGGGGGTCACTTGTAACGATGTATGTGCAGCCCAGAGCCAGAGCAGGGCGATGCCCGTGAAGGCGATCCCCATGGTGGCCCGGCGGAGGGGATGCAGGAACCTGTGCTTGGGCAGAGCGATTTCACAGAACGGGCATTCCAGGGCGGGTCCTGTGTAGCGTCCACAGGCGGGGCAGTGGGCCGGTTGGGTGTGGATGTGCGGCATGGCTCTAGATTTTTCCCACAATCTGATCGAGTATGTTCTGGCTTGTGATCAGGCCGGAGATCTCGGTCGGCGATCTGCCTACCAGGCAAACGGCCTGACGCCTGAGCTGCAGGCGGGAAAACACTTCGACCATCGGCAGGGTGTCCGGGACCAGCAGGAGGGGGCGGACGAATGATGCCAGCGAGAAATTACGGGGGTCCCCTTCGTAGGAAACCACATCGAAGAAGTTCGCGGTTCCGATGAAAGCGCCAGAAGCCGTATCCAGTACGGGCAGGCGTGTGTGGTTGGATTCACGGACCTTGGCGAAGAACTCCCCGGGCGTGGCGGATGCGTGAATGGTGTGGATGTCTTTCCTGGGAATCATGATGTCGGCGGCTGTCTGGTTAGACAAGTCCAGGACCCGGCGGATCATGATTCTTTGTTTCGGGGAAAGGACCCCGTGTTCCGCACTTTCCCGGGCCAGCATATCGATTTCATCCTTGGTGGCAAACAACTGGCGCGGTCCATCCGTCTTGACGGCTGAGGGGAGCAGCCACTGCGTCAGCCAGTTGATGGCGGTGTAGAACGGCCGGAGCATGGTGGCGCTCCAGTACAGCGGGGATGCATACAGGCGGCAGCGGCGCAGCGGTTGGCTTTGGAACCAGGCTTTCGGGATGTATTCGGAAAAGATCAGGATCAGGATGGTGGTCAGCGCGCCCATGGCGATTTCGCCGCCTGTCCCCATGATTTCCCTTCCCATGCTGGCCGCCACAATGGATGCGACAATGACGCAGAGGTTGGTGCCCACCAGAGTGGTACCCAGCAGGATATCCGGCTTCTCCAGGAAACGTTCGAGGATCCGGGCGGGTCTGTCGCCCTGTTCCGCCAGATGACGAAGGCGCATTCGGTGGATGGAGATGATACCCGTTTCAATTCCGGCAAAGAAGGCGGCCCCGCCCATGCAGAAGAGGATGACGATGATATCGGAGAAGATCACAGGCTCACCTCCTCCTGCGGTTCCGGCATCTGCTGTTTTTCGATCTGCACGAGGATGATCCTGTGTTTGCGCATTTTCAGAACGGTCACCCGGCATCCTTGGGCTGTGACCGAGTCGCCGGTTTTCGGGATGCGACCCGCATGGGCGGTGATCCAGCCGGCAATGCGGTCGACGCCTTCCGATTCCAGGTTCAGGTCGAGATCATAATTGATCTGCTCCAGGCTGGTGCTTCCATTCACAAGCCAGCGGTCCTGTCCGGCCGGCTCGATGCTTGTGGCCGTTTCGGCGGGTGTCTCGCCGCTGATTTGGGCCACTTCATCCTGGATGTCCCCGCGTGTGATCAGGCCGGCGGTGCCGCCGTATTCGTCGATCACGATAGCCAGGCGTTTTGACTGTTGCTGGAACATGGTCAGGAGGCTGTCCAGCGGGGCGGTGTCCGGGACATAGAAATGGGGAGACATGGCGGCATGGACGCCGGGTGCGGGATTCAGAAGGTATTGTGCGACATCCAGGAAACCTTCGATATGATCCATGTCGTCCCTGTAGACAGGAAGGAATCGGAAACGGGCTTTTTGGCAAGTTACAGGATACCTCGCCGGGTCGCCGTTGATGTCGATGCCGATCAGGTCCACGCGGGGGGTCATCACATCGCGTGCCTTCAAGGTTTCCAGGCGGATGATACCGTCGACCATGGTCCGTTCCTCCTTGGAGAGGATGCCTTCCTCATGGCCGACGTCGACGGCTGTCAGCAGTTCATCTTCTGTGAGGGCGGTTCGGCCCGGGGTCAGGTGCTTGGGGAACCAGCCGGTGATGCGAGCCAGCAAGATCCGGAACGGGGTGAGCAGCCAGGTCAGGCCATGGAGCAGGGGCAGGTAGTAGCGGGCGAGGGTTTCCGGTCTTCGCACGGCCAGGCGTTTCGGGGTGACTTCTCCGAAAATGATGACGAGAAGGGTCATTACGGGGATGGCGATGGCTTCCCCGTACGGGTGGAAGAAATGATCGGCCAGGATGTAGCCGAGGTCGGCTGCGGCGACATTTACAAGGGTGTTGCCGATGAGAAGGCTTGAAAGGATGGTTGTCGGGGTAGCCAGCAGTTGCTCGATCTGGCGGGCTGCCTTTGGGTGGTTCCGGCGGATCCGGTGGATCTGCATCGGGGAAAGCGAGAACAGGGCTGTTTCCGCGCTGGAGAAGAAAGCGGAAAGGCCCAGAAGAGCAGCAAGAACGCAGAACTGTATCGTCACGACCAGAGTCATAAGGTACCAGTCAGGTACGTTTTGATTACACGGTGCCCCAAGGCAAATGTCAAACGAAATGGCAGGGTGCTGGGAGGGTGATCTCGCCGGGAGCGCCGGGGACGTCTGGTTTTCCGGCAGGACAAGGCCCGCGGGATGCCGCCGGGTGCAGTTGTTTTTTCTCGGTATTGGATTCGGCGTGTGGTAAGCGTCTACCCCTGCAGGCGGGAGTGGTGGTTGGATATCCCGGCCGATGCAGAGGGGCGTTCCGGGAAGGAGTAGCAGGATGAGCAAGGTAAGGCTTGGGGTTATCGGTGTCGGGGGAATGGGTAAGTTTCATGTCGGCAACATCCAGAAGGCCAGGGATGTTCAGTTGACGGCGGTCTGCGACATCGTCCGGGAGCGGGCTGATGAGGTGGCCGCATCACAGAAGTGCGCCGCCTATTCCGACCACAAGGAGCTGATCCGGGCCGGCGTTTGTGATGCGGTGATGATAGTGACCCCGCACTATGCGCATACGACCATCGGCATCGACATGCTCAAGGCGGGTCTGCATGTCCTTGTGGAGAAGCCGATTTCCGTGCACAAGGCCGATTGTGAGAGGCTGATTGCCGCGCACAAGAACAGGAAACAGGTGTTTGCCGCGATGTTTAACCAGAGGACGGACCCGCATTACGGGGCCTTGCGTTCCCTGATTCAGCAGGGGCAACTGGGCAAGTTAGACCGTGTGACCTGGGTGATCACCGACTGGTTCCGTTCGGAGGCCTACTATGCGTCCGGCGGTTGGCGGGCGACATGGGCCGGGGAGGGGGGCGGGGTGTTGTTGAACCAGTGTCCGCACAACCTGGATCTCTGGCAGTGGATGTTCGGGATGCCGGACCATGTGCGCGCGTTCTGCCATATCGGCCGGAAGCATAACATTGAGGTGGAGGATGAAGTCACCGCCGTGCTGGAGTACGACAACGGGTGTATGGGGACATTCATCACCTCGACGGGGGAAGCGCCCGGCACCAACCGGCTGGAGGTGGCGGGGGAACACGGCAAAGTGGTGGTGGAAGGCGGCGAGGTTCGTTTTACCCGGAATACGGTATCCGCGAATGAGTTCCTGAAGACGACCCCGGAGAGCTTTGCGCGCCCGGAGGTGTGGAACTGCCAGATTCCGGTATCCGGTAACGGAGGGCAGCACATGGAAGTCCTGCAGAATTTCATAGATGCCATTGCGTCCGGCTGTCCGTTGATCGCGCCTGCGGCGGAGGGGATCCGGTCTGTCGAACTGGGGAATGCGATGCTGTATTCTTCTGAGACAGGGAAGACGGTGGATCTGCCCTTGAACGGTTCCGCCTATGAGCGGATGTTGAAGCAGAAGATCCGCGACTCCCGCTTCATCAAGCGGACGCGCCAGGTGAAGACCACCGGCATGAAGGGGTCCTTCTAGGACCGCAGGGGAGAGCCTGCGGCAGGGGTTTTGCGTACAGGCGGCCGGATCAAACCGTACCCGGGACGGCGTTCGTCATGCCGGGTCGCGATATCGGCGGGTCAGGTCGCTGTAGGCGTCGATCCGCCGGTCGCGCAGGAACGGCCAGATTCGCCGGACGTTTTCGGTGCGGTGGGCATCCAGTTCCACCAGCAGGGTCGACTCCTTGTCGTCCGGCGCCTGGCAGAGGCATTCGCCCTGCGGGCCGGTGGCGAATGAGTTCCCCCAGAACTGGATTCCGCCCCGGCCTGAGGGGGATGGCTCGAATCCCACCCGGTTAACACTCAGGACCGGGAGTCCGTTTGCGATGGCGTGGCCCCGCTGCACGGTGACCCAGGCATCCAGTTGGCGTTGTTTTTCCGAGAGTTCATCTGAAGGTTCCCAGCCGATGGCTGTGGGGTAGATCAGGAGATCGGCTCCATCCAGGGCCATCAGGCGGGCTGCCTCGGGATACCACTGGTCCCAGCAGACCAGGATGCCCAGCCTGCCGACCGATGTCGGGATGGCGTGGAACCCGAGGTCGCCGGGGGTGAAGTAGAATTTCTCGTAGTAGGCGGGATCGTCGGGGATATGCATCTTGCGGTAGCGTCCGGCAAGGCTGCCGTCCTTTTCGAACACCACCGCCGTGTTGTGGTAGAGGCCGGCGGCGCGCCGTTCGAAGAAAGAGCAGACCAGTACGATGCCCGCTTCGCGGGCGGCGGAAGCATACCGTTCTGAGGCAGGGCCGGGCAGAGGCTGCGCGAGCCGGCAGAGGGCGGGATCCTCGATCTGGCAGAAATATGGGGTGTCGTGCAGTTCCGAGAGAACGACCAGTGCGGCGCCCTGTCCGGCGGCCTGGCGGATGGCGGCGAGGTTCCCCGTGATATTGGCTTCGGTGTCGGATCCGTATGCCCTTTGCAGAAGGGCCGACCTGAGTGTGCTCATGAAAGGACTCCTTTGGGAATCTGCATGGTCACGCAATGCAGGGAACCATGCTGGAGGATCAGGCTGGAACAGTCAATGCCGATGATCCTGCGTCCGGGGTAGGCCTGGCTGACAACGGCCAGGGCGGTTTTGTCGTGCGGGTCGTTATAGGTTGGTACGAGGACACAGCCGTTCAGGATGAGGAAGTTGGCATAGGATGCCGGGAGGCGGTGGCCGTCCGGGGCATGCCGGGCATCCGGCCAGGGGAGTGCGAGCAGGCGGTAGGGGTTCCCCGTGGCGGTCCGGAAAGCGCGCAGTTCCTCTTCCATGGCGGCAAAGGCGTGGTAATGCGGGTCATCGGGCTGGTCGCAGGAGACATGGAGAATCGTATCGTGCGGGGCGAAGCGTGCCAGCATATCCACATGGCCGTCGGTATCATCGCCTTCAAGGTAGCCGTTTTCCAGCCAGAGCACGCGTTCCGCTCCGAGGAATTGGCGGAGGGCCTGTTCCATGTCCGCGGAGGTCAGGTGCGGATTGCGGTTCGGATGGGCCAGGCAGGAGCGGGTGGTCAGAAGGGTGCCCTGCCCGTCGCTGTCGATGGCGCCGCCTTCGAGAATGAGGTGCACATGGCGCAGGTGGTGGGCGCCAAAGGTGCCATGCTCCTTGATGGTTCGGGACGCGGCATTATCCAGGTCCGCCCGGAACTTTCCGCCCCATCCGTTGAACTGGAAATCCATCAGGACGGGGCGGTGGTTCTCGTACACCGTGATCGGGCCGAAGTCACGCGCCCATGTATCGTTTGTCAGGAGGGGAATCATGAGGATGCGCTCCTGGACGGCTTCGGTGTGGCGGAGGTGGCGGCGGACCTCGTCGGGCGCGGTTGTAAGCAGCAGGACGCGTGCATGGTGGCTGGCGTGGGCCATGATGGCGGCGAACGTTTCCTGTACCGGGTGCAGGAAAGGCTTCCAGTCGGTGGCTTCATGAGGCCAGGCGAGCAGTACGCCGTCCTGTTCCTCCCATTCCGCGGGTAATCTGATCGTGTTCATGGAGCCTCCGTTCCAGTGTCGGGGGACAAGGATACCGGCCCTGCTCCCGGGGATCAAGTTCGCAGAGAGCGGCGAAGAAGAGGGGCAAGGAAGTCGGCAATGGCGCCGGCGCCGTTCGGGCGCGAAGGCGGGCGATGGGGGAGGGCGAGCAACTGGTCGATACATTCCGCCGGGATACCCGTTGCCAGATCCCGGCTGGAAATGGGCAGGGCGTTCATCTCGTTCCGGATAAAGGTAACCAGGGGCGGCATTTCCGGGTAGTCATCGCGGGCCACATATCCGAACGGGATGCCTGCGTGATAGACTTCAGCCAGCGTGCTGTAACCAACCTTGCCAATGACGGCATCGGCGGCGTGGACAAGGTCCGGGTGATAGAAATCCGATTGAGGCGGGAGAAGAAGGAGGTTACCCTCCCGCCGGATGGCCGTTCCAGCGGAAGAGGTGACAAACACAAGGTCTGTTCGTGAGGCAAGATGGGACAGGGGGGGCGGGTGCCGGGTATCGCCGCCAAGAGTCACCAGGACGAGGCGTGAGCCCGGACCTATGGCCAGGGCCTTGCGTACGGCTGTCCTCGACTGGCGGGGAGGCCTGCCAACAGGGCCTACGGTCAGGTCCGCTTCAGCGGGTTGGCAGACGGGAGCCGTCTGGATGTGGAGGCTTGCCTGGCTGAAGAGGGTATGGAGGTAGGCGGCGTGCCCGGCGAGACGGGGAAAGGCTTCCGCGTAGGACTGGTAGAGGCGGCTCCAGACAAAGTTCTCGATCAGAACGGAGGGGACTGCAGCCTCGCGGGCGACAGCGATACCGAGGGGGGCGATATCGCACAGGACGAGCCCGCATCCGGACCGCCGGACGATGGCCGAAAGTCTGCCCACGAGTTCGGGCCTGAAAGGCAGAAAGGCGTCCAGACGGCGCACGGTTTCGGGCAGGTCGGAGACGAAGGCGGATGTCTGGGCGAACCCCACATCGGTCTGTTCGTCGTGGAAATACTTGTTACGGCACCCGGAGGCTTCGAAGAAGCGGGCGGGGGCCGTGGTGAAAAGGTGCAGCTTGATTCCGGGTTCGCGCTGTTGAAGTGCGGACAGCACGGCGGCAGCCCGGGCGGCATGGCCCAGTCCGTGCGGGGAAATGAAGCAGGCGATATTCCGCTGGCTGGATCGGCTCACGGTGGCGCCGGCTTATTCCTCGGCAAGCGGCGGGGGGCCGGCCTTGCTGTCGGCGTCGATCAACTCGTTCAGGGCGTCGCGGAACTGGGTCAATCCCGTGGATGGGATGATGATGCTGTCGCGGCGGCCATTGACATCCTCTGTGATCTTCATGAATCGCCCGCGCGGATTCTGGCGAAGTGTGAAGTAGAAGAACTTCCGTTCCACCCGGATTTGTGTGTTGTAGATTTCCTCGTCCATGGCTTTCCCTCCTCCTTGACCGGCCCGTTCCGCAAACCTCAACCCGTTCCCCAACCCGTGTTCCGTTTTTCCGGATCGCCGGATCCGAATTGTACGCAACATCCCGGATGGTATCGCCTCCGCCCCCGCGGAGGTTCCTGTGCCCAGCCTAAATGGCGTTGGTGAGGATATGCTAATCAAAGGCTGTCGGAAGTCAATAGCCGGACTTGTGCGGGTGGCCGCGCATTCGGGATTGAACCGGCCGCCGGATGTTCCTATGCTTTACGCCATCTCTTGGAGGGGAGTTGATCATGGGTATGAATGTTACACAGAAGATCCTGCAGGCGCATCTTGCGGGAGGGGAACTGATTGCCGGGCGCGAGATTGCGATCAAAATCGACCAGACGTTGACGCAGGATGCGACGGGAACGATGGCCTATCTGCAGTTCGAGGCGATGGGGCTGGATCGTGTGCGGAATGAGCTGGCGGTCAGTTATGTGGATCACAACACGATCCAGGTCGGGTTTGAGAATGCCGACGATCACCGGTACCTGCAGACGGTGGCGGCGCGTTACGGTGTGGTGTATTCGCGGCCCGGGAACGGGATCTGCCACCAGGTGCATCTGGAGCGCTTCGGGGTGCCGGGTAAGACGCTGCTTGGATCCGACTCGCACACGCCGACGGGCGGCGGGCTGGGCATGATCGCCATCGGGGCGGGAGGGATTGACGTGGCGGTGGCCATGGGCGGGGGCGCTTTCCATCTTACGTCACCAAAGGTTGTGCGCATTCATCTGACCGGCCGCTTGCGTCCGTGGGTGACGGCGAAGGATGTAATCCTGAGGGTGTTGCAGATCTTTTCGACGAAGGGAAATGTGGGGTGTATCCTGGAATACACCGGCCCCGGGGTGAAGACCCTGAGTGTTCCGGAGCGCGCAACGATTACCAATATGGGAGCTGAATGCGGCGTGACGACTTCCGTGTTTCCCAGCGACGAGGTTACGCGGGCTTTCCTGGAGGCGCAGGGACGCGGGGAAAGCTGGGTGGCGCTGGCGGCGGATCCCGATGCGAAGTATGAACGGGAGGAGACGATTAACCTTTCGGCGCTTGAGCCGCTGGCGGCGGCGCCGCATTCGCCGGATAACATCGTGACGGTCGCCTCGCTCGCGGGGACGCGGGTGGAGCAGGTTCTGATTGGGTCCTGCACGAATTCCTCCTTTGCCGATTTGAAGACGGTGGTCCGGATCCTGCAGGGGCGGACGGTGCATCCTGACGTCAGTTTCGGGGTGGCGCCCGGTTCGCGTCAGGTATTGAAGATGCTGGCGGAGGAAGGTGGAGTGGCCGCCCTGCTGGGAGCGGGGGCCCGGATTCTGGAGAGTGCCTGCGGGTTCTGCATCGGCAACTCGCAATCACCGTCGACCGACGCGGTTTCCCTGCGGACGAACAACCGCAATTTCGAAGGCCGGTCCGGGACCCGGTCGGCGAAAGTCTACCTGGTCAGCCCGCCCGTGGCAGCGCTGGCGGCATTGCGCGGGAAGATTGTGGATCCGCTGGCCGAGAAGGCAATACCCTATCCGCGGGTTCGGATGCCCAAGGCCTTTGACACGGATGATACGATGCTCATTCATCCGCCGGCGGACGCGGCGTCCGTGCGCGTGGTGCGGGGTCCGAACATCGGGGAGCCTCCCCGGAACACACCGCTCCCCGAGGCGATTCGTGGTGTGGCGACGATCAAGGTGGGCGACAAGATCACGACGGATCACATCATGCCTGCGGGTTCCCGGCTGAAATACCGGTCCAATGTTCCCGCTTATTCCGCCTATGTTTTCGAGGGGGTGGATGCGGGATTTGCCAGGCGTGCCGGAGAGTTGCGGGATGCAGGCCGGCATAATCTGGTGATTGCGGGGGAATCCTACGGGCAGGGGTCCAGCCGCGAGCATGCGGCGCTTTGCCCGATGTATCTGGGGGTCAAGGCTGTGGTCGCCCGGAGCTTGGAGCGTATCCATACGGCCAACCTGATCAACTTCGGCATCCTGCCGCTGGTGTTTGCGGATGCGGCCGATTATGACCGGATTTCGCAGGGGGATGAGTTGATGCTCGAGGGGGTGCGTTCGGCGTTAGGCAGTGGTGTCGACCGGCTGGTGCTCCGGAATGCAAGCCGGGGGGTGGACATCCCGGTCGTGGCGGCGTTCACGAGCCGGCAGCGGGCGATTCTGCTGGCCGGTGGATTGTTGAACTACACGCGGGAATCGAAATAGGCGGACAAACAGCGCAATCGGACAGGAGTCAGTCATGAGTTACGAGAAGATTGTTGTGCCGAAGCAGGGGCAGAAGATCACGATGGGCCGGGATGGCAGGCTCAAGGTCCCCGATTGCCCCGTTATCCCGTTCATCGAGGGCGACGGGATCGGCCGGGATATCACACGGGCGGCTATGATTGTCTGGGATGCCGCGGTGCATCAGGCCTACGGCGGGCGCCGCAAGGTTGAATGGATGGAGATCTATGCCGGTGAAAAGGCGAATGCCGTGTATGGCAAGCCGGTCTGGCTTCCGCCGGAAACCCTGACGGCCTGCCGGGAGTACCTGGTTTCCATCAAGGGGCCGCTGACGACGCCTGTGGGTGGCGGGATCCGCAGCCTGAACGTGGCCTTGCGTCAGGAGCTTGACCTGTATGTGTGCCAGCGGCCGGTGCGCTGGTTCCGGGGTGTGCCTTCGCCGGTCAAGCAGCCCGAGCTGACCGATATGGTGATTTTTCGCGAGAACTCCGAGGATATCTATGCGGGCATCGAGTGGGCGGCCGGTACACCCGAAGTCCGCAAGGTGGTTGATTTCCTCCAGCGGGAGATGGGCGTCAAGAAGATCCGGTTCCCGGAGACTTCTTCGATCGGCGTCAAGCCTGTGTCGCGCGAGGGCACGGAGCGGCTGGTCAAGTCGGCCATCGAATATGCGATTGCCGGGAAACGCCCCTCTGTGACCCTGGTACACAAGGGGAACATCATGAAGTTCACCGAGGGGGGGTTCCGGGACTGGGGATATGAGACGGCCCGCAAGCATTTTGGCGCTGTGCCGTTGGATGGCGGACCCTGGCACAAGATCCAGTTGCCGGAAGGACGCGAGCTGGTGATCAAGGATTGTATTGCCGATGCCTTCCTCCAGCAGATTCTGACGCGTCCGGCGGACTATTCGGTGATTGCGACACTCAACCTGAACGGCGACTACATTTCCGATGCGCTCGCGGCTTGCGTGGGCGGGATCGGCATCGCGCCCGGCGCCAATATCAACTACGAAACCGGAGCGGCCTGCTTTGAGGCGACGCACGGGACTGCGCCGAAGTATGCGGACCAGGACAAGGTCAACCCGGGCTCCCTGATCCTCAGCGGTGAGATGATGTTCCGCTACATGGGATGGGTCGAGGCGGCTGACCGGATCATTGCCGGGATGGAGCGGACCATCAGCAACAAGACGGTGACGTACGACTTCGAGCGCTTGATGGAAGGTGCCAGGCTTCTCAAGTGCAGTGAATTTGCCCGGGCCATTGCCGAGAACATGTAAGGGCGGCGGTTCTCCCGCGGGCGGCAAGGCGCTCTTGCCGCCCCCTGACGCCTCGTGCTAGAATAGCTGCACGGAGGGAATCATGATTCAAGTCAGGGTCGCGGGGTTATCCCTTTCGACTGTGGGGTTTGTGGTCCTGTTGCGTGGCGAGCAGGATCCGAGGACCTTGCCGATTTTCATTGGTGGTGCCGAAGCCCAGTCCATTGCCGTGCGTCTTGATAACGCGCAAATCCCGCGGCCGTTGACCCATGACCTGATGAAGAGCCTGCTGGATTGCGCGGAGTGCCGGCTCAAGCGGGTGGTGGTCAACGATCTCGTGGAGGGGACCTTCTACGCTGTCCTGGTTTTGGAGCACGACGGTTTGGAGACCGAAGTGGATTCCCGGCCCAGCGACGCGGTGGCGCTGGCGCTTCGATGCAAGGCGCCGATATTCGTGGTCCGGAAGGTCATGGATCAGGCGGGCATCCTTCTGGAGGAAAAGCCCCCCGCGGACGAGCAGAAGGCTCCCGAAGAAAAGCCCGGGGCCAAGCCGCTTTCAACGGTTCGCCAGTTGAAGGCGCAGCTGGAGGATGCCATCAGCAGGGAGAAGTACGAGGAAGCCGCCCGCCTGCGAGATGAGATCCGGAAGTTCGAGCGGGAACACCACCGGAACTAGTGTGCGGCCCGAACCGGCACGTTAGGCGGTGTTTTTCTGTTCCGCTTCCCGTGTGCTGTTCCTGAATTGAGCCATTTCGGATACGGCCCGGATGAGGTCATCCGCCTGATAAGGTTTCGGGACAATGCCGCGGAATCCGTACCGGCGGTAGTTGGACATGACCGGGTCATTCGAGTAGCCGCTGGATACGATGGCCTTGACCGACGGGTCTATTTCCCGCAAGCGCTGGATAGTGTCCTTTCCGCCCATGCCGCCGCGGATGGTCAGGTCCAGGATGACCACATCGAACGGTTGTCCTGAGGACTGGGCTGCCTCATATGCGCTCAGGGTTTCCTCGCCGTTTGAGGTGGTTGTCACGAGGCAATTCTTCTGGGAGAGGATACGCGTGGCCAGGCTGCGGATGGCATCCTCGTCATCCATGATCAGGACGCGGATTTTTCCCATCGGATGCGGGTGTTCCCGGTGTGGCGGGGGGGAGGCGGAGGCATCCTCGATGGCGGGGAGGTAGATTTCGAACGTGGTGCCGATTCCCATGCGGGACTCGACGGTGATATGACCGCCGTGACTGCGGATAACGGAAAGCGACGTGGCGAGCCCCATGCCGCTTCCATGCTGCTTGGTGGTGAAGTAAGGATCGAAAATCTTCGGGATGACCCTTTCCGGTATGCCGACGCCCGAATCGGTGATCGAGAACCGGACATATCGGCCAGGGGCCAGGGGGATGGGGTCGTCCGAGTCCAGGAGGATGTTCTCGGCGATCACCTGGATGGAGCCGCCGCTGGGCATGGCTTCATCCGCATTGATCGCCAGGCTGCGGATGACCTGCTCAATCTGGTTGGTGTCGGCCTCAATCTTCCACAAGGACGGGGAGAGCTTGAACTCCAGGCGGGACTTTGAGCCCCGCAAGGCGAATTCCACGGATTCCTTGATGAGGGGGCCTGGCGCAACCGCGGTTTTTGTCTGGGTCCCCCCCTGGGCAAAGGTCATCAATTGCCGGACCAGGGTCCGGGCTTCCTGCAAGGCGTTCTCCGCATCGCCCAGCAGGCTCCCGATGTCCGCAGGGGTTGCAGGGTTACTGCGTGCCAGGGATACATTTCCCAGGCTGGTTGTCAGGAGGTTGTTGAAATCATGGGCAATGCCGGCGGCCATATGGCCCAGGGAGTCGAGTTTCTCCGTCTTCACCCGTTCCGCTTCCATTCGGAGGCGTTCGGTTACGTCATGGAGAACGAAAACCATTCCGACCGGTGTGCTGGTGCGGTCGAACAGGGGATTGCCGATGACCGACAACCAGTGCTCGGATCCGTCGATATCGGTCAGGCGCAAAGGTGCTTCCGGTTCGTAGCGTTGCTTGGCGCGAACCGCGGCCTCGATATCCTGTGCAACGGATGTCTTCCCGGCGCCTCTTGTCAGGTGCAGAACCGTCCAAACCGGCTTCCCGGTGATATCATCCTGGGAAAGTGCGAGCCACTTTCCGGCCAGCTTGTTGATGAGTTGGATATCCCCGTTGGTGTCCGTGGCAATGACCGCGTCGCTGATGCCGCGGAGTACCACGCTCATTCTTTCCTTCTCGGATTCCAGCCGTTCCTGAGCCCGGACGCGCTCCGTGATGTCGGTGAAGACAACGGCAAACTGTCCGAGCCTGGGGCAATAGGCATGGACAGAGAAGTATTTGTCCAATGCCAGCACATAGTCCTCGAAAGTTGCCGGGACGCCGGTGATCGCCACAGCTCCAAAGCGGGCGATCCATTCCTCTTCGATGTTGGGAATGAGTTCGCGGACTGTGCGCCCGATCACATTCTCATGGCGCAGACCGGTCAGTGCCTCAAAGGCCGGGTTAATGGCCAGATACCGGTAGTTGCAGGGTTTGCCCTGTTCATCCACGATCACGTCGTGGAGGGCGAATCCGCTTGTCATTTCCGAGAAGAGCGACCGGTATCTTTCCTCGCTTTCGCGGAGGGAGGTTTCGGCCGCCTTCCTTTCGGTGATGTCCTCGATAATGGCAAAGCCGAACCGGGGCTGATCCTGCAGGCCCCAGATGGTGGTGGCGTTGATCCGGGCCCAGATGATCCGGCCATCCTTCCGGATATATCGTTTGACGGAAGTGAAGTGGCTTTCGCGGGACGGGGATTCGCGGACCCTGTTCATGGCGCTTGCCTCCAGGGCCCAATCTTCCGGATGGGTGATATCCTTGACGTGCTTGCCGACGATTTCCCCGCTGGAGTAACCGACCATGTCGAGAAATGCCGGATTGCATTCCAGCAGGTTACCTTCCAGATCGCAGAGCACGATGCCAATGATGGATTGGTCGAAGATACTGCGGTAGATCTGTGTCCATCCGCCGGCAGGTTTGCTGGGTTCGGCCATGTTCACCATGTGTTTCGATTGCGATTCAACATCCCACAGGTCTTGCGATGATGCAATGGCAAAATGTGGTCAGGAATAATGGCGTCAAAGCCGGTTGAGAGGCTTGAAAGGGAATGGGAAAACGATAGTATGGCGCCATGAATATTGAACTGCTTGCCGTCACGCCGGATCCGGAAAGGATCATTGAGATTGCCGCCCGCACCTGTTACCAGAGCGAGGAAATGATGGTGTCGGGAAAGATCGGGCAATTACTGCCCAAACTGATAGCCATGGGGCATGAATCGCCTTTCGAGCATGCCTACGCCACGTTCCGCCTTTCCGATGTGTCCCGCGCGATGACGCACCAACTGGTTCGTCACCGTCTCATGGCTGTGTCCCAGAAAAGCCAGCGCTATGTATCCGAGGGGAACTTTTCCTGGGTGGTGCCGCCTTCGGTTCCTGCGGACCGGAAGTCGGAGTTCGATCAGGATATGGAGGGGATTCGTGCGTTGTACGGCAAGTGGCTGGAGGCGGGGCTGAAGAAGGAGGACGCAAGGTTTGTTCTCCCGAACGCCTGCACCAGCGAGATTGTGGTGTCGGCGGATTTCCGGGAATGGCGGCACATTTTCAAGGTGCGCTGTCATCCGCGTGCGCAGTGGGAAATCCGGGAGGCCTGCCGGCGAATGCTTCGGGAATTACACCGGCACGCCCCGCATGTGTTCGGGGACCTGATGCAGGAATTCGGGGGCTGAGCCCGGTCCCGGTGCCTGGCCGTTGGGTTCCGCCTAGGGGGAAGGATTCCTGTTTCTGGTGGTCCGGTATATGCAGAACGCCAGCAGGCCGAGGATGACGGCCCAGCTGCCCAGCATGAATATCCATCCGCCGAGGGTCATGGTGCCTCCTTGCTGTTGCCGGCTTCCTTCCGCCGCCATGCGATCCACACCATGCAGGCCAACAGGGCGAAAAGCAGAAGCAGGACAATCCGCGTCATGAGGATTGCCAGCGTATTCTCCGGCTTCACATTCCGCAGGAGCAGGAGGGGAATGCCGTCCTGTATCAGGTAGACGGCAAGGATCACGATCAGGAAGGCCGGTGTGACATAACGGATGATCCAGCGGTAGATTCCCGGGATCCGGATATCGGACCCGGCGTGCAGTTCCGTCCAGGCCCGGTCCATGCCGAAGACCCAGCCGAAGAGGATGGTTTCGACGGCTCCGAACAGGACCAGGCAGAAGGTGCCGCCCCAGAAGTCCAATTCATCCACGACCCCGGCGCCAAGCCCGAAAATTGCCATCTGGCAAAGCAGGAAGGTCACGACTCCGAAAACGGTTACGGCTTCGCGGCGGGACAGGTTGAACTCATCCTCCAGGAAGGCGATGGCCGGCTGGGCCAGTGAGAGGGATGAGGTGATTCCGGCCAGGAACAGGAGGCCGAACCAGAGCAGGCCCAGCAGGTTGCCGAACCCCGACTTCTGGAGAACCAGCGGCATGGTCTTGAAGCCCAAATCGAAAATGCTGGAACTGGACTGCAGTGTCGCCGTGGCCCCGAAGAATGCAACGGCGGCCGGGATGACGATGCTTCCGCCGAGGATGACCTCCGCCGTCTCGTTCGCCGAGGCGGAAGTCAACCCGGAAAGCGCGACGTCGTCCCGGCGGGAGAGGTAACTGGCATAGGTAAGGATGACGCCGATCCCGACGCTGAGGGTGAAGAAGATCTGCCCCGCGGCGGCCAGCCAGACTTTGCCGTTCAGGGCCGTGCCGAGCAGGGCCAGGCGTTCCATGGAAAAGCCCTCTCCGTTTGCGAACGCCTGCCAGGCCTGGGCATTCCATAGTTTTGTCCAGTCGGGATTCCACAGGAACCCCATTCCTGCGAGAACATTGTTTTCCGGATGAGCCGGATCCGGCGTTCCGAGTGTGAACACGCGGATCATGAGGACGATGGCGATCACGAACAGCGCCGGCATGGCATAGCGGCAAACGCGTTCAATACCGCCCTTGATCCCGTAGGCGATGATCCAGAGGTTGGCTGCAAACGTGAGGATAAAGAAGACATAGGCTGTGCCGATTCCCTGGAAATGCTCATTCCGGGCCAGTCCGCGATAGGCGTTGAGGAAAGCCCCCATGGATTGATGATCCGTGCAGGCGTTATAGCGGCCGGTTGCGGCGAAGAGACTGTAGGCCAGGAGCCAGGACTCGATATAGGTGTAGTAGGTGAAAATGACAATCGGGCCGAAGATGCCGATGACCCCGAAGTACTTGATGAACCGGCGCTTGTCCGCGAGATTATGGAACATTCCCGGCGCGGTGCTGTGGCCGAAGCCGCCCCCGAAGCGTCCGATGGTCCATTCGATCCACATCAGGGGCAGGCCCAGCAGGAGGAGGGCGACGAAATAGGGAATCAGGAAGGCGCCGCCGCCATTATTCACGACCTGTCCGGGAAACCGCAGGAAATTGCCCAGTCCGATGGCGCTGCCCGCCACAGCGAGAATGACACCCGTCTTACTGCTCCAATGTTGTCGGGACATGCCGGTACTGTAACGCAGCCAGGCGTGATTGTGAATACAGGATTTGCGGGAAATCTTTTGCGCAAAGGGTGCTGATGCCGTAGGCTACCCCGGAAGCAACGCTTGTGAGGAAGGGGTTGGCATGGCCGGTGTGATACAACAGCTTTGGATTGACGGACATGTCCATGTGTATCCCTCTTATGACTGGCGGGTGGCGGTCCGCTCGCTAGCCGGGAATGTGGCGCGGTTCTCGCAGGGGGCCGGAGTGTGCCTTGGCTGGTTGGCCGAGGGGGCGGGGTATTCCTTCTTCCGCGAGGTCCGGCAGGCGCCTGAACGGTTCCGCGACGGGACGCTGTCAATCGTGCCAAGCGGGGATCCCGGCGCGCTGGTCATCCTAGAGGAGGGGAAGGTTCTTGCCTATCTGGTGGCTGGCCGGCAGTTGATCACCGCAGAGCGCCTCGAGGTTCTGGCGATTGGTGTGGACGGGGCCTGGCCTGACGGGGAGCCGCTGGAAAAGGTTCTCCAAAATGTGCGGGCGGCTGGCGGGGTCCCGGTTCTGAGTTGGTCGCCGGGGAAATGGTTTTTCCGGCGCGGGGACGTGGTTCGTGCTCGGATTGATTCGGATCCGCCGGGCGCCTTTCTTCTCGGTGATACGGCTCTTCGCCCCAGGGGCTGGGGCTGTCCGGCGCTGCTTGCCCGGGGCAGGAAGCGGGGATTCAAGGTGATGGGCGGTTCCGACCCGTTGCCCCTGGCTGGCGAGGAAAAGCGGATCGGATCCTGCGGGGTTGCCGTAAGGGCGGAGTTCGATCCCGAACAGCCGGCGGAGAGTGTGCGCCGGATATTGCGGTACGGGAATGTTTTCTTCACTCCCTATGGGGAACGGCTTTGCCCGGTTGATTTTTTCCGCAAGTGGATCGCCAATTGGAAACGGAAAGCAGGTCAGTCCAGGGGTTGACTGGCCGGGATCAACAGGGGAGTGATATGATGAGTGCGGCATTGGAAATCGATGGGCTGACGGTCTCGTTCCCTTCGGGAAAAGGGATTGTGCAGGCTGTGCGCAGCCTGAATCTTACGGTTGCGGCCGGAAGTGTATTCGGTTTTCTGGGGCCCAACGGCGCCGGGAAGACCACTACGATTCACGTCCTGCTGGGATTCCAGAGTCCGACCTCGGGGTCTGCGCGGGTGTTCGGGCGGACGGTTTCCGACACGATGGCAAGGGACCGGATCGGGTTCCTGGCGGAGAATCCGGACACATACGGATTCCTGACCGGGCGTGAGCTGCTGGGTTTCACGGGGCGCTTGTTCCGCATGGAAAAGGGGCTCATCAGCAGGCGTGCCGGGGAATTGTTTGCATCGCTTGGCCTTTCGTCGGCGGCGGATCGCCGTATTGCCTCGTATTCCCGTGGGATGAAGCAGCGCCTCTGCATGGCGCAATCGCTTATAAATGATCCGGATCTCCTCATTCTTGATGAGCCGACAGGCGGACTGGATCCCATCGGGCGGCGGGAGGTGCGTCGGATTATTACCGAAAGGCGTTCGGCCGGGAAGACGGTCTTTTTCTCATCCCACGAACTCTCGGAGGTTGAACTGGTCAGCGACCGGATTGGTGTCCTGGTGGCGGGCCGCCTGGTTGCGGAGGGTACAGTGGACGAGGTGGTGGGCCCGGCCGGCAATCTGGAACGCCGGTTCGTGCAACTGGTTGAGGAGGAGTCCGGGAAAGGCGGTGCGGCATGAGCCGGATATGGGCGCTCGCGTGCCTGGCATGGATTGAGATGGCCAGGCGAAAGGATATCTATGTGCTGTTCCTGCTGGTGGCGGCCTTGCTGGCGGGAATTGTGAGCTTCGATGTGTTCGGACTTGGCGGGATGTCGGGGTACGTGAAGGATTCCGGTTTGCTCGCGGCTTGGATCCTGGGGTGGATTCTGGCTGTCGGTACGGCGGTCCGGCAGTTGACGCAGGAGGAGCTCAGGGGGACGGTGTTTGTCCTGCTGTCCAAGCCTGTATCCCGGTTGGAAGTGGTGCTTGGAAAATGGCTGGGGTCCTGGCTGATGGTGGCCGCGGCTGTGGGTTGCTTTTACCTGGTGGTCTCGCTCGCGGTTGTTCTCAAGGGTGGGCAGCTTGATTGGGTTTGCCTGGCTCAGGCGTATTTCCTGCATACGCTGGCGATGGGGCTGGTGGTGGCGATCGGGATTGCTTTTTCCACGCGGCTGGGAGGGGATGCGGCGGCGACTCTCACCTATGCGGTGACGGGGGCGGCGTTTCTCATTCTGCCCCGCGTGCCGGCCTTGCTTGTCGAACAGCAGGGTGTCAGCGGTGTGGTGTTGCAGGTTCTGTACTACTTCCTGCCGCATTTCGAGCTTTTTGACTTGCGCCTGCGTCTGATTCATGGGTGGGGGGCGGCGCCATGGGGTGTGTGTGGAGGAGTGGCCCTGTACGGCGCAATCTGGATCCTGGTGGTCTTGTGTCTGGCATGGGCTGGATATCGGCATCGAAGGTTTTCGCGAGGGAACCTGCTGTGACACGGCGTGTATCGGATCGTCTTTATCCATGGTTGCTGGCGGGGGCGGGCTGGGGGCTGGCTTTTGCGCTTGCCTGCCGGCTGGAGGCCGTTTGGTCTCCTGCGCGAGGCGATTCCGGGCTGATGGCGCGGTTGCTGGGAGAAGGGCGGCGTGCGGTCAGTGCATCCTTGAATGAACGGGCGGAATTGTATTTTCACAAGGGTGTCGGGCGGCAGGTCAAGCAGGCGTTCACCAATGACTGGTTCCAGAGGGCGGGTGTGAAACTATCCCCCCGTTCCCACCGGCATACAGAGGAGATGGGGAATGCGGAGATTCTTCCCTGGCTGCAGATGGCAACGCGGACGGACCCGCACAATGTTGAAGCGCAACTGGTGCTTGCCTTCTGGCTTTCCACCGGGGTCAATCGTAGTGATCTGGCTTGGAATGTCCTGAGGGAAGCGCAGCGAAACAATTCCGGCGACTACCGCATTTGCCAGGAGATGGGACGCATGGCGATCCGCGAGGGCCGGTTCCCCGAGGCGCGCATCAAGGTGGAGACGGGCCTGACTTTGTGGCCTTCGGGGCTTGAAGTCGAACGGCAATCCTTGCTCGACAAGGCGGAGATGCAGACGCTGCTGGGACTCATTTATGAGGATGCCGGCGAGGGGGGGCGAGCGGCAGAGATGTATAAAAACACGCTGGCCATTTTTCCGGAACGTGCCTACATTAGCAAGCGGATGGCACGGCTGCTGGCGGGACAGGTTCCTGAGATAGCGTCCAAGGATTTGTTGCGACTGCTGGTCCGGAGAACAACGGAGCACGCTTGCACCGAGGAAGAGCATGAGCATGAGGGGCAAGGGGAGCATGACCCTGCCGAACACGAAGAAGAGTCGGAACATGCGGACGGGAGGATACCGTGAGCTTGATTGAAGAAGCATTGCGCAAGCAGTTGGAGGAAACCGACAAGTCCAAAGGGCCGGTTCGGCTGGCTCCGTCACCGTCGCCATCATCGGCTCCGGCAGCGCCTCCCGCTGTGCCTGCGGAGCCGGACCCTGCCCGGGATAGCGAGCCGGTCCGCAAGGCGTGGCCTTTGTTGCTTGGCATGGTTTTCGGTGGACTGGTCCTGGTTATCGGGATTGCCTGGCTTCTCCTGTTCGGGCTCGGGATGTGGAAGGGGAGCGGAGCCCAGAAGAAACCGGTAAAGGCCACGGCCAAGGTGGAGCCGGCGAAGGTGGTTGCAACGGCTGAAATCGCGGTGGCCGTTGCAGAGGTCAAGAGTACGGGTGCGGTTGAAGTCGTGGCGGTTGCCACCAATCCTCCGGCGGCGGTGGCTGAGCCTTCCGTTGCGGTCAATCCTCCTATCTCCACGGCGGTGCCGCCAGCCGTAGCGTCGACTACCCCGGTGGCGGTGCGTCCAGCGGAGGCAACAGTGCCTGAGGTTGCCGCGCAGGAGCCGGTGGTTACCCCGGTTGCGACACCGGCGACGGATGTCCAGCCATTGGAGAAGATCGCGCTGCCTGTGGTCTGGCCCAAGCTTTCCATCACTGGATTGATCGGTGGCGGACGGACGGGGAGAAGTGCGGCCATCATCAACAAGCAGATGGTGGAGCCCGGGGTTGTCCTCGAAGGGGTCCGGGTGGAAGCCATAGAGAAGAACGGTGTGCGTCTTTCCTTCCAGGGAGAGACGCGGCTTGTGGTTGTCGGCGGGACTACGGAGTAGTTTTTTCCGCGGCCGCGGTTTTTTCGGGTTGGGTCCGCTTTTCCACAACCGCATCAAAATCAGCCGGCGTCGTCAGGAAGAAGTGACAGCGCCGGTTTGCGAGTTTTTCCACCTCCGCCCGCAGGTTTTTGTTGAACGGATTCAGGATGGCGACCAGGGCGTCCTTGGCCATCATTTCGAAGACCATGGCGCCGTATCGGATGATGAATTCCTGCGGGAGAATCTGGAAATTAAATTCCTGCACGTCGAACAGCGAGAGGGGAATCACGGGGGTTCCGGATTCCCGGGCGGCGTAGGCGATGATGTTGTCCAGATTGCGGTGGGTGCGGTCGTGCAGTGCATGCAGCACGGAGATTGTGACGGGTGTCTGGCTCGTGCTGACTTCGCTGAGATCCTGTGCGATCTGAGCGTATTCTTCCTGGCTTAGTTGTTTGCCCTCGAAAAGCGACCAGGCAAAAGCCAGTTCCGCCGCGACATGCGCTCCCCGGCGCTCGGTTTCCTCGTTCTTGCGCCTGGCATCCTGCCCGGGTGCGGAGCCGGCTTTATCAGCCGTTTCGGGGGAAAGTTCGAACTCGCGGGCCGGCTTGCCGGCGGCGAGCAACGTGTCCAGGCGCTGGGCTGCATCACGGACCCGGTTGTCATCGGCATGGTTATTCAGCCGTTCACGGAGCAAGGCGGCGGCTTCGCGGTCCTGTTCCCCGGCGATGACGTTGGCCAGGCGGACCAGGTAGTCCCGTGCGCGGGACAGGTCTCCCACCTGCTCGTAAGCGTGGGAAAGAGCCTCGAGAGAGACCCGGTCATCGGGGATGGTTTCGACAATCTGCTCGAAGGCCGCGATGGCATTCCATATCTGGTTTTCGATTTGCTCGCGTGGTTGTGCTTCTTCGGCGGCCATGGTCAAACCCTTTCTTGCCGCGGTTGACGGGTCCGGTCAACCCGGTGTTCCATGAAAACCTTGTTTGAACTCTACGACGGAGCCCGGGAAAAATCCAGCATTATGTCCTGTTGGCTGCCGGAGGGAGGAAATGGAGTAAAAATATAACATTTCCGGAATAGGATTGACACCGCTGTGAGGATGGCTATTTTTGAGCTGAAGGGAAATATGAGTTGCTGGTAAGAGCCCCTGCCGGGCAGAAAGGGTTGGCACGTGAAAAAGCCTCCGCAATTGCGATGGTTCCTTCTCCGGACCATTCGTCTGGTGGTTGTGGCTGCGGCAATCCTGATCCTGTATCAGGCTTTGATGGCCAATACGACTTCCGTATATGAAATGGGCAACCGCCTCGGGTTCATTGTCTGGTATGTCTTCCGCTGGCTGTTCATTATTTTGACGGCCCTGTTTCTCATCAGCGGCGTGGACGACCTTTTTTTTGATCTGGTGCATTATGCGCGGTCGTTCTACAGGATTTTGTTCCTGCGCGGTCGCATCCGGCCGGTGACGGTCCAGCAATTGGAGGAGATGGCGGAAAAGCCTGCGGCCATCATTATTCCGGCGTGGGATGAATCCAAGGTGATTGCCCGAATGCTGCTTAACACCCTTGGCACGCTGCACTACAAGAACTACGTCGTGTTTGTGGGGACCTATCCGAATGATGAGGCGACCCGTCGCGAGGTGGAGAAAGTCAGGGAGGTATATCCCAACGTGGAGTTCACGGTGACGCCGATGGAGGGGCCGACCAACAAGGCGGATTGCCTCAACTGGGTCTACCAGGCGGTGCGGTTGTACGAGAAGGAACGGGGAATGTCGTTTGAATTCTTTGTCATGCACGATGCCGAGGACATCGTACACCCTCTTTCCATGAAGTATTACAACTACCTGATGCCCCGGATGGATTTCATACAGTTGCCGGTATTTCCGCTTGAGGGGAGATGGTTTGATTTTGTGACCGGCGTCTATATGGACGAGTTCGCCGAGAGCCATACCAAGGACCTGCGGGTGCGTGAGTACCTGGCGGCGTATCTGCCGTCGGCGGGAGTCGGCACGGCGGTCAGCCGGCGTGCCATGGATTACCTTGCTGAGCGGCACAAGAACCAGATCTTCAATATCAGCACATTGACCGAGGATTACGAGATGGGGTTGGATTTGCGAGGTCTGGACGGCAAGAAGATCTTCCTGCAGCAGAAGGTGGAGCGGGTGGAAACGAGGCGGAGCCGCTGGACCGGGAAAAACCGGGAGCGGCGGGTGCTGGAGCCGGTGGCCACGCGAGAGTTCTTTCCCAGTACTTTTCGCGCGGCCAGCCGCCAGCGGTCCCGGTGGATTCTCGGGATCGGGCTGCAGGGGTGGGAGATCGGGTGGACCCGGAATCTGAACAGCGACTACTGTTTGTACCGGGATCGCAAGGCGGTACTGGCCAACCTCATGACGGTGGTGGGCTATGTGGTGGCGGTGTACTGGCTGGTGTGCCTGTTGATGCGGGTGGTGACGCCTGCGGTAAGGATCCCGCCGTTGATATCCCGGGGTGAGCCTTTCGCCCTTGCGGTCTATGTGATCCTCGGGATGCTGCTGTGGCGCATGGCCAACCGCATGCTCTGTACAGGGCGGATTTACGGAGTGGTTCATGCGTTGATGGTCCCGCCGCGGCTGGTTTTCTCCAACATCCTGAATTTCTGGGCCACGTGGATGGCGATACGGCGTTATGTATCCGCGCGGATTTCCAGGCAGGTCCCGGCCTGGGAAAAGACCGCGCATGCCTGGCCGACCGAGGAACAGTTGCGCCATTACCACATGAAACTCGGCGACCTGCTTCTCGCCCGCCGCCTGGTCACGGCGGCCCAGTTGGAGGATGCCCTCCGGGAACAGGGGGATACGGGAGAGAAACTGGGTGATATCCTGATCCGGAAAGGGATCCTCTGGGAGGAGGATCTGGCCTTTGCCCTGGCGCAGCAGCGCAACGTCGATGCCGTGGAAATCGATCCCTTCTCGGTTCCGGCCGAGTTGATGCAGAAGATCCCCCATGATATGGCTGAGCGGTATCAGGTTTTCCCGATCGGACGGGAGGGGGATGCCATCGTGGTGGCGGCGGATGACCGTGTGGATATCAATCGCAATTCCCTTGCGTCCGAGCTCGGGTGCAAGGTGGTGTTCAAGCTCTGCGCTTCCGTTGACCTCCATTTTGCGCTGTACTGCGGCTATCGGGCAGGGGCGTCCGGACATCCGCCCGGTGAACGTGTGGGAGCCAGGCTGCTGCGGGCCGGGAAGATCACGGCGGCTCAGCTTAAGGAAGCGCTCCGGAGGCAGAAACGGACCGGGGACCGGATCGGGGATATTCTTGTGGGTATGAAGGTTGTCCAGCAGCAAGAGGTTGAGAATGAACTCGCAAAATAAGCTTTCTGTAATCCGGCGAACCGTGCGGTACACCGCCCTGGCCGTCCTCCTGGCTTCGGCCTGTCAGGCGGCGGACTCATTTCCTATGCCGGAATACCGCGTGCCGCCGAGCGGTTTCCGTCGTCAGTACACGCGGTATCATGTCGGTCCGCTGATCGAGCAGGCCAACCGCCTCATTGCGCGCGGCGATTATGCGGGAGCGGACCAGGTGCTGGTCAAGGCGGCGGACATCGACCGCGACAACAACCACGTCAAGCTGATGCTGGTGCGTAACAGTGAACGGGTTGGCAAGGCCGAGCGTGGTCTCCGTTTGTGCGAAGAGCTTCTGCGGGAATTCCCGGAAGCGAAGGAACTGCTGTTTGACAAGGCGTACCTGGCGATCAAGGTGGGTCGCGACCCTGTTGCGATAGCCGCCTTGGAAACCTATCTTGGCGGTGCGGCGGAAGAGGATGCCCGTCGTGTGGAGGCCTGGCAGACGCTTGCCGAGGCGGCTGTGCGGTCGGGGCAGTATGAGAAGGGGCAAAGGTATGCCGAGCTGTGGCTGAAGCGCGAGAAGGATGCGCGCGCCATGATCGTCGTTGCGGAAATCCTTTCGCGGCAGGGGCGGGGTGAAGAGGCGCTGGCGGTTCTGGATCAGGCTTTGTCGGTTGCGCGGACCCCGGAACAGCGGGGTGCGATTGAGTTGAAGCGGGGATACCTGATGAGTGCCCTTAAGGACTTCAAGGGTGCGGCGGCGGCCTTTGAGCGGGTGAGGACGCTGGTGGCGATGGGGCCCGGTGTGCAGGCTTCGGTGGCGCGCCAGATGGGGATGAACGCCTTGCAGGCGGGGGACTACAAAGGGGCTGCGCAACAGTTCAAGGCCTGTCTCGAAGAGGGTTTTGATGAACCGGTTGGATTGACCTATCTGCAGAGCCTGATGTCGGAGGGGCTCCTGGAGGATGTGGCCGAGTTTGCGGGGAAATGGGTAGAGCGGGGTGTGTTTTCGCCCAAGGGGCGGGAAGCGGCCCTTCGGTACCGGATGTTTGCGTTGAAGCATTCCGGAAAGGATCTGGAATACTATCAGGCGGCGGTCGCCCTGGCCGATGGAGGCGGTGTTGCGGCCTTGCGCGAAGCGGGAACCGCGTCCATGCGACTCGGGCGGTACGATGAGGCGGCCGGCTGGTTTGCAAAGGCGGGGAAGGTTGAGTTTGACGAGACGATCGCGATAGCACAGCTGGAGGCGCTGGCGGCCGCAGGGCGCTGGGACGCATGCGCAGCGGCGGCGCGGGAAGTTCTTCCGCGCCTGACCCGTACCGGTGGCCGCGTGAACGGGCTCCGGCAGTTGATGTATGCGGAGAAGAACCGCGGAAACAACAAGGCATACCAGGAAGTGGCCGGGGAGTTGCTGCAGGTGGCGGATCTGGCATCTGATATTCGTGAGGCCGCGCTGGCTGCGGCAAGGATGGGGCAGATCGAGGAATCGATCCTGCTCCACAAGCGTTCCCTGGATAAGGAATATTCGGAGCCCGGAGCCCTGGCCTACCTGGATGCCTTGATGGCGGGGAACCATTGGACAACGGCAAGCCAGGAGGCCGAGACCTTGCTGAAGCGTCCGGATGTCTCCCCGGAACTCCGGACACGCGCCTTGCGCGCCCGGATGTACAGCCGTAAGAACTTGGGGGACGAGACTGGTTACCTGGCGGCGGCACAGGACCTATTGCGCAGCGAGGAAACGCCCGGGATGTATGCAGAGGCGGCGCTGGCGGCCTGGCGGACCGGCAAGCTTGCGGAATCGGCCGGGTATTACGAGGCAAGCCTGGCCCGGCGGTTTGAACCGGATGTCGCCCTTAATTATGCCTTCGTGTTGAAAAGGATGGGCGGACGGACCGCGGAACAGGAGAAGGCCCTTCTCCAAGTGGTCAATGCCGAAGGGGTCGCCGAGCCGGTGCGCCGCGCGGCCCGTTACGAGCTGGCCCAGTTGTGCCTCCAGACACGCCGCATTCCCGACTACCTCAAGCTCATGGAAATTGTGGTCAAGGACAGTCCGGAACCTTCGCGCTTACGGGAGTTTGCCGCGCAATTGTATCTTTCAGGGGAGTCGGCGAGAGCCACGGAGCTTTTCCGGAAGAGCATGGAGTCCGAGACTGTTCCTGCGCGCAAATATGACTTGTGCATGGCCCTGGCCGAACTGCTTCTTGCCGTTGGCAAGTATGAGGATTCGAAATTCTGGCTTAACGAGGCTTGCAAAAATGGCCAGCCGGACGAGGCCTGGCGGAGGCAGATCGGGCGCGTGTCGTATGAAATCGGTGATTACCGTGCGGCGGCCGATTACCTGTCCGGCATGACTACGGCGGACGATTTATCCCGCTTGTATGCGGGTTTCGCCTTTTACCGGATGAAGATGCCCGGTCTCGCGTTATATCATCTTAACAAGGTCACGAAGCCCGGGGCACTCAGCCTTTCAGAGCAACTGGCCTTTTATGGAAACCGGGCCTTCCTCAATTATGACCAGGACCAGTATGCTGAGGCGCTGGCCGATGCCGATAAGGCCCTGTCGATCCAGGACACCGAAATTCTCCAGTTGGCCCGGCTGCGGATTCTGCTGGCGCTGGGCCGGAACCAGGATGTGATCGATGCCGCGCAGCCTCTGGCGGAACGGGTCACCAATACCGCCTTCAGGACGGATCTGTTCGATGTGTCCGGGCGTGCATTCCACGCCGGCGGGAACGATGAGGCGGCGGCAAAGTCGTTCACGGAAGCGCTGAATGCAGATCCGGGGCGCGCCGAATTGTATTACCTTCGTGGCATGGCATACAGGAAATGCGGGCGCCCGGAAGAGGCGCTGGCCGACCTGCGTGCCTTTCAGGACCGCGTGGAGGCTGTGCCATCCACCTATTGGGGCGATCGCGGTGTGACCGAGGGATTGGCGGGTCAATCCCGTGAAGGGGAGGCCAACCTGCGAAAGGCCCTGGGCTTCTTCCCCTGGGAACTGGACAGCCTGGAGGAAATGGGTTACCAGCAGATGCGCAGGGGCGAAACACGCGAGGCCCGGAATGCCTTCCGTCAGGCTATCGATGTGTATGATGAGATTTTGCCGGTGATGACCGGGGCTGATGCGGAAGGCTACAGGGAAAACCGTTTGCTCATGAAGAAACAGCAGACCACCCTTGAAAAGTCCTTCGGCCTGCAGGCATACTTAAGCAAGACGGATTACAATCTGTCTTCCAACGAGGTTCTGCTGTCCATTGATGGAGCCTTGCCTTCCCAGTACGGCGCCGAGATTTCCTGGCGTCCGCCCCAGGTCGGGTTTCGGAACGACCGGATTTTCGAGCTGTTCTGCCGGGGGCTCGGGAATTTCGAGCCGGACAGCTGGACGCCGGATGAACAATCCTATCAAGGCGGAGCGGGCGCCCGTTACAAGCCTTTTTCCAAGCTGAACTTCAACCTGTCTTTTGAGCGCCTGTTCCAGATCGGGGATAACGCCGAGGATAACTGGCTGTGGCGGAACATGATTTCCATCGAGCGCGGGACCCGCCCGGTGGCCGGGGAATCCTGGTGGACCACGGAATCGGTTTATGGCGAGATCAGTTATTACCTCGAGTCTCCGGAGCGGTGGATCTATTATGTTGACGGTCGCGCCGGCCTTTCCTTCCCGCTCGGGGTGCGTGGCTATGTGACGATTCCCCAGTTCATGGCCGTGGGGAGATATCAGTCGGAGGATCCCTCCGGGATAGGGACGTATACCCTGTTGGGTGTGGGAGCCACGGCGCGCCTGCTCCAGGGCGAAAGGAAATATTCCATACACGCATGGTATCTGGACGGTTTTATCCATTACACGCAAGGCTGGTTCGACGATGAGCCGGATGGGTTTGATGATCGTTCGTTTGACGGGGTTGTATTCGGGTTGAACTTCGTAAAGTGAGGCACTTGTGAAAACATTCATTCGCTGCAGGCGCTCCATTCTGGCGGTTCTGGCCGCCCTGTTTTGCGCGGCACCGCTCATGGCTGGTGAACCGCTGGGGACCTTCATTCAGTTCAGCCGGGCCAGTGCAGACAAGAGTGTGGAGCAGTGGCGGGCCGATCTGGAGCAGATGTCCAAGGCGGGCA
>CAIVSY010000028.1 GCA_903908715.1 uncultured bacterium
TCCCTGACCCGACGACCGGTGGCGTCTTGGAGGAACAACTGCAACTTGGACGCATCGGCGGCGACCACACGCAAACCATGCCAGAGCGGGACGGGCAGGCGTTCATCAACGAGCGCCAATAATCCGGGAGGGTAAATCGCTTAAGTTGAGAGGATTGCCTCCACGAGGAGGTACTGAAAAACCCGCAACTCCAAGCCAGTTCGATCTCTAGATCGCACACTCATACCATGATGCCATTTATGATTAGCAGCCCCTTTGGTATCTTATCTCGTATACGAATAAAGCCTTCTGTGCAACTTGCCTGGCTTGCTGTGTTTAATTGATATCCTGGATTACTAAATAGAGGTAACACCATGGTTTTCCAGACAGAACAGGAATCCTACGACGTGTATTCGTTAAATGAACTTATCCCCATGGCCGAGAGCGGCGATCTTGAGGCGCAATTCACCTTGGCCGAAAAATACGCAGCCAACGAGGAATACAAGCTTGCATTCGCTTGGTACAGCACCGCCGCAGAACACGACATGGCCGTTGCCCAATGCAATCTCGGCAACCTGTACAGAGATGGACTAGGCATTCCTCAAGACTACAAATGCGCGTTTGCCTGGTTCAGCAAAGCAGCCGAGCAGGGGGTAGTGGCTGCCCAATACAACATTGGCTTGATGTATGACTTTGGCGAGGGAATGCCAGAGGACGAACGGGCCGCTTTCGCTTGGTATCTCAAGGCGGCTGAACAAGGTGTAGCCGAAGCCGAGTTAAGCGTCGGTCATGCCTACTTTGAAGGTCGTGGTGTGCCGCAGAACGATATGCAGGCCATTGCCTGGTATCGAAAGGCCGCCTTGCAGGGCGACGCCGAGGCCCAGCGCATGATCGGGAAAGCCCACTTTGAAGGGCAATGTGTGCCGCAGAGTTACGAAGAGGCAATCGGCTGGTATTTGATGGCCATTGAGCAGGGAGATGCAGCTTCTCACTACAACCTAGCACTGATGTATGCCAACGGTGAGGGGCTACCCCAGGACTATCAGCAGTCTTTCGACTTGTTTAAAAAGGCTGCTGATCAGGGATTTGCCGAAGCCGAATGGCAATTGGGCAACCTGTACGAGAGTGGCTACGGTGTGGCGCAAGACTATGAAGCGGCCCGTGTCTGCTATATCAAGGCTGCGGAACAAGGCCTTGCCAAGGCTTTGGGAAGCTTGGCTTCTCTGTATGAAGATGGACTTGGGGTGTCTTGCAACCTGGTGATCTCCTACATGCTTTTCAGCTTGGCAGAAGACAAAAACGACCCTGATTCGACCGATGACCGCGCCAGAGTCGCTAGCCTGCTTTCTCGGAAAAAGGTCGAAGAAGGCGACGCACTTGCGTCTCAATGGAAACCGGGCATGCCGCTACCGTGTTAACGGTTACCCCGCTCGTCAGATTGGCTTCCCGCTCGGTCTTGCGCAGAATGACGGCAAGCATCTTGCTGACCAGGGCCGCTGCTTCGCCCTCGTCACTGGGCAGTTGCAAGGCCGACAGGTTCAGCAAGTCCGCCAGCGTGTCATTCTCGAAGCCACGCGAACCCAGAAACTTGTGCCATCCTTCCCATCACGCACCACGTCTTATTCCGTCGCTGTTGAGCAACGCGGGGGCCGTCGTTATAGCTCCGCTTGGCGATAGCGATCAAATAAAGAGGGGCAGGAGAAAGCTCTCGCTGATTGGGTCTGTGACTTTGTCTCTGAGGACGGTCCCATCAAGGGCCTTCAACCTACCGAGAACGCTGAAAATCCGATGACCAAAATCTTCCAGCATGCACTCGTCGCGCAAAAGGATCGCTTCCTGAAGCCCATCCCAGCGGTAGAGGGCAATCCACTTGGCCTGGGTTAGTTTGTCATTGATCCAGTGCAACATGGGCTCGAACAATTCCGCGACCCAGAACGCCTCCAGCGTCGGATAGTTACCATGGTACTCCGGCAGTAGGCTGGCATTCATGTACCCGCCTATGATCGGGGTTGGCTCGGCGTCGATATCAATCAGCAAGTCCCAGCAGTCGCCCTCTTCGAACTCCACAGCCACACAAAAATTACCTTCACGAAGGTGCCCGATCAAAACAGGGTTCACTCCAAGGAACGCCAACTCAAGAGCACCGCGCGGTGTCTCCTCGACTTTGATAGCGATTGCCAGTCGGTGGCCGTTGCTCTGCAACCATGCATGAAATGACTGATGGAAAATGTTTTGCAAAGTCAATTTGCCCTTTTAAAAAACCGTGAAGACCTTCGCCTAGATCAAAAAATCGGACAAATGTGACCACCAAGAAGATTGTCTTGCCGCCATGCGACGGAGATCGTCGCATCAGAGGAATGGCCAAAGAATCGGCTGTCTGGAATCAGACCGGATAGTTTTGGCTGGGGCGGGGTTTTGCGCGACGTGTTACGTAGCGAACCTTCGAAAAATTTCACCAGCCAATTTTCATCGATCCTAAAGGCTTGCGGTGCAATCACCTCGGTGGGCCTCTTCAGAATATGAAATCACAATGTCGAACAAACAGAATAAGCCTCTGCAAGCGTTGAACCCATTGTTGGCGGCGACTGACACCCGCCCGGACACACTCAACGCCATGGCAGAATTGGCTAGCACACTCAAGGAACACGGGAACCTTCTGGGCGCAAGGATGCTTCAGGAATCTGTCCTGAACACCCGAAGGCGCCTAATGGAGGAATTTACTAACAATGGCAATTCGGTATATCAGCAAAAGAGCTTGTCATGCAATAATCAATGACGTTTTTTCGCATATCGGTTTCGTGGGCATATACATTCGGCATGGCGAAGACTTTTTTCGGCGCAATGTCCGCCAACCAGCTAGCTGCCGCATACGACACTAATTGTCGCTTCGATCCCTATACTAGTCCATCTGCAGCACTGCTCTTTAATGACACATCGAAATATTTCTGTGTGAGAGCCAACTTGGTTCATACAACCGATTTTGATCTCAAGGAGAAATGTATGAAATATGTAATGTGTAATAACGACTGTCATCCATCGGTTGAAGTCTTAACAGATGGTGATGAGTTACTTGTTCGATTTTGGGGGTTTGCATATGATGAAGCACAACTTTGGTTCAACAGTAAAGCAGTCATGGATTCACTGGAAGTCTGGCATTCAGTAATTGGTGACTTTGAGATTACTGTGACTGTAAAAGGTGCCAATACGGTTTCATGACAGTTTCAATTCGCCCTGTATCTGGCCCGACTGAACCCCCCGAATATCACGTTGAGATTTCTAGGTAAGTGAGTTGTGGTGATCGACTGCCGTGAGTGTCTGACACGTTTCGGAAGACGCAAGACAACCGAGGTCGATCAAAGTTGGCCCTACCGCGGTGAACACGCCACCAGGCCATACCAAAACGTTGGAAATTGACTTGAGAAAGAGATGGTTACCTTATGATTTCACATGATGAGAATGATCGACCTGTTGATGAACTGAATATTTCCCCAGACGAATCCGATCAACTGACCAAAATTCACTTAGATCTGCCTAACCACTGGTGGGCCAAGGGGGAGGCACTGTGGGTAAAGGAATTGGGAGAGGGTCTTTATGAAATCCGCAACATCCCGTTTTGCGCCTACGGGCTTAATTATGGTGATGTTGTATTCGCGACCGCCGACGCCCCTGATCTGAAGCCAGAAATCCGATCAATAGTCCGCCACAGCGGCAACAAGACCCTCCGATTATTCATTCCTGACGACGACGGGGGGATGGAAGGGCAAGATGCCTATCTGTCGAAACTCGTGGCTATGGACACTTGGTTTGAGCGGGCGACTAAGCAACTGATTTGTTTAAACGTCAATCCGGAGGCGGATTTCGATGCAGTATGCGCATACCTGGATCGATTGGTGGGTGGTAGAGTTCTGCAGTACGAAACGTGTGAAGAGCAAGTCTCGGGCTCCTTCGACGCAGCGCCAGAAGATGATGATGACGATGACACTTTATAGGTAATGCATATGGAGGCCAGCCTATGAATCAAACCCCTTTCAAAAAACGCCCAAGTGCGAAGTGGGTTGTCGCCATTTCCTCGCGCGCGCTTTTCGATCTCGAAGAGTGCCACCGGGTCGATGAGAAGCCCGGGGAGGAGGGCTACTCACGCTACCAGATCGAGCACGAAGACACTCCCTTGGAGCCTGGCGTTGCCTTCACCTTGGTGAAGAAATTGCTCGCAATCAACACTGAAGCAACATTGCCACGCGTCGAGGTCACGCTGCTTTCGCTTAACAGTGCGGATACGGGACTGCGCATATTCAATTCAATCCGACACCTCCGGCTCATGAACGGGTCATACGCACGCTCAGAAGTTGGGGCATTCAAATCGATGAGGCACTATTCCTGGCAGGCAAAGATAAAGGGGCCTTTTTGAAGAGTTACGGGGCAGATATTTTCTTCGATGATTAATAACGGCATTGCGATTCAGCGGCAGGGTATGTCGCCACGGGGGAAGCGCCGTTTGACGTAAAAAATATAAAGTGATTTCAGCAAACAAAATCAAACAGAGTAACCAATCATAAAAAGAGCCGATTCCACCTCGCGCATTCTTGCGATTGTATTGCCTCCCTCCGCCCCGGCTTCATCAAGGGCTTTTTCAATGATCCAGTTTGCTCGCATATTCCACAATGCATGCGTGTGTGTTTGTGCCTTTTTAAAACTTATGCCATGTTCTGGATCCGAAGCACACCTAACTGCATTTTCTGCACGCCCATCCAGGCAGACGAATTTAAGGCAGTCCGGCAATGGCTCATTATTCTCTCTCTTTGCAAGCCAATGCTTTTTTACCAATAAGCCGAGCGCCGCCGCAACCCTACTATCATAAATAATAAATGGGGACTCGGATAATAGTGAGTAAATCTTTGTATAAGTGGCATTTATAATAAACTCCCCCTCTTTGTTGAACCCGACTAGATTAGGCCCATCCCTATCCTTTGGGGTTAGTGCCGCCAAAGCATTTTTCAGGGATTCTATAAGATATTCATTGCAATACGATTTTGTAATCGTAAGAGCCCCAGCTGGAGTACCACCCCACTCACAGATTTCTATGCAAGTGCAAAGCACCCTTTTGGGATCGCCACCATCCACCGCCTTTTTAAGCTTTTCAGAAAGGCTGCGTAACCTTTGATTGTTGTCTTCGAAGCCTCTGCCCGCCCAAAAATACTGATTTGTCGCGCTATTTAAGTTGTCGCAACGCCAATGCGGGCTCCCATCATTGTATTCTATCCATGCTGCGTTCCTTGGCCCTGGCTGAATTTGATAGTGGTGTTCAAAATCTCCGCCTTTTATTAGTTTTGCCAAATATTTAACAAACTCCGACACATTAGCGTTATCAAGGTAATCGACCTTGGTCATTTCAAAATCTAGGTCACGTTGCTTCATAAATTAGTTCGCCTTTCACCAACATGGTCACACCGTCAGGCACAGTGGGGGGGCTTATACCTGTACACTAACTCAACACAACGTCTCGTCTGTTAATACAAAACCTCCAGTTTTCTTTCAGTTCTGGCAAGCCACTGTATTCCATTGGATCCCAGACAAAAAAGGCGCTTCTTTTTTGCCGACCATTGTGAAAGTAAAATTTTGCAAAAATTTCAAAATTGCATACTCTAAGCCGGGGCAGATAGCTCTGCTTCTAATAAGTTATTTAAGATCATATTCTTTGCCATTTGCTTGACATCGTTATATGAAAATGGCTCACTCAACATTCCAGGGTTACTATTGTCAATTACGTGATCCACTGCCGTACAGCCTCATAAACCATGACCATCGCCAGCGTATCCAACTCACAATACCGCTTGAGCTCATCCTCAATCTGCTGACGTTCAGTCTCAGGCAAGACGGGGTTCTGCAGCTTTGCATATGCAACCATCGCCGCCCCGCCATTGGCTACGAAACTTTGGTTGCCTGCGTCTTCTTCATCCCCCTGATCGATTGCCTTCAGAACCTCATCTTCTATGGGTATTGGTCCCAACAGATTGTAGGGATCCTGAACATTTCCGTCGACCTCTTTCAGCCATATCCATCCTGCAGGGAAGTTCAGGCTCGGCATCTGCACTGACCCGTATATCGGCTGGCCATAGCGTTGCTTGAGGCACTCTGAATGTGAGAGTACGGCAGGCAACACCTTCTTGATCGAACTGCGACCGTTGGTGTCCTTGAAAAACGCGGTCTTCTCGACTAATCGCCCCAGATCCGCCAACCTACCTTGCCCTTTTTGCTCGCCGACCAGGGTGTCGATGAATGCGCTCAACTCATCCTTGTCCGGCTCGTCACTTGCAGTGATTCGCTTCTGGATGTCCGTCAGAACAGTTTTTTCATGCTCCCACCAATGCACGACGGTACCATCGTTTCCAGAAAGGACGTCACGCAAGGCCCGAACGATCGGGATGCTGGGTTCCACGCCTGGGTCAGCAATCAAACATTGGTTGGCATGCCGAAGACGGCCATCTTCTTCGAGGATGTGATGAGAGAACTGGAATAGAAGGTGTTCATTGGGCTTGCGACCTTTATGAAACGGCAATGCCGGCCGTGATGTCTCGAAATCAATGAAGTGAAGGGGATACTTCCATTTGGCCAAGGCATCTCGAAGGGTGTTTCGCTCCAAGTGAATGGGCTCTCCCTCTCCCCGTGCTTCCTCAACCTGCAGTATGTGTCTCTGTTTGAGTGAGATTGCGCCGCGGGTTTCCTCCCCTGTCAGGTCTGCAATATCCACTTCCGAAAGGGCGAGTTTGTTGGGGGCCAGAAGCTTGCCAGCGGACTTCTTATAGAGTCCGAATACGGTGTCGGGACGGGCCAACTTCATCGGGCGCTGATGGGCCGATTCCATGCATTCAGCCCAACCACAACGCTTCGTATCGCTTATCTCTTGGGGATCACAATAGAACTCACACTTCTTGCACTGAGAACCAGGATATGCCGGGAAGTCTTGTCCGGTTGCCAGATGCTCGGCAAGCCATTCAACCAGATCTTCGAATCCATAATCGCCTGCAGGCGTCTGAACCGGGTTTGTGCGCAAAATCCGCACCTCCTCTCTTACATCGCGTTCTCTGAGGAGGGGGGGCTTCAGCATTGCCGGATCGAACCCCGGCCGAACTTCGACGTGTGCGCTCCTATCCTTGTACGTCACCTGAAATTGAACGCCAACACCCTCTTCAGAAGATGGCGCGGATTTATCGAGCAGCATGAGAATCGGGGTGACATGCCACTCTGGATGCGACCGTTCGAGGACCAAGTTCTGGAAAGCAACGTCGTATAGGTAGGGTCGCCACTCTTTCTTAATTGGACTTTCTATCGCCCGGAAGGTGTCTGTTTCTGGGTTGAAACCTTTGGACTTAACTTCAATCAGTTTGATCTCATTCCCGTGCTTGATCAGCACGTCTACCCGCACAAGCAGGTTGCAGTGTCGGAATGTAGGCTCGAACAGGGTAACTTCCTGTTGCCTGAGTAATCGCTCGGTTTCAATAACCTGCTCATCGCCAGTCTCGGCAGTGATCTCGATCCCGCCGGGGTGCATCAACTGGGCGAGTTTTCCGACCTGATGCCCGCCTTCAGCCAGGGACTTCAGTAGGTCATCGGTATTCTTGGTATTGGCGTATCTGTTGTCGGTTGCGTAAACAAGTTTCCGCGGGCACTCCAAGGCAAGTTTGAAGCGGCTTTTACTAAGCGTCGTGGATTTCATAGTCGCACCTCTTGATTGGCTGTTTATTATTTCAACCTTGAGCGAAATTTGGTGTCGCTATGGAATTTGCGGTCTCCAGCTTCGCTAGCTTTTACCATTACCCATCAATTCCGGACCGCAACTGGCAATTACTCATCCACTCCCATCGCTTGGTGCTTTTCGTGGGCCATTTCTTCCCCATGCTCTGCCGCTCTGCGAATCCATTCCACAGACTTGTCCTTGTCCTGCGGAACACCACGGCCAGACTCATACATCAGGCCGATAGCGAACTCGGAGTCGACTTGGCCCTGTTCGGCCGCTTTTAGGAACCAGGCTGCTGCCTGAGTGTCATCTTGAGTCACACCACAGCCTTTCGCATACATCAGGCCAAGGTGGTATTGAGCTTCAGGATTGCCTTGATCTGCGGACTTGCGGAACCAGGCTGCCGCTTCAACATTGTCACTGGGCACGCCGGTCCCTCTGCGGTACAGCAAACCAAGTTGAAACTGCGCATGGTGTTCTCCCTGTTCGGCTGCTTTGCAAAACCAGATTGCTGCTTCCATATAGTCTTGTGGTTCCTCATCTCCGTATAAAAACCTCATACCACGTTCAGCCTGTGCAAGGGCATAACCCAGCTCAGCCGCTCCCCGGTACCAATTGGCAGCCGCTACCTTGTCTAGTGGAACACCGCGTCCATGCTCATAACATTCACCCAACTTATAGTGACTCTCGGCATGGTGTTGTGCGGCAGCATTGCGCCACCATTTGATCGCTTCAACATAATCAGGCTCAAAATCCAGGCAGTTAGTGTGGGCCACACCAAAAAGGTACTGCGCTTCGGCATCCCCCGACTCGGCCACCTCGAGGTGCCTGTTGAAGTACTCATGATCCCAAGGCAAATCGTCTGGCGATTCCTCATCCACTTTGGGTTTGTCGTCTGGCATTCCACACTCCTTTGATTCCATGTCCCTGATGCTAGCTTCGGTGGGTTATCGACACTAATTGACCTGACATTGGGCAATGTGTGGTCGTTACAGGCCTGTCAGATCAAGCTGATGACCTCTACGCCGTCGCCAAAGCTTCTCAACCACATCTTCAATTCTTCAGTCTCAACCACCGTCGCCGTGATTCGGATCCGACCATCCGGGAGGATTTCGGTATCCTGGTCCCCGCTCAAAGCCGTCTCTAGCAGGTGACGGCCGGCAAGGTGTGTGAACACCGCCTCCAGTCGGACTTTCCTGCCTGTAGGCAAGCCGAACTCTCCCTGCTGAATGTATTTCTCCAGGCTGAATCCTTTGATCACTGCGGCAGGCTTGTCCAATAGCTGCGCTTTCTGTATCCGGTGGAGGACAAGCAAATAGGTCTTCTTGGACTCCCCGATCGTGCATACGATGTAGACAACCTGGTTACGCACCACAAGCCCTAATGGGGAAATCTCGAAGGTCTGTTCCATGACCTCAGCCGGCTTGCGGTAGACCACTTCGGCGCGACGATTCTCCATCAGCGCCTGATAGACGACGCGTTGGACATCCCCATCAATACGTGGAGGAAGTAGGGGTTGGCCCTTGGGTAGGACGCGCACCTTGTCAGGCCATTTGGCAAGCCTGCCGCCCATCTCGCTTAAGACATTGTCTGCAGCTTTGAAGTAGGGGCTGAGGTAGTCGAGTGTTGCAGTGGGCAGTTCCAGGTTCAGGTAATTCTGGGCCAGTTTGAGAGTGAGCGCGGTTTGCGGATCCAGTGCCGGCAGTCCGAACGCCGGCGCATCTTTCATCCAGAACCAGCCGAATGGCTTTTCCCGTTCATCTGAACGGATCGGGAAATGCTTTGACAGGGCATTGAGATCCCGTTGTACCGTACGGAGCGTCACTTCATCGAATCCGGCGGCGGTGAGTTTTGACGCCATTTCCGGCGCACTGATCTTCCTAGGTTCCCGTGGGATGAATTGCAGCATGCGCATCTGGCGAAGGGCTGTCTCTGACATGGGTTACCTTGTGTTCAAGACGCGATATTCGCAAGACTAGGCGACAAGCAATGTCGCGTCAACTTTGAGGCGGTTTGTGCGACGTGGAATGTCGCCATGGGATGAGATAGTGAGCGTGCCGACCACCATATTCCTTTAACGAGGTCAGCGGCATGCACGATGGTGGAACCTCATTTTAGAAGGTGACCGACATGGCCAATCAATACCTGAAACACCCGAACGGAAGCGTGATCGCCTTTTTTCGTACTGGCACTAATGGATGGCAGTGGCTTTACCAGCCAAACGGATCCTGTCTTGGTTGTTATCGCCCTGAATCAAACGGCACATTTCTCCCCAATGGAAGTTTTGTTGGGTCTGGCAACCTGCTGGGGACGTTGGTTTGAAGTAAACCACCTAAAGTTTTACCCGACCGCCCGATACGTCCAACGTAGGTTCTCTACGTGGCATTCCCACCCAAAAAAATCATCAAAGAGGTTCCGAAAAATGCCCAATACTGCCCAACGTAAAACCATCGTCCGCCTGTGGTCACTCATGCAGAAGTTGCCCACCAAGCCACCTGGCGTCACCTCGTGTGAGCTTGTCGAAAATCTGGACCGGGACGGCATCCGCGTTACGAAGCGGACGGTGGAACGGGATCTCAAGGAACTATCCCGTCACTTCGGGCTGACCTGCAATGACAAGGGTACCCCTTACGGCTGGTACTGGATGAGCGAAACCGGCATCGACGGCGACCGTTGCCTTGAGGATTTGGAACACCGGTGGTATCTGCGCAATGCGCTTGAAACACTTTCCTCTCCCAACCTCGTTCAGGTTGAATTCCAGTCGCTCAAGGAATTGCTGGATTCAGGCTCGCTTGACCATCCCTGGAAAGGGATGATGAAGTCAGACGCTCCCTTCACCGATCAGCAAAAGCTGATTCTTAATGATTGGCTGGATGTTGAGATTTTTGAGCGGAACATGCTGTTGGGCTTAGTGGCTAAAGATATTGAAATGGTCTTAAGGGGGGGCAAATACGAAGACCTTTCACTGTTGGTCGGGATGCCTTCCTATGATGGCCCGCTGGATTTCACGAATGAGACCCTGCCGGTCACTTTGGATTTGATTTGCCCATTTTGCGGTAAGACCATGACTCAGCACGTTCGCACGAAAGCGACTCAAACAGTCGATTGCTCACGTCTCCAAGGCGGATGTGGTTCCAACTTCTACGTGACCATCGGAGACAACGGCGAGGTGATGGACGTTTTCAAGACTTCCGGGCCAAGGAAAAACAAAGAACTGGACGCTTTATTGGGGCAGGGACCCGAAAAATGAAGATGTTTTCAGCTGAATACGCCGGGAAGTTAACGGTTACGCCTCAGAATAGGCGAGTTATGCAGTCGGGTATTTTTCAGCAGGGGGTTTTGCAAGAGGCTCTTCAGAAGAAGAATACGAAGATGAAGAAAGTTTAGATTAGTGGATGACGGCAGCGCGCAATTCCGGCGGCGCCACCACCTCCACATCGGGGCCATATCGGAGGATGTCCAAGAGCAATTCCCGGGAGTCGGCGTAGGGCACGGTCAGTTCTTAGCGGCCGTCTTCGCGCCAGCGGCCTTGCTGGTCGGGGTGCCAGCGTTCTTCCGCCACCCAGCGGGCGCGTTCGGCGTTAAAGCGCAGCACGGCGGCGTGCCGGGGCGGGCCGGAGAAAATGCCATAGCCTTGCTTGAAA
>CAIVSY010000029.1 GCA_903908715.1 uncultured bacterium
GAACCGGGCACATTACATCGCAACCATTATTCAGTAAGGCCTGGGCAAGATGACTGCCTATGAATCCCGTTCCGCCTGTAATCAAGAATCGCATCGAGAAGATCCCTTTTTTAACGGCCCGGTCGGCGAACCCGGAAAACCAAACCACAAGATCACCAAGACACTAAGAAGTTAAGTGCCCGGCGCAAAATAAACCTGTCATCTCTAGGTGATTCTGGGCCGGATGGTGTAGTTCCATTCGCCGTGGAATTCATGCCTCTCGATATTGATTTCTGTAAACGTTTTGTCAGATACTTTGATTCCCTTTGGGTATGAGTTCTTGTCTAGTTCACAACGGACTCTGAGGCCTTTCTCGGTGCGTGTGGCAGCAATCAAGTTCACCATGACTTCATGACTGATGAGAGGCTTTCCGCGCCAGTTTTGCGAAATGAAAGAAAACAGCCGGTGTTCAATCTTGTTCCATTTGCTGGTTCCAGGGGGAAAATGGCACACACAAATTTCCATACCTGTTTCATCTGCCAGTGCTTGAAGCTCAATTTTCCAGAGCCTTACCCTTGATCCATTGCTTCCACCTGAATCAGCAGTGATAAGAAGCCTCTTGGCATTGGCATAGGTTGGATAGCCCATTGAATACCACCATCGCCGTATGGTTTCCACAGCAAATGCCGCAGTGTCGTGATCAGTACCTACACTGACCCACCCCGCATTTCGGCCCATGTCGTACACGCCGTATGGAGCCACTTTCCCCTCCCCAAGAGACGGGAAATCGTAGACGAGCACTTCCTCGGGCTCCCCTTTTCGCCGCAGCTCTCGCCCGGAATTCTTGAAGTTGCCTATCAACTCCTTCTTCTTCGTGTCCACGGATATCGCTGGCTGCCCATCGGCGATTTGGGCTGAAACCTGCTTACTGATATGTTCAAACTGTGCGTTGCGGTCCGGGTGCGAACCGCCCTCGATAGTCTTCTTGTTGGCTTGCAAACTGTAATTCATCCCGCGTAAGAGTCGCCCTACTGTTCGCGGACTGGTATGGTGGTTCATGGCCTTCAATTCCGCTGCGAGCTTGCGCTCACTTTTGCACGTCCATCTCAACGGCGACTCAGGATCTCCACGAGTGATGGGTTCAATGAGGCTGTCCAGGTCCGTCAGAAGAGAGGGATCTTTCTCCACTACTTTCTTGCGCCCCCCTCCTTCCCTGCGAATCCGATCCTCTGGAAGCCTCTCGGGGTTAGTCACATCCTTTATTCCTTCAGCAATCATTTCCCGGGACAACCCTGTCGCACGAGATACGAGCGATACCCCACCATAGCCAATGTGCATCGCTTCAGCCCCAACAAATAGCCGCCTTCCGCGCTCATCCAACAAAGGCGCTAGCAATTCGAACCGACTCCTGATATTATCCGCGTAATCCATGCTTCCGGTTTATAGCAACCGCGAAATCAACTTGCAAGCTTTATTTTGCTACAGACCCTAAGCGCTCACGACTTGGAAAAGAAGGTCAAGCAACTCCGTCAAAGGAA
>CAIVSY010000030.1 GCA_903908715.1 uncultured bacterium
CCAAGCCAACATAGCTCAGCTGGTAGAGCAGCGCATTCGTAATGCGCAGGTCGTCGGTTCGATCCCGACTGTTGGCTCCATCCCTCCGCCATGCCATCCACTATAGGATTGAGTCGGCAGGGCAGGCTCTGGCATCATGGCTCGCATGCGGCTGACCATTATTGTCCCCGCTCATAACGAAGAGCACCGGATCGGGCGCATGCTCGATGCCTACCTGCCTTACTTCACAAGGCTTTACGGGACGGAAGTCGAGTTCCTCGTTGTCATCAACGGGACAACCGACCGGACGGAAGAGGTTGTTGCCGCCTATCAGCGGGACTATCCGTGTCTGCGCACCCTCGTGGAACCCAAGTCGATCGGCAAGGGCGGGGCCCTGATGATGGGGTTCCGGGTCGCGCAGGGGCAATGGGTGGGTTTTGTGGATGCCGACGGGGCGACCCCGCCCGAGTCGTTCCAGGCGTTGATGGAGGGGATCGGGGATGCGGGCGGGATCATTGCCTCCCGCTGGTGTGCAGGTGCGCAGGTGAGTCCCCGCCAGCCGCTGGATCGCCGGGTCGCCTCCAGGATCTTCAACTGGATCACCCGCCTGTTGTTCGGGCTCAAGCTGACCGACACGCAATGCGGGGCGAAGTTGCTGCGCAGGGACGCGATGCTGGCGGTTCTCCCCACACTGGGGATCACGCAGTGGGCGTTCGATGTCGATCTGCTGTTCCAGTTGCGCAGGGCCGGTTACGCCATCCGGGAGATCCCCACAACATGGCAGGACATCCATGGCTCGAAGGTCAAGGTGGTGCAGGCGTCCATGGAAATGGTCCTGGCCCTGACCCGGCTGCGCCTGATGTATTCGCGGTTCCGTTGGGTGGTCCCGCTCTACCAGAACACGCTGGGGCGGATCCTGCATCCGCCGGGAGTGGAGCGCGACCACATGGTATCGCACACGCTGGTCCTGATGATCGGGGCCCAGGTAGGCAACGTGAGCAACCTGCTGTTCCAGCTGGCGATGGTCCGGATGCTGTCGGGCGCCGATTATGGCGTGCTGGCGGCCATGCTCGGGGCGTTGATGGGGATCTGCACTCCGTTCAGCGCGTTGAGCGGGACGGCCACGCATTTCGCGGCACGCTTTGTGAAGGCCGGCCGGCCGGACCAGGCGGTTCTCTTCCTGCGGCGGATGATGGAGGTGCTGCTGGTCCCGGTGCTGCTCATGCTCCTGGTCTTCGTCTTTGAACGGCATGCAATGATCGGTTACTTCCAGTTGGAGGACCCGTGGCCGTTCTATGTGGCGGCCCTGATCGCGCTCACGATCCCGCACGGGATGGTGCCGGGCGGGATCCTGATGGGGATCCAGGCTTTCGGGTGGGGTACGGCCATCAGCAACGGAATAGGGGTCTTGCGGCTGGGTCTGGGTATTGCGCTGGTGTTGGCCGGTTTTGGGGCGGTTGGCGCGCTGGCGGCCCATGGATTGAGCGGCTTTGCCGGCCTGCTGGCTGCGATCTGGGTATGCAGGCGCCTGCTGCGTGGCCGTCCCGTCATTCCCGTGGCGACGGAGACAGGCGCGACTGGCGGAGTCAGCATGCGCCAGGCCTGGTCCTATCTTGCGGGCTATATGGTTGCCTTCGCCGGATTTGCGGTGCTCAGCAACGCGGACCTGGTGCTGGTAAAGCACTTCTTTGATCCGGCCACGGCGGGAGCCTTTGCCAAGGCGGCCCTGGTGGCGAGGATCGTGTTCTTCCTGCCCCAGCCTGTGGCTTCGGCGTTGTTCCCCAAGGTTGTGTCGGAAGGGGATGCGTCGTATGCGAGCGGACGCACATTGATCAAGGCGTTCGTCCTCACAGGCGGGATTGTCGTGGCGGCCGGCGGGTTCTGCCTGCTTTTCCCGGGCCTGATGCTGCGTCTGCTTGCGGGGCAGGCGGATCCCGCGATGATCCCGGTGATGCGCGGGATGGTGCTGGCGCTGGCTCCGCTGACAATGGTCGCGGCCATGCTCTCGCACGAGGTGGCGCAGCGGCGGTTCATCGTGGCCCTGCCCATGGGGATTTGCGCGGCAGGTTACGTGGTGGCGGTGGAATGGTGGCATGAGACACCGATGCAGGTTGTGACGGCGCTGGGGATCGCCTCCACGGTCGCGCTCGTGGTTGTGACGGCCATGTTGCCCTGGCGCGCCATGCGTGAACGTGAGGCAAGGGGATAGGCAACAGCGGCAGGGCGGACTGGTTCCATGGACTTCTTCCGGATACATCAAAGGTTTGCGCCGGAACATATCGCGGATTTGCCGGCCGCCGTGAGGCAATCGTTGAACGCCTCCGGTGTCGTCGTTGCCAGGAACGCGGACGTTGCGATAGCGGTGGGGAGCCGCGGGATCGCCGGACTGGCGCAGATCGTGGCGGAGACCGTCCGATGGGTCCGCGACCACGGCGCGAACCCGTTCATTGTCCCTGCGATGGGCAGCCATGGCGGGGCCACGGCCGAGGGGCAGGTCGCCGTGCTGGCGGGATACGGCATCACGGAGGAAAGGATGGGCGCGCCGATCCGGTCCTCCATGGAGGTGGTGTCCCTTCCGCAGGGCGAATCGCCCGTGGCCGTTTTCTGCGACCGGCTCGCCTCCGGGGCGGATGCCACGATCGTCATCAACCGGATCAAGCCCCACACCTCCTTCCACGGCCGGTATGAGAGCGGGCTGATGAAAATGATGGCGATCGGGCTGGGCAAGCACCGCCAGGCCCTGGCGGTGCACGCGATGGGGATCGAGGGGCTGAAGAACGCGATGCCGCTGGTCGCGGCACAGGTGCTGCGTCATGCCAACATCCTGCTGGGAATCGCGGTGGTGGAGAACGCCTATGACGAACCCCTTCATGTGCGGGCCATTCCGGCGGCCCTGATTCCGCGGGAAGAGCCTGCCCTGCTGGAGCTGGCCCGCCGGCACATGCCCCGCCTGCCGCTGGAGAAGATCGATATCCTGGTGGTGGACGAGATGGGGAAGAACATCAGCGGACTGGGGATGGACACGAATGTGATCGGGCGGCTGAAGGTCCGGGGCCAGCCGGAGCCGGAGTCGCCGGATATCCGGATGATCATCGCCAGGGACCTGACGGAGGAAACCCGGGGGAATGCCGCCGGGGTCGGACTGGCGGATGTCATCACGCGGCGGTTGTTCTCGAGGATTGATTTCCCCGCAACCTACGAGAATGTGCTTACGACAGGTTTCCTGGAGCGCGCGCGGCTCCCGATCATTGCGGAATCGGACCGGGCCGCCCTGGAGATCGCGTTCCGCGCGGCCGGCATGCCGGCTCCGGGGCAGGCGCGGGTGATCCGTATCCGGAACACGCTGCGGCTTGGGGACATGCTGGTATCCAAGGCTGCCCTGGACGCCATGGCCGGCTGTCCCGATGTGGAGCTGGTTGGGGCTGTGCCCGCCCTCTTTGCCGCGGACGGTAACATGATCCCGTTCTGACGGGGTGTGACGCGGGCGGGGGCCGCCGCCAGCCGCCTGGTAAAAACGAACCCATGGCTGCAGAAGACGGCGGCAACAGCGTGCCGCCCTCCACATTGCATGGGCTTGTGTCCATCCTGGAGGGCGCCGCGCTGTCGGCGCCGGTTTTTCAACGGACACTAGAGGGTGGTCGAGCGGATGGTGAAATAGCCGATCAGCGCCGCGGCGATGACAAACATGGCGACAGGCACTTCCCGGCCGCGCCCGGAGAGCAGCTTCAGCAACGGGTAGGCGATGAACCCGAGCGCCAGGCCATCCGAAATGGAGTAGCAGAGGGGGATTCCGATCATCACCAGGAAGGCGGGCGCCAGTTCGCTGAAATCGTGCCAGTCAATCTTGCCCACGTTGCGCACCATCATGGCGCCCACGGCGACAAGCGCGGGGGCGGTGATGGGCGGGTAACTGCCCACCATCGCAATCAGGGGGGCGAAGAACAGCGCGGCCAGGAAACAGGCGGCGGTCGTCAGGGCGGTCAGCCCTGTGCGGCCCCCGGCCTCGACCCCTGCCGCGCTTTCGATGTAGCTGGTGACGGTGCTTGTCCCGAGCATTGCGCCCACAACGGTGCCTGCCTGGTCCGCCAGCATGGCTTCCCGGGCGCGGGGGAGCTTGTTGTCCTTGATGAATCCCGCCTGTTCGCCCACGCCGACCAGCGTCCCCACCGTATCGAACACATCCATGAAGAGGATAATAAGGATGTAGGGCCACATCACAGCCTGGAGGGCGTTGACCAAATCCATCTGCAGGAATGTGGGGGCGATGGAAGGGGGCAGGGCGACCATTTTTCCCGTAAGGGCGAACTGTGTCATCAGCTTGGAGCTTGTCACGGCCTGGATCCCGGCCAGTGAATCCAGGCGGGGGATGGCCAGCCTGGCCAGGGCGGCCAGCGCTGTCACTGCCAGGATGCCCCACAGGATGGCGCCGCGCAACCGCCGTGCCAGCAAGGAGAAGGTGAGAAGAAGGCCGATGGCGAACAGGATCAGGTCCGGCGAGGAGAACCGGGTGTTGAGGGTGACGAGGGTGCCGGGTGAGTGAATGATGAAGCCGGAATTCTGCAGGCCGATAAAGGCGATGAAGAGTCCGATCCCGGCGGCGATGCCGTTCTTCAGGCTGGGACTGAGCGCATCGAAGATCTTCTCGCGGATGCCGAGCGCATAGAGGAGATAGAAGAGGAGGCCCGAGATGAAAACCACACCCAGCGCGACGCGCCATGGAGCCGGGAACCCCGCCGCAGCCGCGGCGCCGGTGACCGTGAAAACGAAGAAGAAGTTCTCGCCCATGCCCGGGGCCAGCGCAATGGGGTAGCGCGCATACAGGCCCATGATGGCGGTGGCGATCGCGGCGGAAAGACAGGTGGCCACGGTGACGGCTCCGATATCCATGCCGGTCTTCATTCCGAACAGGCTGCCGGAAAGGACAGCGGGCTGGACGAAGATGATGTAGGCCATCGTCAGGAATGTGGTGATTCCGGCGAGAACCTCCCGTCTTGCGGTGGTCCCGTTCTCCTGCAGGCGAAATCGGCGTTCCATCCAGTTCATGGCGATCCCGTTCCGGCCGTCGTGTCCGCGATCAGGCCGCTTCAGCGCGGGGGCAGGAAGCGGTTCTGCTCCCATTCGCCTGCGAGACGGGTGCCGTCGGCCGATATGTACGCGCCTTTCCCGTGCATGCGGTTGTTCTGCCACTGCCCGTCGTACTTGTCGCCTTCAGGGAAGATGTAGGTCCCGGCGCCCTCCTTCAGGGAGCCTTTCTGCCACAGGCCTTCCAGTCTTGCGCCGGAGGCGAAGGTGTACGCGCCCTGGCCATGCATGAGGTTGTTGAACCACTCGCCCTGGTAGGTGTCGCCGTTGGCAAACCGGTATGTTCCCGTGCCCTCGCGCCGGTTGCGCGCCCATTCGCCCTTGTAGGTATCGCCGTTCGGGTAGGCCATGGTTCCGGCGCCGTCACGGCTGGAGCCCAGCCACTGGCCGCTGTAGCTGCGGCCGCCGGGGTACGACATCGTGCCGGTGTACCGCATGGTGTCATCCGGCTGCTGCCCTTCGTAGCGGCCGCCGTCCTTGGTCTCCAGCACGACCCTGGGGCCCCCCGTGCTTGCTGGAGGGACAGGCTGCGTCGCCTTGCCGGCCGTTCCCTCTGCCTTCCTGGAGAAGAGGCGGCTCAGCTTGCCCTGGGGGCGCGGGGTGAAGACCTCGGCGACATCCGTGGAGTTCCGTTCCGTGGCCACGGCGGCGGGGGTGCGCCCGTCCGCGTCGACCGCGGCGGCATCGGCGCCATGCGAGAGCAGCAGTTCAGCCATGGTGGTGGCGTTGGCGTAGGCGGCCCAGTGCAGCGGCGTGAATCCGTTGGATGCCTTGATGTTCACATCGGCGCCGGCCTTGATCAGCATCTTGGCGATCGCTGTGTTCGCGTTGAAGGCGGCCCAGTGAAGCGGCGCGGATCCCTTGGAGGTGGCGGCGTTCACGTTGGCGCCCATGCTGAGAAGGTACTTGGTCATGGGAGCCTGGTTCTTGTTCACGGCGTAATGCAGGGCGGTAAGGCCTGTGGAGGACGCCAGGTTCACATCGGCGCCCGCGGTGATCAGGATTTCCGCGGACTCCAGGGAGCCCAGTGCGGCGGCGATCTGCAGGGGCGTGTTGCCTTCCGCGTCCACCGCGTTGAGCATCTCGGGGGCCGCTCCGGCGGAAAGGAACTTGACCTGACGGGTGTCATTCCTCCTTACAGCCTCGTGGATAAGATTCGCCCGGGCGGACGGGGCCGCGGCCAGGATCAGAGTCATGGCGGCGGCCAAGACACAGGATCGGTTCAACATGACCAGTCTCCTTTCCAGTGGGTCCAAACAAGTTTGCTCGACAAAACCGAGGTCAGCATAAGATGATGGGCCCGTGATAGCAATTGTTGATTACAAAGCCGGCAACTTGACCAGCGTGCGCCTTGCCTTCGAGGCCTTGGGGATCCCCGCGCGCGTGACCGACCGTTCCGCCGACATCCTGGCGGCCGACAGGGTTGTGTTTCCCGGGGTCGGGGCGGCCGGCTCGGCCATGCGGAACTTGTCGGAACTGGACCTTGCAGGCGCGCTGCGCGAGGTGGTCCGCCGCGGCACCCCGTTCCTGGGGATTTGCCTCGGTACCCAGATCATCCTGGGCCGCTCGGAAGAGGATGGCGGGGTGGAGACCATCGGGCTCATTCCCGGCGCGGTGCGCCTGTTCCGGCCGGAATCACCCGTGGACAAGGTCCCGCAGATCGGCTGGAACGCGGTTCGCCTGCGCAGGAAGCACCCCGTGTTCGCCGGAATCGAGGACGGGAGCGAGTTCTATTTCGTCCACAGTTATTACCCATGCCCGGACAATGCGCCGGATGTGGTGGGAGTCACCGATTATGCCGGGGTGGAGTTCGCGTCGGTGATCGGCCGCGGGAACCTTGTGGCCACGCAGTTCCACCCTGAGAAATCCGGCCGGATCGGTCTGCGGATCTTCAGGAACTTCAGCGAATGGGACGGACGATGCTGACCAAACGGATCATCCCCTGCCTGGACGTGCGTGACAAGAAGGTCACCAAGGGCGTCAAGTTCCAGAACAACGTGGTTCTGGGCGACGCCGTTGCGCTGGCCTCGAGGTATTACGAGGAGGGGTGCGACGAGCTGGTGTTCTACGACATCACCGCGTCGGCGGAGCGCAGGCCGATTGACATCGAGATGGTGCGGGAGGTGGCGCGGGCGATTCACATCCCGTTCGCTGTCGGCGGCGGGATTTCCAACCTGGAAGACATGTCGCGCGTCTTGCTGGCGGGCGCCGAGAAGATCTCCGTCAACTCGCTGGCGGTGCTTGATCCCCGGATCATCGCGGAAGGGTCCAGGGCGTTTGGCGCGCAATGCATTGTGCTGGGGATGGATCCGGTTCGCGCGGAGGATCCGGTCCGGTTCCCCAGCGGTTACGAGATCACCATCCGCGGGTTCCGCGAAAGGACCGGGTTGGACGCCCTGGAATGGGCGAAGCGGGCCGAGGGTCTTGGCGCGGGTGAGATCGTGGTCAACTCCGTGGACGCGGATGGAACGCGGGGCGGGTATGAGATCCGGCTCACGCGGCTGATTGCCGAGAACGTCCGGATTCCCGTGGTGGCTTCCGGCGGGGCGGGCAATCCGGCTCATCTGGCCGCCGCCTTCCGCGAGGGGAAGGCCGATGCGGCGATCATTGCCGGCATGATCCACACCGGCGAGTACACGATCCCGGCGATCAAGGAAGAGCTCGCCGCGGCCGGGATTCCCATCCGGCGGACATGGTAGGGGATGAGGATGGTTGATGTGTGACGGGCGACAGGAAGGCGTTTTGCGTGGAACGTGACATCCAATATGACTCCAGGACGTAAACGGTTGCGGCGGTTCTTCCGTCAACCTCTCGCCGGGCTCAAGCAGGCCTGGCGCATGCGCCAGTGCCGCCGCGCGGGGGTCGTGCCGGATTGCCGGATTGCCTCGGAGGAACACGGCGAGGGCATCGGGACGTGGGTGGTGGCTTCCGGCCGCCTGGGTGCGGATTCGGTGGTGTATTCCGTTGGCGTGGGCCGTGAACTCTCCCTGGATCTCTCCCTGGTATCGCGCTACGGCTGTACGGTGCACTGCTTTGACCCGACCCCGGTCTCGGCATCCTGGATACGCACGCAGGTGTTGCCGCCGCAGATTGTCTTCCACGAGGTCGGACTGGCCGCGAGGGACGGTGAGATGGCGTTCCACCAGCCGCGCAAGGCGGGCTCGGCTCATTTTTCGCCGATTGACCGCGGTGACCGCGGCGGCGAGGGAGGCGATACGGTCATGGCGCCTGTCTGGCGGCTGCAGACGATGATGCGGAAGCTCGGGCATGATCACATTGACCTGCTCAAGATCGACATCGAGGGCGGGGAGTACGAGGTGATCGGCGATATCGTGTCCTGTGCGGGTTGCATCGGCCAGCTGCTGGTCGAGTTCCACCACTGCTACCGCAGTGTGCCGCTTGCCCGCACGGTCGATGCGGTCAACCGGCTCAGGGCGGCAGGCTTCCGGATCTTCAGTATCAGCCCGCGGACGTACGAGATTTCGCTGGTCCGGATCGGGTAGCCGGGTCCGCCACGCCGATCCGGGCGCAGCGCGGCCTGATGGGGCAGCTTCCGCAGTCCGGCTTCCGCGGCGTGCACAGTGTCTGTCCGAATGCCACCAGGTAGCGGTTCCAGGTTTTCCAATAGCGGACCGGCAGGATCCGGCGCAACCGCATTTCCGTCTCGGCCGGCGTGCCAGTCCGGAGCAGGCCCAGCCGGTTGCAGATCCGGTGCACATGGATGTCCACGCAGATACCGGGCTTGTCAAACGCCTCGGACACGACCAGGTTGGCTGTCTTCCGGCCGACGCCCGGGAGCCTGACGAGTTCCTCCACTGTCTGGGGGATCTTCCCCTGGAACAGCTGGTCCAGGGCGTCGGGGAGTTTCTTCAGCAGGCGTGCCTTGGTGCGGAAGAACCCCACGGGATGCAGGAGGGTTTCCATGCGGGGCAGGGGGATACGCCGCAGCATGGCCGGGGATGGGGCTTCGCTGAAGAGGCGTGCGGAAACGACCTCCGTTGTCTGGTCCTTCGTCCGCGAGCTCAGGATCGTCGCCACGAGCACGCGGTAGGGTTCGCTGGTGCGTGACTGCATGAAGGACGAAACCGGGCTGCGCGTGCTCTCGAAGTGCTTCCTGAGGCAGCGGTGCACGAACGGGATGTCGGTGCGTTTCATGGTGGAACTGTAGCCTTGTTGCGGCATAAGGATCAAGGGCGATCCGGTCCGGGTAATCCGGTCCTTGACGGCGGCGGAACATGTTTGGCACGGTACAGCGCATGGTGCGTCGGTCCTCCATCATTCTCGTTGCCGCATGGCTTGCGGTGGTGTGCGGGGTCGGCGTTGCCCTGGCTTCCGATGGCGAAGCCGCGGCCGCTTCCGCGGGCGTGGCGGCAACCGGAGCGCCCTGGTGGGTCTGGCCGCTGCTCCTTCTGGCCGTGTGTTTCCTTCTCGGTGTGGTTTCGGTCCTGGCGGGGGTCGGGGGCGGCGTCTTGTTTGTGCCGATCGTGGGAGGGTTCTTTCCTTTCGGATTGGATTTTGTCCGAGGCGCGGCGCTGGTGATGGGTGTCGCGGGAACCCTCTCGGCGGGGCCCCGGTTGCTGCGGCAGGGATTGGCGGACTTCCGCCTGGCGGCGCCCCTGGCGCTGGTCGCTTCCTGTAGCTCGATGGCGGGGGCCATGATCGGCCTAGTGCTCCCGGCGGATGTGGTGAACATCGCGCTGGGGGTCACGATCCTTGCGATTGTTGTCATCCTTCTGCTCTCGCGGAACCCGGAATACCCGGAAGTGCCGGAGGCGGATGCCCTGTCGCAGGCGTTGAGGATCACGGGCATCTATCACGAGGCGGCCACGGGGCGGGACATTCCGTGGAAGGTCCACCGTACACCGGTCGGCCTGCTGCTGTTCGTTGCGGTTGGAATGATCGCCGGGATGTTCGGGTTGGGGGCGGGTTGGGCCAGCACGCCTGTCCTGAACCTTGTGATGGGCGTGCCGCTGAAGGTGGCGGTCTCGACGAGTTCCTTCCTCATTTCGATCACCGGCACGTCGGCCGCATGGGTCTACATCAACCGCGGGGCGGTGCTTCCGGTCCTTGTGGTTCCGTCGGTGATCGGCGTCATGCTGGGGGCCCGGCTTGGGGTCAGGCTCCTGGCCCGTGCGAAGCCCTCGTCGATCCGTTCCGTGGTTGCCGGTCTGCTGTTGTTCTCGGGGGTGCGGGCATTGCTTAAGGGGTTGGGTGTCTGGAATTGAGGGGAACGCACATGGCTGAAAAGGGTGGAATATCGGAGGTGCAGGAGCGGTATGCCCGTGTGCTCCTTGCGGGCAAGCGAGCCGGCTTGTTCTGCCTCGTGGTGTCCTTCGTCCTTTATCTTTCCGGCTGGTGCGCGCCGCATATCCCGCTTGCCAGGTTGCCGGACTACTGGGGATTGCCCGTCGAGGAATACCTGGCGGCGACGGGATCGCCCGCGGGCTGGGGGTGGCTGGCCCTCGCGGGGCACGGGGATTTCATGAATCTTGCGGGGATTGCCGTGCTGGCGGGCGCCACCGTTGCCTGTTACCTGTCGGTCCTGCCGCTCCTGGTCCGGGGGAAGGACAGGAGCTATGCCGTGATCGTCGCGCTGGAGGTCATGGTGCTGTTGCTGGCCGCATCGGGAATCCTCAAGGGCGCGGGCCCATGAGGCGGAGGCCGCGCCTCCCGGAGGAAAATTCGGACTTTCCGCGGGGGCAAAAGGTGTTTATCTTCATGCCCTTCAGACTCTTGTTGCAGGACGGGTCGAAGGGTTTTCAAACAAAGGCGAACGGGGAAGCGAAATGAGCAAGAAGGCATTGATCACGGGGATTACGGGGCAGGACGGTTCCTACCTGGCGGAACTTCTGCTGGATAAGGGGTATGAGGTTGTCGGCATTGTGCGCCGCTCCAGCTCGATTGCCCGCAGCCGGGTGGACCACATCATGGAAACCCATGCAGGCAAGCCGTTGCGCCTGGAATACGGGGATCTGGCCGACAGTTCCTCGCTGCGGCATGTGATGACCAAGGTCAAGCCCGACGAGGTGTACAACCTCGCCGCCCAGTCGCACGTCCGCATCTCGTTCGACCAGCCCGAATATACGGCGGACGTCACGGCTCTTGGCGTGCTGCGTTTGCTCGAGGCCATCCGCGACTACACGGTGGCGACCGGTCAGAAGGTGCGCTTCTACCAGGCGTCCTCCTCGGAGATGTTTGGCGCGGCGCCGCCGCCGCAGGGCGAAAGGACGCCCTTCCATCCGCGCAGTCCCTACGCCGTGGCGAAGGTGGCGGGCTACTGGCAGACAATCAACTACCGTGAATCGTACGGCATGCACGCCAGCAACGGGATCCTGTTCAACCACGAGAGCGAGCGGCGCGGCGAGAATTTCGTCACACGCAAGATCACGCGGGCCGCGGGCCGCATCAAGGCCGGGCTCCAGAAGGAATTGTTCATGGGCAACCTCGACGCCAGGCGCGACTGGGGGCATGCGCGCGACTATGTCGAGGCGATGTGGCTCATGCTGCAGCAGGAACAGCCGGATGATTACGTGGTGGCGACCGGCGAAGCCCACAGCGTGGCGGAGTTCCTGGACGAGGTGTTCGGCCTGCTGGATCTTGACTGGCATGAATACGTGAAGATCGACCCGCGTTTCTTCCGTCCTGCCGAGGTGGATTACCTGCTGGGTGATGCGTCCAAGGCGCGCGCCAGGCTGGGCTGGAAGCCGCGCATCACCTTCAAGGAGCTGGCCCGGATCATGACGGAATACGATCTGGAGCTGGCCGAGCGCGAGGCGCATGCCGCCTCCTTCAGCGGGAAGAAGCAGCCCTGACCGCGAGCCGGCGCTGTCGAGCCGGCGCTCTCCACGGTCGCTTCGCGACGGAGTGCGGGAACGACACGAAAAACCGGGGAAGTGTCCTGCTGTTTCCCTTCTGGAATTGATCCGGAACACCTGCTATTCTCGAGGTTCGAATCAAGCAAAAGGGGAATGCCATGAAGAAGACGGATTGCGTTGTGCGGGACATGAAGCTGGCTGATTTCGGCCGCAAGGAGATCGAGCTTGCCGAGAAGGAAATGCCGGGCCTGATGGCCATGCGCGAAGAGTTCGGCCGGCAGAAGCCCCTCAAGGGCGCGAGGATCACCGGCTCGCTCCACATGACCATCCAGACGGCCGTGCTGATCGAGACCCTCCAGCACCTCGGGGCCAAGGTCCGCTGGGCCAGCTGCAACATCTTCTCCACCCAGGACCACGCCGCCGCCGCCATCGCGGCCACGGGCACCCCCGTGTTCGCCTACAAGGGCGAAACGCTGGAGGAATACTGGGAGTTCACCGACCGCATCCTCGACTGGGGCAAGGGCGGCGGGCCGAACATGATCCTCGACGACGGCGGTGACGCGACGCTGTTTGTCCATCTGGGCTACAAGGCCGAGGAGGATCCGTCGGTCCTGAACCGCAAGCCGGAGAGCGTGGAGGAAGGGATCCTTCTCAAGCAGCTCAGGAAGTCCCTCAAGCGCGATCCCCGGCGCTTCCACCGGATTGTGCGCGGCATCCGCGGGGTCAGCGAGGAGACCACCACCGGCGTGCACCGCCTCCAGCAGATGTGCGAGAAGAAGGAACTGCTCTTCCCCGCGTTCAACGTCAACGATTCCGTGACCAAGTCCAAGTTCGACAACCTGTACGGCTGCCGCCACTCGCTGCCTGACGGGATCATGCGGGCGACGGATGTGATGCTGGCCGGGAAGGTGTGCGTGGTGGCCGGCTACGGGGACGTGGGCAAGGGCTGCTGCCAGTCGCTCAAGGGCCAGGGCGCGCGGGTGATTGTCACCGAGATCGATCCCATCTGCGCGCTGCAGGCGTCGATGGAAGGCTACCAGGTCATGCTCATGGACGAAGCGTGCGGGATCGGCGACATCTTTGTGACTGCCACGGGTTGCTGCGATGTCATTACCGAGAAGCACATGCGCCGGATGAAGGACCAGGCGATTGTCTGCAACATCGGCCATTTCGACAGCGAGATCCAGGTGGAGAACCTGAAGAAGTACCGGTGGCAGGAGATCAAGCCGCAGGTGCACAAGATCACCTTCCCGAACGGCAGGACGCTGATCCTGCTGGCGGAGGGGCGGCTGGTGAACCTCGGGTGCGCCACGGGGCATCCGAGCTTTGTGATGTCGAACAGTTTCACCAACCAGGTGATGGCGCAGATCGAGCTGTACACGAATCCCGGGAAATACCCGGTGGGCGTGTACGTGCTGCCCAAGCATCTGGACGAGAAGGTGGCGTCCCTGCATCTGGGCAAGCTGGGTGTGAAGCTCGAGAAGCTGAGCCCGCGGCAGGCCCGGTATCTCGGGGTGCCCGTCAAGGGGCCGTTCAAACCCTCGCATTACCGGTATTGAGGGACAGGCGTTTCCCAACTTGAAGCCTTGTCGAATTCTGGTTAGGCGCTACGAATTCCTTGTCCTGCCAGGGGGAATTCATCTCGGAGAGTCGCTCCTGCGCAAAGCGCCCGACAGCGGGTATTGCTACCATTAGAGTGGTAAAGTTTCTACACGCCTTGTATTCCGGTTCATGTGATTATCACCTCTGCAAATGATGCATCGTAGTGTTCCTTTCAGATAAAACAGGTACTGCTCGTGATGCATAAGTAACGGGAACGGAGTTTGCTCCATTCAATAGACTGCTTTTTTACAGGTAGCATTGATAAGGGCGTGGTTGGTGGTTCTGCTGCCCGCGTATGGACAGGTAATGCCATGAAGCGATTCACTGCTGTTTTCCTTGTTCTGCTTGTGTTTGTCGCCGGTTGTGCAGTCCCGTTCCGGCAAGGGAAACTGCCTGCGGAGAGAGTTCGGCAGCAGGTGGAGATTAAGGCTGTGCGGCAGGGAGAAGCCCAGCTACGTCCAGGCCTTGTTGTGGAGATCTCTGTCATTGTGTCGGGAAAGAAAGAAATCGATGAACGGGCGAAAAGGGTGTCGGAGCGGAACACATTGATGTTGCCACTGTTGGATACGATTTCCGTTGAAGGGTTGACCCTGGAAAAACTGTGCGAGCGCCTAACCCGGGAATACCAGGAGTACTTCATCGATCCGCAAGTGGTGGTTGAATTTGTTCGTGATGACAGTGGTGAGGCCTTGTCACCTTGGGGTTTTGTGACCGTGCTTGGGAGGGTTAAGAAACCCGGGCGGGTGAGTTTACCCGCGACTCGTGACATGACCGTGAGTGGAGCCATCCAGCTGGCTGGCGGGTTTGACACCAGTGCAAAGGATACGGCGATTCGCATCACTCGCCGGACGGACGGAGGCCGAAGTGTGGTTCTTGAGGTTGATCTGCGTGCGGTTGGTGCGCGTGGGCGTGTGGAGCAGGATGTGGGTGTGCAGTCTGACGATGTGATTTTTGTCCCGGAACTTGTGTTCTAACTGTCATTGGTTACGGGGGCGTGTGACAGGAGACGGCTGGAAGTTCAGTGGGGCTTATAAGGAGACCAGAGCGTGAAGATTCAGAAGAGTGTTGTCATTGCTTGGCTGTTCGTTGTTGCAGTGTCAGCAATAGGTTTTGGACAGCCCGGGGACGGTATTCACATGGGGCAATGGGTGCTCAGTCCCTTTATGGATGTTGGCGGATTCTATGACTCCAACATCCGGCAGGAGCCTGAAGGTCCCCAGGAGGATATGTTTCTCGACACAACCATCGGTCTTCGGGCCGGATATACGGCGTTCAATCTGGATGGTAACATGATGGGATTCCTTTCCTCGCGGACCTATGTTGAAACGGAGGGAGAGGATTTCAATGTTGCAGGGGAGATGTTCAGGGTGAAGCACGGGACCCGGGAGGAGGTTCTTCTTGAACTGAGCCAATCTTTGCGTCGAGTCGAGGATATTGATGTGTATGGGGCCGAGGCTGCGGTGGGGGGGGTGTCGCCGGATTCGGTCATGGATGCAGTCACCCGCAGTCGGCGTGATGTCAATCAGGTTGGCTTGTCGGCGGGGCGGACTTTGACTGACAAGATGGATATGGACGCTGGCTATCGCTTTGATTCCGTGGGTTACGATAGATCCGATCTGCTGGATCTTCACAGCCATGTTGCACAGATTGAAGTCGCGCAGTGCCTGACGGATAAGACAGCAGGTTTTGTGACCCTAAAAGGGGGGGCGCAGGGTGGTGAAGCGCTAAGCGGTTCGGCTGAATACTATGCGGCTTGGCTGGGGTTCAAGACCAAGGGCACCGACAAGATGAGTTACAAGGCTGGCGGCGGCGTTCAGCGGTATCATCGGCCCGAAGACCAGGGTGAGGAAACGGGATTCAATTTCGATGCCAGTGGCACATGGTTGGCCACCGACAAATTGACGGTGCAGGGTGGCGCACGGAACGGGATCCAGCTTGTGCCGATGTACGAGGACAACGCGGCTGCATTTTCAATCTTCTGGATGGGTGGCACGTACCGGATGGCCCCGTCCGTGGTTCTTTCGGGAAATGGCGCCTGCCGTGTGGATGACTACTTGGATCCCGTTCCCTACAACGGGGCTGTTGTGGACCGGGTGGATAGGGGAGTGGCCGTCCGGGTCCGTGCGGACTATCTTGTCCCCGCGAGGTTCATGAAGGTATATGCCGATGCAAGCTACGAGTTGGTGGATTCGAATGTCGGTGATTACGATGAAACCCGTGCGGGGTTTGGTGTTCAGTTCCAGTATTGACAGGTTAAGTTTGTATCGAACCCAGAGAAGGACCGGAGAAATGAATAGGATCGCAATATTCTGTATAGTGGGAGTGATGACAATCCAGGCGACCACGGTGGCGCAGGGTGCGTTCACCCCGCCGACCGAAACGGGGATTATCGCGGCGGCGAAGGATCCGGGTGTCAACATGGCGGCATTGCTTAAGGAGGCCAGTCCGGAGCAGGCCGCGCAAGTTGTGAAACTGGTGGTCGCCAGGGTTTTGGGGCTCGGTTTGTCCTCCGATGGGCAGAGGGCGCGGATTACGGCCGTCATCAGTGTCGCTTTCGCAGTCGTTACGCCTCAGGCTCACATGGCTTTTGCCAGCGCTGTGGGTGCGGCTGTGGCTGCCAGTGGGGCGATTGTTGCCACGCCCGGAGCGGTGTCTAGAATTCAGGGGGCGATTGCCCTCGTGGGGGCTGAAGGCGCGGCGCTGGCACAGGCATTTGGAACATCCTACCAAGCCGCGATGCAGAAGTTGGGTGGAACCAGCCAGAAGACCAAGGATGATCCGCCGCCAATCATTCCTCCGCCAATCGCATCGGGCTACGAAGGGCAGACCTTATAGCGGCAGGCCAACAATCCGCGGTCCTGCATGTGTTTTGAATTGTTGGCGTATCGCCGGATGAAAGATTCCGGACAATGACCTCAGGCTTCATGTATGGTTGCTATCGTGAATGGACTCGCCGATGAGAAGCGTTTGACCCTGAGTGCCGGTGCATTTCTCGTGGTGGCGCCGTGGGCTCTTGCGGGTTTGCGCAGTCGCGACTTGCCTCTATTCACATTGGCGGCCGGACTCATACTGTTCCTGGCGTTGTTCTCTGGTCGTGCAGGGGGTGGCGCAGCCGTGCGGCAAACGTGGCCATGGTGGGCTGGGGATGCTTTCTTCTGGGCAGGTTCTTTGTTCCTTCTCTATTTGGGGATTCAGTGGTCGAATGCGGGACGAGTCTTGTACTTCGATGTGGAATTTGACCGTTGGAACTACTCTGCGCCGAGGAATCCGGGATGGCCGTGGGCGTTCACGAGAGACGAGGCATTGGAGATGGTGTATTGGTTCTTTCCCGCCTGGGTGTTGGGGGTGGCCATGCGGGCGCCATGCCTGACACGGCAGGGCGTGGCTCAGATTGCCCGGTGGGTGGTGTATGGCGGTGGTGTGCTGGCGGTTTTTGGTATTATCCAATATACGAGCAAGACGAAGGCGCTTTATTGGATCATTCCGCTGAAGTGCCAATTCTTCGCTTCGTTTGCCTACTCCAACCATGCTGCCGCCTATTTTGTCATGGTCGCGGCCCTGGCGGCCGGCCTCTTGTTTCGTGAGGTTTTGCGCCCGAGCTCTATACGGAACCGTGGACGGGCATGGACGCTGGGAACGGCGATGGTGTTGTGTCTGGCCGGCGCCAATCTATCGTTGAGCCGCGCCGGGGTGATCCTTGCGTGGTTGCTGGCGATGTTCATCGCGGGCTATGGACTGTTTCGAGGTTGGCGCTGGTTGCGGCCTGTGACCAGGCTGAATGCCGTGGTAGCGACGGTGGCGGTGGCCGCCGTCCTGTTCTTCGCGGTTTCCGGATTTGGCCGTGTGGATATTCGCCGCGAATTCGAGGTGAAACACGCCCCCCTGTGCCAGATGATTCCCGGTTTGGCGGGATTGAACTTGGACTTGTCGGTGCGACCGATGCTATGGAAGGCAGGCTGGGATGTGTTCAGGGCCGACCCGGTATACGGCGTTGGCGGGTGGGGATTCCGGTACCTTGCTGCGTTTCACATGACGCCGGAGAACCAGCAGGCTCTCCGGCGCAACCGTGGGTGGGCCAACGTTCATAACGACCCGCTTCAGTTCATTGCGGAGTTCGGGATGGTTGGCGTGGGCTTGATGCTCTTGGCGTTGAGTGTTTTGATTGTCGCTTGCCTTCGTCGGCATGCTGGGAATGGATTGGTTCGCGCTATGACGTGTGCCGGGTTGACGCTTGTGGTGGTGTTCAGCCTGATTGATTTGCCGTTCAGGTGTCCCGCGATTCTTTGGACATGGGTGGCATTGCTGGCGCTATTGCCCCGGATTGGGGGCTCGGGCAGTGGCGCTCCAGCGCGCGGGTGCGCTGCCTGTGCATAGGCTGAGTCAGAACGAATATGCTGGGGGGGGGCGTGCACACAAATTCCAACGATAAGCGGGGTGTTCAGCCTGAAGTGTACATAACCAAATTGCCTGTGGACCACTTCGTGACTGTTTCCCACTCTGCACGACTTATGAACACGATACATCAACCGGATTCCGGTGAAAAAAAGAGTTATGCCGCACTGCCCTACACATATCCTCTGTATGGGGATGCTGCGGGTAGCTCTGCAGGCATGTTGGATCTGCGCAGGATCTTGAGAGTGATAAGAAGGAGATGGGTAACCGTGCTGCTGGTGCTTCTGCTTGTCCTGGCGGCGGCGGCGTATTACCTGTGGACGACGCCCAAGATATACCGTGCCACAAGCCTTGTGGAACTCAGTGTGCGGCGTCCACGCATCTTGACGCAACAGGCGGCGGTGATCGAGGACCAGTCGGTCGCCGGGCAGTCCGAGGAGATTTTCAACACCAGGCTGGAGAAATTCAAGGGGCGGTCTTTGCTGCTAGTGGCACTGGACCGGCTGGTGGCGGCGCGGCCCGAGGCACTCCGGGCAAGGGAAGACAACGCCGCGCCCGATCCGGCGGCGGATCGCGAACGCCGGTTGCAGCGCTATCAGGCTGGCCTGAAACTGTCGCTTATCCGGCGGTCGCGGCTGATCCGGGTCGAGTTTGAGGATGCTGATCCGGCTGTGGCTTCAGCGGCCTGTAATGCCTTCGCGGAAGCGGCAGAAGCCAGCGCCTATGACGAGAACCGGATCAGCTCCGATGCCGCGGTTGTATGGCTGGAGGCCCAGGCGGAATCCCAGCGCAAGGAAGTGCAGAAAGCGGATGACACGTTGCTGCAATTCCGCCAGGCCAACCGGATCGACGCCTTGGAAAGCCAGCGGAAGACGGTGGAGGAGTCGCTGCTGGATTTCAACAAGTCCCTGGTGGATATCGAAAGCCGTGAGGCGTGTGAACGCGATCTGCTGGCGGCGCTGGAAGGCCTTGCGCTTGATCCTGAGCGGGCCGGGGAACTGCCTGCCGCGATTCCCCGGGCTGAGGAAATCCGGAGCGCGCTGGAAAAATGGCGCACGGCCATCGCGGAACGCGGCAATCTGCTGACCCGGTACACGGCGAAACATCCGGAAGTCCAGGCGAAGGACCGTGTCGTTGAATTGTACCGTGCGCAGGCCATGGATGCGCTCGCCAGGGCAAAGGCCACCACGCAGTCCAACCGTTCCCTGTTGACGCGCCAGGCGGAGAGCCTGCGCCAGAAGAAGGCCGCACAGGCCGGCTTGGCATCCGACTTGGAGTCCAGGATTGTCGAGATCCGGACCCGGCTGCTGACCTTGGAGCGGTCGCGTGACGCGGCCGACCAGGCCTACCGCGGGATTCTCACGCGCATCCAGGACGCGCGCATGGCGGCGGACGAGAATACGGCAACGGTCAAGATCGTCGAGAGGGCCACGGTTCCCGCCCAGGCCGTCAATCCGAGACCCGCGCGGGTGGTGGTGCTTGCGGCGATGCTGGGTATGCTTCTGGGAGTTGGGTTGGCGTTGACCAAGGACTCCCTGGAGGATCACATCGCGGGACCGGAGGACTTGGCTGGCGGCCCAGTTCCGGTCCTGGCCGTTGTGCCCCATGTGAAAAGCAAGGACAGGGCTTCCGTGGCAACGGCGACCTTGCATCAGCAGTTCAGCCAGGTGGCCGAAGGGTTTGCCGGATTGCGGGCCATGCTGGATTCACCCGAGCATAAGGAACGGTCCGGCGTCGTGCTTGTCGCCAGTTCCGCGCCGGGGGAAGGGAAGACCGTGACCAGTTGTAATCTGGCGGCGGCCTGGGCGCGGAAGGGGAAACGGGTATTGCTGATCGATTTCGACCTGCGGCGGCCCCGCCTGGCGGGGATATTCCCCATGCCACCCGGGCAGCCGGGATTGCTGGAGGCCTTGAGCAAGGGGGCGGAGCGAGTCGATGGGGCGGCGCTGGCGTACCCGGTGAAGGAGTGTCCG
>CAIVSY010000031.1 GCA_903908715.1 uncultured bacterium
CCAAAACCAATGGCAAACCCATCCTCTTGCTGCGATATGAGGGAACTGGACCAGACTGGAGCGTCTAACCTGCCGGAAGCTTCAACGCACGTCGTGGAAGCTTCAACGCACAAAATAGGAAGCTTTGCATGCACCACGACATGTGGTCCGGTCGTCATTGCCAGAAGAGGGATGAAGATGTACAGTGACTCACTCTGCGAATACAAGCGAGGAGGCAGGACGTGTTGGATCCCGGGAAAATCATGATGTTTGCGGCTTTTATTTTCTCCATCATTCTCCATGAGGTGGCACATGGGTATGCCGCTTACCGGCTGGGAGATCCGACTGCGAAATTCTCCCGCCGCATCACCTTGAATCCGTTGGCGCACATTGATCTGGTGGGGTCGGTCCTGCTACCCCTGATCCTGGTATTCACTCATAGTCCTGTTGTCCTGGGATGGGCCAAGCCGGTTCCATTCAATCCATACTACTTCCGTGATCCTCGGAAAGGGATTATGATTGTGGGCGCAGCGGGCCCATTGACCAATTTCTGCCTCGCTGTGATTGCCGCCGTTCTATTCCGGCTGGTGGCGCCATTCGGCGGTGAGGCGGTGGCGGTATTCCTGGCCTACTTCTGTGTGACCAACGTGGCGCTGGGAGTTTTTAATATGGTCCCTGTGCCGCCTCTGGATGGTTCAAGGGTCCTATATGGAGTGCTGAAGGGGGAATGGCTGGAGCGTTATATGCGTCTCGAGCCATACGGATTTATTATTGTATTTGCGCTTCTCTGGGTTGGCGTGCTCGAACTGGTAATCGGTCCCGTCGCCAATATGCTGTTGCGCGTACTGCTTGGCGTGTAAGAGGCCATCTTACGTTTTCCTGACTCTCTGTTTCGGTTTTTCCATTTTCGGGACCAGGCCGCGTCGGGCAAGGAGGTCTTGAATTTTGAAGGCGGATTCTCCTGCCATGTCGCGGTCACATTCCTTGATGATGAGCCCGTTGGTCTTGAATTCGCCCAATTCTTCGCGGATCAGGCCCAACAGCCTTTTTTCCACGGCCAGTACGAGTGAATTGCCGGCATCCTGCTTGCGGGTAAGTTTTACAGCGCCTGATACGATTTGCCTGGCGAAGCGCCGCAGAACTTCCATTTCATGTTTTCCGCGATGATCATCGAAGGAATAGCTTCCGCCGGAAGGGGCCCGATTGCGGCCGCTGGTGGCATTGCCGAGTCGCTTGGTTTCGGACTTTTCTTTGCGCGGATTGAGCATGGAATACTGTTCCACCAGCCTGGGGCTGGACTCCATTTCGGGAACCGCGGATTCCTGTAGGATAAAGAATCTCGCGCAGTTGTTATTGGCGGTTACTACGGTACATGTACTCATGGTATGCACACTCTTTCTGCAGTTATACCGCCGGTCCTCACCGGTCACCTGCCGGATTGTCTCAGAGCCGGCATCCAGTCACTTGTCTCGCTTCCCACAAGCTTATTTAAGCACTTCCGGTCGAAGATGCAATTCGATTGCGCAGGGGATGGGATGCTGAATCTCATGGACTCACGGAGGAGCCCGAGGGTGCCACGATCCGGGCTGTCAGTTCGATTTCCAGCGATTGACGGCCCCCGCTCCGGTCCACGCCTATGAGGAAACGGGAGTAGAAATCATTATTCTCCGCCAAACCGCCCAGGGAGAATGGCACGCCATCGTTGACGATCACTTCTGTCGCGACATTGGCGAACCGGGTCCTGCAGGGGTTGTTGTTGACCAGGCCGCTAAGTTCGGGTGTGATCCGAAGCCGGATCGAGGGACCGTCTCCGACGATAAGTGGTTCAATCACCAGGCTTGCCCCCACGCGCTGCCAGGCGATGCGTTCCTCGAAATAGTGATTACGACGGCCATACTCCATAAACCACTCGATATAGGGCACTTCTTCGCCGATAAAGATGGAAGCCTGACGCCCGCTTGCCACAAGCAATTGCTGGCTGGTCCGGCTGTTGTTCCGGCTGGTTTGATGCCCGATTTTCGGCTGGATGGAAAAACCGGGCCTTGTGCCGTTCCCTGTAATGATCACGCCCCCGCTGCCGGTTAGGGATGCATCGGTCTGACGGTTTTCACCCTGACCGAGGAAGCGTACGGTTACGCTGACGTTCCTTGGCGGAACATTCAGCTGCTGGAGAAGGGCGGCGACTGAAACATGATGATTGCTGGATGCCAGAACCATGAGTTTGCGGGTTGCGGGGTCATAGAAAACCTTGCCATCGGGCGCGATCAGGGTTCTGGTCACTTCCACAGTGTTGGATGCATCGGCGAAACCGATTTCATAGGTTTGGAAAACGGGAATTTCATTGTTGTCGGTTTGGCCTGTTGCCTGAACTACGGCGAAGCAAAGCAACACAAGCAGGGTAGTTTTCATGAGGGTATTATACACCTTGTGTGCAGGGGCGCAATGAGTGGCGGCAATCGGCTTCAGGTTAGGATTGACAGGGGAGGGGGGTTGTATATGATGTACGGCCTTGTAAATCGTAACGAAAGAGCAGTTTGGAGTGGGATCATGTCTCAGCATGCAAGTTTGAAATCGGCCCAGAAGATTGCGACGAAGCGCAATGTCCTCAAGCGTTTTGAAAGAATCGACCTCCTCCGCAAGCGCGGCAAGTGGCAGCCTTCGGACCGCGGCGTCGGGATTCCCAAGACGAAACCCGAGTAGGCGGGTCCGTCTGCAGAAATACCTGGCGGCGTGCGGCGTGGCTTCGCGCCGGGCTTCCGAGCAATTGATTGTTTCGGGGCGGGTGACCGTCAATGAAGTTGTAGTCCGCGAGCAGGGCTTTACCGTTGATCCTGCGTTGGATTTGGTCTTGCTGGATGGCCGGCGGCTCGGACTCCAGGCGAAGCGATATTTCCTCCTCAATAAACCACGCGGTGTACTGTGTACCTCCAGGGATACCCATGGACGGCGCACGGTTCTCGACCTGTTTCCCGGCATTTCCGAGCGTCTGTTCACCGTGGGCCGTCTGGATCGCGACAGTGAGGGGCTGCTGATTGTGACCAATAACGGGGATTTGGCACTGGCACTGACTCACCCGAGGTATGAGACGCGAAAGGTTTATCATGTCCTGCTTGACCGGAGCCTGGATACTGCCATGGTGCAGCGTATGTTGAAGGGAATCGAGTCTGAAGGCGAGGTTCTGAAAGCGGAATCGGTCTGCGCGTTGGGAGCCGGCAAGCCGGAATACCGTCTGGTTCTCAAGGAGGGGCGGAAACGCGAGATTCGCCGGATGATTGCCGAGGTGGGGCGTAAGGTACTCCGGCTAAGGCGGGTCGCGGTGGGGAGCCTGCAACTGGGGGATTTGCGTCCGGGTCAATGGCGGGATCTGACCGACGAGGAGCGAAAGATGCTCTTCCGGGATGCGGGGTGGGGGACGGCAGGGGCAAAGGGTAGAGGCAGGGATGCAGAATCCGGAATTCAGAATTCAGGCGGCAAAGAAGAAGAATCAGGCGACAGAAATCTGGAAGAGGAAGGAGGATGGGAATGAAATGGTTGATTACGGCGGGCGTTGTTTCGGTTGTCGCGGCAGTGTCCCTGGCTGGGCAGGAGACACGGGTCCTGTCCAACCGGCTGAATTTAAGGGCGCGACCTTTGGAGGGTTCTGAAGTCGTGGGGCAGGTGAATCAGGGTGATTTACTTGTTGTGCTGAGTGCAGAGGGAGAATGGGCGGAAGTCCAGGCCCCGAGCCATCTTGGGGTTTGGGTTAAGGGGGAGTTCCTCAAGGATGGCAGGGTCAATGCGGACAAGGTGAATGTGAGGTCTGGCCCGGGAGTGAGTTACCGCTCTGTGGGCTTCTTGTGTAGCGGGGCCACGGTCCAAGTCCGGGATACCCGCGGCGATTGGGTGAGTATTGTCCCGCCGGATGGCATCACGGTCTGGGTCAGGAAGGAATACCTCGAAATGCCGGGACCGCCTGTGCCTTCGCCGGTTCAAACCAATGAGACGGATTCCCTTGTGAGTGTAGCGGCGGATGGAATGCCCGAACAAAGTACGACCCATGGCCCTGCAGCCTTGCCGGAGGGTGTACGGCTGGAGAACCTGGCTCCGGTGCTGGGTCAAGGGGCTGTCATCAAGAGGCGGGGTGTGGTGGAACGCGTGCCGATGGCCATTTTCCGGGGTGTGGAATACCGTTTGGTTGACGAAGTGGAAGGGAAGAAAGTCAAGGTCGCCTATGTGCGCGGGCGGGATACGGAGATGGCTGAACTGCTTGGGCAGGGAGTAATTGTCACGGGGCGTGGGTGGTGGCTGAGCGGTGAACGCTGGCCATTATTGTATCCGGATTCCGTTGCGCGCTTGCATCTGGAATAGGGGGCTCCCGTTCCGGGAACACCAAGTTTGCGAGTTCTGTTGGCAACGGGGATTCAAAGTGCATCCTGCGGTTGTTGACGGGATGCTGGAACTCCAGGCAGGATGCGTGGAGGGCCTGTCTTCTGACGCGAAGGCGATGCCAGTCGCTTTCGCTGAGTGTATCTGTGCAGAAACGGAGAAACATTCCGGGATCAACTCCGTACACCTTGTCCCCGACGACAGGATATCCCAATGAACAGAGGGTGGCCCGGATTTGATGCAGGCGGCCGGTATGAGGCTTGGCCTTTACGAGACTCATCCCGTTATGTCTGACAACAATTTCAAAGACGGTTTCAGCCTGTTCGCCGCGGGTCGAACTGGCAGTGGTTTCCGGGACGAATGCGCGGTGTCGTTTCAAGTTTGAGCCGGGGTCGGGTATCAGCCAGCCTTTGGCATCCAGCGATGCGGGGAATGTGCCTTCCACAATTGCCAAGTATTCCTTGTGGACGCGGTGAGCGGCAAATTGACGTCTGCAGCGGTATTCCGCCTGCGGAGTGAGAGCGACGATGAGCAATCCGGAAGTCTCGCGGTCGAGCCGGTTGATGATGGCCGGCTTTTCGACCCCCCGTTCCCTCAACCAGGCCCAAAGCGTATGATTGAAGTAGCGGCCGGCGGGATGGCACGGCAGGTTCGCCGGCTTGTCCACAATCATCAGGTCATGATCGGAATGGAGGATCCCGATATCAAAGCTGACGCGGGGTTCCTGGACATCCGGGGCTATGAACTCCACCGTATCGCCGACCTGCAGAGGTTGTTCAGCACGGGCAGGTGCCTGGTTTACGAGGACGTGATGTTCCCGGATGCTGGTGGCCCAGGCTTCGCAGGGCCTGTAGGTGAACCGGGTGGATAGGTACGCCAGCAATTCAGTACCGGAATCGGACTCTGGAACTTCGCTTTGGATTCGGCGCTTCATCGCAAGACAGTGCATTCGAGCCCGTTGCTGCCCGCGTTAATGACCGAGAGGCTCGAATTGGCGGAAGGGGAGGGATTTGAACCCCCGGACCCTTGCGGATCTCCGGTTTTCAAGACCGGCGCTTTAAACCACTCAGCCACCCTTCCACCTAAGGCGGTCACTATACAATCCCGGCACTGCTTCGTCAAAGATGCTGTGGAAGCTTTTCAATGAAAAAAAGAGTTGACGTTTCCGGCGGATGTTTCTATACGTAGAAACATGATGACGCCGAACCAGAAAGACTACGAGGCGCTGGCGCAGTCGTATGACATTGTGCCGGTTTACAAGGAGGTGCTGGCGGACATGGAGACGCCTGTCTCCGTCCTGCAGCGGTTCATGAGCCGTGAAAACGCATTCCTGCTGGAGAGTATGGAGGGTGGTGAGAAGTGGGGGCGATACTCTTTTGTGGGCGTGGATCCCCGTCCATTCCTGGAAGTGGATCACCGGCAGCCGCCATCGGGCGGTTTGGAGGAATTGCGCCGCATTTTCCGGAACGTAAGTGTGGCGGCAGTGCCCGGATTGCCGCGTTTTGTCGGGGGAGCAGTCGGGTTCCTGGGGTATGAGGCCATGGGGGAATTTGAGCGGCTGCCCGCGCCCAAGGCGGGGGATCCGGCAGTGCGCCTGCGCAGCCGGTTTGTTCTGGCCGACCGGATGATTGTGTTTGATAATCTCCGTCATACGCTCAAGATTGTAGTTTGCACGCGGCCGGCAGAATCTGCATCCCCCCAGGCGGCCTACCGGCGGGCGATGTCGGAAATCGAGGGGATTGAACATACGCTCGCCCAGCCGGCCGGCCAGCCGGTTCCCGACAGGGTTGGGGAGGTGCGCTTTGAGTCCAACCTGACGCCTGAGTCCTTCCGGGAAATGGTCAGGAAGGCGAAGGAATACATTGTTGCGGGCGACGTGATCCAGGTTGTGCTGAGCCAGAGGTTCACTGCCCGGGTTGAGTTGAACAGCCTCAACCTGTATCGTGCGTTGCGGCTGTTGAATCCTTCGCCCTACACGTTCTTTCTTAAGATGGGGGGGCAAACCCTGGTGGGATCCTCTCCCGAGGTCATGGTCCGCCTGACCGGTAATGTGGTGGAATTACGTCCCATCGCGGGGACGCGCCCGCGCGGCAATACGGAGGTGGAAGATCGCCGACTGGCCGACGAACTGCTTTCCGATGAGAAGGAAAGCGCTGAACACGTCATGCTGGTGGACCTCGGGCGCAATGACCTGGGGCGGGTTTCCGAGACCGGCAGTGTTCAGGTGACAGAGTACATGGTGGTGGAAAGGTATAGCCACGTCATGCATCTTGTTTCCCATGTCCAGGGGGTCCTGCGCAAGGGCCGGGATGCCTATGATGTGATCAAGGCCACATTTCCGGCCGGTACTCTTTCAGGGGCCCCCAAGATCCGCGCGATGGAGATCATTCACGAATTGGAGCCTGAACCCCGTGGGGCATATGGCGGGGCAGTCGGCTACGTCGGGTATGACGGCAACATGGATCTTGCCATCACCATCCGAACCCTGGAGGTGGGCAGCGGGGCGGTGTCGGTTCAGGCCGGGGCGGGCATCGTCTTTGATTCCGATGCGGACAAGGAATACCAGGAGACCTGTCACAAGGCGCGAGGGATGCAGAAGGCCCTGCAAATGGCGGCAGACGGGCTCCAAGTTGGTGGAGGTGTGATATGATTCTGCTGATCGACAACTACGATTCCTTCACCTACAACCTTGTCCAGATGATGGCGGCCATCGGCGCGGATATCCGTGTTTTCCGGAATGATGCGATTACCATGGCGGAGGCCGAGGCAATGCGCCCGGCTGGTGTGGTGATTTCGCCGGGCCCCTGCACGCCGAACGAAGCGGGTATTTCGGTTGAACTGATCCGCCGGATGAGCGGGCGAGTGCCCCTGCTCGGGGTTTGTCTGGGGCATCAGTCCATGGCAGTGGCCTTTGGCGCCACTGTTTCCAATGCCAGGCGCATCATGCATGGCAAGGTCTCGCAGGTGAAACATGACGGATCTTCCTTGTACAAGGGGATGGCGAATCCTTTCCCTGCAGGACGTTATCATTCCCTGGCGGTTCTGAAGGAAACCCTGCCTGGGGAACTGATCCCGGATGCCTTCAGTGAAGATGGCGAAGTGATGGGCATGCATCATATTTCCCATCCGTCGTACGGGGTACAGTTCCATCCCGAATCTGTCCTGACACCGTCCGGGAAGCGGCTGCTGAGGAACTTCATTGGAATGGTTCATGGTTAATGGGGAATGGCTGAGATGAAAGACTATCTGCAAAAGCTGGTGCGGCGGGAGAATCTGAACGAGACGGAGGCGATGGGCGCCTTTGATGTCATCATGGAAGGCGGGGCGACGCCGGCACAACTGGGTGCCTTCTTGACCGCCTTGAAAATAAAGGGTGAAACGGCAGGTGAGATTGCCGGTGCGAGCCGTTCCATGCGGCGGCACTCGGTGTTTGTGGATCCCCGTGGAAGACCGGTTGTGGATACTTGCGGAACGGGGGGTGACTCCCTTGGGACATTCAATGTTTCCACGACGGCGGCTTTTGTTGTGGCAGGGGCAGGGGTCCCCGTAGCCAAGCATGGCAATCGTTCGATTACCAGTCGATGCGGGTCCGCCGATGTGCTGGGTGAACTGGGGGTTAACCTGGAAGCAACGCCCGATGTGATGGAGGAATGCATCCACGAGGTCGGGATCGGTTTCCTGTATGCGCCCAAGTTGCATCCGGCCATGAAGCATGCGATGGGTCCCCGCAAGGAATTGGGCTTTCGGACGATTTTCAATCTTCTGGGCCCGCTCACCAATCCTGCGGGCGCCAGGGGACAGGTACTCGGGGTATTTGCCCCTGAACTAACCGAGGTGTTTGCGGAGGTTCTCCGTGTCCTTGGAAGCCAGCGTGTATTCGTGGTTCATGGACACGACGGGATGGACGAGATCACGGTAACGACGACGACCCGTGTCAGTGAGTTGCGGGATGGAACCATTCGCACCTATAATCTCGATCCGTTGGCTTATGTGGAGGACTATGCGCCCATCGAAAGCCTGGCGGGCGGTGATGCCGCGGCGAATGCCGCGATCCTGCGAGCTATTCTTGGCGGGGAAAAGGGGCCCCGCCGTGACATTGTCTGCCTGAATGCGGCGGCGGCCATCGCAGCTGGTGGAAAGGCCAGGGATTTGCAGGAAGGCTTCAAATTGGCAGGGGAGTCCATTGATGCGGGGCGGGCCATGCGGGCGCTGCAGGGGCTGATTGAGAAAAGCAAGGGGTGAGGGAGGTATCCAGAAGTCGGAATCCAGGAGCCAGATGGCAGGATGACGAATGAAGGGTTTATCTCTCTTTAAGAGAGGGGGTTGGGGATGAATGTTCTAGCTAAAATAGTGAAGGAACGACAGGTGGCGGTCCGGTCAGCCAAGGCGGTCCTGCCGCTGTCCGATTTGCTTTGGCAGGCGGAGCGGCGGGTGCACCATAGCCTGGCCGACCGGTTACGCGATGCAACGGCGCCGCGCATTGTGGCGGAGGTCAAGAAGGCCAGCCCGTCGGCGGGATTGTTGCGCGAGGCCTATGCTCCCGCGCGGATTGCCGCCGCCTATGAGCGGGCTGGAGCCATAGGGGTTTCAGTATTGACGGAGCCAACGCATTTCCTGGGTAGCGGGGCAGATCTCCGGGCGGTGCGAAAAGCGGTCGGGCTGCCGATCCTTCGAAAGGACTTTATTTGCGATCCGTATCAATTGGCGGAGGCGGCGGCATGGGGAGCCGACGTGATCCTGCTGATTGCCGCCGCACTGGAATGGCATCAATGTGAAGTTCTTTACGAGGAGAGCCGGGAACTCGGGCTCGAAGTGATTGTGGAAGTTCATACGCGGGAAGAGTTGGAACTGGCCTTGTCTTGCCGGGGTGCGATTGTCGGGGTGAACAGTCGTGACCTGAAAACGCTCAAGACCGATCTTAAGACGGCGCGCAATTTGGTGGCAGCCATTCCAGAGGACCGTCTTTGCATTGCCGAAAGCGGCATCCGGACACGGGAGGATATTACGGGTTTGCAAAAGGCGGGGTACGATGGATTCCTGATCGGGGAGTCATTGCTTCGGAAGAGGTCGCCTGGCAGGGCCTTGCGGGATATGATCCGTGGAGAGGGATGATGCGGGGTGAGATCAAGATATGCGGGTTGACGAATCTGGCTGATGCCCGGTGGGCACTGGAGCAGGGGGCGGACTACCTTGGCTTTGTGTTGTATCGCCGTTCTCCCCGAGGGATAGCCGTGCAGGATTTGCGCCAGATCCTGCAGGGCCTGCCGGACGAGGCTTGCGCGGTGGCGGTTGTGGTGAATGAAAGTTCCGAATTTGTGCGGGCGCTGACACAATCCTGCCGTTTGCATGCGGTTCAGTATCATGGGGAGGAGATGCCGGGTACCCTGGCGCCGGATGGGGTGGCCACATGGCGGGCGGTGAAACTGTCGGACGGGGTATGGAAGCCGGATCCGGGAACTTGGGAAGTGGACCGGTTCGTGATGGATGCGGCAGGCGCCGGCTATGGTGGGAGTGGCCTGAAGATTGATTGGAATGAGGCGGAGGGATTTGCCCGCAAGCACCGGGCGATGCTGGCCGGCGGACTGGGGCCCGGGACTGTCGCGGAGGCGATCGGCAAAGTCCGTCCGTTGGGTGTGGATGTGGCCAGCGGGGTCGAACAATGGCCCGGGCGGAAGGATCCTGGCAAGGTCAGGGATTTCGTACGTGTGGCGCGGGAGGCATTCGATGCGGCTGGCTAGCAGGGAAGGGATGGATGCAATGATGAGCAAGCAGAACCAGATGAAAATGGCCAACGTTCCCGATACCACGGGACATTTTGAGGGATTCGGGGGCCGTTATGTGGCGGAGACGCTGATGCCGGCCTTGATCGACGTGGAGAAGGCATACGCGGCGGCCAAGGATGATCCTTCTTTCGATCGGGAATTCAGGGATCTGCTCAAGCACTACGTGGGCAGGCCTTCGCCCCTGTATTTTGCCCCGCGGCTGACGGAGCGTTTCGGAGGGGCAAGAATTTACCTCAAGAGGGAGGACCTCAACCACACGGGAGCGCACAAGATCAATAACACGCTTGGCCAGGCATTGCTCGCCCGGAGGATGGGAAAGCGGAAGCTGATGGCGGAGACAGGCGCCGGACAGCATGGAGTGGCTACTGCCACGGTCGCAGCCCGGTTCGGGATGGAGTGCGACGTGTTCATGGGCGAGGAGGACATCCGGCGCCAAGCGCCCAATGTCCAGCGCATGAAGTTGCTTGGGGCAAGGGTGGTGCCGGTGTCGAGCGGGACGAAGACGCTCAAGGACGCCATGAGCGAGGCCTTGCGTGCCTGGGTGGCCAACGTGGATACAACGTTCTATGTCATTGGAACCGTCGCGGGGCCCCACCCGTATCCGGTCATGGTGCGGGATTTCCAGAGTGTCATCGGGGTGGAAACCCGGGAGCAGATCTTGGAGCAGGAGAAACGGTTGCCGGACATGGTTATTGCCTGTGTAGGTGGCGGGAGCAATGCGGCGGGAATCTTCTACCCCTTCCTGCAGGATGCGAATGTCAGGCTGGTAGGGGTTGAAGCAGCGGGACTGGGAGTGGGAACCGGTATGCATGCGGCGAGTATCGGCGCAGGGCAGGTGGGCATTCTGCACGGAAGCAAGTCCTATGTGCTTCAGGACCCCGAGGGGCAGATCCTCAACGCGCATTCCATCAGTGCCGGCCTGGACTATCCGGGGGTGGGACCGGAACATGCCTACTGGGCGGACAAGAAGCGGGCGGTCTACGTGTCCATTACGGACCGGGAGGCGGTGCAGGCGTTTCATGAGTTGGCGCTGGTGGAGGGGATCATTCCGGCTTTGGAGTCGAGTCATGCTCTTGCGGAGGTGCGCAAGCAGGCAAAAGAGGTCGGTGAGGGCGGTTGCATCGTGGTGTGTCTATCGGGGCGGGGTGACAAGGACCTGGAGAGTGTGCTGGAGTATGATGCGAAGGGGAGTCAGGGATTCGCGGGAGAGGAGAGGTGATATGGATCGGATACAACAGACGTTTCAGCGGCTGAAATTGGAAGGGAGGAAGGCCTTGGTGGGATTCCTGATGGGCGGGGATCCGACGATGGAGGCTTCGGAGGCGGCGTGTCGTGTGGCTCTCGACAATGGAGTGGATATTCTGGAGCTTGGGGTTCCCTTCTCCGATCCTACGGCGGATGGGTCGGTGATCCAGGCGGCGGGGAGAAGGGCGCTGGAGGCCGGCATGACGCTGGGGCGGAGTCTGGAAATGGTCCGGCGGTTGCGCGCCAGTTATGAGGCTCCGATTGTCCTGTTCGGGTACGTCAATCCGATTTTCGCGTATGGGTATGAGCGGACGGCACGGGAGGCGGCTGAGGCTGGAGTGGACGCGATGCTTGTGGTGGATTTGCCCTTTGAGGAATCGGGTGAGTTCCGTAAGCATTTGGACCGGCATGGGGTCGCCTTTGTTCCGCTGGTTGCTCCCACGACGGGGGAGGACCGGATGAAGGTTATCCTCAAGGGATCGAAGGGGTTTGTCTACTACATCATGGTCAAGGGGGTTACCGGCGCACGTACGGCATTGGCGACGGGGGTTTCTGAACATCTGGTCTTATTGCGGAAGAACACCCGGCTTCCCCTGGTGGCCGGGTTCGGGGTTGGCAGCGGGGTGCAGGCACGGGCCGCGGCCGAGCATGCCGACGGGGTTGTGGTGGGTAGCGCTCTGGTGACGGCTGCGACGGAGGGAAGGCTGGGCCCATTGGTCCGGGAACTGAGCGCGGCCTTGGGCGGGCAAAAAACCGTTTGACGGGAAATTGCGCTGAGGGTATATTTTTTCCCTTTTGAAAGCGTCCTGTGCCCCCTTCGTCTATCGGCTAGGACATCAGGTTCTCATCCTGGTAAGAGGGGTTCGACTCCCCTAGGGGGTGCCACTTTCAGTGGTGTAGTAACAACATATAGGAGCGGATTGTATGGCATACGTTATATCTGACAAGTGTACGAAGTGTGGCAGTTGCGCCCCGGTGTGTCCCCAGGAGGCGATTTCCGAGGGTGACAAGCAGTTCTGCATCGATCCTGACAAGTGTGTGGATTGCGGACTGTGCGTGGGCGAGTGCCCGGTTGAGGCGATTTCGCCGCAGTGATGGAAGGACAGTATCGATATCTTTTCGGCCCAGTCCGCTCAAGGCGGCTGGGCCGTTCTCTTGGCATTGACCTTGTTCCCTTCAAGGTTTGCACGTTTGACTGCCCCTATTGCCAGGTTGGGGCGACCGTTACGAAAACCCTTCAGCGGGCCGAATATGTGCCGATGGCCGGGGTTCTGTCTGAATTCGACGATTGGCTTGCCCGGGACGGACGGGCCGATTGCCTGACACTTGCCGGTGCTGGTGAGCCGACATTGCATTCGCGGTTCGGCGAAGTATTGTGCGGGATCCGGCGGCGGTGTTCGATCCGACGGGTTCTGCTCAGCAATGGTTCCCTTTTTCAGGATCCGCAGGTTCGTGCTGCCGCCTTGAACGCCGATGTGGTCAAGGCGACCTTGGGGTCCTGGGATCAGGAGTCCTTTGAGCGGGTTCATCACCCTTGTGCCGGGCTCGCCTTTGATGCGTTCCTGGCCGGGCTTGCATTGATGCGGAGGGAGTTTTCCGGGGAATACTGGATTGAGGTTTTTCTCATCGGGGGAGTCAATGACGGGGATGAGCCGGTCCAGCGTATCGCTGATCTTGTGAAGGGGCTCCGACCGGACAAGGTTCACCTGAATACGGCGGTGCGTCCACCGTGGGATGCGGCTGTTAAACCGGTCAGTGAGGAGCGATTACGGCAAGTTGCTGAATGGTTTACGCCGATGGCCGAGGTGGTTGCGGCGGGTGTTGGAGGGCAGACCCAGGGGGGCGGTGTATCCGCGATTTCCGGAGATCTGGGAGGGCGTTTGTTGCAGTTGATTCGGCGGCACCCATGTTCAGCCGAAGAGGCCATGGTTGCGCTGGGGGCCGAAATGGACCAGGTGTCCAAGGCGCTGGAAGCCCTGATGGCGCGCAAGGAGATCCGCTTGGAGTGGCGGGAGGGTCGACCGTATTTCGTAGCGGTGGACAGGCCTTCCGCAGGGGTTTAGCGGGAGCCGTGAGGGCATTCGGCTGAGCCTTCCGAAGGCGTGGTTCGTGGGGGGGGGTAATGGAAAATTCCGCGGGGTGAAAAGAGGACATTGACTTTTTGGGCGTTGGTTCTTAACATTACGCCCTTTTTGGGATCATGGCCGGTGAATGTGTCCGGCTGACGGTGAGGACAGGTGGACTATGGAAGCGTATGCAGTTGTTGAAACCGGGGGGAAGCAGTACCGCGTCAAGGCGGGCGACACCCTCAAAGTGGAACTTCTGGACGGGGATGCCGGCAAAGTTGTGGAACTGGCTGTGCTGGCGGTGTCTGACGGAAAGAAACTGACCGTTGGCGCGCCGGTTGTCAAGGGCGCCAAGGTGAGTGCCAGCATTATCGAGCACACAAAGGCCGATAAGGTCGTGGCGTTCAAAAAGAAACGGCGCAAGGGTTACAAGCGGAAAGTCGGGCACCGTCAACCATTGACTGTGTTGCGCGTGGACAAGATTGCTTGAGAGGAGTGAGGAACTATGGCGCACAGGAAGGCAGGCGGTGGAGTCAATGGTCGTAACAGTCCCGGTCAGCGGCTGGGCGTGAAGGCCTACGACGGTCAATTGGTTACAACGGGCAGCATCATTATTCGGCAGCGAGGGACGAAGGTGCAGGCTGGCCGGAACGTCAAGCGTGGGCGTGATGATAGTCTGTTTGCGCTGGTTGACGGCAAGGTAAAATTTGAGAATCAAGGTCGGCGTGTTGCGATTGTGGCACAAGCCACAGCGTGATCAACGGCATGTTGGATTGTTGTACGTGGTTGCGGTTGATGCCCGGTCCGGATGCGATGACGGGCGTGTCGCAGCCACTTTTTTTTGGAATAGGCGGCGGTTGACGGTGTCATGAAAGCTCGCAAGTTTGTTGATTCCGTCGTTGTTCATGTGTCCGGCGGGGATGGCGGGAACGGTTGTGTGAGTTTTCGCCGTGAGAAATATGTGCCCAAAGGGGGGCCTGACGGCGGGGATGGCGGGCGCGGCGGCCATGTGATTTTTCGTGCGGACCGGAATGCGGACAGCTTGATAGCGCTTTTCTTTAATCCCCAGCAGCATGCCAAGGATGGCGGGCATGGCAAGGGGAGCCGCATGCATGGGCGTAACGGCGCTGATCTGGTGATACCGGTCCCCTGCGGAACGGTGATCACCGATGTCGAATCGGGCCGGATCTTGGCGGATCTGACGGACATGGGTCAGGAAACACTGGTGGCCAAGGGCGGAAAGGGCGGGTTGGGCAATCCGCACTGGCAGACCTCCACGCATCAGACGCCTTTTGAGCATACGGACGGCGAGGAGGGAGAGCAGTTCAGCCTTCGGTTGGATCTCAAGCTTCTGGCGGATGTGGGACTGGTTGGAATGCCGAATGCCGGGAAATCCTCCTTGCTCGGGGCGATCAGCAACGCTCATCCGAAGGTGGGGCCCTATGCCTTTACCACGCTGAACCCGATCATCGGGACCGTCAAGGTAGGAGATGATTTCGATGCGCGCAGTTACACTGTTGCCGACATTCCCGGGCTGGTAAAGGGGGCCCATGAGGGGGTTGGTTTGGGTGACCATTTTCTTCGCCATGTGGAACGAGCCGCGTGTCTCGCTTTTGTGATCGACATGGCGGGCAGTGAGGGGCGTGATCCGGTGGAGGATTATGAGATCCTGCGGCGTGAGCTGAAACTGTACCGGGGTGATCTTGTGGAAAGGCCTTTCCTGGTGGTGGCCAACAAGATGGATTTGCCTTCAGCGGTGGAGAACCTGCCGATCTTCGAGAAGAAGACAAAACTCAAGGCCTTCAAGGTTTCCACAGTCAGCGGCGAGGGGATTGAGCGGCTCAAGAATCGCCTGTTGCAGATGGTTCGCCACGAGAACTGAAGGGGAGGCGTTTTCCGGCCCGTTCCCTTGTGCTGCGGCTATTGCTCTATGCACCAAAGGTTCCGGTTCCCGCGGATAAACATCCGTTTTCCGGAAAACACAGGACAGGACCGGAAGGGTTCCAATGAGTTCCGGGAGACTTCCGCATATTCGGGCCCAGTCTTGATGACGACGGTTTGCCCGTTTTCCGAGGAGAGAAACACATACTCACCGGCCAGTGTCGGGCTTGGATAGACAGTGCCCTGCAGGAAATCGACTTTTTTCTCGTAGATGAGTTTTCCGGTGGCTTGTTCCAGTACCGAAAGGTTTTTCGCCTGGTTGATGGCATAAACAAGGCCTTTGTGGACGACGGGGGTCCCATAGTAGCGGTCGCCGGCAATCCGCGCATTGGACCAAAGGGGGACGGGGCTGCCTTCGGGGGTGTCAGGGAGCGAGAACGCCTGGGGATTTCCCTGTAGGTAATAGAGGGTGTTATTGACAAGGCAAGGGCTGTTGTATTCAAGGCTGGGCAAACCCCGGCCCAGTTCACGCCCCGAGGCGGCATCCACGATGGCGCCCTTGCAGGTATAGAGTAAGTCCCTGCCGGCAATGGTTGCGACAACGGGCGTTCCCCAGCCCCAGGGCGTTTGAAGGTTCCATTTCTCATTGCCTGTCAGAGGGTCCAATCCCCTCATGCGATCGAATTGGACGACGAGTACGCCGCCCGCCAGTCTGGGGGAAATGCAGCCGCCCCATTCATGTGGCGGGTTCTCCAGTTTCCTGGTCCAGAGCCTCTTCCCCTTGATTGTCCAGCAGGCGGCCAAGCCTTGCCCGAACGTTGCCCATACATGCTGTCCATCCGTGCAGGGGGTGGGCGAGGTGTAGCCTGTCACGGGATGAGTCCTGGGGGGCGGATTGGGGAGGTCCGGCAGTGTGTCACTCCAGAGAATGGCGCCTGTTTCCGCGGAAAGGCAGATCAGCGTGGCTGGTTCCGCGCAAACGAACAGGTTCCTGCCTGAGAGGATGGGGCTGGCATTGGACCCGTTTGTCAGGGCGGCTTTCCAGAGTACATTGCTTTGTGCAGACCAGTGAAGCGGGGGACGGGCACCGGGGTAGAGTCCCGAGCCGTCATTGCGGAAGCCAGTGCTTGCGGACCACACGGGAAGGGATATGGCGAGGGTCAGGCAAAAAAGTGCGAGGATCAGGCGCTGTTGCTTTGGCATAGGACTCCTTGTCGCGTGATGACTTTCAGCGGCGGGCGGTTCGTTCACTAACCCAGCGATGGATTTCGGATCGTGTTTTCGCCCAGGTCTGCTCATTCAATCGTTCCGCCAGGAAGCGGTCGAAGATTTCCAGGAAGGAATTTGTAAAAGTGTGGATCGCCGTCATGCGTTCCTGGAAGCGGCTGACTGGATCCAGTTTCTCGCCTTCGGGGAGCTTGAGGCTCCGGAAAATGAATTGATCGGCCTCCAGGGTGGTTTGCCAGGTTTCCTGGCCGCGCGCGAGGCGGAGCTTGGCCCGCCGCAGTTTCTTGCCGCCGAGCAGGGCGATCTTGGCTTCGACGCTCAGTTCGGGGGTGCCATGACGCAGGACGGTTTCGTGGGCGCCCTGTCCCTCGAGTACAAAGGTCAAAGGCCCCTCGATCATCATGGCGTAGGTTTGGCCATCCTTGAGCTTCAGGATTCCGCCGCGGCACTCGGAGGTGAACCACAGCCATGTCAGGAAATCCTGGCCGGGATTGTTATCGACGGCATCATCCTCGCAGTCGGGGGAAAAGCTGGAAGGCGGCAGATCGCGGATATCGCGGCGAAGCCGATGGGCCGCGGCATGCACGGGCGAGGCCGGGATGAGTCCGAACCCCATGGTCTCGCGGAAATTGGCCTCGAGGGCATCCAATTGCTTGTCGGAGGTGGCCTCCGCATACAGGAAATCGCTTTCCGGGGAATGGACCAGAGCCATGCCCTTCAGTTGGGGCGGCATTGTCGGCAGGAGGCGTTCGGTGATTTCCTTGCGGATTTCGCTGCGGGTGCGGCGGTCGAGTTCAGCGCGTCCCTCGGCCTGCATGCGGGCCAGTTCCTCCATGCGGCATTCGGCGCGCAGAAGCGATTCGGGAATCTTGCGTTCCGCCTGCATAAGGGTGAGGCGCAGGTAGCCTGCGTGGAGGGCGGTTTCCTGTGTGATCTTGTTGTCGAGAAGGTGTCTGCCGGTTACCCATCCGCGGATCGGGGTGTTTCCGAGGGTCTTGATTGGTGGTGCCGCCTTCCTGGCGAAACGATCGATGTAGTCGCGGGGAAGGGGTTGGGCCAGGTAGAACATCCGGAATGTGGCGCTGCCGCTTTCAAATGACATGGTGAATCTCCGGGAGCGAATCTGAAGGAATGAAGGGTGAAAAGAAGATCGGGACGGCGTACAGGGCCTAGTATCCCATTTTCTGCAGTTCGCTGTGGATGGCTTGCTGGAAGGCCTGGATATCTGACGCCGGTGGCCGGTAGGTCTTGACTTCCGGCATGAGGGCCAGCCGGCCCATCTGGTCGAGGGCCCATTGGGCCTTGTTGCCATCGGAAAAGGTGACATTACCGCTGACGATGGTGCCGGGCCGGGTAAGCCGATCCACTTCGACCTTGACCTTTGAGGGGCCCGGCAGCGTTTCCGGCTCCAGTACAGGTACGGGTTCTTCCCCGGTATTCTCCTCCGGACTGTCATCGGGAATGGGTGGAGGGGTAGGGGCAGGGGTGGTCTTGGGAGCCGCTTTCTCCTTCTGCTGTGAAAGGTTCAGCCCGAGATCGATCAGGAGAAATCGCACATCCATGTAGGTCATTTTTACCCCGAATTCCGAATCCAGTCTTTTCTGGACATCTGAGAGTCCGGCGCCGGCGTTCAGCCACTGCGAGACGGCTTGTTTTTGTTGGTCGGTCAATTGCATGGAAGGTCGCCTTATTATGTATTTTGGAAGGCCGAAGTATTTCAAAAACGACTTGGAGTGTCAACAGGACGTGATACGATGAGGACGGGAGCAGGAGTTGATGAGCGGGCACTGGGAACATTATGAACATCAGGCGGATATCGGGATCCGCGGAGTCGGCGGCACTCAAGCGGAGGCTTTTGAGCAGGTGGCGCTGGCGATGATGGCGGTCATGGTCGAGCCTGGACGGGTGAAGGGCGGGGATGTGATTGAGATCCGTTGTTGCGATCCCGATCCCGAGATGCTTCTGGCGGACTGGTTGAATGCCGTTCTTTGCGAGGTGTCGGCCCGGAAGATGCTGTTTAGCCGCTTTCAAGTTGTGATTGAGGGGAATGTTCTCCGGGGTAGGGCGTGGGGGGACAGGATTGATTCCGGGCAACACCAGCCGGTGGTGGAAGTGAAGGGGGCGAGCTATTGCGGTCTTCGGGTTCGAACCCTGGAGGACGGAAACTGGATGGCGCAGTGCGTGGTGGACGTGTGACCGGTCGTTGAGCGGTTGACGGACCATGAGGGTGGGTACTATGGACAAGAGCAGACTCAGGAGGCGGTCGGAATGGGAATGGGAGGTGCCCAGAAGCGGCCGTATGGAGGTGCCGGGTATTCTTTTTGCTTCCGAAGGGCTGATTGAGGCGATGGATGACAAGGTCCGGGAGCAGATATGCAATGTGGCCTCGTTGCCCGGGATTGTGAATGCGGCCTATGGCATGCCCGATGCGCACTGGGGTTACGGATTCCCCATTGGCGGGGTGGCGGCTTTTGATGCTGATCGAGGCGGAGTGATTTCGGCGGGTGGTGTGGGTTTTGACATTTCCTGTGGAGTCCGGACCCTGCTCACCCCATTTCGTGCGGAGGATCTGGGCCAGCAACGTCAGGTTCTGGCAGAAGCCCTGTTCCGGCGGGTTCCCGCCGGGGTAGGGAGTACCAGCCGCATCACACTGGATGATGGGGAGATGGAAGCGATGCTGGTTGGCGGGGCCCGATGGGCTGTCGGCCGCGGCTGGGGGCGGCCTGTCGACTTGAACCGGATTGAGAATGGGGGACAGTATTCCGGGGCTGATCCTGACGAGGTTTCGGAGCATGCCAAGCGGCGTCAGGTTGAGGAGATGGGTACACTTGGCTCGGGGAATCATTACCTTGAAGTCCAGGAGGTCACGGAGATTTATGATGAAGGATGTGCGTCTGCCTTCGGGTTGAAGGCCGGCGGACTAGTGATTACGATTCATTGCGGGTCCCGTGGGCTGGGGCATCAAGTGGCAACGGATTTCTCCAAGCGCATGATCCTTGCGGCGCGGGAGCACGGGATTCATCTGGCAGACCGCGAACTTGCCTCCGTGCCGGTGACTTCGGCGGAGGGGCAGGCGTACTTCGGCGCGATGCGGGCCGCGGCCAATTGTGCCCTGGCCAACCGTCAGATTCTTGCCCATTTTGTCCGTGAGGTTGTGCGCGAGATTCTGGGTGAGGGGGCATTGCCGCTGCTGTATGACGTTTCCCATAACGTGTGCAGCCTGGAGGAGCATGAGGTGGATGGCCGGAAGCGAAGGTTGCATGTACATCGAAAGGGAGCCACGCGTGCTTTCGGCCCCGGCCATCCGGAGACGCCCGCGGACCTGCGGGAGTGGGGGCAGCCTGTCCTGGTGGGTGGGACAATGGGGACCGCTTCGTATGTGCTTGCCGGTTCGGTTTCAAGTGAGGCGCTGGCGTTCAGTTCGGCCTGCCACGGCGCGGGGCGGAACCTGAGCCGGAGTCAGGCGACCCGGAAATACAGGGGCGAGGACGTTGTCGAGCGTCTCAGGCGTCGCAACATCATTCTCAAGGCTCAGTCGTTGAGGGGGGTGGCGGAAGAGGCGCCTGGTGCCTACAAGGATGTGGATGAAGTGGTGCAGGCCACACATGAAGCCGGACTGGCGCGACGTGTGGCGCGGCTCGAGCCGATCCTCTGCGTGAAGGGGTGATGCGTGGGATCTGCCCAGTTTCCACTGCCATCTCGAGGATTGTCGCGATGCAAGATCACACCAGCCGTGGGTTAATGTGACCGGTGTTCGGGGCGGAAAGTTTCTCCAGGTACTTCAGCAATTCGCGGTCATATTCGGCATCGGCATTCAGTCCCATTTCCCGGTAGATGCCGCGCAGGCGATAGTAGCTTTCCTCCGCTTCCCGGGCACTGCCGTACCGTTGGTCCGGGTTCTGGTCCAGGAAACGCCTCAGGCCCTTCACCAGGCGCTTGCTCTGTCGGATGGGCGGCGGCAGCATATCCTCCACACGGCGTTGGATATCCAGCTTGAACTGCAGGAGTTCCTGATCGTTCATGTCCTCACACTCGTGCAGGGATTCCCCGCGGAGCATTTCCAGTCCAACCAGACCGGTGCTGAAAATATCCGATTGGATCAGGCCTGCTTCCAGCCGGTGGGTCTCGGGGGCCATGTAGATGGGGCTGCCCAGCAGGATGCTGATCCGCTCGCCGATCTCCACGGCACGGCCGAAATCGACCAGTTTCACGGAACCCATGCGGTCGATCATGATATTCGAGGGCTTGATATCGGCGTGCAGGTAGCCGGCTTCATGCAGTACCATGAGGCCGAGCAGGACTTTCCGGAGGATGTAGAGGGCGACACCGGGTTGCAGCATGAATTTCCCGTCGTTCACCAGGAACAGCTTCTGCATGAAGCCCTGCCATTCCTCGTCCGTCGACTGGCTGCGGGCAATGGCCAGGTGGGTTCCGCCGAGCAGGTATTGCAGGTCAATGCCATCGATAGCGGCCATCTGGAGATAGCCGATTCCGTTCGTCTCATCGTAGGTTTCGCGCGAGACGAGGTTATCGCTGTGGACGGGCTGGAGTTTCGAGACCTGGCTGGCAAGGCGCCCCATATCCGTCCAGTACTTTTCCGCGCTGGAGTAGATGCCGGGGTCATGGAGCTTGATGGCGTGCCGGGTCAGGCAGCCGCGGCCGCCCTGGCGGGTAGCCAGAAAGACGATACCCTGACGTCCCTTGCCGAGCTCGCTTTCAAAATGATACGGGATCGGGTAGCGGATTGCCCGGTCCCGGATGATGGCGTGGTAGCTGCGTATCAGGCGCTGCAGTTCGGGGTCGGCTGATTTCGGCGGGAGCGAACTGTCGAGGACGGTTGCCTGATTGTCGGTTCGCGATGGGCTTGCTTCGGGGTTGAAAAGACTTGTGGTCATAACGCTTCCGGCTGCGGTGTATTCCAGACCGGCAACATAGCAAAGGGTTGCCGGGCGTGCAATAATGATGGAAAAAGCGTGTATGTTTCTGCCGGAGCGGTTACATTCACAGGCTGCTTGTCGTGTGGGGCCGGCTGCCGGCCGGTCCCGGGAATCCTGGATTGAAGGTGGATGGTATGCAGTGGTTGATACAGAAGATTATCGGCACGAAAAACCAGCGTGATGTGCGGAAACTGCGCCCGATGGTGGATCGGATCAACGATCTGGAAACCCGTTACCAGTCCCTGACGGATGCCCAATTACAGGCCAAGACGGTTGAGTTCAGGGGGAGGCTGGCCGGCGGGGAGAAACCGGACGACTTGTTGCCTGAGGCCTATGCGACGGTCAAGAATGCCTGCCGCAGGCTGCGCGGGACGCGGTTTGACGTTTGCGGGCATGAGTTGACGTGGGACATGGTGCCCTTTGACACACAGATCATGGGGGCCATTGCTTTGCACGAGGGTAAGATCGCCGAAATGGCGACCGGTGAGGGTAAGACCCTTGTGGCGACCATGCCGCTGTACCTCAACGCCCTGACCGGCAAGAATGTCCGGCTTGTCACGGTCAACGACTACCTGGCCCGGCGTGACTCGCAGTGGATGGGCCAGGTCTTCCGTTTCCTCGGCCTGACGGTCGGTTGCATCCAGAACTCGATGACTCCGCAGCAGCGGCTGGTGGAGTACGGTTGTGACATCACGTATGGGACCAATAGTGAGTTCGGGTTCGACTACCTGCGCGACAACGGAATGGCCTGGCGGCCCGAGGAGCAGGTGCAGCGCGGGCACTACTATGCGATCATCGACGAGATTGACAGCATCCTGATCGACGAGGCCCGGACGCCGCTCATTATTTCGGGGCCTGCGCCGGTTTCCACGCACCAGTACCACGAGCTCAAGCCCCGGGTCGAGCGGCTGGTCCGGCGCCAGCAGGAGTTGTGCAACCGGTTTGTCCTGGATGCGCGCAAGGCCATTGAGGACAAGCGGGAAGAGGATGCCATGCGGTACCTCTACCAGATCAACCACGGCATGCCCCGGCACAAGCAGCTCATGCACTTGCTGGAGGAACCCTCCGTGCGGCGCCTTCTGGAAAAGGTGGAAGGCATGATGCTGACCGACATGTACAAGGAAGAGGCCCGCAAGCTTCGTGAGGAATTGTACTTTACCATTGATGAAAAGGGGCATGACGCGACGCTGACGGAAAAGGGCTGTGAGGAGATGAGTCCCTCCGACCCTGAAGCCTATGTATTGCCTGACCTGGTGTCCGCCATGTCCGAGGTAGACGGCAATGCCACCTTGTCGGAGCAGGAACGTGCCAGGAAACGGCATGAGGTGCAGGAACGGTTTTCCCTCCGGAGCGAGCGCATTCACAACGTGGACCAGTTGATCCGTGCCTACTGCCTGTACGAGAAGGATGTCCAGTATGTGGTGCAGAACAACCAGGTTCTCATTGTGGATGAGTTCACGGGTCGCATCCTGCCCGGGCGCCGCTGGAGCGACGGCCTTCACCAGGCGGTCGAGGCCAAGGAGGGGGTGCGGATCGAGCGTGAGACCCAGACGCTGGCTACCATTACCATCCAGAACTACTTCCGCATGTACGAGAAACTGGCAGGCATGACCGGCACGGCGGAAACCGAGGCGGATGAGTTCCATCAGATCTACAAGCTGGATGTGGTGGTCATCCCGACCAACCGTCCGGTCCGGAGGTGTGACCAGAACGACGTGGTTTTCAAGACGAAGAGGGAGAAGTTCAAGGCCATCATTGATGAAATCATCGAATGCAACCAGCGGGGCCAGCCGGTTCTTGTGGGGACGATCTCTGTTGAGACCTCCGAGTTGCTGAGCCGAATGCTGGCCCGCGTCAAGATCCCCCACAATGTTCTCAACGCGAAGAACCACGAGCGCGAGGCGGATATCGTGGCGCGTGCCGGCCAGCCCGGGGCCGTCACCATCGCCACCAACATGGCCGGCCGCGGAACGGACATCAAGCTCGGGGAAAGTGTGGTCTGGTTGCCGCGCGAGGTGATCCATTCGCAGATCTCGTTGTCTGACAAGTGGGAAGAGGTCGCCCTGGGGAAACAGCTTCGCGACAAGCCTTGCGGGTTGTACGTCATCGGGTCCGAGCGGCATGAGTCGCGACGCATCGACCGTCAGTTGCGGGGGCGTTGTGCGCGCCAGGGGGATCCGGGGATGTCGCGGTTTTTTGTGTCGCTCGAGGACGATCTGATGCGGCTTTTCGGTTCGGACCGTATCGCGGGCTTCATGGAGCGGTTCGGTATGCAGGAAGGGGAGATGCTGGAGCACAAACTGCTCAACCGTTCGATTGAGACGGCCCAGCGGCGCGTGGAACAGCAGAATTTCTCCATCCGGAAGCGGACGCTTGAATACGATGATGTGATGAACAAGCAGCGGTCCATTGTTTATTCCTTCCGGGGCGGGATTGTCAGCAGCAACCAGACGCGGGAAACGCTGTATGACATCATGTACGAGGTGATTTCCAGCCGCGTGGATGATTTGCTCAAGGGCGCCCGGGAGAACGAGGCTGTCGAGGCGTTCCTGGTCTGGGTACACAGCACGTTCCCCATTTCCGTAAAGCGGGAGGAGATTCTGGTTGGCAAGGAGGATGCGGAGCAGGCGACGGAACGGATTTTCGAGAAAGTCCGGCATGCCTATGAGTTGAAAGTCGGAGGGGACGATGTCGACCTTGCGATGGCGGTGGAGCGGCATGTCATGTTGCAGGCGATCGACCAGCACTGGCAGGATTACCTGCGCAGCATGGATGCGCTCCGGCAGGGAGTGGGCCTGCGGGCCTACGGTCAGCGCGATCCGCTGGTGGAGTACAAGCGCGAGGCTTATGACATGTTTGCGACGCTGATGGATGACATCCGCGAGGATATTTGCAGCATGGCATTCCGGGCCTCCGGGCAGATTATGACGTTTGAGCGTTTCATGCGCCAGATGCCCAGTCAGGCTGTGCATGACGAGGTGTCGGTTCTGGGACATGGGGAAGGCGGGGGTTCAACCGCGGCCCCGGCTGCGGTGCGGGGCGGGGATGCGGTCATGCAGGCGGCATTGAGCGCGGCCTCCACGCCGGTCCGCAAGGCTGTGGAAAAGGTCGGGCGCAATGATCCCTGCCCGTGCGGAAGCGGCAAGAAGTACAAGAAGTGCTGTGGGACGAACGCCGCATGAATGGGGCGGGCGCATGGAATGGGCGCCGGATCGTGACGTGGGGTCATGCCGGCGCATTGGCCACGGGTCTCTTGCTGGCCGCCGCGTTTCCTCCTTTCCGGGACGGGTATACCGCCTGGGTTGCCCTGGTTCCGCTCCTGCTTGTGATCTTCCGGCGAGCGGAGTTGTGGCGGGAAGGATCCGGGGAAGGCCGCGATGGGATTGGCGGTCTGGTGCGGGAGGCGTTCGGGACAGGTTTTCTTGCGGGGAGCGTATTCTGGCTGGTTTCCCTCGGCTGGATGCTGACGCTTTTCACCACCTCGCCGGCGCCCGCGGTTCTGATCCTGGTCGGATATCTTTTTCTTGCGGCTTATTGTGCCCTGTACATGGGCGCCTTTGCGATGACTCTTTCCTGGTGTGCCGCCAAAGTGGGAACCGAAGCCGCATGGAAGACGATTCTGCTCACGCCCGCGGTTGTCGTGGTGGGTGTGGGTTTTGAGTATGCCCGTTCCGTTGTTGGCGGGGGGTTCCCCTGGAACCCCCTCGGGGTTTCGCAGTATCGTAACCTTGGCCTGATCCAGTGCGCGGAATGGTTCGGAGTCTCCGGGGTATCCGCCCTGGTTCTCTTGTTGAACGCCGGGGTTGCCTTTACCGTTCTCCGCTATCTGCCCGGGCGAGCCTCGCGGAAGTATCGCCCCCATGTGGAACTGTTTCTGGGGGTTGTGGCGGTAGCCTTGTGCTTCCGCGCCGGCATGCTGATGATCCGGGCCAACACGCCGCCCTACGGGACGCTGGTCCTGGCCGGTGTGCAACCGGCGATCGCCCAGGAGAAAAAATGGACACAGGATCAGGTTGATTCCAATCATGCAGTCCTGCGGCGGCTGACGGAGGAAGCGGTCGCCTTGGCTCCGCCCCCGGACCTTGTGATCTGGCCGGAGACCGCCACTCCGTATCCCGTCAACTCCGAGAACGAATCGCTGGACCTGGTGCAGGACCTGACGCGCCTCGGAGTGCCTCTGCTTGCGGGTTCGATGGTGCTGGAAGGCAGCCAGGACAACCCTCAATGTTTCAACAGCAGTCTCCTGTTCGATCCCGCCGGCAAGGTGGCCGGGCGTTACGACAAGCAGCATCTGGTGCCGTTTGGCGAATATATTCCCTTCAGCGGCGTGCTTCCTTTCCTGGGCCGCCTGGCTCCGATGGGATGGAACTGCAGTTCCGGGAGCAAAGCCACCCTGTTCCGGGCGGGAGAAGCGGGCACGCCCTTTTCCATCCTCATCTGTTTTGAGGACATCATGAGCCGGCTTTCCCGCAAAGCGGTCCTGGCCGGCGCGCGCCTGCTGGTCAACCAGACCAATGACGCCTGGTTTGACCGGTCGGCGGGGCCGGACCAGCATCTGGCGCATTGCGTATTCCGGAGTATCGAGAACCGTGTTCCGGTGGTCCGGGTGGCAAACTCCGGGATCTCGTGCCTGATCCAGCCCAACGGCCGGATCGAGGGGGCCACGGTCAACAATCGCGACGAGGCGCCCGGCGCGCGGGTCTGCCAGTGGCTGGTGCATGCGCCCTCCCGCGAGGGCCGGTTCACCTTCTACACCCGGCACGGGGATCGGGTGTTCGCCATTCCCTGCGCTGTGGCAGCTGCCCTATGTTTTATGCTTGCGTTTGCCGCGGCAAGACGGAAAAGTGACGTGCCGATTCGGACAGGAGAGCAGGAACAATGATGGAAGATGTTCGCGGGCGCATCACTGAGATGCGGAAAAAGACCGAGGAAATGCGAGGCTATCTTTGACGTTGCCGGACGGTCCGGAATGTTGAAGGAGTTGGAGGCGCAATCGGCCGCGCCGGGTTTCTGGGATGACCAGGGCAAGGCGAAGGAACTGCTGGGCCGGATCAACGAGTTGAAGGCTGTACTCGGGCCTTTCAGCGAGATTGAGCGGCTGATGGAGGATGCCGGCCTGATGATAGAATTGGCCGGGTCGGAGCCCGAGGGGCCCGGGCGGGATCAGGCGCTGTCCGATGCGACACACGACCTGGACCGGGCGGAAGGGGATTTCCGGCGCCTTGAAATGCAGTCGCTCCTCGACGGCAAGCTGGACAAGAACAACGCCTATCTCAGCCTGCACGCGGGCGCGGGGGGGACGGAATCGTGTGACTGGGCCAGTATGCTGTTCCGGATGTTCCAGCGGTATTGCTCCATCAAGGGGTTCGAGGTGGAGGTCCTGGACGTGGCGGCGGGAGATGAGGCGGGGATCAAATATGCGACGTTCGCGGTCAAGGGTACCTACGCCTATGGTTTCATGAAGGCTGAGCGGGGCGTACACCGCCTTGTGCGCATCAGCCCGTTCGA
>CAIVSY010000032.1 GCA_903908715.1 uncultured bacterium
GGGGGCGTGGATTGAAACGATGCTGTGGGACGATGAGAACCCAACCGTCGTGCGTCGCCCCCCGCGCGGGGGCGTGGATTCCTAAACGCATGTTTCAACCAGCGGTTTGCGGATGGCGATTCCCTTGTCAGATTGTCGCTGCTTATTCTGCAGAGATGCGATATCACGCTTTCTTGACCTACATCAAGGACAGGTGGGCGGGTATTTCGTATTCTGGGCGCAGAAAGAGAGGAAATAGAACCATGAAACGCAAAATCATCAAGATCGACGAAGCGAAATGCACCGGTTGCGGATTGTGCATTCCCAATTGCCCGGAAGGAGCGATCCAGATCATCGACGGAAAGGCGCGGCTGGTGAGCGACCTCATGTGCGACGGGCTCGGCGCCTGCCTGGGCCACTGCCCCGAGAGCGCCATCACCATCGAGGAACGTGAAGCGGAAGCTTATGACGAGGCCAAGGTCATGGCGAATATCGTCAAGGCCGGCCCGAATACCATCAAGGCCCACCTGGAGCACCTGCGCGACCACCAGCAGATGGAATACCTGGGCGCCGCACTGCGGTACCTGGAAGAACACGGGATCCCTAACCCGCTCGCACAGGCCGGACATAAGCATCCTGCCGGCATGGGCCATGGCGGATGTCCAGGAAGCCGCGCCATGCAACTCAAGAATAAACCCGCCCAGGAGGAACCGCCCGCGACAGGAATACGGCCTTCCCAGTTGGGACATTGGCCGATCCAGTTGCACCTCATCGGCCCGCAGGCGCCGCATTACCAGGGCAGCGACCTCCTCCTGGCAGCGGACTGCACCGCCTTCGCGCTGGGGGATTTCCACAAGGATTATCTCAAGGGCAAGACCCTCGCCATCGCCTGCCCCAAGCTCGATTCGGAGCAGGAAACCTATGTGGAAAAGATCCGCATGCTGATCGATGAGGCCAGGATCAATACGCTGACGGTAATGATCATGCAGGTTCCCTGCTGCGGCGGGCTCCTGCGGATCGCACAGAAGGCCGCCACTGCGGCAAAGCGCAAGGTGCCGATCAAGTGTGTGGTCGTCGGGCTGGACGGCGGGATCCTGAAGGAGGAGTGGGTGTAGGGGGGGGAGGGGAAAGGGGTAAGAGCGAAGGGATAATGGTTGATGGGGGGGGAAGAAGCGAAGAATGGTTAATGGATAATGAGTGGAGGAATAAATCATGAGCAATCTCGATGAATACAAAGGCAAGGTATTGAGCCTGGCGGGCGGTGTGGAAGTGGCGGCGGGGGCGGTTGTCAGCAAGACGATTCTGGACAAGAAGACCGGGACGCTGACGTTATTCGCGTTCGACAAGGGCCAGGGGTTGAGTGAGCATACTTCGCCGTATGATGCCACGGTGCAGATCGTTGAGGGCGAGGCGGAACTGGTGGTGGGCGGGAAGCCCAACCGGGTAAAGGCGGGAGAGCTCTTCATCATGCCGGCCAATGTGCCGCACTCCGTACGGGCGGTGGAGCGGTTCAAGATGCTGTTGATCATGATCCGGTAGCTGGGGGGTCGGGCTTGGGGAAATCGTTGGGCGTTTGGTGCGCCTTGGGCGGGGCGATTTTGCCCCACTCGCTGCGTTACCGGAAGCGGCGCGTACTTGAGTACAGCGCCGCCTCCGGCGCCTTGCGCCTGGGGCAAACTGGCCCCGCCCAATCCGCAGTCCTCCCGTTGGCCGGACAGCCAAACGCCCAACGGGTTTGCCCTTCGTGTCGCATGGCACGAAGGATGGAGTGGGACAGGGTGTTGTTCGTCTGGTTTATGGAGGCGTTGCCAGCGGGTGCCCAAGGAGTGTCCGGAAACAGGGAATCGTTGCAGGCGGTGGAGCGGTTCAAGATGCTGTTGATCATGATCCGGTAGCTCACCGTTCCTGACGGCGCGGAGCATGTTCTTGATGTTCGCCATGGAAAGGCGTACATTCACCCTCTCCATGGTTAAACGACTGATTCAGAAGATCCGGCATCATATCAAGCGGCTGAGCGGGAAACCCTCTGTCGAGCCGTCCCATACGGCCGCCCACCCGGCGCGGCCGGTGGCTGTCAAGACAACGGGCCCGGCCCGGGATCGGCTCGCGCAACGGGCTGCGGCGCCTGCGAGGGCGCCGGGCCGGGAACCACGGCATGCGGTGGCGAGTCTGCCCCGCCGGCCGCCGACCGGGAAAACCGCGGCGGAACGGCATGCGGTCTGGTCCCCTTCCGATTACGTTGTTCCACCGGCGGAAGGCAAGAAGCGATTCGTGGATCTTTCGCTGCCCGGCGAGATCCTGCATGCGGTGGCAGACCTGGAGTTCCAGTATTGTACGCACGTGCAGGCCCTGGCCATTCCTCCCTCACTCGAAGGGCGGGATGTTGCCGGGAAGGCGCAGACGGGCACGGGCAAGACGGCGGCGTTCCTGATTGCCATCTTCACGCACTTCCTGCGAAATCCCCGTAAGGCGCCCCCCCGTCACGGCGCGCCGCGCGCCTTGATTCTTGCGCCAACCCGTGAGTTGGCCATCCAGATCGAGAAGGATGCCCTTGCGCTGGGCAAGTACATCCCGTTCAACGTGATGGCCGTATATGGCGGGATGGATTACGGCAAGCAGCAATCGGAACTGAAGGCCGCCAGTCCCGACATCCTGGTGGCGACTCCCGGCCGTCTTCTGGACTTCCGGCGCGGCGGCGTGGTGGAGTTGCGGCATGTGGAAGTTCTGGTGATTGACGAGGCCGACCGTATGCTCGACATGGGGTTCATTCCCGATGTCCGCACGATTGTCTATTCCACGCCGCCGAGGGAGGCGCGCCAGACACTGCTGTTCAGCGCGACATTGTCGGAGGACATCCTGAGGCTGGCATCCCGGTGGATGAAGGAACCGGTGATGATTGAAGTCGAGCCCGAGAAGGTGACGGTCGACACGATCCGGCAGGTTGTCTACACGGTGTCTTCGCAGAAGAAGTTCGCGTTGTTCTACAACCTGCTCCAGAGGGACAACCCTGACCGCCTGCTGATGTTCTGCAACCGGCGGGACGAGACCGAGCGGGTGATGGACAAGATGGGGCGTTATGGGATCAAGGCCGAGATGTTGTCCGGCGCGGTGCCGCAGAAGAAGCGGCTTCACGTGCTGGAGGCGTTCCGGTCGGGAGAGATCCGTGTGCTGGTGGCCACGGATGTCGCGGGGCGCGGTTTGCATGTGGACGGGATCACGCATGTGATCAACTATGACATTCCCTTTGATGCGGAGGATTATGTGCACCGGATCGGTCGTACGGGCCGGGCGGGTGCAACGGGGGTGGCCTACACGTTTGCCTGCGAGAATGAAGCCTTCACGATGCCGGAGATCGAGAAATACATCGGGCGTTCGCTGGAGTATGAGAATCCGGAACCTGCCTTGCTCGAGTTGCCCGCACCCCTGCATCCGGCGCCGGCGCAAAGGAGGGTCTCTTCCCATGCGGGGCCGCCTCGCGGTTCGCGCGGTCATTCGCCGTCCCGCGGTCATTTCGGGGGGCGGCGCGGCGCGCGCTAGTCGCGCGCGTTTCTCTCTTGCGGGGTAAAAGGGTGTTCAGGCTTCGGGAGATTTTCCGGGAGCAGCCATGAGGTACATCGAGGGGTTCAGGAATCCGGAGGTTGCCGGCGCCATCCGCCGAAGGATCGACGATCTGGCCGCCGGGCTTGCCGGTGAAGGCCGGGTCGTGAACGTCATGGAAGTGTGTGGTTCGCACACGATGGCGATTGCCCGGTACGGGATCCGGGATATCCTGCCGCCCGGCCTTTCCCTGATCAGCGGTCCGGGCTGCCCTGTCTGCGTAACGCCCTCCGGCTACATCGATGCCGCGATGACCCTTGCGGAGCGTGGCGCCATGGTGGTGACGTTCGGGGACATGCTGCCCGTGCCGGGTTCCTCCGCCACACTGGCTGAATGCCGGGCGCGCGGTGCGGCGGTGGAGGTCGGCTACAGTCCGATGTGCGCCGTGGACCTTGCCAGGGCGCATCCCGATCGGGAAGTAGTGTTCCTTGCCATCGGCTTTGAGACCACGATCGCGCCGGTGCTGTGCCTGCTGGAGGAGGCGCAGCGGCGCGGCTTGAAGAACCTTTCGCTCCTGACGGCATTCAAGCTTGTGCCTCCCGCGCTGCATGCGCTGCTGGGTGACCCGTCGGTGCGGATTGACGCATTCCTCTGCCCCGCGCATGTCAGCGCCATCATCGGGGCTGAGGCCTATCGGCCGTTTGCCGGGCGCTACCGTGTCCCCTGCGTGATTGCGGGTTTCGAGCCGCTGGACATCCTGTACGGGCTGCAGGGGATCCTGGAGCAGATTGGCCGTGGGGAGGCGCGGGTGGACAACGAGTATGCGCGGGTGGTGACGCCGGAAGGCAACCGCACGGCGCAGGCCCTGATGCGGAAATACCTGCAGCCCGTCGACGCGGTGTGGCGCGGGATAGGAGTCATTCCCGTCAGCGGCCTGGGGTTGCGCGAAGAGTATGCGGTCTATGATGCCGGGCCTCGTTTCGGTCTCCGGATCGAGGCGGGGAGCGAGAATCCCGCATGCTCGTGTGGCGAGGTCTTGAAAGGCAAGATCCGGCCGCCGGACTGCCCGCTGTTCGGAACGGCTTGCACGCCTGACCATGCGGTGGGACCGTGCATGGTCAGTTCCGAGGGGACCTGTTCGGCGTATTTCAAATATGTGAGCGTGAAAGGGAAGGCGTGAAGAGCGACGACGCGTTGATTCAGCTCGGGCATGGCGGGGGCGGCTTGCTTTCCCGGGAATTGATCCGCACCGAAATCCTCAGCCGTTTCGGGGCCGCGGCCTTACGCGGGCTGCCGGATGCCGCCACGCTGCCATGGGCGGGCGGGCGGAGCCTGGTGTTCACCACCGACGGCTACGTGGTCCAGCCGCTTGAATTTCCCGGCGGGAACATCGGGGATCTGGCGGTGCACGGGACGGTGAATGACATCGCGGTAAGCGGAGGTGTGCCGAGGTGGCTTTCCCTTTCGCTGATTCTGGAGGAAGGGCTTTCCCGCGCGGTACTGGGCCGGGTGCTGGATTCCGTCCGGCGCGCCGCGGACGCATGCGCGGTACAGGTGGTCACGGGTGACACCAAGGTGGTCGGGCGCGGGCAATGTGACGGCCTGTACGTGACCACGTCCGGGGTTGGCGAGTTGCTGGATGGTTTTTCCCTGGCAATCGAGAAGGTGCGTGCGGGGGACCGCGTGCTGGTCAGTGGTCCGCTGGGCGATCACGGGATGGCGGTACTGGCCGCTCGGCGGAACATTGCCATTCAGAACGGTCCCCGGAGCGATACAGCTCCGGTGCATCGGCTTGTGCTGGCCGTGCAGCCCATGGCGGGTCATGTCCGTTTCATGCGGGATCCCACGCGTGGCGGGCTGGCGGCGGTCTTGAACGAACTGGTGGAGGACCGGCCGGTCGGGATCCTGATCCGGGAAAGGCAAGTGCCCTTCTCTGCGGGGACGCGTGCGGTCGCCGAATTACTAGGGATCGATCCCTTGCAGGTGGCCTCCGAGGGGCGGATGATCCTGGTATGTGATCCTTGCGCGGCGGAGGGAATCCTGCGGGTCTGGCGCGGAATGCCCGAAGGGAGTCAGGCGGTCGAACTGGGCGAGGTTACGGAGATGAGCGGGCGTGTGGTGCTGGAGACCTGTACGGGCGGCCGGCGCCTTGTGGATGTCCCGCGGGGTGAACTCCTGCCGAGGATTTGCTGAGTGCCGCATGCATGAGCTTTCCATAGCGATGGCGCTGGTTGAGCAGATGGAGAAAGTGGCGCGTGAGCAGAAGGCGCGGGCGGTCCCGTCCGTGACGGTTGTGGTGGGGGCGTTGTCGGGTGTCGATGCCGAGGCGTTGGCCGGGGCCTTTCCGCTGGCGGCCGAAGGCACGGTGGCGCAGGGTGCGGAGCTGGTGATCACGCCGGCCTGTGCTTCGGTGCGGTGCCGTGCTTGCGGGCAGGTGACGACGCCCGAGCTGCCCTTCCTGCGTTGCGGCGGTTGCGGAGCCTCCGAGGTGGAGGTGGTTTCCGGGCGGGAGTTATATATCCAGGCCATGGATGTGGAGGTTGCGGGGGAGGCGGGTGGCGAGTAATATGAAAGGGTGCGGGAAGGATACCTTCCTGCGTGTACGGGGGAACAGGGATGCCGGGATCTGAATTCGACAATGATCCGTTGAAGTTCGCCTCGCTGCTGGCACACCAGTTGCAATCGCCGCTGGCGGCCGTGAGTGCCGCGTTACAGACGGTGCTGGGTGAGTACACGGGACCGTTGCCGCCTTCCCTCCGCGATCCGCTGGAGCGGGCCAACCAGCGATGCGATCAGGCGATTCATTCCGTGCGCAGGATGCTGGCGATCATCCGGGCCGGTGCGGGGCAGGGGCCCGGCGAGCCGGCGGCTTCGCTGGTCAATGTTCTCCGCGCGGTGCATGCACAGCATGTACCCGAAGCCAGCCGGCGTGACATTTCCCTGCAGCTGGACCTGCAGGCTGCGCCTTGTCTTGTGAGACCCGGCCAGGCGGCTCTCACGGAGGCCATCGGGGCGTTGGTGAGCAATGCCGTGAAATACACTCCTGACCACGGACGGATTTGCATCCGGACCCTGGCGGGGGAATCGTCCGGATGGGTCCGGCTCACGGTGGCGGACAGCGGGATCGGGGTCGCTGTCGAGGAGTTGGGAAAAATCTTCACCCCGTTCTACCGTTCCGCGGCGGCGCGGCATTCCGCCCGGCCCGGGGTGGGGTTGGGTCTGGCGTTTGTGAAGAGTATTGTGGAAGCCTCCGGCGGCAAGGTGGGAGCAGGAAAATCCCGGGAGCTCGGGGGTGCGGAGTTCAATCTGGACCTGGTTGTGACCGGGGCCGAGGGAGCGGTGTCGGGCGATTCCGGCGGGCGTGCGGCGGGGATGAAGGTTGTCATTATTGGGGGGGTTACGGCCGGGCCCAAGGCGGCGGCGCGGATCATCCGGCTCCAGCCGGAAACGGATGTGACAATCATTGAGCAGGGCAGTGTGCTTTCCTACGCGGGATGCGGCCTGCCGCATTATGTTGCCGGCGTGGTGCGTGACCAGAAGCGGCTTCTTTCCAGTTCGGCGGGTGTGGTGCGTGACCCGGTTTTTTTCCGCAACGTGATGAACGTGCATGTCCTGAACCAGACCCTGGCCGTGGAGGTGGATCCGCACGGCAAGCGGGTACGGGTCCGGGATACGCTGGCCGGGCGGGAGCAATGGTTGCCCTATGACAAGCTCCTGCTGGCGACGGGTGCCTCGGCCTACATCCCGGAAACCCTGCGCACACCGCTGCGGCAGGTGTTCACCTTGCATGGGATGCGGGATGCTGAGGGGATCCGAAGTGCGCTTGCCGATGCCATGGCCCGGGATGTGGTGATTGTCGGCGGGGGGCTGATCGGGATCGAGATGACCGAGGCGCTGGTTCGCAAGGGGGCCCGGGTAACGATCATTGAGCGGTTGCCGCACATCCTGCCGATCCTGGATGCCGACATGGCGGTTATAGTGGAGCGCCATCTTGAATCCCACGGGGTCAGGATTGTGACCGGCGCGGTGGCCCGGCGCCTGGAGGGGGATACGGTGGTGACGGCCGTGGAGACCGACAAGGGGACGTTCCCGGCGGACCTTGTGATCCTTGCTTGCGGGATCCGGCCCAATGTGGAGCTGGCCGCTTCCGCCGGAGTGCATCTCGGGGAGACGGGAGCGATCCGTGTGGATGATCGGATGCGGACCTCGCAGCCCGATATTTTTGCCGCGGGTGATTGTGCCGAGACCGTGCACCGGATGACGGGGCGTGCCTGTTACATTCCCCTTGGTTCCACGGCGACCAAGCAGGGGCGCGTGGCGGCAGCCGGAATCTGCGGAAAGGACGATCGTTTTCCCGGCGTGCTCGGCAGTTCCATTTGCCGGATTTTCGAATACACGGTGGCGCGGACGGGGCTGGGCGAGGCCGAGGCCCGCGCGGCGGGATATGATGTGATGACGGTTCTGACGCCCGGACTCGACCGGGCCCACTATCTGCCGCATGCGGGCATGCTGATGCTCAAGCTGATGGTCGACCGGTCCACCCGCCGGTTGCTTGGGGCTCAGTCGGTCGGTCCCGGCGCGGGCGACAAGCGGATCGATGTGGCGTCCCTTGCGATTGTTTCCGGGCGGACGGTGGATGACCTGGCGAACGAGGACTTGTGTTACGGCCCGTCCTATTCCACGGCGATGGACAACCTGATTACCGCCGCCAATGTGGCGCGCAACAAGCTTGACGGGCTCTTTGAGGGTATATCGCCGGCCGAGGTGCACGACAGGTTGCTCCGGCACGAGGATCTGGTTTTTCTCGACGTGCGGACGCCGGAGGAGTATGAGCATCAACGTCTGCCGCGGGCGTTGCTGTTCCCGCTGGGCGCGTTGCGGGAGAGGATGTCGGAATTGCCGCGGGACCGGTTGATGGTATTGTTCTGTGATGTTTCGCTTCGCGCTTATGAAGGCGCGTTGATCCTGCGGGCGGCGGGATTCCGCCACGTCAAGGTGATGGAAGGCGGGATGGCCATGTGGCCGTACGAGAAGGTTGAATAGCAGGAAGGGGAGCGAGGCGAAGGATATGTGCAAGGATTGCGGTTGTGAACAAGCGGCAGGCCACCGGCATGATCATTCGCATGATCACGGGCATGACCATTCCCATTCCCATGGCCACGAGCACCCTCATGATCACGGGGGCGGGCACTCCCATGCGGAGCGGCGCACGATCCTCCTCGAGCGCAAGGTCCTGTCTGAAAACGACGAGCAGGCGGCGGCCAACCGGGCCTGGCTTGCGGCGCGCGGGGTGGTGGCCATCAACCTGATTTCCTCGCCGGGGTCAGGCAAGACGCTGCTGCTCGAGCGTACGCTGGAGCGGTTGCGCGGCCGGATTCGTTGCGCGGTCATCACGGGTGACCAGCAGACCGACAACGATGCACGGCGGCTGAGGGGCAAGGGTGCGGAGGTGCGTCAGATTGAGACGATCAGCGCCTGTCATCTCGATGCGGCGCGCGTGGGGCAGTTGCTGCCCGAGGTGGCGGGGGACGGGATCCGGCTGTTGTTCATCGAGAACGTGGGGAACCTGGTTTGTCCGGCCGCGTTTGACCTTGGGGAGAATTTCAAGGTGGCGCTGCTTTCCACGACGGAAGGGGAGGACAAGCCGGTCAAGTATCCGGCGTTATTCGGGATGGCCCCGGTGGTGGTGTTGACCAAGATCGACCTGGTTCCGCATCTCGACTGGGATCTGGCGAAGTGCCGCGAGTATCTGCGGAAGATCCGGCCGGGTGTCTTCGTCTTTGAGCTCAGTGCCCGGACCGGGGTGGGCATGGACCGGTGGATAGAATACCTGGAAAACCTGGCTGGCTGAATGGAAACGGCGCAAGACATCCTGGACCGCAAGGGGCATGTGGTTCACAGCATCACGGCCGATGATACGGTCTTCGAGGCCATACGCCGGATGGACGAGCTGCATGTCGGGGCGTTGCTGGTGATGGAGGGGGAGAAGATGGTTGGGATCATCACCGAGCGCGATTACGCCCGCAAGGTCATTCTCAAGGGACGTGCCTCGGCGACAACGCGGGTGGCTGAGATCATGAGTCATCGCGTGAGCCACGTGAAGACCGGAGATACGGTGGAACACTGCCTGGCGCTGATGACAGAGCGGAATGTGAGGCACCTTCCGGTCATGGATCACGGGCGTGTGGTTGGGTTGCTTTCCATGCGCGACCTGGTGGCCGGGCGCCGGGCGGTTAACGAGTTCATTCTCGCCCAGCTAAAGGGAGCCGGATCCGAGGCCGGCTGAGATCCCGCGCGGGTTTCCCGCAGCGGGACCGGTTCAGGCGAGCAGCCCGATTTCCCGCAGGCATTCCGCCAGTTTTTTCTTGTTGGCCGCCGAGGTTTCGCACAGGGGCAGGCGATAGGTTTCCTCGATCAGTCCGGTCATGGCCATGGCGGCCTTGATCGGGATGGGATTCGTATCGATGAAGATATCGGTGAACAGGCGGTGATACTTCAAGTGCAATGTTCGGGCCTCGTCCCAGCGCCCGGCGGCGGCGGCGTGAACGAGGTCGGCCACGGGTTTCGGGGCGATGTTGGAAGCCACGCTGATGACGCCGCCGGCGCCGACGGCCATCATCGGGAGAGTCAGCGAATCATCGCCGGAGAGAACGGTGATCTTGCAGGAGCGCAGGATATGACTGACGCGGTCCACGCTGCCGGCGGCCTCCTTGACGGCGACCACTTTCGGGTGCTGGGCGAGGCGGGTGATGGTGGCCACGTCGATTTCCCGCGCGCTGCGGCCGGGAACATTGTAGAGCACCACGGGCAGGCCGAGATCCGCGACGGCTGAGAAATGCCGGTAGAGGCCTTCCTGGTTCGGCTTGTTGTAGTAGGGCGTTACCTGGAGGGTGCCGTCGGCTCCGGCCTTCTGGGCATGGCGGGTCAGTTCGAGCGCTTCGGCGGTTGAGTTCGCGCCGGTTCCGGCGATGACCCGGATTTTCCCGCGGCAGGCCTCGATGCTGACCTCGATGATTTTCGCGTGTTCCTCGAAATCCACGGTCGGGGATTCCCCGGTGGTGCCGACCGGCACGATGCCGTCGATTCCGCCTTCGATCTGCAGGGCGATCAGTGCGCGGAGTTTGCCGTAGTCAACGCTGCCGTTGGCGTTGAACGGTGTGACGATGGCTGTATAGGCTCCTTCAAACATGGTGAGCTCTCCTCTGTAACAACGTTCTTTCTCCTGTACACCAGTGCGTGCGGATCATCAAGGTGATTCGGCGGTCAGGAGGTCGTCCCACGTTTCGCGGCGGCGCACGAGCGTGGCGGAATTGCCGTCGACCATGATTTCGGCTGGACGCGGGCGGCTGTTGTAATTCGAGGCCATGGCGAACCCGTAGGCTCCTGCGCTCAGCGCGGCGACGAGATCGCCCTCGGCGACGGCGGGCAGTTCGCGGTCCTGGGCGAGGAAGTCGCCTGACTCGCAGATGGGTCCGACGAGGTCGCCCGTGACTTTCCGCGGGGTTTCCGTGACCGGGAGGATTTCATGGTGGGCCTGGTACAGGGAGGGGCGGATCAGGTCATTCATGGCGGCGTCGACGACGATGAACGTCTTGAAATGGCTTTCCTTCACGTACTGGACACGGCTGACGAGGATGCCGGCATTACCGACGATGCTGCGTCCCGGTTCCATGGCCACCTCGAGATTCAGTTCGCGGAGGATGGGCAGGACAGATTGGGCGAAGACGGCGGGGTTCAGGGTTTCCTGATCCGGCTTGTACTGGATGCCGAGTCCGCCGCCGATATCCAGGCAGCGGAAGGAGGGATACAGTTTCTTCAGTGCGAGGCAGATCGGCTGGATTTTCGCCAGGGCTTCGGCGAACGGGTCCGCGGAGAGGATTTGCGAGCCGATATGGACGTGCAGGCCCGCGATTTCGATATTCGGGAGGGCGGCGGCCATTTCATAGGCTTTCAGGGCGCGTTCGAGATCCAGGCCGAACTTATTTTCCTTCTTCCCGGTGCTGATGTACTTGTGGGTTTTGGGATCCACATCGGGGTTCACGCGGAAGGCGATGCGGCCGGTGACGCCGAGGCGGCGGGCGCATTCGGAGATGCGGCGGGCTTCCGGTTCCGACTCGACGGTGAAGAACCTGATTTTCTCCTTCAGTGCGTATTCGATTTCCTCGCGGGTTTTCCCCACTCCGGCAAAGACGACCTTTTCGGCCTTGCCGCCGGCCTTCAGGACGCGGAACAGTTCGCCGCCGGAAACGATATCGAAGCCGGATCCCTCGGCGGCCAGGGTCCGGATGATGGCGGCATTCGAGTTGGCTTTTACCGAGTAGCAGATCAGCGGTTTGACTTCCGCCATGGCTGTGGCGATGGCGCGGTAGCGTTCCTGCAGGTGGCTGCGGCTGTAGATATACAGCGGGGTGCCATAACGGTTGGCGAGGTCCTCGACGGAAACGTCTTCCGCGAACAATTTTCCCGAGCGATAGGCGAAGGCTTGCATGGTGGTCTTTCCGGTTTTGTTTTTTGGGGAGGAATAGCTATCACAAAGCACGCAGGGTTGCAATGGGGCAGTCGGCGCTGGAAAGGGGGTATGCGGACCGGTGGTCACGAGCGCAGGGCATCGAGAAGGCCGGCCATATCGGGCGGGAGGGGTGCCTCGAAGGTCAGGGTTTTGCCGGTACGGGGATGCTCAAGGGTCAGGCTTGCGGCGTGCAGCATCTGGCGTGTTGGTGCGGGGGCGGGCAGGCAGTCCTCGCGGCGGCGGCCGTATTGGGGGTCGCCCACGATCGGGTGGCCCAGGAATGCCATATGCACACGGATCTGGTGGGTGCGTCCGGTCTCGATCCGCACCCGCAGGAGGCTTGTGGTCGGGAAGATTTCGGCGGTTTCGTAGGAGGTGACGGCGGGGCGGCCCGAGGCGGGTGTGGCGCTCATGCGCTTGCGGTCCCGCGGGTGACGGCCGATCAGGGTTTCGGCGCGGCCGGACGGCGGGCTGGGCCGTCCCCAGACCAGGGTGAGATATTCCTTGATCACGCGGCGGTGTCGGAATTGGTTGACGAGCGAAAGCATGGCGGCGGCATTCTTGGCGACGGCGATGACGCCGGTGGTATCGCGGTCCAGCCGGTGCACGATACCCGGGCGTTTTTCGCCGCCGATTCCGGCCAGGTCGGGACAATGTGCGAGGAGGGCATTCACCAGTGTGCCGGTGGCGTGTCCGGCTGCGGGATGCACGACGAGTCCGGCCGGCTTGTTCAGGACGATGATATCCGGATCTTCGAAAAGGATTTGCAGGGGGATGTCCTCCGGTTCCATGCGGGATTCCGCCGGAGGGGGGATTTCGACTGAAAGGTTCATGCCGGCCGAAAGCTTCTGGCTGGGTTTGGCGGCTTGTCCGTTCAGCCGGATGTGGCCCGAGGCGATCAGCGCCTGGATTCGTGATCGTGAAAGGTCGGAGAGCCGGGAGCCCAGCCAGACATCCAGCCGTTTGCCGGCGGCCTCAGGAGGAACGTGCAGGGTTTCTTGCATGACGGCGCAGGAGGAGGGTCCAGAATGCGATACCGCAAAGCATCAGCACGAGACTGGTATACTGGGCGACATGGAGTCCGCCCATGAGGAGCCGTTCGTCGCCACGGAGGAATTCCAGCAGGAATCGTCCTGCGGGATACAGGATGAGGTAGAGGGCCAGCAGGGTGCCATGGGGAATCTTGTGGGCGTCGCGGCGCAGGGTGGTTGCGAGGAGAAATCCATACACGGCAAGGTTGAACGCTGCCTCGTAGAGTTGGACGGGGTATTGCGTCAGGCCGGCAGTGAATAGGGAGGGTGATTTCACATCCGCCCCGTGACAGCAGCCGTTCATGAAGCACCCGATGCGTCCGAAGACGTGGCCCAGCGGCAAGGCGGAGACGCTGAAATCGGCGAGTGAAAGGAAGGATTCTCCTTTCCGGAAGGCCAGCAGGGCCAGGGCTGCGACGGCCCCGATGAATCCGCCGTAGAAGACCAGGCCGCCCTGGTCGATACGGAAGATTTCCCGGGGTGTCTGGAGGTAGTAATCGAGATTCGCCAGGACATAGGCGATCCGGGCGCCGAGGATTCCGCCCAGCATCAGCCAAAGGGCCAGATCGCCTGCGGTGGTGGAGGGCCGGCCCTGTTTACGGGCCAGAAGGCTCCAGTGGATCATTCCTGCCAGGAAGGCGATGGCCATCCAGATACCGAACCAATAGATGGGGCGGTTTCCAATCTGGAAGCAGATGGGATCGATCGTATGCATAACGGTTTCCTGAGACGTGTTTTACGTGACGAAAAGGAAGGAATCAGGACTGGCGGGCGGCTCCCGGTCAATTGACGGGCTGGTGCCGCAAGCGAACCGGGTTATTGAGTTTCCTGTGGACATGGCATGGGACAGTATGCACAATGCATTGGTTAAGACCAAATTAATAATACAAGGTTTAGGAACGGATGCATGTCGATGTCGGATACAGAAATCCTGACAGAAGCGGTAAATGAGACGACTTGCACGGTATGTGAACATCCGCTGGATGTCACAGGACTGCAACCCTTTCTGTCGATTGCCTGCCCGGAGTGTCACTCCCCGCAAACGGTACCTGCAAAACTGGGCGGCTTTCTTCTGGTGGAGTTGCTGGGCAAGGGTGGAATGGGCGCCGTGTACCGCGGGCGCGACACCTCGCTTGACCGGTGGGTAGCCGTCAAGGTCATGTTGACCACGCTGGGATCCAACAAGGAATTCGTGGAGACCTTTCGGCGAGAGGCGCAGGCGGCGGCGGCGTTGAATCATCCCAATGTTGTGCAGATTTATTCCTTTGGTGTTGCCCGTGGGCAGCCCTACATGGTGATGGAACTGCTTGAGGGTGGCCGGCTGGATCAGATGATAGCCAAAGGGGATTCTCTCGACGAATCGCTGGTGTTCAAGATGGCGACTGATGTAGCCGAGGGTTTGAATGCGGCGGCAAACATCGGGCTGATCCATGGCGACGTGAAGCCGGAGAACATCCTGGTGGATTCCAATGGGACGGCGAAGATTGTTGATTTTGGTCTTGCGCGGTTCAAGCAGAGTACACAGCCGGGAGTCAAGGGTGTATGGGGTACGCCCTATTACATTGCGCCCGAAAAGATTCGCGGGCATCCCGGGGATGCCAGGTCGGACATTTACAGTCTTGGGGCAACGGTTTTCCATGCCTTGACCCTCAAGCCGCCCTTTGATGGGCAGACGCCGATCGACGTGGTCAAGGCCCGGCTCAAGGCGCCGGCACCGGCGTTGCGGAGTCTGCGGCCTGATGCGGATGCGGAAGTGGAGATGATTGTCGGCCGGATGCTGGAGGCGGAGCCGATCAAGCGGTATCCGACGTACCTGTCCCTTCTGGCAGACATGCGCAAGACGGTTGCGAGGCTCAAGCCTGCGCCGTCGTCGGCTCTTCCCGCGATGACCAAGCGCGGGGGCAGGATTGTGGTGACCAAGAGGAAATCCAAGGCGGGCATTTCGGTGCCCGCCTCGACGGGGCCCATCACGGTGCCGGCGAAGGTCGGAGCCATGGCGGCTCCTTCGCCTGTGATGACACTGCCGGAGGAGGAGCGGCCGTTGAGCCGGAACGCGAAGAGGGCCTGGATGATAGTCGGGATCCTGGCGGGGCTGCTTGTGCTTGCGGGGATTGTGGCGGGAGTCGTGGTGCACATGAACCGCGTCAAGGACCGGCAGGCGGAACAGGCGGCGGATCTTGCGCGGCTGGCGGATCTTCAGAAACTTTCCGAAACGCTCTTGTCGCAGGTGTCGGAGTCGATCGCACCTGTGCTCAAGAAGGCCGAAACCGCCCGGAAATGGAAGGATGAGGCGGATCTGGCGATGGTTTCCATGAAGGCTTCCATCGGGAAGATTTCCGATGCCGCGCTGGTGGAGGAAGTGAACAAGAACGGGACCCAGTGGGCGGGGGAACTGGCGCGGATGGTGAGGTCGATCCCTGCGGCCGTGGCGGATCTCGGGGCTTTGACCAACGCGCTTGCAACAGCCCGCGTGGCGGCGCTTGCGGCCACGAATGCGGCGCCCGCCGAGGCGGCGATGGACCCCGTTGGCGGATACCCCGAGATGGCGCGGCAGAAGGTTTCGGCGCTGGAGGCGGATTTGACGAAAGGGGAAACGACCCTGAAGTCGCTGCTTGAACTGAAGAGCAAGGTCAGCAAGGTGGCGGCTGTTCAGGCGGAGGAGGCGGAGCGCCTGGCCAAGGATCAGGCCGAGCGGGAGCGTTTGGCGCGCGAGGAGGAGGAAAAGATCCGTCTGGCCGAGGAGATGGAGAAGCTTGGGGCGGTCGAGATGACGCTCATTGCGGAGACCCGCAAAGCCAATGCGACCATGATCCAGCAGAACCTGGTTCAGCAGGCGGCGGATGCGATGGCTGCGATCGGGGCCGGGCTCAAGTCGGAGGTTGGCAAGGCGGCGCACAAAGCGGCCATGGAGCGCTACGAGCTGATGGGCGGCCTCAAGGGAATGATCATCGCGGGGATTGCGAGGGATGTGAAGCAGAGTCCCGAGACCGGCTTCCGGTTCGGCTGGCTTTCGCCCCAGCGGGATGTACTGGGAGCGGATGACAACCAGGTGGTGATTCGCGGGGGAACGGTGACCTGGGACAAGGTGCCGCCTCCGCAAATGCTGAAGTTCATCCGGCGCTATGCCAAGGATGGGGGGCTTTCATCGCGGGAAGCGGGGCGCAACCTGCTGGGTGCGGCCGCCTATGTGGTGGAGGCGGCGTCCGGAAGTGACAGCGCGAAGAAGATTGCGGCGGATCTGGTGCGGGAGGCTGCTTCGGCGGATTCCAAGGCCGGCGAGAAGGCGAAGACCCTGTTGCCGGAGCTGGAGGGGCTGTAAGCCCTGAGGTGGAACGATGCGGTTCGGGACACCCTCACCCCAGCCCTCTCCCGTCAAGGGAGAGGGAGTTATGGTTTCTTGACTCTCCCGTCAAGGGCGGGGGGATTCTGAATCGTTCCGGCTGGGCGTTCAGGAGCCGGGGTCCATTTGGAGCCGGACTGAGCGGATTCTTTCCTTTCCGAAATTCTTCTGGAGATTCGCCAGCATTTCCCGGGCTGCGTAGCGTTTCAGTTCGCTCAGCCAGGGTGAGCTATCCACATACACAACGAGTTCCCCGTTCTGGAGGGCGCCCGGCCGGGTGTGGGCGGCCACGGCCTTTCCGAGGGTTGCCTCCCAGCGGTCCTGCAGATCGTTCACATCCCGGGTTTCCTCCAGGCGCAGGCTTTTCAGGAAAGGGGCGATCAATTTCGAGAGGGGAATCCCGCCATCCAGCTGGCGGCTGGCTGGCAGGTTGCCCTGTCGGTGTCGGGTGTAAGACATGGGGGGCCTGTCAGCAGAATACATCCCGCTTGCCGGCGCGGACCTGATCCATGAGGCTCATCGAGGTGGCACGCTGGAGCGGGTTCATGGCGGCCAGGGTCTCCTCGATCAGTTTCTCTCCCGTCTTGCAGGTTTCCGGCGAGGCGTAATCGAGGAGATACTCCAGGAAAGTGGAGAGCGCGTTCGGGTCGCAGTGGTATTTGATTTCCCCGGGTTTCGCCAGATCCATGAAATCCTGACCGGTCCGGCCCAGCCGGTAGCAGGAGGTGCAGAACGATGGGATATGGCCGAGCTGGGCGACGTCACGCACAACCTCGTCCAGGGAGCGGTGGTCACCGAGGGAGAACTGGCTCCAATCCTCCTTTTCGCCGTCCCCGTAGCCGCCGGGATTGGTGCGGCTGCCGGCGGAGATCTGAGAGACTCCGAGAGCGAAGGTTTCGCGCCGGATATTGGGGTTTTCGCGGGTTGACAGGATAATGCCGGTGTAAGGGACGGCCAGGCGGAGGATTGCGACGATCTTGCGGAAGTCTATATCGGAAACCGGTTTGGGTGGGTGTGTGGCCATTTCCGATCCGGCGGCCGGTTCCAGTCGCGGCACGCTGATGGTATGCGGGCCGATCCCGTAGCAGGCATCCAGGTGCTGGCTATGCTGCAGAAGGGCCAGCAATTCGAAACGCCAGTCGAAAAGGCCGAAGAGGACGCCGATACCGATATCATCGATGCCTGCGTGGATCGCGCGTTCCGGTGCGGTGACCCGCCAGTTGTAATCCTTTTTCCGCCCGGCCAGATGCACCGCCTCGTACGTTCCGCGGTGGTAGGTTTCCTGGAACAGCTGGTAGGTGCCGATACCGGTGTTCTTCAACTGCTTGAATTCCTCCAGCGTCAGGGGTGCGACATTTACGTTCACGCGCCGGATTTCGCCGCGGCCCTCGCGTACGCCGTAGATGGTCTCGATGGCTTTCAGGACATAGTCGAATCCTTCGCGGGGGTAGGATTCGCCGGCCACGAGCAGGACCCGTTTATGGCCCTGGTTCACGAGGATCCGGGTTTCGTTGGCGATTTCCTCCCGGGAGAGTGCGCGGCGGTGTACGGCGGTATTGCGTGCTCGGAAGGCGCAGTAGAGGCATTCATTTGCGCAAAGGTTCGAGATGTAGAGCGGGGCGAAGACGACCAGGCGTTTGCCGTAGATCTCCTCCTTCACGGTTTTCGCGCACTCGAACAGTTCCCCGAGGAGTTCCGGGTCGCTGATTGACGCGAGGATGGCGGCGTCCTCCAGATCCAGTCCCTTCCGTTCCCGCGCCTTATCCAGCGTGGCGCGCACTTGTGCGGCATCGTTCCGGGTATTTGCCAGGACCGTGGTGACGGCTTTTTCGTCGATCGGATTCAGGATCTCCTCTTCGCTCATGGTCGGTTCTCCACAAAGGGGGCAAATATACCAGAAGGTGGGGCGGGTGTGGAATAAAACACTTCATTGCCCGCCCTGCTTACCGGCCCTGCCGGGAAGCTTACGGATCATCCGGCGGGTTTCGCGGTGCTTGCTACCCGGGCGGTTGCGTGGCAGAATTGGAGCTATGACCGGGGATATTGAGACTACGGTTCTGCTTCCATTGCCCAGGATTGCCGGGGTTGATGTCAGTATCACCAACGAAGTTGTGCTTGTCTGGCTGGCCGGGGGGCTGACGCTGGCGATTCTGCTGCCGGTTTGCCGGCGGCGCGGGCTGGTGGCGCAGGGGTTCTATCAGAATCTCATGGAGGGGTTGATCGAGTTTGTGGAGAAGGAGGTTGTGGTCGAGGGCATAGGGGAGAAGGGGCGCGTGTGGGCGCCGTTCCTGCTGGGAATATTCTTCTTCATTCTTTCGGCCAATCTGCTGGGGCTGTTGCCGTTACCGGGCTTATTCAAGGCGGTTACATCCAACATCAACGTTCCGGCGGCCCTGGCCCTGGTGGTGTTCGGGTTGACGTTATGGCTGACGATTCGCCGGCGGGGGTTCCTCGGGTTTCTGCGCGGGTTCCTGCCGGCGGGAGTTCCCTGGTGGATGGGATTCCTGGTGGTTCCCATCGAGGTGGTCAGCTGGCTGGCGCGTCCGTTATCGCTGGCTGTGCGGTTATTTGCCAACATGATGGCGGGGCATGCCCTTGTGTTTGTGTTTATCGGCATGGCGGCCGGTTCGGCATGGCTATTGAAGCCGGTTCCGCTGGCGGGTGCGATCGTGATGAATGTATTCGAGGTTTTTGTGGCGTTCGTGCAGGCGTTTATTTTTACTTTGCTGGCTGGAATTTACATCAAGGAAGCGCTCGAAGAGGAATCCCATTGAGAAAGGAACGGCGATGACACCGGAAGGAATGGCATGGCTTGGGGCGGGGCTGGGGATCGGGTTAGCGGCTCTCGGGACCGGCATCGGGATTGGCATCCTGGTGGGCAAGAGCGTGGAGGCGGTGGCGCGCCAGCCGGAGTTGCGCGGGACGCTGCAGCGGCTCATGATCCTGGGTATAGCCTTTGTTGAGGCCTTGTGCCTGTATGCGCTGGTGATTGCCATCCTGCTCATCGGCAAGGGGGCCGGGTGAGATGAACCTGGTGATCGACCAGCGATTGCTTGCGTGGACGCTGATTACCTTCGGCGGGGTGGTGGCCATCCTGGCGAAGTACGCGTTCAAGCCGTTGCAGCAGTTGCTGGCCGAGCGTGAGAAGAAGATCCGTGATTCTTTGGAGGAAGCCCGGAAGGCGCGGGAGGGGGCGGAGGTCATCCGGCGGGAGGGGGAAGCCCGGATGAACGAGGCGCGCGAGGAGGCGCGCCGGATTCTTGAGGAAGGCCGCCGCATGGCGGCGGATGTCCGTTCCGAGGCGGGGCGTGCGGCGCGGGAGGAGGCCGAGGCGCTGTTGCGGAAGGCCCGGGAGGAAATGGGGCGTGAATCCCGCCGCAGCGTGGATGCCCTGCGGGGCACGGTGGCGGCCATTTCCCTGCAGGTGGCAAAGGATGTGATTCGCGAGAATCTCGATGAGAACCGTCACCGCCAATTGGTGGATGAATATCTCCAGCGGTTGAAGGAGGCGCATGGAAACACGCAACGCTGATGCGAATGCGTATGCCGCGGCGCTGGCGGACCTCGAGCAGGCGGTGGGGCGCGGGTGGCAGGCGGGGGGTGAGTTGGGGGAGGTTCTTGCTTTGCTTGACCGTGACGGTCGAATCGACGATTTTCTTGCGAATCCGGCCGTGACGGCGGAGGGGAAGTCGGCGGCGGTGCGGGACTTGCTTGGGGCGCGGATTCACTCCGTGCTTCTGCATTTTCTCCTGATCCTTGTGGAGCAGGGGATGTGGCACTGCTTGCGGGATATTGCCGGGGCGTACTTTGCGATTGCCGGCCAGCGTGCCGGCCGGTCGGCCGGAGAGGTGACGACGGCGATCCCGTTGACGGGGGAGCAGGTAAAAGATCTTGAGTCCGCGCTGGCGGAAAAGCTGGGGCGGCCCGTTCGGTTGCGTACGCGCGTGGACCCTGCCGTGATCGGTGGGGTGTCGGTGCGGGTTGGAGACATGGTTCTGGATGGAACAGTGGCCCATCGGTTGGATCGGGTCAGGGAGGCATTGGTGCGAGTATGAAGCGGTGGACAATGAGGGCAGGGGTGGCAGGCGGGCTGGTATGGGCGGCCGCTTTCGGCATATGGATTACGGGGGATGCGGCGTTGGCGGTGACGGGAAAGACCCTGGAGCCGGATCCGCAGTCGGCGGTTGTGGCCCGGCAACTGGCGCGTGCGATCCCGCGGCTGCATCTTTCGAGGCGTGAGCTCGATGAGAGTCTTTCGGTGGAGGCATTCCAGGGTTTCCTTAACATGCTGGACTATGACCACGCCTACTTCCTGGCATCCGACGTGGAGGAATTCCGCAAGGAGGCGCCCTTGCTCGCCAGCCGGCTTGAGAAAGGGGATGTTTCCTTTGCGTTCCGCGTCTTCGAGCGGCTGCGGGAGCGGGTCCGGGACCGGGTGGCCTTTGCCGATTCGCTCCTGGAAAAGGGATTCGATTTGACGGTCAGCGAGACCTACGTCTGGAAGCGCAAGGATGCGCCGTGGGCGGCCGGCCGGGAGGAATGGGATGACCTGTGGCGCAGGAAGGTCAAGAACGAGTACCTGGCGCGGGTTGTGGTGCGGCATCTTTCGGATGAGGGTGCGACCAACAAGGCGGCTGCGACGGAAGGTCCGGAAGGCACGAACGCCCCGGCGGCGGGCGTCCGGCGGGCGTCCGAGGCCGATGCGCTTCTTGCACCCGACGCATTTGTGCGCAAGCGGCACAAGCAGTACCTGATTATTCTGGAGGATAGTGATGCCGACTTTGTCCTGCAGCGGTACCTGACGGCGTTTGCGCAGGCCTACGACCCGCATTCCGAGTACATGACCCCCAGCACCAGCGAGGACTTTGATATTGGAATGAAGCTTTCGCTGGTGGGGATTGGCGCGTTGCTTTCCAGCGAGGATGGCGCGGCCGAGATCGAACAGATCATACCCGGCGGGCCGGCCGACCGGGACGGCCGGCTCAAGCCCGGCGACCGGATCATTGCGGTGGCGCAGGGCGATGCCGAGCCGGTGGACATCCTGCATTGGCCCCTTTACAAGGCTGTACGGATCATCCGCGGAGAGAAGGGGACAAAGGTGGTGCTGACGGTGATTCCGGCCTCCGACATATCCGGAACGCGGACGGTGCGGATCGACCTTGTCCGCGACGAGGTCAAGCTCGAGGCCCAAGCGGCCAAGGGCGAGGTGGTGCCGGTCGTTTCCGAAGGCGTGACCAACCGGATCGGGGTGATCCGGCTGCCGGCGTTCTACGCCGACATGAAGCAGCGGGTGAGCGGGGGTGAGGAGTACCGGAGTTCGACGCGCGATGTGGCTGCGCTGATTCTCGGGATGAAGACCAACGGGGTGGAGGGTTTGATCCTTGACTTGCGCAACAACGGAGGAGGTTCCCTGGCCGAGGCTGTCGAGATGACTGGGCTGTTCATTTCGGCTGGTCCGGTGGTGCAGGTGCGCGAGTCGCGCGGCATCCAGGTGTTGAGTGATCCCGATCCCGGCGTGTTCTATGCGGGTCCGCTGATGGTGCTGGTCAACCGGTTCAGTGCATCGGCGTCGGAGATCCTGGCCGGTGCGTTGCAGGATTACGGGCGGGCGATTTTGGTCGGCGATTCCAAGACGCACGGGAAGGGGACGGTGCAATCATGGCAGAACCTCGACGAGCGCAATCCGAGGCTGGGTTCCCTCAAGATCACCACGCACAGTTTCTACCGGGTGGCGGGCGGTTCCACGCAACTCAAGGGAGTCGTGCCTGACATCGTGGTCCGGTCGACGCTCGATGTGATGGAAGTGGGAGAGGAATTTCTGCCGCATGCGATGAACTGGACGGTGGTCAACATGGCCCGTTACCGGCCGGTATCCGATCTCAGTGCGGCGGTGAATGTGCTCAAGAGCCGTTCGCTGGCCCGGCGGCAGGAGGATAGCCGGTATCGGGCGCAGGAAAGCATGATTGAGCGGGTTCGTGCATTCCAGGTCTCGCGGGAGATTTCGCTTAACCTGCAGGACCGGCTCAAGCTGGCGCGCGAGGAGCGGGATATCGCCCGGCTGGAGGAGGAGGCGATATCGATGGACGAAGAAGGGGATGCGGGGGAGAAGAAAGACAGGAGCCGGGACCTTGTGTTGATTGAGGGGGGGCGGATCCTGGCGGATTTCATCGGCATGGGACAAACAAAGGAGAAGAGCAATGCGGATCGCGTTCTGGAAAATGCATGGAGCGGCAAATGATTTTATCCTGGCGGATGACCGCCAGTTGACCTTCCCGGCGGCGGATAAGGCGTGGCTGGCCTCGGTGGCGGCGCGTCGAACGGGTGTGGGATGCGAGGGGATCATCCTGATCCAGCCTTCCGCCAAGGCGGATTTCCGGATGCGGTTCTTCAATCCGGACGGGGGAGAGGTGGATATGTGCGGCAATGGGGCCCGTTGTGTGGCGCGGCTGGCGCATGACATTGGCGTGGCGCCGGCGCGCATGCGTTTCGAGACGGCGGCGGGCATGATCCAGGCGGAGATGATCGGTGACCGTGTCCGGCTGGGAATGACCGAGCCGAAGGACTGGAGGCTCAATGCCACGCTGGCGTTGCCGGGCGGTTCGCGGGCCTATGGGTTTGTCAACAGCGGTGTGCCACATGTGGTCATCGAGGTCCAGGATCTGGATGCGGTGGATGTGGCCGGGCTGGGGGCGGCTGTGCGGTATCATCCCGACTTTGCCCCGAAGGGGACCAATGCCAACTTCATCCAGGTGACGGGTCCAGATTCCTTGCGGATCCGGACCTATGAGCGCGGGGTGGAAGCTGAAACACTGGCCTGCGGAACGGGCATGGTGGCGGCGGGGCTGATCGCCGGACGGATGGGCCGGGTCAAGCCGCCGGTCCGCATCACCTGCGCCAGCGGGGATGTGATCGAAGTGGGGTATACGTTGCAGGATGAGACGGCCACGGGCGTGACGATGCTGGGCCCGGCGGCGTATGCGTTCAGGGGTGAACTGGAGTACTGAATCGCGCGGCCTTCCATGGCGGAGGATGGATTCGCATGATCATAGCCACGTTCAACGTAAATTCCATACGGTCGCGGCTGGAGATTGTCCTTGAATGGCTCCGTGTGCGGCGGCCGGACGTGTTATGCCTGCAGGAAACCAAGGTGGTGGACGAGTTGTTTCCGGCGGAGCCGTTGAGGGCGGCGGGGTATCAGGTCGTCTACCGCGGCCAGAAGGCTTACAACGGCGTGGCATTGCTGTCGCTCAAGGAGGCGACCGATGTGCGGTTCGGCCTGGATGACGGCGGGCCTGCGGACGGGACGCGGCTGGTGGCGGCGCGGGTGGCGGGGGTGAATATCGTCAACACCTATGTGCCGCAGGGGCGGGACATCGAGAACGAGATGTATGCATACAAGCTCGAGTGGTTCGCCCGTTTGCGGAAGTATTTCGAGAAGAACTACACGCCGCGCGGCAAGGTGGTCTGGGCCGGGGATTTCAATATTGCCCCGACGGCGATGGATGTCCACAATCCCGAGCGGCAGGCGAACCATGTGTGCTATCATGCTGATGTGCGGGCTGCCTTTGCGAGGACAATGGAGTGGGGGTTCACGGATGTCTTCCGCAAGCATCATCCGGAACCCGGTCAATACACGTTCTTCGATTACCGGCAGCGGGATTCCGTTCGGCTCAACCAGGGATGGCGGGTGGACCACATCCTAGTCACACGCTCTCTTGCGGATGGTTCGGTGGCTGCGGGCATCGATATGACGCCGCGGCTCAAGCCCAGTCCGTCCGATCATACGGTGCTCTGGGCGGAGTTGGATGCGTAGACGCCGGCCCGGTCCGTCATTCCTGCGGTTATCGCCGGGTGATCTTCAGCACCACGGTCCGGTTTCTTCGCTGGGATTCCGGATCGTTTCCCGGGTGGGGCGGCCTGGTCTCGCCGGCGGATGAGGTGGTGATGGCATCGGCCGACAAGCCGCACCGGGAGGTCAGGAATTCGGCCGCGGCATTGGCCCGCGCCAATCCAAGTTCCTGGTTGTCGGAATAGGCATGGGTGCTGCGGACAGGACTGCTATCCGTGTGGCCTTCGACCTCGATCCGGAACGAGTTTTCCACCGGCTTGCAGGCTTTTGCGATTTGTGACAGGTCACGCTGGGCGGCGGGTGAGAGTGTTGTGCCGCGAGAGAAGGCTCCATACGCGAATATCACGGTGCGGGTATCTTCTTGTGTGGAGACGCGGAACTCCTTGCCTTCCAGACGGGGCCATTCCGGGAGAGGAGCGACGGTTGGCTCGTGGACAGGAATGGGTGCAAACTTTGTTTCCGGGATCGGGGTGGAAATGGGAACAGGATCGGTGGTATCCACAATGGCCAGTGGGGAAGGGGCATGATTGCGTCCCAAGCTGTAGGCTAATACGCATAGAACCAGTGAGCCGAGGAGGACGGCGTGGAGGGTGCGTCGCGAAACGGTGTTGTCTTCCGCGATATGCCGTGCGGCCTGCCGTTCCGGGGTCAGATGGGTGCGCGGGGAAGGCGGCTGCCGTTGATGTGCGGCCGCAGCCTCTGCGCGCAGTTGCCTTTCCCGCGCCGCTTCCGACTTGGCGTTGTCGCGTTCCCCCTCGAGGGCGGCGCAACGGGTTTGCAGGGAGGCGACCTGTGCGCGTGCCGATGCAAGCGCGGATTCGGCTTCTTCGCGGGCCAGCCGGGCTTCCTGCAACTCCCGCGGGCGGGCGGGCGTTTCCGTGCTGGGTTCCGGCGATGCCGTGATCCTGTTCAGCAGTTTTTCCTCCGGCGTCAGGGTGGACTCCGGCGCCGGAGGCGGATTGGGGCTTGAGCGGAAGAATGGATCCGCTTCAAATGGATCGAATGGGGCGGGACTGGGCGGGGGCGTCACGGTTTCCTCCGTAGGATCGTCGGATACCGTCTCAGCCGGCGGCGGATATTCCGTGGCGGATTCCGGATCCGATGGTTGCCATTCGGCGGGATCAAAGGAGGTGTCGAGGGGGGATTCGTCAGCGGGCTCTTTCTCCGGTTGTGTTGGAATGTCCTGATCCCCGGATGCGGACGAAGGGTTTGGATCCGCTGTGTTTTCCGTAGGCTGCGGATCCGGGCTGAAGGGAAAGTTCGGGCGCGGGGGGATAGGGCGGCTATCTTCAGGAGTAGTGGCAAACCAATCCAGCTGGTTGGGGTCGTTTCGTTTTGCGCACATGGCGATGCTCCCGTTGCTTTGCTGACGAATCGCGACTGTATCAAAGCGTGGAGCGGATGTCACGAGCGACCGGGAGTGTGGGATCAGGCGGCGACGGGGAAGGCCACGGCGCCGTAACCGACCACCCATTGGCCGCGGCTTTCCGGGAAGTCATCGCCACTGTTCCGGTATCTAAGGGTTATGGCTTTTGAACAGCCGAGTTGGATGGCGTACTGCATGGTGGCGACCACGGGAGAGATTCCGCAGAAGACCTGCTGGGTGAAATCCCAGGAGCGCAGAATGCCGGGAATATCCATGGAGGCGACTTTCTTCAAGGTTGCCAGATCGGTTTTCCGGACCCTTTCATAACTGGGGTCATGCAACATATCGGAGCTGGCCACGACAAGAATTTTCTTCTTTTTTGAAAGTTTCTGCAAGCAGGTGGACAGGACGTCAATCAGGGGTGGTTCGTGACTTCCGATCAGGGCGATGACCACAGGGGTATCCGGGAGTACGGTTTGGAGGAATGGGATCTGGTTTTCGGCCGAATGTTCCCCGATATGTGGTCGGTAATCCAGGGTAATACGGGGGTCAGCGGAGGAGAGAAACGAGGCGGATTCAGTATCGAGCGGCGCAAAGCCAAGAGGAGTTGAGAAGGTATTTCCGTCCATCAGGGCGACGCCTCTGAAATTGCCTCTGTGACTGAATCCGAGAACCACGGAAAGATCTGGTATGGAATGAGTTTCGATGTTTTCGCGAACTGCCTTGAACGCTGTTGCGGCGACGGGTCCGGAATATATGTAGCCGGCATGGGGAGAGATAATGCCTGTGATGCGTCCTGCAACGGGAGGCGGGTGAGATTCATCCATGAAGTGTCGGATCATGGATTGGAGTTCGATGCGGTTACCCGGGAACCATTTACCTGAACCCGTTGCCGTGCGGACCAGTTTCCTTTCCCCGTTCACGAGATACCTCACCTTCCATTTCGGACCCCATCGATCCCATGCAGGAATATGCTTCGTTCCACTTTCAATTTAGCGTCACTCCGTCATATTGACAAGTCGTTAAGCGCGTCATTCTTAAATCCATATACACGCCGGGTGGTGGCGTGCGGGAGTGATGGAAAGATTTTATGACAATTTCCTGCTTGCAAATAATACCCTTAAGAAGGTAGCATTAAGACCGGTAAATTCCTTGGGGGGTTAAGGTCTAGACTTGGTTTCTTCTCCTGAAGAGGCGGGTCTATATTGTCTTTTCTTTTTTTCCCGGGAATCGGCAAGGAAAAGGGATGAGAAGCCTTGGGATGAAAAGCGGAATCTGGTGTGGGGTCCTGGCGGCTCTGGGCCTTGGGATTTCTGCGTACGCCGCGAATCCATCCGGTGATCTCCGGATTGAAATCATTGCCGCGTATAACCTTGTTGTGGATTCCAACGTGGAATCCCCTTCCACGTATGCGCCCCGATCGGCCTATCTCGGGGCCAAGTTCTACAATGATGGCACGAACGACCTGACGGGGGTGACGGCGTACATCGGGGATTATGTAGCGGGTGCGGGCACTCCGGGGCTTTATCCGACGAATTATCATCCGGCCTATCCGTTGAGGGCGGGACCGACCAACGGGGCGTTTTCGCTGACGCATGAGGGGGGAAGTGCGGGGTTGAGCGACGCGACGCGGTATATCGGCACCATCAAGGCGGGTGAGTCGGTGACCATGTACTGGCTGGTGAGCTATCCCAATGTCGACACCAATGGCCTGGCTGTCTGGGGGCCGAGCATCAAGCCGGACGACGACTTGAAGTTGTACTACGACGTATGGGCCACTGCGACGCGCGCGGGGTCCAGTATTGTGGCGGACGCGACCCGGGATGTTACGATGCGGAACGAGATCTCCGCCATGGCCAACAAGATTTTTCCCAATACGGCCAACAAGGTGCCGGAGGAATATCAGCAGTTGCTCGATAAGTACGTGCCGGCGTGGACCAACATTGCCACGGACGGGTCGGCGGGAACGCTGATCACCACGGAAGGTGTATGGTACGACCTGGGCAATGTCGGAGAGGGTTTTGACAACGATGGGGATCTGGTCCCGGACCATAACCTCTGGATGCAACCGGTGGGGGATCCCGCCTTGTTTGATGCCGGTGCGTTCCGGCTGGTGCGGACCTATGCGATGGTCGTGGTCAAGCTTAAGACGGGCGGCGAGTACGTTTATGTGACCGAAGACCAGCTCTATTTCCAGAATGTCCCTGAAAACAATGGTGCGGTCGGCTACGTGGCCTACCAGTTCATGGCCTTGGGCGGGGCGGGTTCATCCACACTTTCGCCGTATCAGGAGGTGGCGTCCGGGCGCGACAATGAGAAGTTCAACGGGGACTATGGAGCAACGATTGGCGGAGGGTTGGTCAGTCCCCAGCCGAATGTGGATATGTTCAAGGACGGGACGCCCGAGGTGGTGGAGGCGGGGTCGAACATCAGCTATGCGATCACGTTCACCAATTCCGGCGCCCTGCCGATCGGGAATCCCAGCCTGAACGTCCCGTTGGTGGTGCAGGACCGGATCCCGTCGGGGACGGTATATGTGGCTGGTAGCGCCACAAACAACAACACCCTGCCGTCGGGAGTGGCTTCGTATCTGGTCTTCTATTCAACCAACAACGGCACCTCCTGGCAAACCACGGAGCCCGTGCCCGCGACGAAGGTCACTCACCTGCAATGGTGGTTGAGCGACGTTTTCCAGACAAACACATACGGGACGGTCCGGTTCAGTGCCACCGTCACCAATGGATACACGGGCAGCCCGTTCATCTACAACGTGGCCGGGCTCAGCATTGGCAGCGGGGCCCCATTCCTGACGGATGATGCCACCAGCCGGGTCAGCGGGACCAACCGGCTGGGCGACATGGTCTTCCGGGACAACGGGGCGGGACTGAACTATGGAAACGGCACGCAGGATTCCGATGAGCCGGGCATTTCCAATATTGCGGTGCGGCTGTACTACGATGCCAATACCAATGGAACCTATGAGGTGACCGATCCCTTCTTTACAAGCACCACGACCGCGACAAACGGGTATTACCTTTTCACGAACCTGTTTGCCGGGCGGTACGTGGCGGTGGTGGATGTCACGGACACCGATCTTCCGGCCGGGTATACCATTACCACGCCATCCTCCTACGGAGCCTTGTTAGGGCCGGGCGGGACCAATGCTTTCCTGACAGCGGACTTCGGTTTTGCGCCGGCGCTGCGGTTGACGAAAAGCCTGCTGTCCCCTACCAACAACCTTCTCTACGAAGGCCGAACGGTCAGCTACGCACTTGATGTGCAGAACATGTTGCCCGGTGACGGGTTGGGCGGCGGATTGCCGGTCAGCTACACCGTCTGGGCCACCAACGGTACGGCCTCTGATGCCGAGTGGCATGGATACGTGAATATTTTCACACCGCCCGGGACAAACGGGGTCTACGCCACCAACCATTTCGAAAATGCTTCGAAGGCGGTTGTTTTGAGTGGATTTCCAGTGGGTGTACAGCCCGGGAGTGTGAGCAACGTTTCTGTGCTGTTGCCGATCGGCATGGTTCAGCCAGTCGACACTGACGACACTTTAATGGTGGATGTGAAGTCTCTTTCTCCTGCGGCAACCATTTTCTCGCGGACCTATTACGCCACAGGGCTGGTCAGTGGAACCATGGTGATTCCGATCACGAACGCCTATGCGTGGACATGGCAGAATTTCGCCACCAATTACACCATTACGCTGACGGCAGACAAAGGTGGCGGTAAGAGCGGTGCCGGGTATATCCTCGTGGATGCAGTGGGATTCAGGATTGCGAGTTCTGCCACCGTTGGTGGAGGAAACGCCAACACGACGTTGAAACCGGTCCCTTTGACCGACACGTACGACACCAACCAATTGCAGTTTGTATCCGCATCCCCGCCGTACACGACTCACACTTTTTCGGGATCCACGGGCACCTTGTACTGGTCCGATCTGGGGCCGATCTATCCCGGCGGTTCGAACCGGGTTACGCTGACCTTCAATGTCCTGCAACCCTTGTCCAACATGGTTTCGGAGGTGACGAACACGGCGTCCGTAACGGCTGCGCGGTTCCTGAATGGCCTGCCGGCGAACGCGGACACCAGCCGGGTCACCACCACGGTGCGGCCTACGGGAATGATCGGCGATTTCATCTGGCGTGACCTGGATGGCGACGGTGTGCAGGATGGCGGGACTGAAACCGGCATTTCCGGGGTGCGGGTTGTGCTGACGCCTCCTGGGAATGCGGATGCCGGATCCGGGCTCGGGGTTCCTGTGACGAATGTGACGGATTCGACCGGGTATTATCTCTTCACCGGGATTTACGGGACCAACGCAGGGAGCTACACGATCACCGTTCTGACCAACACCCTGCCCGGCGCTCTCCCCCGGAACACCTACGATCTAGACAACGGGACAAATGCGCCGGACAGTCTGGTTACGCTGACCAACTTCAATCCGGCGGCGGTCAACGGGGGCGACATCAACACGAATGTGGACTTCGGATATCAGGTGCAATCCCGCATTGTCGGGACCATCTGGAACGACGTGAACCGCAATGGAACCAACTATGCCGAGAGCGGGGAAGGCTGGCTGACCAATGTAACGGTTTACCTGTACAGCACCACCAACCTGAACAGCGCCATTGCCACCAACAGGACGGATGCCAACGGGTATTTCTCCTTTGTCGGCAATTACACGGGGGCGTATGCCGTGGTGGCGGTTACCAACACTGGCGCCATGACTAACAGCACATGGATCCAGACTTTTGATACTGATTTCAGCACCGCGGGTTTGAGCAACCGGGTGGATGTCACGGTGGTTGGCGGCGGGGAGGCGCGGGCTGACTTCAGCTACTACCAATACGGGACCTACGGCATCGGGGACCAGTTGTTCTACGACTGGAACAGCAATGGTGTCTACAGTGCGGCAACGGAAGAAGGGGTGCGTTACATCACGGTCAGCCTGTACGAGGATGCCAACAGCAACGGCGTTGTAGATGCGGGGATTGACGCGATTGTAGCGGTCACCAACACCGATATAAACGGGATCTACAACTTTACCAATCTTCCGCCCGGCTCGTACCAGGTGATCGTCGACCAAGCGGATCCGCAGATGCCGCCGCTGTACCTGGTGACTGCCGATCCTTATCTGGCGAAGGACGGGAAAAGCGTGGTAACGATCACCAATGCCAGCAGGACCGATCAGGACTTCGGCTACTGGCCGTACGGGACCGGTTCGATTGGCGACACTGTCTGGCTGGACGCCAATGCCGACGGGGTGCAGTTGGGCGTCACCGAGCGCGGGATTTCCAACATCACCGTAAGCCTCTATGTGGACATGAATGGGGACAGCAACTATGTGTTGCGTGCCACTGCGGTGACGGACGTCAACGGGTATTACCTTTTCCCGAGTCTTCCGGACGGCGCCTACAAGGTGGTGGTGGATCCTGCCGATGCCGACCTGCCTATGGACGTCTTTGGCTACAGGGTTATGCCGACGACGGCGACCAACTATCTGGTTACGGTGGCAACCAACAGCACCCTTACGGCTGACTTTGGTTTTGCCGCCCTGGCCGCGGTGGGGGATACGATCTTCTGGGATGTGAACTCCAGCGGCTCGCAGGATGGCAGTGAGTCGGGGATTTCCAATGTGCTTGTGGAACTCTACAGGGATCTCAACTCCAACGGGGTATATGATGTTGGTGAGACCAAGGTGACGGAGACGAATACGGCCAGCAACGGAACCTACCTGTTTGCCGGTCTGCAGCCCGGTTTGTACGTGGTGATGGTGAATACCGGCAGTGTGGCGCTGACCGGTGCGACGCTGACGGCGGATCCGGACAATGACGGGCTACCCTGTGGTGCGCCCGGTGCGACCAACTGCGACCACCAGGTGGGTGTGACCCTGCAGGCGGGCGGGAACTTCATGGGGGCGGATTTCGGATACCGCCCGAAGGGTGTCCTTGGCGACACGCTTTGGTTCGACATGAATACCAACGGGGTCCGGGATGCCGGCGAATACGGGATTCCTTATGTGACCGTCGGGCTCTATACCAACGGAACACTTGTGGCGACCAATGTCACGGATGCCGACGGGTACTACGGGTTTGGCAACCTGGCTGACGCGACCTACACGGTGCGGGTTTTCACCAACGACACGGATTTCCCCGCAGGCGTTACCAATGTCTATGCGCCCGACGGGACGCTCGACCATGAGGCGACGGCGGTCGTATTGAGCAACGGGGTAGTCACCACGGTCAATGGCGCCACATGGACAAACGGCAATCTGAGCATTGACTTCGGGTATCGGTATGCCGGCAACAATTTCCTCAGCGGAACCATCGGCATGGATGCCGAACCCTATGATGGGGTGATGGGCACCAATACGACGGGGGTTGGCCCCGGGGAGGCGCCTTTTACGGGGCTGACGGTGTATGCGTATCTCTGGCAGGACCTTGACACCGACGGCGTGGTTGATCCTGCCGAGCGGACGCTGATCGGCAGTACAGAAACCGACAACAGCGGCGACTATCTGTTCACCGGGTTGCCGAATGCCATCGGGACCGTGACCAACCGGTATCTTGTTTCCACTGCGCCGCCACTTGGGGTGGAGGTCCGTTTGACCACATCCACGACAAATGGACTGACACCCGCGCTGACGGTTGTGAACACGACCAATACGCAAGGGATCACGCTGAGCGCTTACCAGATCCTGGCCATCCAGCCGGCGGTCACGAACGTGGATTTCGCGTTTGCCCCGGCCCGTCGTTTTGACTATGGCGACCTGCCCAGTTCCTACGGGACCTTGTTGACGGATCCGACGGCCGGCGCCCGCCATACGGTGAAAACGGTTCCCGACCTGTACCTGGGCTCGGCGCCCGATACGGAATTCAACGGGCAGCCGACCGCCGATGCCTCCGGCGACGATACCAATGGGGTGCCCGACGACGAGGATGGGGTCATTGCCGTCGGGAACTGGACTACGGCCACCAACGGCGGTCAGGTATCGGTGACGGTCGGGGCCGGGAGCGGCTGGCTTTGCGGGTACATGGATTTCAACCATGACGGGAATTTCGCGGACAGCAATGAGTTGTTCATCAGCCAGGCGGTTTCACCAGGGACATACGCGATTCCATTTGCGGTACCCGAAGGCGCCATCCTGACCAGTAATGCCACGCAGTTGTATGCGCGGTTCCGCTTGTTCCCCAGTGAGCCCCTCATTCCCGAGGTCGCGTATTCCGGGCTGGCCAACAACGGGGAAGTGGAGGATTACCGGTTCGACTTCGGAACGATCGGCGACACGATCTGGGTGGACACTGATGGCGATGGTACGCGTGATGCCGGAGAGCCGCCGATTGCAAATGTCACGGTCTACATCGATGCCGACGGCGACGGCATCCGGGATGCCGGCGAGCCTTATGGCGTGACCGATATGACCGGTTTTTACGGCATCGGCGGATTGACGGGCGGCGTCTACACGGTGCGCGTCGAGACCAATGGCATACCTGCGGGATTGCTGTTGTCGTATGACCCCGATGGTGCGCGGGACGGGACGGCCGTTGTGACGCTCGGGTCCGGCGCGTATGTGAACACCGTGGACTTCGGGTATCGGCTCCCCGGTGCGGTCGGAGACCGTGTGTGGCTGGATGAGAACGCCGACGGTGTGCAGGACGCGGGCGAGGCCGGTATTGCCAATGTCCGGGTGGTCTTATACGGTACGAATGGAGTCGCGATCGCCACGAACCTCACCGACAGCGGCGGGCAGTACCTTTTTACCGGACTCTATCCGGACGCCTATGAAGTCCGGGTGGACACCAATTCCCTGCCGGCCGGTCTGGCGGCCAACCAGACGTTCGACCCGGATGCCACGACGAACCATCAGACAACGGTTGTCGTCCTTTCCGGAGGTGAGATCCGGACCGCAGACTTCGGGTACGACTGGTCGCCCTCCTCGGATGTCTTCGGCAACGCCGGAACGGGAGCGATCGGCGACCGCGTGTGGGTGGATGCCAATGGCGATGGCGTGCAGGACCCCGGTGAACCCGGTCTGGGCGGGGTGACGCTGAGACTGGTTGGACTGGGCGCGGACGGGATTGCCGGCACGGCGGACGACACGACCAATACGACTGTGACGGCCGCTGACGGAGGATACTATTTCGACAGTCTGGCCGCAGGCGCGTACCTGGTCAGCGTCACCGCGGGAACCAGCGGCTATACGCAGACGGGTGATCCGGACGGGATCCAGGACGGCAGAACCACGACCCCGATTCTCCTTGCGCCCGGCGATGTGTATGTGAACGCCGATTTTGGCTACCAGCCGGCGGCCGGCAGCCAGCTCAGTGGTACGGTTTATTTTGACGCCAACGTCAACAGCAACCTGAATGCCGGGGAGAATGGGATTGTCGGCGTTTCCGTGGCGCTTGTGGACAGTAATGGAGTCGTCATTGCCACGACCCTGACCGATACGAATGGTTATTACCAATTCACCGGATTGCAGGCGGGCGACTATACGGTATGGGTCAACGACACCGGGTATCGTCTTGGCGGCCTGATGCAGACGGAGGATCCCGACGCAACCGTCAATGCCCGGACCCCGGTGTCCGTCGACGGGGCCAGCGCCTATTCCGGTTATGATTTCGGGTACATTGCCGGCAGTTACCGGCCCGGAACGGGATTGATCGGGGACACGATCTATTTCGATCGCAACACCAACAGCACTTTCGAGTCCGGCGAAGGCATCGAGGGGGTGCGAGTGGGACTTTATACCACCAATGGTGTGCTTCTGGGCCTTGCGACGACGGACGCCAATGGCCAATACTGGTTCGGCGGGCTCCGCACCAATGATGCGGTTTACGTTGTGCGTATTGACACCAACAGCCTGCCCTATGGCGGAATGGGATTGACCAACAGCGTGGATCCGGACGGGGCGACCGCTCATGAGTCTACGCTTACGCTTACGGGGGCCCAGCCGGTCCGGCTGGATCAGGATTTCGGGTACCGGGCAGTGACGCCGAACACCATTTCCGGGACGATCTGGAACGACCGGAATGCCGACGGGATCCTGACCAATGAGTCGGGCGTGTATGCCGGTGTGACGGTTTCGCTGTATGATACCAACGGCAACCTCGTGGCCACGACGATTACGGATGCGGGCGGGAATTATGCGTTCACCGGGCTGCCGGGTGGGGGATACGTTGTCGATGTGACCGATACGGGCAACCTCCTTGAGGGGTTGTGGCATTCCACCGGCAGTCAGGACGTCGCCAGCAACAACACCAGCAAGGCGGATGTCTACACCCTCACGGTTTCCGGAGGGCAGGTGGTGGATACGGTTGACTTCGGGTACTACGGTGATGGCGCGGCGGTTGGGAACCGGGTCTGGCGCGACGACAACAAGGACGGTATCCAGGATGTTGGAGAGCCCGGCCTCTACAATGCCACGGTTACGCTCCGCGTGATTTATCCCAACGGGACGACCAACCAGGTTGTAACCGTAACGGATACGAACGGGTACTACTCCTTCGGGTATCTGCTCCTGGATGAGCAATTCAGCGGAGACGGGATTGCTCCCGAACCGGTGTACAGCCTGACGTCCTCCATCTCTTCCGCCAATTTCGTCCGGGCCAAGGTCGACCAGGGTGTGAATGACTGGGTTGATTCGGACAGTCACACCGGGGTTGTCGCGGTGGCGGTCAAGGGTGTGACGGATGTGGCGGCTGTGGCGGGCAATCCTTCGGCCGAGTCGGGCGGGGCGAGGTATGATTTCGGTTATGAATGGAAGCCGACCCTGGTCAAACTCGTTGGGTTCTGGGCCTTCACCCGGGATGGTCAGGTTTGGGTGGCATGGGAGACCGCCGAGGAGCGGGAAACGGCCGGATTCTACCTGGAGCGCCTAGTGGATGGGGAATATGTACCGGTTCACGAGGGGATGATCCCGTCCCAGTTCTGGTCCCTGGGCAATGCGGTTTATGAGCAGTTGGATGCCACGGCGCGGCCTGGGAATCTCTATGTCTACCGTCTTGTGGAGCAGGAAACGGGCGGCACTCTCCGATATCTCGGGCCCTACCTGGTTCTGGTTGATGGCGCGGTCCTCTCCTTCGAGGAATGGAGCCGGCTGTCCTTCGGCACTACGCCGGTAACGGGAACGGAAGCGGATGAAGCGGGTGATCCGGACGGCGACGGGATGAGCAACCTGGCAGAGTTCCAGGCCGGAACTGACCCGGCCGATGCAACTTCCGCCCTGCGGGTCCTTTCCTGTGAGCCCGGCCAGACGGCTTCGGTGGTGCTGACCTGGATTTCCGCCAGCAACCGCGTGTACACGGTCGAGTGGTCCACCAATCTAACCCAGGGATTTACCGGACGTTTGGAGGGGCAGCAAGCCACCCCGGCGGAAAACACCTGCACAGTACCTGTGGTACCCGGGGCGGATTCGGTATTTTACCGGATCAAGGTTGGCCCCTGATTTCCGGAAGGAAGCAGGCATGAAAGCGCTTCGCACATGCATCTTCCTGGCGTTGCTGGGAATGACCGGATGGACTGCCGGGGCGGAATCCCCGGACGTCCGCATCCTTGCCGCGGATGCAATCCGCTCCGGTGGAGGAGTGATCATTCGCTGGCAGGTTCCCCTGGATACGGTCACGGCCGGATTCTACCTTGAGCGGTGGATCGGTGACCGTTTTGTGAGGGTGGGAAACGGGATGGTGATGAGTTCCCTCGTGGAAGAGGGGGATGTCTGGTATTCGCTCTTTGATGATACCGCACCGCAGGAAGAATGGCTGACATGTCGTGTGACGGCCATCCGTTTTGGCGGACAGTCCCGGGTGGGTGTGCCCTTCCGGGTCCTGCCGCATGCGCCGGTATCGGGTTTGTCATCGGTTCCGGCGGCTGCGCCGGCTCCTGCGGTCTCGATTCTCACCGTCCCGGGAGACTGGGTGAAGATTGCCATTGAGACGTCCGGTGTGGTGCGTCTATCCGCATCCGCGATCGCTTCGTGTCTCAACGGCGCCACGGAAGCCTCGGTCATGGAGGCGATCGGCAGCGGATCGTTGCAGTTATCCTGCGGGGGCAGGGAAGTGGCCTGGCTGGCCGCGGCCGGCAATACCGGACTTTGTTTTTATGCCGTTGCCGAGGATAGCATTTACACAAGGCAGACCCTCTACCGCCTTGAACCCGGATCCGGATTGAGAATGGGTTCGCGGACGACGGATCCGCCTGCGGGTCCGGTTGAGGGTGGTGTATTCCGCGACACGCTGCACTTCGAGCAGGATCATTCGGCAGGGTATGTGGGCAACCTTGTCTCCACCGATCCGGAGGCAGACATCTGGTACTGGGGATATTTGCTGGTGCCCTCCGGTGGAGTTCACCGGGCCAGCTTTGTGGTGAATCTTCCTTATGCGCAACCGGGCGGCGAAGCGGGGGTTCTGCGCGCAAACGTGAAAGGTGCGGTGGTCAATGCGCCGACGCTGGTCAATCGAGCGAGGATTCTCTGCAACGGAATCACGGTCGGGCAGGGGGAATGGCTTGCGTCCGATGAGGCCACCCTGGTTGCATCCTTTACCCATTACGTCGCGGGTACCAATGGAGTTGTGCTCGAGGGGTACTACCAGGCGGGGGATGCAGTCGGGGCGCGATCCTATATCGACTCCTTTGATATCTCGTTTGACCGTTCCTACAGGGCGCTCAGCAATGCGCTTCTCTGTGTGGCCGGGACGAACCCCGTGGTGAGCGTGAGCGGTTTCACGAGGGGCGACATACAGGTCTTCGACGTTTCCGATCCATACCGGCCATGGCTCCTTGAGGGAGTTCTGATCGACGCCCCTTCCGGAGGCGTGTGGCGGGCCACCTTTACGCCCGCCTCCCCGACGAACCGTTATCTGGCTGCGGCGGGATTTATTGATCCGGTCTGGGTTACCGGGCGTCCTGCGACCGACTGGGGGAATGCCTCCTTGCGGGCCGACTACGTGGTTATTGCGCCCTCTTTCTTCAAATCCCAGTCTGAAGGGCTGGCCCAATACCGGGCCGTGCGCGGGTTGGAAACCCTGGTGGTGGATGTGGAGGAGATTTACGATGCGTATTCCCATGGCAGGGTGACTCCTCACGCGATCCGCGCCTTTCTTGCCGAGGCGCGGTCCGCCTGGGCAAAACCGCCCCGGATGGCGGTGCTTGTTGGCGCGGGCAACCTCGATTACCGGAACGTGACTGGGCGGGCATTGAACGTGAGCCTGATCCCCTGCTTCATGGGTGCGACCCCGTTCGGTTTGTACGGGATCGACAATCCCATGGGCGATGTGGACGGGGACCACATTCCGGAGGTCAGTATCGGGCGCCTGCCGGTGGTGGATACCAATGAGCTTGCGGGGGTGATTGCGAAGATCCAGGCGTTCGAGGTAGCGGTGACGAACCGGCGTTCCATCAGCCAGGTGGCCGATGTCTTTGACAAGGATGTTGGGGATTTTGCCGCGTGCAGCGAGAGTCTTGCGCCCTGGTTCAGTTCCCTGTATTCCCGGGATACCAACTATCTTGTCAGCCAGCCGATTGCCGAGGTCAATTCCAACTGGGTTGCGGCGATCAACAGCGGGCGGACGCTGGTAACCTATGTGGGGCATGCGAATGATTATACGATGGGAAAGACCACGTTGCTCGGCTATTCCGACCTGGCCAGACTCACCAACGCGACACCGCCGGTGATGTTCGCCATGGCCTGCGAGGTGGCACGGTTTGACAAGCCTTCCAGCGCGGCCTCGTCCAGCGGGCTCGCCAAGCAGATGGTGCGAAAGGCCGGCGGCGGTTTAACGGCAGTATGGGGTTGCACGGCACCCGGACTGAACGACGACAATCTGCTCATCGGCAAGATGATGATCAAAGGCATGTTCCGTTCCGACGGGGTCTTGCTTGGCACCGCAATGCGGCAGGCGATGATTTCCTATGCGGCGGAATTCGGAGCCAAGGCGTGGGTGCTGGACACGTATGGCCTGATTGGAGATCCGGCGCTCGACATGGGGATCCGCAGCGGCACCACGGAAAGCTATGCGAACTGGCAGGGGCGGATGTTCACCGAGGAGGAACAGCAGGAGAATCCCGGGTTGGACGATCCGGACCAGGATCCGGATGGCGACGGCCTGGACAACGAGGGAGAGTACATTGCGGGGACCCGGCCCAATGACTTCGATTCCGCCGTGCGGATCACCGCGAGCCCGGCGGATAACGGGCAGTCGGGTTGGACGGTGAACTGGCCGAGCATGACCAACCGGCTGTATGCGATCGAGTTCACGACCAATCTCCTGACCACGGGCTTTGCGCCGGTTGTAGAGGAATTGCTTGCCGCCCCGCCGGTCAATTCCTATACGGATCCGGTGGATCGCGGGTGTGACACCGTATTCTACCGGGTTCGTGTGATGTCGCCGTGAACGGAGGCGGGAGGCAGTTATGGATTTCTGGGGACGTATCGGCAGGATAAAAGGCGAGGTGGTGGCGCGGAAGGTTGCCGGGGAGGATCTGCTCATACCTATCCGCGGGCGGCTTGCGGACATGCAGCGGATTTTCGCTCTGGATCCGGTGGCTGCGTATATCTGGAGCCAGCTGGACGGGAGCCGTAGCCTCGAGGTGATCCTGCGGGGTGTTCTTGAGTCATTTGATGTTACGGAGTCCCGCGCTCGCAAGGATATGGAATCCCTGGTCCGGCAACTGGAAGAAAATGGACTCATTGAATGCGAAGCGGATCCCGTGCTTCGCCCAAGCCATGACTCCTGATTCTTTCATACCTGATTGTGCGGGCGGCCTGGAGGTGTTCCGGGCGATCAATGACAGGGCCCGCCGGCGACGATTCCCGTTCGCGGCCAGTGCGGCGCTGACATACCGGTGCAATCTCGAGTGCGTGCATTGCTATGCGCGGACGTCTGCCGATGCGCGGCGCGAATGGTCCACGGAGCAGTGGAAAGACCAACTGGACCAGTTGGCGAAATCCGACTGTCTTTTCCTGCTTATCACGGGCGGCGAGCCCTTGCTCCGTCCTGATTTTGCCGATATCTACCGGTATGCGCGGGCTTGCGGCCTGGTGGTGACCGTTTTTACCAACGGCACCAGGATCACCGATGAGATTGTTGAATTATTCCGGGCTTATCCGCCGCGGAATGTGGATGTCACGGTGTATGGGGCTTCCGAGTCCACTACACGGGCGATTACGGGGCGTGCAGGCGTGCTGGATTCCTGCCTTACGGGTGTGCGCAAATTGAAGGATGGCGGTGTGCGGGTTGGTTTGAAGACGGTGGCTATGACCTTGAATCGCGGCGAGATTGAGGCCCTCGAGGCTTTGGCCGATGGGCTCGGGGTACCCTTCCGTCTGGATGCCTCCATATTTCCACGCTTTGACGGCGATACGGGGCCGCTGAAATACCGGCTTTCGCCGCGCGAGATTGCGGATATTGATTTTGCCACGCCAGTGCGCGCGGGGCATTGGAAATCGCACTATCAGCGGAGATGTCACAAACTTGGAGAGGGTGCTCTCTACCGCTGTTCCGCAGGTCGGACGCATGCCCACATCAACCCTCATGGCGAGTTGCAGCCGTGCATTACCACGTCGCACATCCGCTTTCCCCTTGCGGGGAGTGACTTTCCAGTGGTCTGGCAAAGGATGAAGGATGCGCTGGAGTGCAGGCGGGCACACCCTGATTCCACGTGCATTCACTGTGAAAAGCATGTACTATGCGGATATTGCCCGGGGTTCAGCCGGTTGGAAACAGGGGATGAATCAGGGGTGAGTCCCTTCTTGTGCGAGCTGGGGCAGGAGCGATCCAGAAGGATCATCGACATGACGGAAGCCGTGGGGTAGGCACTATGGACGCGAAGGAAAAGGTTACGACCAGGAAACCGTACACGACGCCGACTGTTCGTCCGATTGAACTGATCACCGGCGAAGTGCTGGGCACAGGTTGCAAGATGTCCGGCAAAGGGGGGCCTGAAAGCGCTGAAGGCCCCTGTGATTTCCCGGCGCCTTGTGATGGTGACGGGTCGTAAAGTGATCTCAGCCGGGTTACGAATTGCCGGGATCCCGATCCTTGTCCGTTCCGTGTTTCCTTTCGAAGCCCCGGTTTTTCCGCGGGAATATGCATCTTTTACGAGCGGGACCGGTTCCGGGTCGGGCGAGGCTGTGCGGGTTGATCTGGTTGCCGGAAATCCTGCGGATGCGGCGGATGGGGAGATGGTTGCCGATACAGGGCCGTGGTGTCTGTACCGGCGCAACGAAACCCGTGTGATTCTCTGGAGCGGGCCGGACAAGAGTCAGCCTTTTTGGGCCGCCTCTTTCGATGCGGGACTCCGGAACATCAAGGTCTGGTGCGGAGAGAAATGTCTTGCAAGGCGTACGGATGGACTCCGGATCCGGAATCCGTTCCGGTATCCGCTTGATCAGTTGCTCCTCATGTTTGTCCTGGCCCGGCGGGGGCAGTGTATTGTGCATGCGGCAGGACTGGTTTCCGGGACACGATGCGTTGTGGCGGCCGGCAGGTCCGGTGCGGGCAAGAGTACGCTTTCGCGGCTTTGGGCAGAGCGGCATGGGCAGGATTCATTGCTCAGCGATGACCGGCTCATTCTCGGTCCGGGTGTGGTGCATGGAACGCCGTGGCCCGGCGAACTGGGTGCTGCGGCTAACGAATGCCGGATCCCTTCGGCCGTTGTAATTCTCGAAAAGGCGGCCGGGAGCGAACTGGTTCCTATTCCCCCCCGCGAGGCCGTGGAGCGGCTCATACCTGTGACTTCCGTGTTGTGGTTTGAGCCGGAATACCTGACGCAGGCCCTGGCGGGCATGGAAAAAGCGATGAGCGAAGTTCCTGCCTATGTGTTCCGGTTCACCCCGGATCACCGGGCGGTTACGGAACTGGGGAAGGTGTTCCCGGTGTAGGTCGGGAAAGGCGCCGCCGCTGAGTTCGCAGGAGCAGGAGTGCCGTTGCAATCAACCCTCGTGCCCGGGCGCGCAGAAAGCCTTTCCAGCGCCGCCGTGGAGTGGAGAACGGTTGGCCGTTCTGTTCCACGGCTTTTCCGATTATCCGGCTGGATTCAACCCATTCCAGCGGCGCAGTACACGCGTCCCCGCGAAAACCGAAGTGGACGGTTGTTTGCGAAGCGCGTCGGGAGAGAATCCGATGACAGGTAAAACGGTTGCCGCCGGCGGACTTGTACAAGGCAATGTCGCCCAGGCGAAGGGTTGTGGTCAGGGTGACCGGATCAAAAGTCAGGACGGCCCCGTCCGGAATCTCCGGCGTCATGCTTTGCCCCTGGACCCTGACGCGGACAGAGTGGCCGGATAGCAGAAGTTTTTCCACTTCTTCCGTTGCTGTCAGAACAGGGATTCCCGAAGGCGGGTTTCCCCCTGATCGTTCACTTGCCATGGGGGCAGGATAGCAGTTGTGCCTTGTCTTTGAACACACGATTTGCCTTGGCACATGAGGGGTGGGTTCGTAACGTGGAACCATGCATCCGAACACGGCGCAAAGCCTGCGGGAATTCGATCCCGAGTTTGCCTGTCTTTGTCAGGCAGTGGGGCGGGCCCTCGGATTCAGGGCTGGCGATGCGTTGCCTGATGGGGCGCCCGATGTGGAGCGGCTGACCCGATTGGCGATCAACCACCACTGCTTGCCCTTGCTGGCCATGGGGGTTGATCTGGGGGAAGGGCGCCGCTGCCTGCTGGAACTGTCCTGCGAGATGCAGGCCCGATGGACCCGTCTACTGGCAGGTAACGCGAGCCGATCCCTGTTTCTGGCGAAGCGGATGGTCGAACTTCTGACGGACTTTTCCGCGATGGGGATTTGTGCGCTGGCCTGGAAAGGATCGGCCTTGTCGCAGTTGCTGTATGGCCGGGTGGAAATGCGGCCGTCGGATGACATAGATCTGTGGGTGCATCCCCGGGATTTTGCGAGGGCCTGCGAACGGCTTGAGCAGCAGGGGTTCATTCCCTTGATCCGGCTTTCCCCTGTGGAGGCTGTGTCGCATCGAAGGGCCGGATGGGATCGCGGATTCAGAAGTCCTGCGGGTGATTATGTGGTTGAGCTTTGCGTGGGGATGGCGCCGCAGTATTATGCCCGCCTGCCGGATCCGCGGGAAGTTCTGGAGTCCGCCGTTGAGCTTGAGATTGGCGGCGGACCTATACGCACAGTGGGTGGCGCTCTCTTGATGGAACTGCTTTGTCTGCACGGCATGAAGCATGGTTGGAGCCGATTGCTCTGGCTTGCGGATGTGGCCGTCCTGTCCAGACTTCAGGGTGCCGGTGTTGTGGATTGGGACTTGTTTTGGTGGAAGACGGCAAGAAACGGGACCAGGCGGATGGCGATACTGGGTTTCCGACTTGCTCATCGGTACCTCAATGCGCCGATTGAGCGGGGGGGGGCGCCGGTTGATCTGCTGGATCAAGCCGGCCGTTTGCTGGAGGGGAAAGAGACATGTCAGGGATTCTGGCCCGAGTTCACCTGGTACTCTCGCGGTTGTGTGCGATGGAGCGATCGGTTTCGCTATCTTCTTCTCTTGATCCTCACGCCCAGTTTTGGGGACTGGCGTTCCATTTCCCTGCCTGGAGGCTTGTTCTGGCTGCACTGGATCCTGCGGCCGTTCCGGATGCTGTTGCTTGGCCGGCGTCAATCCCGGAAAAGACGTTAATCTTAAGATTTTGAAGGGCAAGGTAATAGGCTGATTTCACATCCTGCACGGGAAAGTGGATTCCATTGGGGGTGTGGGGTGGAAGTCCATGAGCAGATTTCATCCGTTATATTGCGCCGGGACACATTGTAACGAACGGATTCTGTGTCAGTTGCATTTGATTTAACCCAGCTGCAGGGCAAATGGGACTTGTTAAAAAGATGATAATGAATTCCGTTGTCAAATATACCATTTTCCCGGTATCATTACCCGATGGGATGAATCGAGTGCAGAGCGGAAGTTTTGCATAATCGATGGGGCGGGAGCTTATATAGAAATAGGGGGGTGATTCCGATGATTCAATTAGGAATCAGAATACTTCGTCATGCCTTCACTGCAGGGGCGCTGATTGGCTTGATGCCTTGGGGGGCGGCGGCTGATCCATCTGAACCGGCTGGTCGAGTGGGGCGCGCCATTGTGGTGGCGTTGACTCCGACGGTTACGGCCCGGTATCCAGACAGGACGGCCCATGATTTTCCGCAGGGGCAGTTCGAGTTGCGCGAAGGAATAGCGCTTTCTGAACTTCATAAAGTCGAGTCCGATCGTCATGGTCGTGCCTGTATGGTCCTGACGCCCGGCGCGATCCTGTGTGTCCGGCCTGAAACCTCCCTCATGCTGGATCGTCTTCAGCAGATGACCCAGGGGTTGCCGGAATCGGGCAAGGACTTGCAGCGGAGAATTGAATGCACCATGGCAAAGGGCGGTTTGCTGGTCCATGCAGGCCCTGCTTCCTCCAACCTGTTCATTGAGATTCGGCTGCCTTTTGGCGTTCTGACGGCCCACGGCGGTGAATTCCTGATGCTGCAGGAGAAGTCCGCCTGGCTGGTGGGATGTAGCCGGGACCGTGTGACTGTGACGATGGCTGACGGCCGGCAGGTTGTCGAGGCGGGCAAGTTGTTGGAGGTCCGGCGCGATGGTGATGGGAAATACACCATGCGGTTTCTCGAGGAGTCGGTTTCCCTGTATCGCGAGAAGTTCGATATGTGCGTCGAGTTCCTGCCTGAACTGGGGCGCATTGTGTTCCTGCCCTATGGGGCGGATACCGGGAAACTGCAGGCATGGATGGGCACACCTGGCGGGATTGTGCCGGTGGGCGATCCGGTTGAGTGGACGGATGTGACGCCTTCCAGGCGCCTTGTTCCGTCCGGTGATCTCAAGCGGACGCCGGGCGTGCAGGGGCGTCCGGATGCCTCGGGGCAATGGGGGGTCGATCGGATCTGGCAGTGGTATCGCAATGCCGGAGTGATCAAGGGGGTCAACTACATTCCGCGGACCGCGGTCAATTCCCTGGAGTTCTGGCAGGAGCAGAGCTTCGACACCAATGCCATCGATGAGGAACTTGACTGGGCCGGCGATGCGGGATTCAACAGCGTGAGGGTCATGCTTTCCTTTGCGGTCTGGTCTTCGGATCCCAAGGGTTTCAAGGACCGCATGCGACGTTTGCTGGAACTGGCGAAGGACCATCAGCTCACGGTGGTGCCGGTCCTGTTTGATGACCTGGATGTGGCGGGGCGTCTCCCGGTTCTCGGGGCGCAGCCGGAGCCGGTTCCCGGCGTGCATAACAGCCAGTGGGTGCCCAATCCCGGACGTTCTGTCATTGAGAATCCCGGCCGCTGGCATGAGTTGGAGAAATATGTCCGTGACATCACAGGGACCTTCTATCGGGATCGCCGAGTGCTGTTCTGGGACTTGTATAACGTCCCCGGGAGCGGCGGCATGGGAGAAAAGAGCCTCAAGCTGCTGGAGTCGGCCTTCGGATGGGCCCGGGCTTCGCGGGTGCGCCAGCCGGTCACGGCTCTGGCGTGGGGCGAGATGCACAATCCCATATCCGCCCGCCTGATGGAAATGTCCGACCTGATTACCTTCCAGTCGCTGGGCGATCCGGTGTTGCTCGAGATGCGCCTGCGGTCGTGTGAGGCCTACGGTCGGCCGGTGATTTGTTCGGATTGGCTGAATCGCAAGAAGGGCGGGACCTTTGAGGCGGTGCTGCCCATATTGGCCGGCAAGCGGGTGGGTTGGTATAGCCGGGGGCTGGTCAAGGGCCGTGCGCAGTTTTATATCCCCGACGATGAGCGTCTCAGGGCGGGCGAGGAGCCGAAGGTCTGGCAGCAGGATGTCCTCTGGCCGGATGGCAAGCCGTATGAGCGGCGGGAAATCGATGCGATCCGGGCGTTCACCTTCGACAGAGGCGAGTGAGTCATGAGGAATCGGTTTCTGAGAGTCATTCACCTGCTGGCCATGCCGTTCGTGCTGGCCGTGGGCATTGCTTCCGGCGAAGGGGAAGGGTGGATCCCGCGCAGGACGGACCGGGCGAATACTGCTCCGACATGGGGTCCCTACACAGCCGAAGGTGTGGGTTTGACCGAGCGCAATTCCGAACGTTTCGGATGGGTTATGGGTGATTTCAGCCTGCAGCCGTACGCGGAGGCGCGGGCGGTGTACGAGGATAACCTAACCTTGAGTTCCGCTGATAAGCAGGAAGAGATTTACACTGTGTTCTCTCCCGGTGTGACCCTGGTGTATGGTACGCCGCGCGGGAACAACCTGTATCTGGACTATTCGGCCGACTTCACGAGCCTGCAAGAGTTCGACAACGATTCCTTTGACGGCCAGACCCTCCGGGTTGGAGGGACCTATCGGAATGCACGTTCGCAGCTGGCGGTTTCGCACGCCTACCGCGAGGTGCGGGATGTGGATGTGGAGACATCGGCACGCCTGATGCGTGAGTCGCACGTGACCTCGGCTACGTACGACAACCGCTTGTCGACGAAGACATCCGCCGGCCTATCGGTCAGTCACAGTCTGCACACATTCTCGGAGAGCGAGTATTCCGGATACCGGGAATACAATGTGGGCGGGCGAATGGGATGGCAGGCATTTCCCCGGGCCGCGCTGACTGCGCGTGCGGCGCACGGGTGGGTGGATGTGGACGACCAGCGGGAAGGGTACGGCAGTGCCCAATACGATGAGGTGGCGTTCGGAATCTCCGGCCGTCCGCGGCCCCGGCTCGAAACCGGCGGGGATATCGGGGTCCAGCACCGCTATTTCGAGGACGACGGATTGGAGGACATAACCCACTGGGTCGGGTCGGTGCATGTGGCGGGGGAGCCGTACGGACGGACGCGATTCTGGGTCAAGGGGGCGGCCTCCTTGCGGCCGGCGATCCAGGAGGACGGGTATACGGTGTTGGATATGCGGGTTGAGCCGGGTGTGTCGCGGTGTTTGTTCACTGAGCGCCTGGTGGGTGGAATTTCTGTTTTCCGCGGGCGGGCGCGGTATATTGGCGGGAGTGAGCCGGACAGTGAGGATCGTGTCTACAACGGGCGTCAGGATGATTACTGGGGATTCGGGGCCAATCTGGACTGGTGGATCGGGCGATACTGGTCGGTTGGCATCGGGTATTCCTATATGGAAAACGAATCGGATGCCGACGACGCGGTGCTGGCGGGGCAAATGGGCGATTCGGTTTCCTATGAGGCCGGGCGCTGGATGATTCATGCGGCGTTCAACCGGTAGGCGTTTACGGCGCGAGCAAGGGATGGTAGAGGGTTGAGCAGGAGGATGGAAAGATTCCCCATGATGGCGAGGTTAGTGAGGCTGGCGATTTCCGCTTCTTGTTTGGCGGTGGCCGGATTCATCGCCGGATGCGGGACGGTTCCCGTCGGGGAGGAGCGACCGGCTCCTGTCGCCGGTGCGGTGCGGAGTGTGCCCCGTGAACTGGCCGCGGTGCCCGAGTCCGCGCCGGATGCATCCGATCTGTCCGCGGCGGATGCGGGTGCGGAGGATATCCGCAGGTACCGGATCGGTCCCGGTGATGTCCTGCTCATACAGGTCCGTGGCGAGTCTGATCTCACGGGTGAGTTCAAGGTTTCGCCCGATGGTTTGCTTCTCTATGCCTACCTCGGACGTGTGCCGGTTGCCGGGTATTCGGTCGCGGCGGTGGAGAGCAATCTGACGGCCCTGCTTGCAAAGGATTACCTGGTCGACCCGAAGGTCTATGTGCAGGTCAGGAGTTCGGTCCTGCGGCGCGTTCTCATCTTCGGGGAGGTGAAATCGCCCGGGATGTATGAGGTGCCGGTCGGGGAGCGGTTCAGTATCCTGCAGGCCATTGCCAAGGCGGGCGGGCCAACCGAGCTGGCGGCGACGGACCGCGTCCGTATCGTGCGCCGGTCTGAGGCTGGCAAGGAGCGCGCCATCCGTGTGAACGTGACGGACCTGCTACGAGGGGATCCCAAGGCTACGGATGTGGAATTACGGCCCAACGATGTGATTATTGTCCCGCAGACGGTTTTCTAGGCAGGAACGGGAAGGTGTAATGGTGGCGAATTCCGAATACAGCTACGGTGCGAGCGGAGCGCGAGGGCGGGCGCCCAGTTCCGACTGGCATTGGATCGACTATGCCGCGGTCCTGATGGATCGCATCTGGATCGCGGTTGCCGTGCTCGTCCTGGCGGTCGGAATCGGGGTCTACCGGACGTGGAAGCAGACGCCGATGTATCGTTCCTCGGCGCGCATCATGGTGGAGGAAAACCTGCCCAAGCTGCTGAATGTCGAGGATGTTCTGATGGCCAACGCGCGCAACCTCCAGTACTTCAACACGCATGTGCTGGCGCTTAACAGCCGGTCGATGGCCGAGGAGGCAATGGTGCGGATCGGGCTCGACCGGGATCCCAGGTTCCTGCCCACGAACAGCCCGGTCTCGGTGCGGGCGGCGTCCGCGATGGGTTTTGTCCGGGTCAATCCTGTACCCCAAAGCCGGCTGATTGATGTCACGGTGGAGCATCCGGATCCGGACATGGCGGCGGCCTTTGCCAATGCGCTGGCGGAGCAGTATATCGAGGTCAACTTGAACCGGCGCAGCGAGGTGTCCACCGAATCGTTCGAGTGGTTGAGGCAGCAGGCGGAGGAATACCACGCGCAGATCGAAAAGGGGTATGCGGCGATCCACGATTACCGCGAGAAACTCAATGTGGTCTCACTCGAGGAGAATGAGAATGCAGTGGTCAGCAAGCTGAAGGCGATCAGCCAGGATCTGCTGGAGGCCGATTCGCAATTCATGGCTGTGGATGCGGAGTGGAAGGAAGTTCAGGCGGCTCTTGCGGCAGGACGGCCCCTGGGGGAAGTCGAGTGTCTGGCCCGGGATGCGGCGGTGCTGGCGGCCTACACCGCTCTGCAGCGGCAGCAGGGCGAGGTGCAAACTCTGGAAAACCGCTACAAGTCCAAGCATCCGGCCTTGACCGAGGCGATCAGCCTGAAGAACGACCTTGCCGCCCAGTATGAGGCGGCCTGCCAGGAGGCGGTCAAGCGACTTGATTCGCGCCGCAAGATGGCCACGGAGAAAGTCGCCAGTCTCAAGGAGGCGCTGGACGCGCAGGGCAAGGTGGCAATGGAGCTTGATCGAAAGCTGGTCAAGTACAAGGAGCTCAAGCGTGAGGTCGAGGCGGATCGCCAGATGTACGACGTGATTGCGGCCCGGATGAAGGAGGCAAAGTTCGTCGGCGAGGTCAAGCGGAGCAACATCCGGCTGGTTGATCATGCGGAGCCGGCGGCTCGTCCGTTCCGGCCGATATGGAAGAAGTCGATCCTTTTCAGCTTGCTGCTGGGCCTGTTCCTGGGCATCGGTCTCAGTTATGCCTCCTATTTCCTGGATGACCGGATGAAGCGCGTTGAGGATGTGGAGCACACGCTCGGGATGCCGGTTCTGGCCGTGGTGCCGCCTGTGCTGCTGCCGATGCCTGCGGACCGCTCCCGCGTGGTGGAGAAGTCCCCGTTTGCACCTGCGGCTGAAGCCTTCCGGTCCCTTCGGGCCAGTTTGGCTTTGAGACAGGAATGGCCCGGCTGCCGCCGATTGATGGTGACCAGCACGACGGCGGCTGAAGGAAAATCCACGGTTGCCTGCAATCTTGCCATGGTTCTGGCCCAGAGCGGGCAGCGGACCCTGCTGATCGATGCTGATATGCGCCGGCCCGTGATGCGCGGAATGTTTGGAATTGCAGCTTTGAGGGGATTGTCCGACCTGCTTTCGGGAAGCGGGACCATCGAGGAGGCAGTCCAGGAGACCACGGTTCCCGGACTTTCCGTCATGGCGGCGGGCCCGTTGCCGTCGAATCCGTCCGAGTTGCTTGCCGCGCCGGTGATGCGGCGATTGCTGGAAGATCTCGAGCGGCGTTTTGACCGGATTGTCATGGATTGCCCGCCGGTTTTCGGTGTGAGTGATCCCATCTCGCTGTTACCCAGCATGCACTGTGTGATTTTCGTGCTGCATCATGGCAAGACGGGTAGCCGCGCGGCGGTCCGGGCCATGAACAAGATCCGGGAAGGCGGAGCTTCCTTTGTGGGTCTGGTTTTTAACAACGTTGCGTTAAAGCTTTCCAGCGGCTACTACTACTATTACCAGTACCACAAGTACGGGGAAGAGAAGGCTGGCCAGCGCCGGGGGGATGCGAACAAGGCCTGACTAACCATGCCTGTTGCGTAACGGGTGCGGCATCGGTTCTTGACGTGAAACTCATGCAGTTCCTTTTAGTCCCATTGATCGGTCTGCTGGTTGGGTGGGCCGCCTGGCTGGGAGCGGATCCGGATCAGCCATCGGGGACGTGGTTGCTTCCCGGTCTCGCGATTCTTGTCGCGGTGCTGGTCGTCCGGCAAATCTGTATTACCGGTGGAGTTCGGGGTGCATGGGATTGGAACTGGGGTGTTCCGCTGGCAGGGTTGGTTGCACTCATCGCGATTCAGGCGCTCAACGCTTCCCACGAGTTTCTTCCCGGCAGCCGGGCGCTGGTTCCGCGCTCTCATTTCCGCTGGTTGCCCGGCAGTGTCGACGGCCGGTCCACGGCGGAATCTCTGCGCTGGATTGGGGGGTGTGCGGCGATGTTCTGGCTGGGACGGAAAGCTCTTCCGCGGCCGGGCGGGAGGCGTGGTCTTGTGATGCTGCTGGCCGCAACGGGTGCCGCGATGGCGGTGTGGGTGATTCTGCAGAGGCGGGTTGCGCCGGCGGGCGCGCTGTATCCCCTCACAGGCACATTCGTCAATTCCAGCCATTACGCGGCGTACGCGAATATCCTGCTGGCGTTGTCGCTGGCGTATGCACTGGATGGCTGGCATTGCATCCGCAATGCGGCGGGAAGAGGTCTGGTGGCCGGAGGATTCCTGGCGGCTTCCCTGATTCTGCTCTATTCCATTTTTCGCAGCGGGTCCAGGATGGGTGTGATGATTTCGCTCATCATCCTGGGCGGAGTCGGGGTAATTGCGGGAGTGAGGGCGGGCGGTTGGCGGAGGCGGATTCTGCCTGTGATCATGCTGGCTGCGATCCTGATTCCGGCGGCGTGGCGGGGTGTTTGCGACTGGAAGGGGTGTGAGGGCGGTTGGTCCTTCCGGCAGGTGCAGGACAACGCGGTGGACCGCTTGCGTGTGCAGAAGGCGGTTCTGGCAATGGTGCCCGACCGCTGGTTGTCGGGCTATGGGGCCGGGACGTTTGAGAAGGTATTTCCGTATTACCAGCCGCAAACCTTGCGCGGCAGTTATCGGCATGCGCATAACGAGTACGTGGAGGGATTGGTTGAATTCGGTTTGGTTGGAATGCTGTTGATCGGCTGGCTGGTTTGGGCGGCGTGTTTTGCCCCGGCCGGGGCGGGGGGTGAATCAGGTGTGGGGGATTGGCAGCGCATCGGCTGCCTGTTGGCGCTGGGTGCGCTGGCCCTGCATGCGCTGTCGGATTTCCCGTTCCGTGTGCCTGTGACGGGTTTTCTTGCTGCTTTGCTGGCGGGAATGAGTGGCGGACATTTGCGAAAGATGTTTGTGAAGGAAGAGTGTTGTGAGTGAGACGGAGAAGAGTGTTACTGGCGGGGACGAGAAATGGGACCTGGTCCTCAAGCCGGCTTCCGCATGGTTTGATCTGCGCTTGGCGGAACTGTGGCGTAGTTGGGAACTGATTCTCCTGTTTGTCTGGCGTGATTTTGTTTCCCAGTACAAGCAGACCATTCTGGGTCCGCTCTGGTTCGTGTTGCAGCCGTTGCTGACCACGGTGGTGTTCACGGTGGTCTTTGGCGGCATCGGGGGGCTTTCCACCGACGGCTTGCCCAAGGTTCTTTTCTATCTTTCCGGCCAGGTCGTGTGGGGATATTTCAGCGGGGTACTCACGGCCACTGCGACCACGTTTGTCAGCAACGCGCATATTTTCGGCAAGGTGTATTTCCCCCGCATGACGGTACCGGTTTCCATTGTGATCTCCCAGTTGATCCAGTTCGCGTTGCGGCTGGGTTTATTCCTGCTGTTCCTGGCCTATTTCGCCTGGCAAGGGGCGGGTGTACACCTCTCGTCCTCGCTATGGCTGGTGCCGGTGGTGGTGGTGATCATGGCGGCCCAGGCGCTGGGGTTGGGGATTGTTTTCTCGGCCATGACGACCAAATATCGGGACCTGCGGTTTCTGTTGACCTTCGGCATCCAGTTGGTGATGTATGCGACGCCAGCGATCTTTCCCCTCAGTCAGGCCCGGGGGCAATACCGTGTCCTTATGCTGGCCAATCCCATGACGCCGGTCATGGAGGTTTTCCGGCACGCCTTCCTGGGAGCGGGGACGTATACGTCCTCCCATCTGCTATACAGCGCGGGTTTTGCCGCGCTGGTCCTGCTGCTGGGAGTGGTCATGTTCACGCGGATCGAGCGCAACTTCATGGACACGGTCTAGGGGAAAAGCAGAAAGCAGAAAGCGGAAA
>CAIVSY010000033.1 GCA_903908715.1 uncultured bacterium
GAAGGTGAAGCCATCGGCGGAGCCATAGAAAACCACGCGCTTCGGGCCGTGCGGGTCGTACATGGCGGTCTGCTTCTCCCCGCTCAGAGGCTCGATGACCATGGCCTTGATCCGCTCGTTATCCGGCACTCCGGGACGGGTATCGCGCCACGGCATGCCGTTGTACTGGAACAACGGTTCGCCGGTATCCGTGGCGATGATATTCGTGTCGCGCCGTCCCCGGTGGCCCACCAACCCCAGCACGGGCTTGATCCAGGTGGCTCCGCCATCCTCACTGAGCGCAACGCAGGCCAGGCCCGTCGTGTTGCCCTCATCCGTCAGCGACCACCCCCGATAGTACATGTGCAGGCGGCCGTCCAGTTCGAACACCGACATGCCCATGTTGGCCGGTCCTTCCCACGGCTTGTCGATGCCGATCGCCACGCCGCCGGAGACAGGTTCATGCAGCTTGAGCTGCGTGTTCTGGAGGCTGTCGATCAGCAGGTGATCGACAAACAGTTCGCGCCGGTTACAGATATCGAATGTGCGTTTCATTTCTTATCCTCGAGTTGCCGCTGTCCATAGAGCCTGACCCACAAGAGACCACCGAGCCCGGCCAGAGGGAACAGCGAGGCCGGAATGAAAAGGATCTTCCACATCTGTGCCTCCCCAAGATGGTCGGCCAAGGCGCCGAGCGATGTTCCCAGGGCGAAGGTGGTGAGGCCGGCAACCGCCGAGAAGATTGCGATGGCGTTCCCGAAGCGCGGGCCGGCGCCGGTCAGGGCGGCGATGAATACGGGGCATTCGACCGACCACAGGAAGGCGCCTGCCACGAAGCCGACGGCGGTCCAGGCCTGGTTCTGCGTGAGGATGCCGGCGAGCAGGACTGTGCCGCCGAGCAGGCCCGGGAACACCATGAGCCGCCGCCGCCAGCGGTTCTCGGGTAACAGGCTCAGGAGAAACCGCGAGACCACATAGCCCAGTGAGTAGGCGGACATGACCGCGCCCGGCAGGAAGGGTTGGACCGCATAGCTCGTGCTGGACAGTACGCGGGGCATCCAGATCGAGAGGACCGTGTCGGCGGTCCCGTGCAGCGTAAGCAGGACGACCAGCAGGACAATGGCGCCCGTCGAGAGGGTCGAGACCGACGAGGCGGTGGCAGCTTCCGTGTGCGTTACCCGTGCGCTTCCTGTCATTGCCAGGAGGCCAAGGAGCAGGACCGCCGCTGCGGCGGCGTAGAGTCCGTGGATGACCCAGCCGAAATCCGACGGGTGCCCGGGGCGTGTGAACGACAGCAGCAGTTCGGCCAGCAGCGGGAACAGCATGAAGAAGACGGAGGAGGCCACCAGGCTGAGCGAGAGGATCTTCCGGCGCCGGTCGGGGAAGAGGTCGCTCAGGTACGCCTGCATCGCGAAGTTCATGGGCGCGACGAAGAAGGCCGTGACTGCGAGCGCCGTGAGGAACAGGATCCAGGAGCCAGGCCAGATGGCCAGGGCCATGCCTGCGATGGCTCCGGCGAGGCACACCATCAGCATGCGGCGCGGTCCGATCCTGGCCATGAGCGGCCCGCCGGCCAGGGAGCCTGCCACGCCCACGAAGGCTCCCATGTTCAGCAGCAGGCCGTAGCGGGTTGTCGAGAGGGAGAAGTAGTCCTGGAGCCGGTCGCGGAAGATCGGGATCGCCGCTCCGATGCTGGCTATGGCCACGAGCACGATCACGAGGGCGGCCTGTGCGCCGCGTGGTGTTGCACGTGCCGCTGACAGGGTATCCGTGGATTCCTTTGTGGTTTGCCTCACGCGCACACTCTGGACGAGCAGCCGTCCCAAGTCCAAGCCACGAATATGCGAATTCTTCTTGAAATATATGAAATCTTACAGATGATCTGCAGAATTATGCCTGTATCAGGTGATTGTATATGAAATGTTTGCCTGCCAGGACCGGTTCCCCTGCGGAAGAGGCTTTCAAGAGGATTGTGCAGGCGGGGATGACCTGCCTGCTGGCTCCTGCGAGTGTACAAGGGGTGGCATTGAGGCCGGGGCACCATGCCCATGATGCGTGGGAACTGTTTCTTCCGCATGAGGCTGTTTTCCGGTTTGAAGTGGCGGGCCGCCCGTTGCTCAAGGTGCGGCCGGATGTCCTTTTGCTCGTTCCGCCGGGATGTGTGCACATGGGGATCAACATGATCCGCCAGTCCAGCCGGCTGTCGATCTCCGTCCTCTTCCTGCCCGGCAGCGAGTCCCCGAACGGCAGCCTGAGTCATGGCGGGTTATTGGAGCGGGGCTACAGGTTCCTGATGACACCCGAAGGGTATGAGGAGTGGCGCGCGATTCTCGGGATGTCGCCGGAGGAGATGCTGGTGCGGGCGGCGGCGGGGCTTGGAGGCGATGGATGGGGCAGGGAGCGTGGCCAGGCGCAGGTCCGCTTGGTGCTGGGCGCGTTTGCGGAGGCAGCCGCCCGCACACGGGAAAGGGAAGGCGGGGTTGTCGGCGAGCAGCGCGTCCGGCGGGCGGAGCAGATTGTGCGCGAGCGCTTCTACGAGCCGGACCTCAGCTTGTCGGGTGTGGCGGCGGAGGTGGGGCTCTCGCTGACGCACATGGCGACGCGGTTCAAGGCGGTGACAGGCCGGACGTTCTGGAAGACGCTTGTTGAACTCCGCTTGAGCCGGGCGCGGAGCCTGCTGGAAGAGGGGCGGCACTCGGTGAAGGAGGTGGCCGCCCTGACGGGATGGAGCAGCCAATTGTACTTCTCCGCGGCGTTCCGTCGCCGCTATGGAATGCCCCCCTCGCGGGTCAGGAAAGGGAGGGGCTTGTCCGCGGAATGAGAGGCGGGCGGGTTAGAGATCCTCGAGGTTCTTGCGGATTCCGTTGGTCGCCATGAGCTTCAGCAGGTAGCGTTCGCGGTAGAGGCGGCTGGCATGGCAGATCGTGCGGGTGGGCCCGTCGCTTTCGCCGGTGCCGTCCGGGCGGCAGGCGGTGACCTTGTAGGTGATGTAATCCTCGTCCCCGAAGTTCACGGTCGTGTCGGTGAAGGAGAGGTCCTTGACCGGCCCGGCGATCCGTTCATAGCCCGGTGCGCTCCTTGTGTTGCGATAGACTTGATAGCACGCGCCGGAATCCTCCGATGCGGGCCAGCGGATTGTCATGCCGGCGGGGTCGACGGTCACGGATGCCGGTGCGCGAACGCGCACGGTGGCGGGGATATCCGTGAGGACGTAGGAGCATCCGGCCCGGGTTTCGAGGGTGATCCGGTCCGGCCCGGTTGCGGAGAAGGGCACCGGTTCGCCCTGGAGGTCACGGACGGTGGCCCGCGACAGCTGCGGGTAGTGCACGCAGAGTTTGCCGCCGACATTCGAGCGGAGGGTGATCCGGGTCGCGCGGCTGTTGCGCCATTCAGCATCGACGGTGAAGTTGCCGCGGGCAACCAGGCCTTTGAAACGACCTGTGGACCAGGCCGTCGGCAGGGCGGGCAGGATCGACACGCAGCCCGTGTGGCTTTGCAGCAGCATCTCGGCGATGCCTGCCGTGCCGCCGAAGTTGCCGTCGATCTGGAAGGGCGGGTGCATATCCCAGAGATTCACCGCTGTACACTCGTCCAGCAGCCGGCTGAGCTGGTGGTGCGCCCTTTCGCCGTCGCCGGTGCGAGCCCAGGCGTTGAAGCGATGCGCACAACCCCAGCCTGTGGACCTGGGTCCGCGCTTGTCGAGAGTCACCTTGGCCGCGTCCATCCAGGCGGGGGTGTCCTGCGTAATCCGTGTGCCGGGCATCAGCGCCATGAGTTGCGAAATGTGGCGGTGGTGGTATTCGCCGATCTCGCCGTAGAAGTTTTCCTCGCGGAACTCCTTGATCTGCCCGGACCAGCCGATCTGGATCGGATCGTAGCGGTCGATCTGTGCCTTCTGACGTCGTGTGATCTCATCCTCCAGGCCCAGCGCATTGGCGCAGGCCAGCAGGTCACGGCCGTTCTCCTCGATCATTTGCTGGTCGAAGGCGCAGCCGATGCTGTTGTAGTAGGTGCCGTTGGCGACATAGGGCCCGTTGGGCATCTGCTCCGGCGAGGCGGAGAAGGAGGCCAGCAAAGGGCCGTCGTAGTCGCGGACCGTGCGGGTGAGAAAGTTGGCCATCCCGTGGATCGTAGGATAGACGTGCTTGCGCAGGATCTTCTCGTCGCGGGTGAAGTCCCACCAGTCGCGGAACATCTTGGTGGTGAGCCCGCCGGTGCCCGGTCCGGAATGTCCGCCGGGGCCTTCCCAGGCGTCATAGGGGTAGACGGCGGTGCCGACGCACCAGCCAAGATCCTCTCCTTCCTGATACTGTTCCGGAATGCGGTCGAGCAAATACTCTCCGGCAAACCGGCGGACCTTTTCCCGGAAGGCGTGGTTGAAGTCGCTGTAGGATGTGAAGAGTTCGGCCAGGTTGGTTGAGAAGACCGGCCAGTAGTTCATCTGCACATTGATGTTGTGCCAGTAGCCGCTGCCCCAGGGCGACTTCTCATGCGCGTTCCAGATGCCCTGCAGGTTGGCCGGCAAACAGCCTTCGCGGGAGCAGGCGATGAGCAGATAGCGGCCGTACTGGAAGTAGAGCGCCTCCAGCCAGGTGCTGCGGTTGCCCTTGCAGTAGGCCTTGAGCAACGCATCGGTGGGGCCGTCATCCAGGGGGTGGCTTTCGCCAAGCTCGAGCTCGACCCGCCCGAAGAGGGCGCGGTAATCCGCCACATGAGCTTTCTTCAGGGCATCGTAACCCTTGACGGCAGCGGCCTCGACGCGCTTGGCGATGCGCGGTGCCGGGTCCACGGGGTCGAGCTTCCTTTTGGGGTCCATCTCGCTGAATACCCGGCTGCCTAACACATAGTTCGTGCCGCAGGAGAAGCAGAGGACCGCCTCGGTGGCGCCGCGGATCTCCAAAGTGTTTCCGGCGGCCTTGCACTTCCCGTCGGTTGTCACCTTCAATTGCGCCGCCAGGAGGATCCCGTAGAACTCCAGGTGGCTGTGCATCGTGATCGTATCGCCCTGCGCCTTGACCGAACCGGTGCGGCCCATGCCCTCCTCGCCGCCGTCGAAGGGGTGCGGAAAGGGAATCTCCGGTGCCATCGTGAACGAGAGAGCGCCCGGCTTGTCGGCGGTGAGCCGGACGACGAGTACGCCGTCCGGATAGGAAGTAAAGTACTCGCGGGCGTAGTTCACCCCCGCGGAAGAATAGCGGCAGTAGGCGGTTGCCGTGTCCAGGACCAGGCCGCGTTCATAGCCGGTCGCATCCCGGTGCGGGAACCGCAGGTAGAGTTCCGCCGCGTTCGTAAGATTCGACCGGGTGAGGACGGAGTTTTCGGTGATCTGAATCCGTTCCCGTTCCACGATTCCGAACACATTCGCCCCGAAATGCCCGCAACCCAGGGGCAGGGAGTTTTGCTCCCATCCTTCGATGCTGTCGGGCGCGGGGGCATCATATTTCATGATCCAGGGCTTCATGTGATATTCCTTGTCGGATTTCTTCCGGTGAACGATTTCGCGGATATTGGTTACCGGCTGGCGTGGCCGTCAATGAAATTGTATTTCTGGCCGGATGCTCGCGGAGGTTGGGATTGCCGAGCCGGACGGGAAAGATGTATCGTTACCGCCATGCGATGCGGAGCTGAATCATGACGCTGGGAGTCCAGTGGAGCGATCGCCTTGAGAACCTGGCGGAACAGATGTTTGCCTCGGCTGGACGGCCGGAGAACCCCTTTGCGCTCGAGTGCGTGGTGGTTGGCAGCCCGGTTGTGGAAGGGTGGCTCAAGCAGTATTACCTCTATGACTACGCACGGCGTTCCCCGCGGCAGCGGGTTCTGGCTAACTGGGAATTCCAGCCGTTGCACCCCTTTGTCAACGACTGGGTCGCCAAGGCCGGCGGCGGGATTGAGATCGGCCGGCGCAATCCCGCCCAGCATCCCTATTCCAAGGGTGTTCTTGCGTGGCGGATCTGGAACGAGTTATTGCGGGAAGAGATTCGCGCGTACTGCATCCTTCGTGAATACATCGGGGACGATCTTAAGGCGGCGGGCCGGAAGCGATGGGGCCTTGCGAACAAGCTGGCCCAGATGTTCGACGATTATCTGAATTACCGTCCGGAGATGCTTGCGGAGTGGGAGCGGGGCCGGACGCCGCGCGGTCCGGACGAATGGCAGGGGGTTCTGTGGCGCAGACTGGTGGAGGCCGAGCCGGAGACCTATCTCCGGCAATTTTCCGCGGCGCCGGCGAACCTGGCCGGGTGCGGCATCCGCCAGGCGTTCAAGCGGGTCTCGGTTTTCCATGTAACGGCCATGCCCAGGGCCTACCTGCATTTCTTCACCCAGTTGGGACGCTGGATGGATGTGCAGATGTATGTTTTCAATCCATCCGAGGCCTTCTGGATCGAGGATCCGACCGTACAGCAGCATATGCGGGCTCTTGCCTGCAGCACGGAGTCCCCCGAATGGATGCAGCCGCCGCATCCGCTCCTGAGCTCGTTCGGGCGCGGGACGCAGGCTTTCCTTGCAACGCTCCTGGATATATCCGGCGGCCAGACACATGAGTGTTCCTGGGGCCGGGATGCGCAGGATTGCCTGCTGCACCAGGTCCAGCATGATGTGCGGAGCAAGGGCGGGCTGCAATTGAATGCGACGGAAAGCGAATCGATCCAGGTTCACGCATGCCACAGCCCGATGCGGGAAGTGGAAGTGGCCAAGGATCTCCTGCTGCAGTGGTTTGCGAGTCATCCAGATGCACAGCCCCGGGATGTGCAGGTCCTGGTGGCTGGTCTGGAGACCTATGCGCCCTTCATCGAGGCCGTGTTCCAGGTCGGGGAAGCCGGCGCCCCGATTCCCTGTGTGATGAGCCGACGCCCGGGACCCGGTTCGGGCTCGGTGGGTGCGGTTTTCACCCGCCTGCTCAGGCTTGCGGACAGCCGAATGACCGCGCCGGAAGTGATGGAACTGCTGGAAGTCGAGCCTGTGCGGGAGCGGTACGGATTGAGTACGGAGGATGTTGCCGGTCTGCGGGCCCTGGTGGATGCGGCCGGCATCCGGTGGGGGCGCGATCAAGCCGCTGTCGACGCCGCACTGGGTGTAGGAGTGATGAGCGATACGGTGACCTGGCGCCGCGGTCTTGACCGCCTCCTGGCGGGAATGGCGATCGGTCGTGTCGCCGGGGACGGCATGATCCGGGCCGGTGCGCTCGGAGACCTGCTGGTGTGCGACGGGGTCGAAGGCGCCTCGGCCGAGCGGCTCGGGAAGCTGGGTCAATTCTATGAAGACCTTTGTGCAACCGCGGCGGTCCTTCAAGGGGATCGCAAGGTTTCACGATGGGCCGAGGAATATGGCTCCGTGCTCGAGCGTTTCTTCCAAGCCACGGAGGATGCTTTCATTGAAATTGGGGCCATCCGCAAGGCGGTGCGTGCCTTGCGTGACTCGGCTGTGCAGGCGGGGGACCCTGAAATACCGGCTGCGGTCATGGCCATGGCCATCGAATCCCAGATAGGCAGTGTGGTGTCCCAGGGGAACTGCACGGCCAATGCCATCCTTTTCAGCCCGTTGCAGACCATGCAGGTGACGCCGCGCAGGGTCATTCTCATGATGGGCCTCAATGAGGGCAGTTTTCCGCGCTCCGATGACCGGACCGCCTTTGACTGGATCGGCCGGAATCCCCGGTACGGCGACCGTTCCCTTCGCTATGAGGACCGGTTGGCATTCCTGGAAGGAGTCATGGCGGCGCGTGACCGCTTGCTGATCACCTTCACTGGCAGGAGCGTGGCCGATAATGCGCCGGTTCCGCCATCGCCGGTGGTCACGGAGTTCCTGCAGTATCTCGGCGGGCGCGCGGGCTGCACGGTCCAGAAACTCCATGCGTTTGACCCGGCCTATTTTCGCGCGGGCGGGCCGCTCGTTTCCTATTCCGGTTCAAACTATGATGCGGCCCAGGTCATAGCGGCGGGCGGGCCGCCGCGGACCGGCTGGAAGAGCCGGACGGGTTCCGTTCCCGCCGCGGCGCCCGTGCCGGGTTGTCCTTTGCCGGTCACCGCGGGCGCGGCGGTATCCGGGGATATACAGCCGGTCGAGTTGCGGGATCTGCAGGATTTCTTTTCGAACCCGGCTCGAGCCTTCTTCACGCGGATACTCCAGGTGAGGATCGATAACCCCTTGCGCGGTCTGCTGGCCGACTGTGAAGTCATGGGCGACGACACCAGCGAGGATTCCCGGATGCTGGAAGCCGTGCTGGATCACAGGGTCAAGGGCGGTCGGGCGGATGAAAACGACCGGTTTGCGTTGTTTCTCCGGGAGCGGGGCCTGATTCCACCGGGGGTGTTCGGTTTCGAGCGGACAAGGTCCCGGATCCGGGAGATGGACGAGTGGCTGCATCGCGAATCCAAGCAGGCCGGGGTTCCCATTCTCCAACTGCTCCAGTTGATCCGGGAGGCGGCCGCTGTCCGTTTATCGGCTTCCACGGGTGCCGGGAGCGTTTGCGGGAATCTTCCGCTGGTTGTCTGTGGCGGCGTGGAACTGAACGTTTGCTTCCGGTATGCCACAACCTCGGCGCGCGATGCGGTTCGCGCGTGGGTGGGCCATGTGGCGGGAAATGCGGCCGGACGCAAATTTGCCACGCTGGTTCTGGGCAGGAAATCGGAGCATGTGTTCAAGCCGTTTGAGCAAGCGGACACGGCGCTTGCCAATCTGAGTGTCCTTCTTGAATTGTACCGGCAGGGTCAGGTTTCCGTTCTGCCGTTCGCGCCGGAGACCTCGCAGGCCTACGTGAAGAACCTTTCGTCCCTTGATCCCGGCGATAACGAGGCCCGGGCCGAGGCTCTTGAGCAGGCGGCGTCGAAGTGGGCCGGGTGGGAGCATTCCGAAAGTCGGGATGCCTATAGGGTTGCCGCCTGGGGCAAGGAGGGGCCTTGCGGTCAGGCGAAGTTTGGTGAGGTTGCGCTTGCGTTCTGGAAACCCCTGCTGGATGCCTGGCAAACGGCAAGAGCGGCGGCTCCGGGCAGGAAAGGAGCGCGCCGATGACGCTCTCCAAACAGGTTTTTCAGCCCGGGTTCGACATGAGCGGCATCCATCTGGTGGCGGCCAGTGCGGGGACTGGGAAGACCTACAGCATCCAGACTCTTTACCTGCGGTTGCTGTTGTTGCAGCAGCTGACCGTGCGACAGATTCTTGTGGTGACTTTCACCAATGCGGCGACCAAGGAGTTGCGGGAGCGGCTTCAGCGGGTTCTGCGCGACGCGCTGGAACATTTGGAGGGATGTGCCGGCCGGACGGAAGCGCGGGTGGTGCAACTGGTCGACCTGGCCAGGTCGGAAGGAGCGAGTACGGAAGGACTCCTGCATGCGGTGCGTCAGGCGCTGCTGGATTTCGACCTTGCCTCCATCTACACCATTCATGGATTCTGCCAGCGCATGCTGCACCGTTTCGCCTTCGAGACCGGGCAGGCCTTTGACCTTGAACCGCTTGAGAATTCCGATGCGGAGATCATCCGGATTTGCAGGGACTGGTGGCGTCGTCACGTGTACGGTGCTGATCCGGAGCGACTGGCCCTGCTGGAGGAGCAGGGCATTTCTCTGTCCCTGCTGACCGAGGTGGTCAAGAGGTGCATCGCAAAACCCGATGCCACGCTCCTGCCGCCCGGCATCACCCGCGAGGAGTGGGACGAGGGCGGCGAACGGCTGCGCAAAGGCAAGGCTGGCATTCTCAACTGGGCGGCTGAATCCGTTGCCCGTCTGTATCGCGAAAGCCGGCCGGCCGGGACAACGGCCACGTTCGACGATTATCTGCTCAACCTGAGGCGGGCGCTGGAGGCGGAAGGTCGGCAGGGGCCGCTGCACACCGCCTTGCGTACGGAGTTCCGGGCCGCGCTGATTGATGAATTTCAGGATACGGATCCGATCCAGTGGGGCATCTTCCGGGACGTGTTCGGCGAACCGGAGGATGTGCCGTGCTTCCTGGTCGGCGATCCCAAGCAGGCGATTTACCGGTTCCGGAACGGGGATATTGAAACCTATGTGAGGGCGACAGGCGGAATCCGTGCCTCCGCGCGGCACGAGCTGACGGTCAACTACAGGGCCGAGAAGCGGCTGATTGACGCGGTCAATCAGGTGTTTATCGATCGCCAGCGCGGCGAGGACCGATACACCTTCAAGCATGCCGCGATTGCCTATGCGAAGCCCCTCGCGGCACAGGGTAAGCCGGACGAGGCGTCCCTGACGGTCGGCGGGAAAGTCGATGCGAGGCCGTTCAAGCTATGGGTCATACCCAGCCGCGGCGGCTCCCGGATTCCGGGTAAGCAGAGTCCCACAGCCCGCATGGCCTACCGGATTACGGCCGCGGGAATTGCGCACATCCTGAATGACCCCGCGACCCGGATTGGCGGCCGGCGTGTGAATCCCGGCCAGATCGCGGTTCTCGTCCGGACCCATGATGAAGGCAGTTCCATTGCCGATGCGCTGAGGCGATTATCCATTCCGTGCGTTCGTCAGGGAACGGGTAACGTCTGGGGTTCCGAGGAGGCCCGACAACTCTGGATGCTGCTGCAATGCGTCCGGAGTCCGGGTGACCTGGGTTTCCTGCGGGGCACGCTGCTCACTCCATGGATCGGGTTTTCTGTGGACGATATCGTGGCGCTGAATGACGGGGAGACGGTGCAGGTGGAATTTCCGGGCGGGCCGCGCGGGATGGCCATGCAGGAGTGGGTGGCCTTTTTTGACAGGCTGCGCGACGTCTGGAACCGGCGCGGGTATGCGGCCATGTTCCGCAAGCTGGCTGGAAGCCTCGGGATACGCAAGAGGCTTGCCGGTATGCCGGACGGCATTCGCAAGCTGGCGAACCTGTTTCATCTGTCCGAACTCATCCATACGGCCATTGTCAACCAGCGCATGACGCCCGATGGGGTCCTGGCCTGGGTGCGCGGCCAGTTGGAAGAACCCGCCGGAGGAGGGGATGAGGCCCGGATCCGCATGGAAAGCGATGCCAGCGCCGTGCGGATCATGACGGTATTCACGAGCAAGGGGCTTGAGTTCCCGATTGTTTTTGCCCCGACCCTTTTCATGCTGCAGCCGGGCGCGGCGCGAAGGGTGTTCGAATACCACGAGCCGGACGGAAGCCTCCGGATGACCTGCGCGGAGGAGGGTAAGGTCAGGGACGACGAGGAAATGTTTGTCGAGCATCTCCGCCAGATCTACGTGGCGCTCACCCGGGCGGCCCATCGGACGGTGGTGCTGGCCTTGCCGTTCAGCGCGGAGACCGAGAACTGGCCCCTTGGCTGGCTGCTCGGCAGGGGTTGCACGACGGGCGGAGCCAGTGACGAGTATTTTTCCCCGACCGATCCCGGTCAATGCGCGATTGAAGTCAGTGATTGCAACGCCGTACCTGCGGCCGTGCCGTACAAGCAGGAGATTGCCCCGGTGGACTCCTTCCCGGATCAACCGGTGATCGATGTCTCCCGCGGGCATGGGAGCTTCACGTCGCTGGCCCCCCGTTCGGATCTGGAGCCCCTGCCGGCCGGGGACGCCAGGAACCGCGATGGCGAGACTGCGGGGGAGGAAGGCGGGGAGGCGGAGACGATCCGGCCCTCCGGGATCTTTGCGTTTCCCGCCGGTGCCAAGACCGGCACGTGCTGGCATGAAATTCTCGAGGAGATGCCCTTCGACGCGGACGATGAGCGGATCCGGTCGTTGGCCGATGAGAAACTCCGGATCTATGGTTTCCTTGCCGGTGAAGACCAGAAGCGCGAGCGGCTGGAGGCGACGGTCGGAATGCTCTGCAAGGTCCTTCGCAGTCCGTTACCTCCTCTGCCGGGTGCGCCCTGCGGGTTTGCCCTTAAAGACATCGCGGGGCAGGACCGTATCAACGAATGGGAATTCAGTTTTCCATCGTTATCCGGCAGGACAACAGCCGAGTTGCGGGCGGCCATTTCCGCGACGCCCGGCTACGAGTCCGTGGCCGGCCCCGCGGGGGCATGGAACCAGCCGATCCCTGCGGGGTACCTGACCGGATTTATCGACCTCTTGTTCCGCAAGGACGGGCGATACTATGTCGCGGACTGGAAATCCAACCGGCGGGGTGGTCAGGCGGCCGATTTCGGGCCCGCGGGTTTGCAGGAGGAAATGCGTACGCACGGCTACTGGCTTCAGTCGTTGATCTACAGTGTGGCGGTGCATCAGTATCTTCGGGGCGCGATGGAGGCATACGACTACGAACGGCACTTCGGAGGCGTCTATTATGTTTTCCTGCGCGGGATCGACGGGAAGGGCGCCGGTGTACACGCGGCGCGTCCTCCGAAGAGCCTGATTGACTCGTTCTCCGCCATCCTTGGGGACTTCGCATGAGCAAGGCACACGAGACATGGGACAGGATCCAGCGAGCCGGCTTCTTCCGTTCTCTCGATCTGCAGATGGCCGGCTTGGCCGGGCGGATAGCTGGCCGGGCCGGCGAGCCCGTCTGGCTGGCGGTGGCACTGGCCAGCCGGTCGGTGGGGAGAGGGCATTCCTGTGTTGACCTGGCGGACTGGGCGGGCCGCAAGTGGGCGGATGTGATTCAGGAGGAGAGGCGGACCGGTTCCAGTACGGGGGAGGAGCCGGCGCCTGAAGTCGAGGACCTTGGGGTATTGCCGGCCTGGGAGGAGTGGAAGGCTCGGTTGACTTCCAAGGACAGCCGGCTCCTTGTCGGCGGGCCTGCGGATTCCACGTTGCTGGTCCTGCACGGCAGCCGGTTATATCTGCGGCGGTACTGGGAGTATGAACGCAAGGTCGAGGCGCGGCTGCAATTGCTGCATCAGATTCCTGTGGGGGATTCTCCGGAGGGTCCGTGGGTGGAGCGATATCTTGCCGGAGCCAAGCCGGCCCAGGTCGAGGCGGCGCGAAAGGCGCTCATGCGTCGCCTGAGCCTGCTCAGCGGGGGGCCCGGGACGGGCAAGACGTATGTGCTGGCGCGGATTCTCGCGCTGTGGGTGCAGGGGAACTGGGGGCGGCCGCTGAACATCCGGATTGCGGCGCCGACCGGGAAGGCGGCCGCACGTGTGGCGGACAGCGTTCGGGAGGCCAAGGCCCAGATGCGGGAATGTGGCGTCGAGGAGGCCGTGTTGGCCGCGATTCCCGAGGAGGCCACCACCTTGCATCGGTTGCTTGGCGCCCGGCAACATTCCCCGTATTTCAAGCACGATGCAAGCAATCGGCTGGTGGCGGATCATGTGATTGTCGATGAATGCAGCATGATCGACCTGCCCCTGATGGCCAAGCTCGTTGATGCGTTACCCGACGATTGCCGGCTACTGCTTGTGGGGGACCGCGATCAGCTGGCGTCGGTCGAGCCTGGCAGCGTATATGGCGACCTGTGCAGGGCGGCGATGGACGGCGGCCCGCTCGAGGGATGCCTGACCCAGTTGACCGACAGCACAAGGTTCCCGGAGGATTCCGCGATCGGCAAGGTCAGTCAGGCGATACGGCGTGGCGATCCGGATGCATGGGCCTGTCTGGGATCCGCGTCGGATCGCTGTCCCTCGTTGCGCGTCATGGACAGTACGGTTCTGGATTCCTCGAAGGGGTTCAGGACTCTGGTTGAGCGCCAGTTCGCGGATTACCTTGCGGCCCGTGATCCAGGGGTGGCGCTCGAGGCTTCGAAGCGGTTCCGGATCCTCTGCGCGTTGCGGCGAGGCCCCTTCGGGATGATTCGCATCAACCGGCTTGTGGAGGAAATTCTTGCCGGGGCGGGGCTCAAGCCGGGTGCGCGCTTCTATGATCACCAACTGATCCTTGTCACCGCCAACACGCCTGCCTTGGGCCTTTTCAACGGGGATGTCGGCGTTGTGCTGGCTTCTGGAGGAGAGGATGGGAATGCAGCAGGGGAATTGTTTGCATGGTTTGCCGGTGAGAACCAGGTTCTGCGTGCGGTACCGGTGCACCTGCTGCCGGGCCACGAGACCGCATTTGCCATGACGGTGCACAAGTCGCAGGGTTCCGAGTTCCCGAACGTGGCGATGATCCTTCCGGCCGACGGGGATTCGGCGGTCCTTACGCGGGAGTTGCTGTACACGGGCATGACACGCGTCCGGCTGGGGCGAATACCTGGAGATGGCTGCCTGATGCTCTGGTGTACACAGGCCAGTTTCACGGCGGCGGTTCAGCGCAAGACGGAGCGGGAAACGGGATTGTTCGTTTCCTGACCGGTTGAAAGGTCAGCCGGTACTACGGGCTAACCCTGACCCTGCGTGCGATTGCCGCTGCACTCTCTGTCTGGAATACGGCCTGGTCCACAACATCGCGAAGGTCCTGAACTTCGGGCACAGTTATGCGATGGCGACAGCTTGAAACGGGGAAACGCAAGAAAACCGCCTGTTTGCCGGCGATATCGGCCTTTGCGCGGAATTTCCGGGATTGAGCGGCCCGCTCGGACCTGACTTTCAACGCAGGCGGCGGTTACGCGACCTGATTCGACCAGAACCCCGGGATTCCTGAAAAAGCGCTGTACTCATGCAGGTTTGCTTGGATATACTGGAGCGCATGAAAGTTGCTGTTCTTCTTGTCCTCCTGCTGTCCGGGCTTGCGGGAACCTCCTGCCGTCAGCGAGATATCCGTACGACCACCATCCTATGCCCGAAGGTCATGAACGAAAAGAGTTCGGAGATTGTTTTCAGGGCGTTAAGCCGCACGGACGGTGTGCAGCCCGATTCCATCCGGTTTGAAAGCGGAAAGGTTACCGTGACGTACGACAGCATGAAGGTGGCCATCAAGAATCTCGAGTACGTCATTGCCGAGGCGGGTTTTGACGCGGGGGAGTTTCCCGCGGATCCGAAGGCAAGGGAGGCCTTACCGGAGGAGTTGCGCTAGTCGTATGGGCGGACGGGATTTCCTGCTGCCTGCGGGACACGAATGATCGCGCTGGTTGACCAATTCCTGGATTATGTTTCCTTCGAGTGCGGGTTGAGTCCCATGACCCGTGCGGCCTATGGAGATGACCTTTCCGCGTTCTCGCGCTTTGCACAGGCGCAGGGGGTTCATTCGCCGCGCGAGGTAACCCGCAAGCTGCTGCTGGATTTCCTCGAGAGCGAGCGGGATCGGGGCCAGGCGGTCAGTTCCATTGCCCGACGCCTGGTGGCGATCAAAGTCTTCTTCCGGTATCTTGTGCAGGAGAGCCTTCTCCAGAAGAACATCACGGCGGTAATGGAGTCGCCTCGCCTCTGGAAGGTCCTGCCTGGAACTCTTTCCTGCCGCGAGGTGGAATCATTGCTGGGGATTGTAAAAGGGGAAAAGGCGGGCCAGATCCGGGACCGTGCCATACTGGAACTGTTGTATGCCAGCGGATTGCGGGTTTCCGAAATGACCGAGTTGCGCATGGAGGACCTGCATTTTGACAACGGGTATGTCCGTTGCACGGGCAAGGGGAACAAGACGCGGGTTGTTCCCGTCGGTTCGCAGGCGCGGATCGCGGTGGATCGTTATTTGCGCGAGGTCCGGCCGCAACTGGCGAAGGGGCGTGTTTCCCCCCATGTATTCCTGACGGTTCGCGGGGGCAAATTCAGCCGGAAGACGGTGTGGAAGATGATTCGCCTGCATGCCCGGCATGCGGGTATCACCCGGAAGGTTTCCCCGCATACTTTGCGGCATTCCTTTGCCACGCATCTGCTGGCCAATGGCGCGCCCCTGCGCATGATCCAGGAAATGCTCGGGCATGCGGATATTGCAACCACGCAAATCTATACCCATGTGGACCAGAACCGGTTGAAGTCTGTCCACCAGCAATTTCATCCGCGGGCATGAGGAGGACGGCAAGGGGCGCAAGGAGGTGATCATGGTACTTGGATTCGGAAGAAGGAATCCCTACAAGGTACTGGAAGGCAAGCTGGGCTACGCTTTCCGGAAGCGCAAGTGGCTGGAGATGGCCTTAACGCATCGGTCCTACCGGTTTGAGACCCGGGATGTGAACGAGGACAACCAGCGGCTTGAATTTCTCGGGGATGCCGTGCTTGGGTTTATCGTCGCGGCGCACCTGTACGAGGCGCACGCGGAGGGGCGTGAGGGTACGCTGACGGATTTACGGAGCAGTGTGACCAGCGGAAAGGCTCTCGGGGCGATCGGGAAGGAGATCGGGTTGGGTGAGTTTGTCCGTCTGGGGAAGGGGGAGGAGCAGGCGGGCGGGCGCGGACGCGCATCGCTTCTTTCCGATTGCCTCGAGGCGGTGATTGGTGCGGCCTACCTTGATGGGGGAGTCAAGGCGGCCGAGCGGATTGTCGCCAGGATTGTGATCCCGCAGTTTTGTCCGGCGAAGGGAAGCGACTGGAGTGAGAATCCGAAGGGCAAGCTCCAGGAGTTGTCGCAGAAGGGGTGTGGGCGGGGGCCGGAATACCGGCGGGTGTCGGAATCGGGTCCGCCGCACTGTAAGACGTTTGTGGTGGAGGCCATTGTCAACGGCCGGGTGCTGGGTTCCGGCAGCGGGGCCACGCGGCGGGACGCCGAGGCGGAAGCCGCGCGGCTGGCGGTCATGGCTCTACTGGAGGAAGCGCGCGGAGTGAAACCGGGCGCGGGGCGCGGTTCTCCTGAATGATCGTGGTCAGGCTGCTGGTTCCGGCGAGGACGAAGATCAGTATCGCGATCCAGAAAAGAGGCAGGATAATCCTGCGGAATCCGAGCAGGAGGAGTGTTGCCAGCAGCCAGACGCAGAGGAATGCGCCGGCTGCAAAAGTGGCGCGCGTGGAGCAGGCTGGGCTGTAATGCCAGAAGAGTACCATGCGGCTCCAGGGGGTGAACGGGGTTTTCATTCCGGCGGCATGTCCCCATGCGATGGAAAGATTCCGTCGGACATCCGGACGGGCCCCCTCGTAGCGCTCAGCGCGAAGGAGAGTCATTGCCGCTTCGCGGTGTTTCCCGGCCAGAAGCAGGGCGGTTCCCTGATTGAAGAACAAGTCACCATTCCGCGCGCCGGAGTCGACGAGTTTCTGGTAGATCGACGCCGCCTCCAGGAATTCTTCCGGCTGGCTGGCGGATAGCATTGCGGCATTGGCCTCATTCCAGAGGAATTCCCGGTTCGTGTCCTGCGCGCGGGTCGAAGTCGCGGAAGCCATTGACAGGGCCAGCAGGAGGGCGGTCATCGGGATGCCGGAACTCAGGCGCGACGGTTGCCGCAGGGCCTTTTCAACCGCATGCAAGACCCGGATCGATTCCGTGGGGTCGGGTCTTGCCGGTTCCGTTCCTGCGGAATGGAACGCACGGTCAAAGTGTTCCTGCAGGCGGTCCGCGAAAGCCGTTGCTGTCTCTATGGGGACCTTGTGCTTCAGCAGGGAGGCATGCGCCTCTGCGGGAGTCAGGCTGGCGGACGGGATCTGCAGCCGCATTCCGAGATACAAGCGGAAAGCGCGGCACGCGTTGGCGTCGAAATCGGTCCGGGCGCGGGCTGCGTTAACCAGTTTTCGCGTGGCGATGGACAGCGCACGCCGACTGCGAATCGATTGCAGGATGTGGTCGCGGCGTCGGAAGAGGAAGCGGATCATCAGGGCCAGGAAGAAAACCGCGGGGCCTGTGGCCATGGCGGCAAGCCGTATGATTCCCCCGCCAGGGAGGGAGCGGGTATCCGTACCGTTGCGGCCCATGCGCATCCCCGCGGGGGCCATGTCGGACTGCAGGGGTGCTCGTCCGCCGGCCGCGGTATTTGTGCTGCCGCCGATGACCTGGGAAACGGTGATTTCTGTGGATTGGCGGACCTTCAAGGGAATCGGCCTGGTGGCCACGACGCAGTACTGGCGGTTTGATGTGTCATAGTATGTGACTTCAATGGGTGGAAGTTCGATGGAGCCCGGTTCACGCGGACGCAGAGTATAGCGGCAGACCAGTGTGCCGTCCTTCCGGGAAGTCTTGACGGTGTCGTCATACACCTCGAAGAGTGATACGAGGCTGGATTGCAGACCTAGCTTGGGTGGAAAGACATTCCGCATCTGTACTGGGCCTGAGATGGAGAGCGTAAGGGTGAGCGGGTCCCCGACATTGCAGGTTTGAGCGTCGATGGCCGATTCCACGTTCAGGCCGCTGCCGATGGCGCCGATATAGGAGTCTGGTCGGTTCTGCTCCGGAGGCGGGATCACGCGGACGATGGCCGCCGGGCCGACGGCAAAGATGTCGCGCGCTTCCGCAGAGCCGTCCTCCCGGATGTTGGTTGGAATCCTGCCCTTGAAGAGGACGGGGCCAAAAGTATGAGTTGCCTCGTTCAGCGCGGTGTAGCGAATCGTAAGCGAATATTCCCAGCAGGGGTGTCCATCCGGATCGACCGATTCGCGATCCAGTTTGAAGCGGGCGGGTATGCGCTGTTGGGCCATGAGGGCGCTGAAGTCAAAGATGTCCGGCTGGATGGAAAAGTCGTTGATGGTGAAAGCCGCCTGATCGCGGTTCGCGAGGCGGTCATTTAGCAGGCGCTGGATATCCGGCCCGTCCAGACCCTCGGCGGGCTGGGGGGTTACGAAAGGCAGTTCCAGATGTGGAGGTTCACCGCGGAACAGGGGGTCGGTCCCGGCGAAGTTGCCCGGGAGTTTGCGAATGCGCACGGCGAACCGGATCTCGAACGGTTCATCGACGAGAACGGCATCGCGGGAGGGGGTAACGGAAACCGATACAATGTCCTGGGCCTCGATCCCGGTCACCTGGATGGAGGGGCCCTCGCGGGTCAGGGTTTTCCCTCCGATGCGGGCGGTGACGGGACCGAGAACGAGGGTTCCCTGGCGGATCGGTGTCACCTTGTAATGGAACGCCCTTCCGGTGAATCCTTCACGGCGCATCTGTCCGTTGACGATAACGATTGTCTGGTGGCTGATGTTCTGACTGCCCAGCAATTCCACGCTTGCGTTGGTGATCCGGGAGACGTCTGGCGGATCGGGTTCGGCGGAGCCGCCGACCTTGATCTCAAGGATCAGAGATTCACCCAGGTAGAGGTTCTCCCGGCTGGGTGACAGGTCGAGTGTAGGTTCGGCAATGGACGGCAGGGCGAGGGATAGAAGAAACAGCAGGGTCGGGAGCCGCTTCATGTCACCAGTCCCTTTCGGCGGGTGACATCGGGATCTGCCGGTCACGGTCCCGGATATCCTGTTCGTGTTCCTTCTCCCTCTGGCGGGCCTTTTCCAGTAATTGCCGGGCATTATCCTCGGACATGCGGTCCTTATCGGGCCGTTCCTCGCGCGGCGGGTCCTTGGCTTGCTGATTCTCTTGCGGAGACTGTTGGTCCTGTGCTTGCGGCCGGGGCCGGGAGTTCTGCTGCTCCTTTGAGTCCGGCAGCTGCTGTGGCGAGGACTGCTTGGGAAGCATTTCTTCGATCTCCTTCAGGCGTGCATAGGCTTCCCGCTGGGGCGCAAGGGAGGCAGGCAGGTTCCCGGGGATCCGGCGCAGGGCTTCCTGCTGCTGTGCGGCGGCCTCTCCGGCCAGGGTTATGATCCGGGCGCGGGTTTCCGGGGTGATCAGTTTCTCCACCCGGTTGGATGCCGGAGCGTTGGTGGCGGCGGCCGGCGTGGGTGCGTCGAGGCCATCCGGCGGAACCTGTTGTTCAAAGCGAGTCAGGAAGAGGGAAGTCAGGTCGGCGGCTTCCTTCTGGTCCGCCTGCAGGCTTTCCGTGAGTTCCCGTTCTGGCTGGCCCGTGACGGCGAGCGCCTGGCGCAGGGTGTTGCTTTGGCGTTGGAGATCCTCGTGGAGCAGGGCGGGATAATTGGCGATGCCTTTCCAGAGGTGGTAGATACCGGATTCCGCCTCTTCGGAATTTCGAACCGAGGCCCGGTCCAGGTTCCGCATTTCCTCCGCCGACTCTTTCATGCGGTCGCGCAGGGACTCCACAAAGGCGTTCAGGACTGCGAGCTGCTGCTGGGGCGAGGGTGCGTTTGAGGGCGCCGTTTGTGCCGGCGCCTGCGAAAGGGCCTGCGCGATTTTTCCCTTCAGGGGGATGAGTAGATTGGCGTTGGCTTCCTGGGCGGAAGCGAGCGACTCGAGGTCGGTAATGAGGGCCGGGGTAGTGTTGGAAAAGGCGGTCGAGAGGTCCTGCCGGAGTTTCCGCTGTTCCGCCAGCATATCTCCCGCGAGTTGATCGGGTGGTGTCTGGCCGTAGCGGGCCATCAGCCCTGCGATCAGCGCCTGGGTTTCCGCCTGCGGCAGGGAGTTGGCCACCACGGAAAGGTTGTGGCGGCCCTCCTGCATTTCCGGCGAGAGTTTCAGGGCCTGCTGGAAGGCGGCGGCGGCCTGCCGGATCTGACGGACCCGCTGTTCGGCGGCGGCGGGATCCATCGACTCCGCCGCGGGAGCGCTTGTCACAGCGGATTGAGCGAGGCTGTAGCCGAGGTTATAGGCGGCGGCGGAAGCCTGTGGCTGATGTTCCTCGCCGACGGAGCGGAAAGTGTCGGCGGCGGCCTCGTGTTCGCCAGCCTTCAGATGGGCGCAACCGGCGTTGAAGAGCCAGGTGTCACGATGGGCGGCGGACTGCGCGGCAGCCTTGTAGGCGGCGGCCGATTCACCATATCGGCCCCGCAGGTATAATCCCTGTGCCATACGGGCTCCGCGGCGTCCCGGCTGAATCCGGGTGGCCAAAGGGGCGGGAGCCTGCGAGGATTGTGCGGGGGGAATGGCCTGTTCCGCGGCTTGCGTGGTCAGACATCCGGAACCTGTCAGGAGGCAAACGAGCGCCAGTTTACGGAGACCGCTGGCGGGTGGGGTGAGGTCCCGGGTCTTGGGCGTATCGGTGCCGATCGCTGTTTTGGTGAACTTCACGGTCGTGGCGATGCGACCGCGGCTCAGGAAGGCTGTGGCAAAGAAGAAGAGCAGGGCGGCGCACAGGAACAGTTGGTAGCGCTCAATGAATCGGCGCTGGAGGGACTCCTCCTGTTCACGGGCGTTGATCCGGCTCAGGTGATCGCGATAGAGGTTGCCCAGTTTGACATTTGCCATTCCCACCGGCACATAGGCGCCGCCGGTACGGGTTGCCACATCGCTCAGGAGTTCGTGGTTCAGCCTGGAGAGGACTTCCGTTCCCTGGTAGGTCAACACGGCCCTCTTGTCCCCCTCGGCGGGGACACGGGCGCCATCGGAACTGCCGAAGCCGACGGTGAAGATGGCGACATTCTGTTCCCTGGCCTTCCGGATGGCTGGTTCCAGGCGGCCTGCGAGGTCTTCGCCGTCCGATACGAGAACGATGGCGCGGTGTGAGCCTGCATCCCCTTGGAAGGTGGCGAGGGCCTCTGTAATGGCGTCGCCAATGCTGGTTTCGCCGCGGGGGGCGGAGTGGGGTCCCGCGCCCTCGAGAGCCTGCGTGAAGAATCCGTAGTCCGTGGTCAGGGGGCAGAGAAGGACAGGCCGGCCGCGGAAGGCGATCAAACCCACGCGGTCGCCGCGCAGTTGCTTCACCAGGTCAACGAGGTCGACCTTGGCCCGTCCCAGGCGGCTGGGGTGGACATCATTAGCCAGCATGGATCGGGAGACGTCCAGGGCGATCAGCAGGTCGCGGCCTTTCTGATAGACGGTTTCCTCCCGCATACCCCATTGAGGGCGGGCCGCGGCCAGAAGTGCCAGGAGCAGGCCGGTGAGAAAGAGGATCATCTGCCAGAGCCTGCGAGCCGGCTGAACGACCGGCGCCAGACGCTCGGCCATGGCGGCTGAAACCAGTCCGCAGGCTGGATTGGTGCGGCGGTTGATGGTCATATGCCAGACCAGTCCGGCAGCAGGCACCAGCCACAGCAGGTACAGCACCCACGGGTATTGGAATTGCAGGTTCATAGGGTGTTCAGACAACGTTCCGTGTCAGCCAGGTATTCAAAACCGCACCCGCCAGCAGGAGGATCAGTCCCGGCAGAAGGAAGCGGAGGAAATGCTCGTCATACTTGTTGTATTGCTCGATATCGATCGTGGTACGCTCCAGTTTGCTGATGGTTTGCAGGACTCGTTCCAGGCCGCGGGTGTCCTTGACGTTGAAGTACTGGCCGCCTGTTGTGGTTGCGATCGATCGCAGGAGATCCTCGTCCAGGCGTACTTCGCCGTATCGGATCACTTCACGCCCGAAGTTGTCCCGCACGGAGAAAGGAGCTTGCGTATTCGAGCCGACGCCGATGGTGTAGACCTTGATTCCGAGCGTCTTTGCCGCCTTGGCGGCCTCTTCGGGCTTGATGATGCCGGTATTGGATTCGCCGTCTGAGAGCAGCACGAGGATACGGGACTTGAGGGTGTTGTTTTCAAAGCGGGCACAGCCTGTGGCGAGGGCGTCGCCAATGGCCGTCAGCATTTCCTCCTGGTTCAGCAGGCGCCCGTCGGGGCTGAAGACATTGCGGGCGGTTTCGACACCTTTCAGACTGTGCAGAAGAGCGGTGTGGTCCAGGGTCAGGGGGACACGGCTGGAAGCGAATCCACCGAACGTGACCAGTCCGATCAAGTCCGACGGGCGGTTCCGCACGAATTCCGCGAAGGTTTCCTTTACGACATCCAGGCGGGTTCGTGTGGAGGTGGGCGTGGAGAAATCCAATGCCTGCATGGAGCCGGAACAGTCCACCACCATCTGGATTCCTATCGCGTCCGACCGGCGCAGGGTCTGGGAGAAGACCGTCTGCGGGCGGGCAAGGGCCAGGATCAGGAGGGCTGATCCCGCGAGGAACAGGACGGGGCCTGCCGGGCGAAGGAATATGCGCCAGGTCCTGCGCTGAGCGGGGATCCTGTGGAACGGGGCAAACAACAAAGCCTGCCGGACCCTGCGCCGGTAGATGAACCAGGACGCGACGGCCCACGGGATCAGGAGCAGCAGAAAGTATGGACTTCCGAATCGCATAAGGATGGGTTTATCCGGTAGTGGCAGATGACGAACGGGTTGGTGCTGTCCGAGACGCCGGCGGGGGTGTGGCGGCGTCGGTTTCGATATAGTTCCGGGCCGTGGCGGTGGCCTGTTCCACGGTAGAGCGTTCCGGGTGGAACGCCGCGTACTTCACAAGGTCGGCCGCGCCGAGGAAAAGGCGGAGGCGGTTGACCACCTCGCCGGGGAAACGTGAATCGCGGCTGACGGCGGAAAGGAATTCCTCGGTCGTCTGTTCCGGCGCCCGGATGGAATGAGCCCGTTCGATGTAGCAGCGCACGATCATAGTCAGTTCGAAGTAGAACTCCTTGACCTTGTCCTTTTCCACCAATTTTCTCTGGAGCAGTTCGGCCAGTTCAAACAGCGCTCGTTCCCGTGGCGACATCCTTTTCAGCTGGATGGCCCGGTGTGCGCGGCGCAGGAGGCGCCAGGCGAGAGAGAGGAGGGCGGCGGCAAGGAGGGTGGCGGCCAGGTAAGCCAGCCAGGTCGCGGGGTCGGGGTAGACATGGAAAGGGCCTTTGGGGGCCGCCAGGGATGCGGGCGGATCCTTCATGAGCGGCTCGATCTCGAGCAGCACGGGCCGGGTCGGGAACCACTGTTCCCTGCGATCACCGAACCGTGACCAGGTGATGGCCATCGGAGCGATGCGATAGCGGGCGGCGGCCTTCGGTGTCAGGCGGACATGTCGTTCCAGGACCATACGGCCGTCGCGGGTCCGGGGCTGGCTGTCGTATGCCCGGGCAACGAGGAAACCCTCTGCCCGGCTTTCGATTGCCGGCAGGGTGACCACCGAGTTGGACGGCGCCGATACCCGCAGGTTGAGGAGCAGGTCGCGATCCAGGCGGACCGTTGGCGGGGTGAAGGTCAGGGTTACGGTCACGGGGCCGGACGACGACTCCTCGACGCGCGATGCGCGGGAGGAGGCGGGCTCCGGTGCGGCGGGGCTGCGATTGCAGCCGGCGGCCAGGCTGACGGCCAAAGGCAGGGCCAGGCAGGTTATCCAGGCGTGCAAGTTCATCCTCGTGGTATCCGGCTTTGGCGTTGACGGAACAATTTATGCACATCCTCCATGAAAGGTCGCTCTGTGGAGAGGAATAGGGCGTCGATCTTGAGTTTCCGGAAGGAGCGCCGGAGCGAGACCTCCTCAATTTCAGCGGCGGTGCGGAACGCGTCGCGCAGTGAGCGCGAGGAAGTGTCGAGGAGTACAAGTTCGCCCGACTCGGGATCCTGTATCTCCACGATTCCGGCCTGGGGCAGTTCCCGCTCGCGCGGGTCGTCGATAGCGCAGCAGATCACGTCGTGATGACGTGCGGTGACTCGCAGTTCCCGCTCATAACCAGAGGTCATGAAGTCGGAGAGGATGAACACCACAGCCCGCTTCTTCTGGGCCTGGTTCAGGAACCGGAGTGCGGCCGTGAGATCCGTGCCCCGGCGGGTTTCCTCGGCGGCAAGGACCTCGCGCACCAGGCGCATGGCGGCGGTGCGGCCCTTGCGGGGAGGAATCGACTTCTCGATCCGGTCACTGAAAAGGATCAGACCGATCTTGTCCTGGTTCTTGATGGCCGAAAGCGCCAGGAGGCAGGTGATTTCCGCGGCCACCTCGGCCTTCGAGCGCGCCACGGAACCGAACGACTGCGAGCCCGAGACGTCGACCAGGAAGAGGATGGTCAGTTCCCGTTCCTCGCAGAACCGCTTGACGAACGGGTGTCCCATCCTGGCGGTCACGTTCCAGTCGATGGAGCGGATGTCATCCCCCGGCGTGTACTCGCGCACCTCGTCGAACTCGATCCCGTGCCCCTTGAACACGCTGTGGTATTCGCCTGACAGGTGCTCATCGACGAGGCGGTTGGTGACCACGCGGATCTTCCCGACCTGCTTCATCAACTCTTTGACATCGACTGGCATGGTTGGACAGGGAATCGGGGATGGTTACGGGACGGGGATTTCCCCGAGGATCCTGGCGAGGATGTCCTCGCTCCGCTGTTCCTCGGCCTCGGCCTCATAGGTGAGTATGACGCGGTGGCGGAGGACATCATAGGCGATCTCCTTGATGTCCTGGGGTGTGGCATACGCGCGGCCGTGAAGCAGGGCATTGGCGCGGGCGCACAGGTTCAGGTAGATGCTCGCGCGGGGTGAGGCGCCATACTGGATGTGATGGTCGATATCCAGCTTGTAAGCAGACGGCTTGCGGGTGGCGAAGACGATATCCAGGATATAGTCACCGACCTTCTCGTCGCAGTAGACCTGGTCCAGCGTGTTGCGGAGCAGGATCAATTGTTCGGCTGTCATGACCGGCGACAGGGTGATGTCGTTCTTCCGGGCGAACCGGTTCATGATGCGCCGCTCGTCGTCCTTGGAGGGGTAATCGAGGCGGCATTTCAGCATGAAGCGGTCGATTTGCGCTTCCGGCAGGGGGTAGGTGCCTTCCTGCTCGATCGGGTTTTGGGTGGCCATGACGAGGAAGGGTTCCGGCAGGGGGTAGGTCTTGTCGCCGATGGTGACCTGTCTTTCCTGCATCGCTTCCAGAAGCGCGGATTGTACCTTGGCGGGGGCACGGTTGATTTCATCCGCGAGGAGGATATTGGTGAAGACCGGTCCGAGGCGCGGGGTAAAGGTGCCTTCCCTGGGATTGTAGACCATGGTGCCGATCACATCGGCGGGCAGAAGGTCCGGTGTGAAACTGATTCGCTGGAATTTCAGCCCGAGTGTCTGTGCGAGTGTTTTGACGGCCGTGGTTTTGGCAAGACCCGGGACGCCCTCAAGCAGGATATGCCCGTTGGCAATCAAGGCGATCATCATACGGTCGAGGAGATGTTCCTGGCCGACCAGGATCTTGGCGACCTCGCGGCGGACATTATCGATGAGTGTTTTCTGCTGGGTGATCTGCTGGGTTGCGGCGGCGAGCGAGTTTTCCATAGTCATTTCCTTTCCTAAGGTTTTGCGATTGTCTCGGGGGTTGCACCGGGTGCGGACTTGTCCTTCAGCAGGTCGGAATATCCCAGGATGAGGGATTCCGCCTCATATTTTCCGAGGACATACGTCCAGGATCTCAGTTTTCCTGAAAGGCGAGCCACATCCGCGGCGGTCTTTGCGTTCTGTTCCGACAGCGTTGTTGCCGGGTTGTTCGTTGAGGCCGCGGGATCGGCCGGGAGGGCTGGCGGGGTATGGGACAAGGTTACGGTCACCGGCCGCTTGCCCTCCTGTGACAAGGGCTGGCCGACCTGAATCGTGCAGGTGACCCCTTTCGAGGTTGAGGCGGTCAGCCGTACGGGCTGCTGCAGACCGAGTGCGGCGGGGTCCGCCTTCGGGTCGGCCACGTCATCAAACCGGAGGTAAGCGAGGGCGGACGTCAGGCGTGAGATCCTTGTCTCATCCGCCTCCCTGCCTTCGGGGATTGAGGGCAGGGTGAAGGGGGTGGTGCCGCTTGTGCGGGTCAGGCGGATTGCACCGTTGGTGGTCCCGGTGACCTCGAGGGAAAGGATCTCCTCCGCCGGAATGCTGATGAACTCCTCATCCATCCATGAACGGGGCAGGGGCATCGCCTCTTCCAGGGTTTCGCCGGCGAGATGGATGGTGCCCGAGCGGGTTGCGACGAATCGGCTGTCGGGATAACCGCCATAGGGGCCGGCGCCTTCGCCTTCTCGCAGGCGTTCCTTGCCGAGTACGAGGGTTTCCATGACGCCGCCGGAAGAATTCCGCAGGGTGATCACGGAAGGCTGTTTCGCCGGTTCGGACACGCCATCCACCAGGTGCAGATCCGCTCTCTGCTGCGGGGTGGTCTCAAGGGTCCGCAAGGACTTCAGGGATGCGAGCTTATTCAGGAGGCTGCGGACCTTGTCGAAATCCGCGGGGTACTGGAATTTTTCTGCGATCCGCCAGAGGCCATCCAGGCGGGCAACGGTGGTGGTGCCGGAAGGGGTGCGGATTTCGAAGGATTGGACCTCGTTCACCGCGAGGCCGGGCAAGATCTTTCCGGCGGGTGAAGCGGCGGGTTGCCGTCCGGAACGTTGCCTCGAGAGGATTGCCAGCGAGACCAGGAGCACGGCTGCGACAGCCAGGATGGTGAGGGATTTGCCTTTCATGGGACGGGTTCCTTTACCGGGTTGATTGTTTGCGGACGACGCCGAGCAGGATGCCGGCTGCGGCAACCACAAACGGCACCAGCAGAATATTGATCAGTTTGACCTTCATGCCGAGCGACTCGATACCTTCCCGCAGGTTACGCCGCACACGTTTCAGTTCCGCCTTGTATTTCAGGACTTCCATCCGGAAGCCCTCCAGTTCCCGGTCCTGTTCCGGACTGAGGACAAAGCGCTGTTTCTCATCCTTGCTGCTCTGGAGTTCCTGCATGCGCTGCTGGGTTTCGGCCAGGTTCTTTTCCAGGCGTTGTTCCTGCTCCATCCATTTCTTCTGGGCTTCCACCTGCAGGGCCAGGACCCGGGTGAACGGGCGCTGGGAACTGCCGCGGCACCGGATACGGATCAGGTCTTCGCTCCCGGCCAGTTGTTCGATCAGGTTGGCGAGGAAATTCATGTTGTCGTTGATGGCCTGCTGCAGGCCGAAGAACCCGATATCCCGCACACAGAAATCATTACTTAGCAAGTCGGCGTCGGCAACCAGCATTACGGTGCCCGGCTTGGAGGACGACTGGAGCCCGTCCCTGGCGCCGGCAGGAGTGTTTGTGCCGTCCGCCTCCACGGGGAGCCCGTCGGGGAAGGCGGTCTTGAAGGTTCCATCCAGCCGGACCGCAAGATTGTACACCTTGCGGCTTTGCTGGAAGTCCCGCTTGAATGCGGTCGGGTTGAACTGGAGCATCATGGCGTCGGTCAAGGCCGTCTGCTCCGATGACTGGATCAGGGGCTTCAGCCGGAGCCCCTCGGCCGATTCGTTCCCGAATCCGCCGGCCATGACCATGAGGACCAGATCCAGCGGGGAGGTGATGATTTCATCCGCGGCCATGTTCGGGTTGCGCAGGCTCAGGTAGAGGGGGTTGTTTTCCACCGTGTTGTCCTGGTTGCGCAACGGGGTCATGGCCTGCAGGTCGCCGACAACCTTGCCGGGGTTGTACGTCAGGCCCCACGCATCAAAGAGTTTTCCGAGCGACGAGGAACGGCTGCCTCCCATGTTGAAGGGGCTCATGCCTGCCGGTTCCTGGTCGGATACGCACAGGGGATCCACGAACGCCAGCAGGCGGCCGCCCCGCAGGACGAACTGGTCGATAGCAAACAGGGTCTTATCTTCCAGGTTCTTCGGATGTACGACCAGCAGGGCGTCGATATCGTTGCTGATCGTCTCGACGGAGGGATCGAGGGGGCGGACGGAATAATCGCGGTTCAGTTCCGCAAAAGCTGCCCATGGCGGTTCCTGGCGGGGCCGCTGGCCGGGCATCATGGGGGTGGGCTGTGATCCCATGACGGGGAGGGGACTGAGGATGCCGAGGACGGGCTTCCGCGTGGTTGTGACGCGGTAGATCATGCGTGTGATGTTGTATTCGAGCAGTTGTTCCGTGCGCGGGTCAATCAAGGGAATGACAGCCTGAAGGTCCCCGGAGACGGCGACCAGGCCGAGGTACAGCATTCCGCCGCCGACGGTGACGGCCTGTGGGTTCACGCCGAACCGCATCGCCAGATCCTCGGCGTCGGAATCGGGTTTGGGATCGTACTGCTCGATTTTCACAAGGCCTCCGCCGGCCAGCCGGTACTCATCGAGGAGGTCCTCCACCTGCTGTGCGAAGGCTTTCAGTGGCGCGGGGATTTCCGGCGAGCTTCCGTTATAAAAGAACATCAGGGTGACATTCCGGTCCAGTTTGGAGAGGACTTGGCGGGTTCCCTGGGAAAGGGTGTAGAGCTTCTCGCTCGTCAGGTCTGTCCGGAGGCGGGACTGGCCTGCCAGGATGTTCACGGCCACAAGGATGACCAGGAACAGGAGTAATCCGGCGATGCTGCCGCTCAGTTTCCAGATTCGATGGGATTTCGCGTTCTTTGCCATGGTTATACCTCTGTCAGATCAGGATGTTGGAAGTCGATCAACTCGCCTTTCGGTTTTCGAGGACCAGATGGGTGGCGAACAGCATGAAGGCCATGATGCTGATGAAGTAGACCCAGTCCCGTACGGCCACCACGCCCCGCTGGATGTTCTCGAAATGCGGCATGAAACTGAGTGACGAGACCGCCTGCAGGATCCATTGCAATGCCGGTGAATCCTGGGCGGCCCGAACGAGGAAATCGGTGACCGGCGGCCATCCGGCCAGAAGGAGGAACAGGCACGCAAGGACGGAGACGACAAAGCTGATTACCTGGTTCCGGGTCATGGCGGAAGTCAGCATTCCGACCGAGAGGTAGGTCCCGGCCAGGAAGAAACTGCCGATGTAGCCGCAGAGGATGACACCCGAATCGGGGCTGCCGAGGTAATAGGTTGTCAGGATCACCGGGAACGTCAGGACGAGCGCGATCGCCAGGAAGGTCCATGCGGCCAGGAATTTCCCGAGTATGGCCTGGCTCAGCGTGACCGGCAATGTCAGCAGGAGTTCGATGGTCCCCGAGCGGCGTTCCTCGGCCCAGAGTCGCATGGCCGCCGCGGGTACGAGGATCAGGTAGACCCAGGGATGCCACCAGAAGAAGGCCCGAAGGTCGGCCTGTCCGTTCTCGTAATACCGACCGACCATGAAAGTCAGGAAGGCCGTAAGCATCAGAAACACGACCAGGAATACATAGGCTATGGGGGATTCGAAGTAGGACTTCAATTCCCGCTTGATAATGGCTTTTGTGTTGTGCAGACAGTCCATGAGAAAGGTCTCCTTCGGGTTCAGTTCAAGCGGTTGGAGGTATCGGGGCCGAGGGTCAGTTCACGGAAGACATCCTCCAGCCGGCCTTCAATGTGCTTCAATCCGGTCGGGTGCCAGTCGTGCTGTCTGACCAGTTGTGTGACATCCGTGAACAGCCGCTCCGGGTTGCGCGGATAAATGGTATATTGCGGACCGTCCTGCTCGACGCGGGCGGCGCTGGGCAGGCCCGATAACTCGCGATAGATGGCTTCCTCGGGCTGTTTGACGGTGAGTTCCACGGCGCCATGCAAATTGCTCCGGGCTTTGAGTTCCGCGGGGGAGCCGTTGGCAACGATGCGTCCGTTGGCAATGATGATGGCGCGGGAGCAGACGGCTTCCACTTCCTCAAGGATATGGGTTGAGATGACGATCGCCTTGCGGGACGCCATTTCCCGGATCATGTTCCGCACAAGGTGCTTCTGGTTCGGGTCCAGCCCGTCGGTGGGTTCATCCATGATCAGGACCGGCGGGTCATGCAGGATCGCCTGGCTGAAGCACACGCGCTGTCGGTAGCCTTTCGAGAGGGTTCCGATCGTCTGGTGGCGCACGCTGGATAGCCGGGCCTTTTCGATCGCGGCATCGACGCGCAGGTCGCGATCTTTTCCGGAGAACCCGCGGACTTCGGCGATGAAGCGTAGGAAATTCGTCACCGTCATGTCCCCGTAGGCCGGTGCGTTTTCCGGAAGGTAACCGATTTGCCGCTTGGCCTCGACCGCATCATCCGTGATGTCATGTCCGTTCAGCCTGGCCGTTCCCGAGGTAGGCGGAAGGAAGCCTGTGATCATCCGCATGGTGGTCGACTTGCCTGCGCCATTCGGTCCGAGGAAGCCGAGCACCTCGCCTTTTTCCACCTGGAACGATACGCCGCGCACCGCCTGTATGGGGCCGAAATGCTTGTGAAGTTCCTGTATTTCCAACATGCCTTTACTCCTTTATAACCTTTGCAGACAAGGCGTCAGATCACCTTGACTTCACCTTGTTCATAATCCTTTCCGGTTCGCTTGGGAACAACAATCCGCAGGATCCCGTTCTCGAGGGTGGCCTTGACATGACCGGGTTCGGGATCCGAGCCCGGAAGGCGTATGCGTTGCTCGAACCGGCTGATCCGGCGCGATGCCACCGTTCCGGAGGCGGGCGCCTTGGCTGGCTCCTGCCGGGAATCGCTGTGGTCGACATACAGGGTAAGGATAGAGCCGTCCAGAACCAGCCGGATATCGGACTTGTCCACATCGGGGAGGGATACAGTGATTTCGAACCGTTCACCCAGGTCCTTGACGGTCATCCCGGGTGTGACGGCGAGGTTCGCCCAGCCGTCATCAAAGCTTGCGTGGCTCCACCTGGCGTCGCGTAGCGCTTCCTGGAACAGGGCGTCGATTTCACGATGCATATCGTGCATCCGGCGGAATGGATCCGGCGGCGCACTGCCGTTGGAGGTCGGGGGAGAGGACGCAACGGCAGGCGCCAGGGGGAACCGGAAACTCTCATTAAAGGCTTCTTCAAACATCCGGTTGATGCGCGAATGCATCCGGGCCATTCGCAGCGAGTCATTCCAGACGGTGTCCGGGGTAACGGGTTTGCGGGAAAGGTCGTCTTCCCGCACCCACGGAAGGTGGCGGCGTACCCATTGGCTTACGGAGCCGGCAGAATGGGCGGTGGCGTAAGGCTTTCGTTGCAGCATGACTTGCCGCTGGAAAAGGATGGCAAGTTGAAGAAGCACCACAAGGGTCAGCAGGACCGTAAGGACCGACCAGATCCTTTTTCTCTTCGGTGTTGTGCTGTTTGTGTCCATTTCAAATCTCCGCAAGGCAGTGTAGCAAGGGATGTGCCAACTTCTTGCGAAATCGGCGCGGAGTGCCGTTCTGCCGGGGCGGGGCCTGTGTCCAGTCTCGTGGGAGTGTAATATATGCGATGAAAGGGTGTTGGAGTCCGCGCAGTGGTGGTAACGGGGCCGACTGAGTTGCAGGGGAAAGGCCGGACAATATGTCCGATGCCCTGACAATTTGTCCTGTTTTCCGGGGCAAGGAGTTGAAGAAACCTGTGGAAGACAAGGATGACATGTGCAAGGATAGCGATGAAGATCAGGAGGTGAGTTTTTGATCCATTGCCGCAGGCGAACCGGTTTTACAATGGTGGAGATCCTGATGGTTGTCATGATCATCGGACTTTTAGCCGCCATTGCGATTCCCACAATGGTGCGGATGCGGCAAAAGAGCCAGGTCATACGGTTTATTCGTGATATCGGCGTGGCTTCAGCCGCGTTCGAGATGTATCGGCTGGAGCACAAGGAATATCCCCCCGACACGATGGCGGGCGTGGTGCCCGAGGGGATGGCCCCTTATCTGCAGGGGATCCGGTGGACGCAGGAAACTGCGATTGGCGGTCTATGGGGCTGGGATGTCGGGCGGTTCGGGTTCAGGGCGTCGATTGCGGTTCTTGTAGGCGGGTCGGCGCGGGACGAGGTGTGGCGTGAGGTTGACCGCCGGATGGATGACGGCGATTTGGAGAGCGGACGTTTCCGGCGTCGTTCGAACGGATTCACGTACGTGGTTGAATACTGAGGCACCGGGTCCGAATTTACGGCCGGTCCGTCAGGATTTCCAGGACTCTCACGCCGCAGGGTTCCATCCGCAGGGTGGACATTCCTGCATTGAGGGCGAAGGTTTCCCCGGAGAGCGCATCTCGAAGTTTCAGGGGGAAATCCAGGGCGCAGGATGAGAGGTCCGGGGTTACTTCCTGCGGGTGATAGATATCCAGGTTCACGAACAGCAGGAATGACGGCTCCGCGCAATGGGTTCCGCCCCGGAAAGCGCCGAGAATGGCTTCATGTCCGCGATCGATAAACGTTATGTTTCCGGAATGGCGGAAGGTGGAGTGGCGGGCGAGGAGCGAGTTGATGCGTGTGATGAAGTCCCGGAAGTCGGGACCGCCCGACAGGTCCGGCCGGTGGGATTGTCCGATAAACGGCAGCCGTTCACGGATCCCGTGTTCCACGCCCTGGACCAGGCCGGTCTGACCGGTTGTAAAGAGGGCGCAGGCGGCATAGCGCGGCAGGGTGGCCTGTGCGGAACCGAACAAGACTGCCGGGACTCCTGTGTCGTGTGTGGAAATCGAGCAAAGGTGGCGCAGGCGGCCTGATACCTTGTGCAGGTATTGGAGGTAGTGGCGGAATGGGGGGCAGAAAGGATATTCCCAGCTGTTGGCCAGGAGCAGGTTGACGCCCCACTCCGGCACGGTTTTTTCCAGGGTTAGCTCATCCGTGAAGTATTCGCCGATGATCGGCAGATCCGGGAACTCCTTGCGGATCGCGCCGCTGAGGTTAGCGATGAAGGGGCCGTAGCTGCTGTGCAGGTTGTCGAACCGGACCATACCGCCGGTATACGCGGCATAGTTTGACCAGAACAAGGCGTATTCCTTCATGTAGTCCCAGATGTCCTTCCGGATGAAGGTATTCGGGTGATCGTAATGGATTGGAACCAGGTCTTCCCATCGGATCCAGTCCTGCATGTGCCAGCAACCGGCGCGCTTAAGGCCATTGGGCTCCGAATCGTCAGGGATGATCCAGTCGGGGCACAGGTTCGCCATCTCGCTGTCGACGGCAATGTGGTTCAGGACAAGGTCAAGGCAAAGCCGGATATGAAGGCGCTTGCACTCATCGATGAACTCTTCGAACTGCTCCAGTGCCGTGCCTTTTGCGGCCGGGTCACGATAGCGCGGGTCGATGTCGAACAATTGCCGGGCGGAATAGGGGCTCTGGGACTGTCCCATGGGAGTGATGGGGAGGAGGTGAAGGGCATCGAATCCCATGGCTGCGATTTCGGGGAGCCGTTCCCTCCAGTCGGTGATGTTACCTGAAGCGCTGGGGATCAGGGTGTAAAGGCGCACAGTCCGCAGGGACGGCGGGTCAACCAGTATATAGGAGTAAGGGACGCGGTCCCAGTACCATTGCTGTCCGCCGTCAAAGGAATACTTCACCCGGAAACTGAAGAGGCCGCAGCGGGGGAGAGGCAAGTGAATCTGGAAAGTGTGACCGTCCGTCGATTCAAGGCGCAGGTCCTGCCACTGGTCGGGTTCCCGGGTGCCGATGTTTGTGTGAAGGGCCACAATCGCGGGAGGTCGGTTCGAATCGTGGCCGTTGAGGGTAACGGTCAGTGACAGCGGCTCATCGCGGAAATGGCGCAGGAAATCGCGGGGCCCATGGCGGAACGACCGCTGGATGATACCGGCGGCACCCGGTTGTACGGGGCGGGGCACCAGTTCGGGGATGCGGTGGCGCTGGATATGGATGCGTGTCATGCCTGTGTGTTCCCTGCCTGGAAAGCGAAGATAGGACAATGGCTGGTCCGGCACAAGGAGGAAGACTCGGCCGCCTCGTCGAGGCGGCCTGTCCGGCGTGCGATCTGTCCTGTCGGAGAGCGGCTTAGCCGGAACGATTCAGTTACCGGTTGCAATTCCCCTCACCTCAATCCTCTCCCGCAAGGGGAGAGGAAGTGCCAACGACCCCACTTATGCCGGCACCAGAAGGTGATGCCGCTGGGCCCTCGCAACCATTCAAAATTTCCTCTCCCTGGACGGGAGGGGGGCAGGGTGAGGGTGTTTTGAATGGAATCGTTCCGGCTCAGTTGCCGATTCGCAGGATCTTCGGTTTGCCGAGATGAGCGGGCCAGTCCAATACGGTTGGGATTCCGGGGAACACGTCGAAGAAGTTGTCTGGCAACGCCCGTTCCCCGTCGAGATCCAGGCAGACCCGCCAGGCGAAGGTGCGGCTGGTGAAGACCGCCTTGCCGCCCGCGAGCCGGACATTCACCCTGGCCTTCGGCCATTTCATCTCGCGGAAGAGGGGGAGGATGAGCGTGTCGCGCGCCACTTCACGGCCGTCCATGTTCAGCACGGCGAAGGCGATATGCGACTTCTCGCCCAGCTTGTCCCATCGGGCGGCGTTCCATTCCGCGACTGGCGTGCTGGCATTGGCGGGGAGGGTAACGGCGGTGGTCTGGTCCAGCGGATAGGATCCGTTCAGGGCCATGAGACCGAAACGGAGTGTAGCGGTGGTTGCCGGGCCCTCGTTTATGCCGTAGATGCGGACCTTGCCACCTTCGCGGATGATGGCGACGGTGAGGGGTGCCATGGCGCGCTTCACCGGCCAGAAAGCCGGGGTACGGCGCAGGTAGTAATCCACGGTCGTCCAGCTTCTCGTGCAGGGCCAGACGTCATTGTACATCCAGAAGATGGCCGCGGAGCTGCTGAACATCCGGCGGCGGAAGTTGCGGATATATTCGCCGAGCGCGGCGCCCTGGATAAGACCGCCCCAGTAGACGTAGTCCTCGATCGTCATGCCGGATATCGGTCGGCCGGTCCAGTTCGCGATCATCTTGTCGGGTGTGTAGCAGGGCATCCAGTGCCAGTATGTTACGCTGTTGTCGTGTAATTCCCATGCGAAGGAACCGACGCGGTCAGTGCAGGCGCGAACGGTCGGGAGGGAATTCGGTCCGAGAATTCCGCCCTCGTTGGGGAAGCGGCTGATCATGTCGCGGTACTTGCGGAAGTCCGTCTTGCTGAACCCGACGCCCCACGGATGCTGATCGCCGATGTGATCCGCGCCGGGGTTCTCGGCCACGTTGCCGGGTGAAAAGGGGGAACTGGGTTGATAGTAGCGGGTGCCGTCCTCGGCCGCGAGGATGCGGGGCAGCACCATGTGGAAGAGGGCGTAGTCCGGGAATGCGACGCCCTGGTCGTAGCCCCAGTCGTAGTTGCCGCACTCCATCTCGTTGTTGCCGCACCAGATGACCAGGCTGGGCCGGTGCGCGAGGCGGCGGACCTGGTAGGTGGCTTCGCGCTTGACGTCGGCGAGGAAAGCGGCGTCGGTTGTCGGGTACTTTGCGCAGGCGAAGATGAACTCCTGCCAGACGAGGATACCGTGCTGGTCGCAGAGGTCGTAGAAGTCCTCGCTCTCGTAGAGGCCGCCACCCCAGACACGGAGGAGGTTGAAATTTGACTCCAGGGCGAGTGCGATGAGGGCCTTGTAGCGTTTGCGGTCGATCCGCGAGAGGATGAGGTCTGCCGGCACGAAGTTGCCGCCCTTGCAGAAGATCGGCTTGCGGTTTACCTCGACGATGAAATAGCGGCCGGTTTCAGGGTGCTTCTCCTGGCTCACGCGCACATGGCGGAAGCCGACACGCTTTGTCCTGCTGCCGACATCCTTCAGTTCGACTTGGACAGTGTAGCGGTTCTGGGCGCCATGGCCGACGGGCCACCAGAGCTTTGGTTTTGCGACTGGTACGGTGAGTTCCAGCCGGTTCATGCCGGGTTTGAGGGTGACATCCTGCGAGACGCTGTGGCCGGCAACCTTGACGGTGAGGCTTGTCTTGAGGGGCGTTTCGCCAAGGTTTTCGGCGAACACCCGTGCCGTGACCTTGCCGGACACCAGGTCGTCCGCGAGTTCCGACAGCACGACACAGTCGTCCCAGCGCGACGACCTGGCAGTCTCGAGCCAGACATGGCCCGGGATGCCGACATTGAGCAGGCGAGGCGACCAATCCCAGCCGTGTTCGCTCTGGGTTTTGCGTAGCCAGGGTCTCTTTGTAAGCTGGGTGTTCTCGGTGTGCATCAGGCCGTCGGCCGATCGGTGCATGGCGTGGAACAGACCGCTTTCCACCTGAACGATGAGCGTGTTCTCTCCTGCGGCGAGATCGGCTGTGACCTCGACCCGGCAGGGATAGAAGGCGTTGGCGTGGCGGCCTACCAGTTTGCCGTTCAGATAGATGGCGGCTGCGAGGTCCAGGCACTCGAACGTGAGCCATGCGCGCTCACCCCTGGCCAGTTTCGGCATTCGGAAGGTGCGGTGGTAGCACCATTTCATTTCCTCAACCCAGCGGCAGCGGAGCACATTCGCTTCGAGATTCGGGTCTTCGATCACGCCGTGCTCCAGGAGTGTCTCGTGCACGCTGCCGGGGACCTGTGCCGGCCATGCGCGGTCCAGTGCGGCGGTTCCATCGAGCATATGCTCCAGGCGGTCCCCCCGTTCGGTGTCATTCCAGCGGATTTTCCAGACGCCGTCCAGGCTGATGCGGTTCTTCATGGGTTTGTCTGCTTTCGGGTTAGGTTTTTCTGAGTGGATCGGTTTTCTATGGGAAAGCTGCGGATCATGCGCACGAGCAGCCGTCATGTTCATCCGGTCTGTCGGGTGTTTTTTTGTCAGTAGTCATCGAGTAGCGCGGCGTCAACTTCAGGCATTGTGTCGAGCTTCCAGATGTCGACAGGCACATCATTTTCCTGTTTCGGGCCGGGAGTGCTGCGTCCGTCAGCGACCAGTTGCTTCAACGAATGGACCAGTTCCTTGACCTTTTCCGGTTGTTCGGCTTGCAGGTTGTGTGTTTCGCCGGGGTCTGCCTGTATGTCGTACAACTGGACCAGGGGGCGGCCGGATCGGGCAGCCTCGGCATCGTCAAGGGTCCAGCCGCCTGATCCGGGGCAAAGCACGAGTTTCCATTGGCCCTGACGAATGGCAAACTTGCCGCTGATAGAGTGATGCACCATTGTCTTGCGGCCGCTGATGTCCGTTCCCCTGAACAGCGGCATCATGCTGAAGCTGTCCTCCCCGGCATTGTCCGGTAGTTCTGCGCCAACGATATCCGCACATGTCGCCATGAGGTCTGACAGGCATACCAGGGAGCCACACTCCGTTCCGGGTTTGATCATTCCGGGCCAGCGGGCCACGCATGGGATGCGATGGCCGCCGTCCCAGGCGTCCGATTTGTACCCGCGATATGGGCCGCTGGGGAAGTGCCCCTGTTCTTCCAGGTCCCTTGCGCCAATGTAGGGCGCGCAACCGTTATCGCTGGCAAAGATCACAAGCGTGTTGTCGGCCACGCCGTGCCTCGCAAGTGAATCGAGCACGCGACCGAATACATCGTCGGTCTCGATGACCAGGTCGGCGTAGAGATTGTTCAGTCCGCTTTTGCCGATGAAAGGCTTGTTGACCGACAGCGGAGTATGCGGAGAGGTCATGGGGAGATACAGGAAGAACGGTTCAGCGGCTTCGGCCCGTTCCCTGATATAGCAGTCTGCCTTCTCTGCCCACGTCGGCAGCAGTTGCTCGAAATGCCAGTAAGGCATGGCCGGTCCTTGCAGGCTGGCCTGATTACTGCCGAGCAGGCGTGCGGGCAAGAACTCAGACGGAATGCCGACCGTGTGGTCATTCTCAATGAAGCAATAGGGTGGCCAGTTCGGGATGTCGACGCCAAAATAGTAGTCGAACCCGCGCCTGGTTGGCCCTCCTGTTGTGGGTTTCTGGAAGGCCGCCCGCCAGCGCAGCCGTTGCTGTTCGCTTGCTTGCAGATTGTGGGCGGGAGTACTGTCATACCCGTGCGCCGGACGGAAGTCTTCGTCAGCCTCGAAGTCCCACCCCTGTCCGAGATGCCATTTGCCGATGCAGGCACTGTGGTAGCCGTGCTGCTTGAGGAATCCCGGCACGGTCAGGCGGTCTGCCGCAATGAGCGGGTCGCCGTACACCTCGACAATTCCCTGCTGCAAGCGGGAGCGCCAGTTGTAGCGACCGGTCAGCACGCTGTAGCGTGATGGTGAACAGACTGCCGAGCTGGAGTGGGCATCCGTGAATTTCATGCCCTCACAGGCCAGGCGGTCGATGTTTGGGGTCTTAATCCTTCCATGCGGGTTCAGACACGACGCATCGCCATAACCCATGTCATCAACGAAAAAGAAGACAATGTTTGTTTTTGCAGCTTGTGTTGACATTGTTTCCTTATCCTGCAACGGGATGGTCGAAAAACTCAAAATGGCACCTCAAAGCTGTCCCTTTCCTGTGAATCGGACAGAATATTTTACTTTTCAAAAAAAGCACATAATAAACTGCCTCGTTGTATCGTTATGATCAGCTATCAGGGTGATATGCGTCACCCTGCCTGCGTTCGGCCGTTCCGGCCGTTCTGCCGAATGTTGTTCACAGCATCGACAGGCATGGTACACTCCAGCCGCGGGCAATAATCAATTCCGGAATCGGAGGCGTCACATGAAGAACGGTATGATTGCGACATTGATTTTGGCGGGATCTTTGGCTTGGTCTGGTGAAGTTGGGTCTGAGCTGCTGGGTGCCCGGGCTGTCATTGAAAAGGCCCTGTCTGAATCCGGGCAGAAGACGGTGGAACAAACGCCTGCCGTCAAGGCTCGTATGGAATTGCGACGCGATATTGCCGCATTCCGCAACGAGGCGACAAACCGTACGCCGCAGGAGGCGGCCGGGCAGTGGATGGGGCTTCTCGATCGGCTTTGGTCTTTGCCCGTCGATCCAGATGCGGATCCTTATGCAAGTTCATCCTTCGGCGACTGGGAGGATGACGGTGCGGATTCCGAAGAGACCGGTGAAGAACAGATGGCCGGCCGACCCCTGTCGTTTGAGGAGCTTCTCAGGGCGCTTCCCGGGCCGGATGCCTGGCCGCACATGAAGGAAATGGCGGATCAGCGGGCGGACGCCACTCCCGGGTCGCGCGAGACGGCGCTCCGGTTGTTGTTCCGGTTCCTCGATGGGGACTGGGCGCAAATGGATGAATCGATCCAGCAGTTGGACAAGGCCCTGCGGGAAAGTTCGGGACGGTCGTATTACGGGGGGATGTATGGCGGAGCGGGGGATGTCCGGCGGGTATGGCTGCAGGTGAAGGGATTCACCTCGCCGGGCGATGTCGTACGCCAGTTCCGTGATGCGCTTGAACAGGCAAGCCGGGAGAACATGGGGCCGCCATCGATCGTTGTGCCTCCGCTTGTCGATCTGACGAGTGCCGAGGAGTCTGACGAGTTGCTTCGCAAGTGTCTTTTGACTCCCGGCCTGCGTCTGGAGATGCATCACCAGGGGGCAACGATGGACCGCCTGAAGGCCCTGGCCGTGGAAAGCATCGACAAGTTGCCGGCTCCGCGTTGGGAACTGGTCCGTTCCGTCAAGGATATCGCGTTGTTCGAGGCGATGGAGCGGCGTTTCCCCTCACGCAAGGAAGAAGAGGACCCTGCGAAGGTTGAGAATACCTTCGTGCGACAGGACGGGGTGCATGACCAGTACCGCAGGCAGGCGCAGCAAGTCTACGTGATGGCGCTGCTCAAGGCGGGGCGTGTGGAAGAGGCGTTCAGCCGGAGCCGTTCGGGCGATGGGCTGCAGGAGAACCCCGACCGGTTTCTGTTCGAGAATCTCGGATCCGAGCAGGTCGCGCAGGCAGGGCTGAGCGAGGTGGAGGCGGAACGGATGTTCAAGGCCATGGAACCCTTTGCCTGGAAGAATCCGGACCGTTTTCCGTGGAGCCTCTGGATGAATCTCGGCCTCATGGCGGGCCAGGGGGATGCCGTGGTCAAGACGCTGGCGACAGTCTCGACCAATACAAGCCTGGGCGTACGTCCGAAGATTACCCTGTTGGGTTCGCTTTCGCGCGCCTGTTTTGCGCTTGACCGGGTGGAGGAGGGCTTGACCGCGCTTCGCGGAATCACCACCGTTGACATAAGCAGGCTGCCGCCTGACCAGCAGAGGGAACTGATGGCCGGACAGAGGTCGATCGTGCTGAGCCTGCTGCGGCTGGGGCATCTGCTCCAGCGTGCGGATCTTCTTGAGGAGGGGCTGCGGCTGTCGTCCGTTAAGAGTGGGGGTTCCTACGACTATATGGAAGCCTCGCTGGGGCGCGATTTCCGTTATCCTACGGTATTGGGTTTGCTGGTGCAGTCGGGGCGTTATGCGGAGGCCGAGAAAAGGTTGCAGGAAGCGCTGGCGCAGGTTTTCAAGTCGTCGACCGAGCCGGGTGGCCGGATCCTGCCGCAGGCGCGTCAGCAGACAGGGCAGATCATGGGCGCATTGCTGGCGGTCTACGAAAAGGCCGGACGCGATGAGGATGCGCTCTGGTTACTCGACGAATCCCCTTGGTGGCCGGACCGGGATCTGGGTGAGTCGCTGGTTTTTTCCGGTGAGGAGTTCATTCCCGCTGCGGCGCGCGTACTGGGAAAGGCCGGGCGGAACGGGGAAGCCGTCAGACTGGTGAAGGCATATTTGAATGCGCATCCCTCGGATGACCGGGCGTACGAGGTGCTGGTGTCGCTGGGCGACCCGGATCTGTCTGGCTGGTTGGACTCCCTGTACATGAGGGACCGGTTCGAGGAGCGTCCCTTGATCTGGAAGGCGGTTGTGTTGCGGCAGGCGGGCCGGCTGAAGGAAGCGGAAGAGGTTTGCCGCCGCGCCCTGAAGGTGGATCCGACCGACGGAGAACAGGAACCGGGCCAGCGTGTGAAGGCTTATGCCGTTCTGGCCGACATCCTGGAGGCCGGGCAGAAAACGGATGATGCAAGGTTCTTCCGGAATGTGGTCCGGGCCGTGCGCATTGCGGAGGAGGGGGATGAGTTCTTTGAGGCTGGCCTTACTGCGAGGAGCCTTGCCAAGTTCCAGGAGGCCGAGGGACTGTTCGTGGATGCCTACTGCGTCCAGTGGCGCCTGGCGGAGCGGTTGTGGGCGGCAGGCAGGTTCGAGGAGGCCAACCGGCATTATGCCATCGCCTTCGAGCGGATGCCGGAGCAGTTTGGCCAGGTGGCGAGTTTCTGTTTCGGCTGCCAGGGGGTATTCGAAAAGGAACAAAGCCGGACGGTGGCGGAGCAGGTGTTGACACGCCTTTCGTCGACGCAGGGAGAGCGGCCGCAGGTGCATTTCCTGCTCGGGCAGCTTCGCGAGGCCCAGTATCGCTATGCCGATGCCTACCGTTGTTTCAAGCGGGCGGTTGAACTCGACCCCGACTATCTTGATGCCTGGCGCAAGCTGTACGAGTTAAACCAGGCCCTGTATCTGCCCGGCAAGGAACGTGATGCCATCGTGTTCCGCGGCATGGAACTGGATCCATTGCGCCGTCATTTTGGTGCGGGATTGGAATCCGTGGGGGATATGCGGCGTTTGTGGGCACTGGCCGCCCGCCATTCGGGATTATCTGCGCCGCGCGGAAAGGTGTATGAACTCAAGGGTTCCGCCAAGGCGATTGCCGCGGAGAGGGCGGCGATCAGCGGTTCCCGTGAACTGCAGATGCGGTACAGTTATCGCCCGTATTGGGGATGGCGGGAGCCGGAAGCGAATCCGTCCGCCTTGTTGCTGAGGCACCAGATGGTGCAGGCGCTTTGCCGGATCCTGCGGTAGGCTGGCCGGTTCTTTCCCGGCGGCAAGAAAAAATCCTTGCGCTGGCAATGGACGTGCTTATCATGGCTCCCATGAAAACAAACACACTCATATTGCTGTCCGGGTTGGTCCTCCTGTTGGCGCTGGCGATCGGGAACGAGAGCCGCGCCGGAAATGTCCTGAGCCTTGGCGGCCGCTACCATCAGGCCCATTCGGCGTTCACGGATCTGCCGTACGGGGATGGAGACTTGTCGTACGGCGCTCTCTATGAGGTTCGCGAGGGCGACAGCACAGTGCAACTGGGCTGTTCCATGACGCCTGAGTTCGAGGACCGGGATGATATCGACTATGCCGTGACACCGGAACTGAACCTGATGTTCATCGACCGCATCTTCCAGGGTGGGGTGGGTATCCTTTCGTCCTACCTGAGCAAGACCGAGGAAGACAGTGAGTGGATGGACCTCTATTGGCAGTTGCTGCTTGGCTTGCGCATGGATCTTTCCAAGAGCGTGAGCTTGCAGGTGAGTGCCAGCTACGTGTTCGAGTCGTGGGATGATCTTGGCGACTTCGATTTCGAGGATGTGGAAGGCGTGGCCTATATCGGGTACGCGTTCTGATCGGTTCCGCGGGATGAGCGGGGAGATGGCGTTTGGCCATCTCCCCGTTTTTGTTTGGTTTGATCGTGGGCGGGGATTGTCCTATGATGCGCGGCCTTATGAGAAGCAGATTCCAGGGGCTCTTCGGGAAAGGATGCGGGCCGTGACGCGGCGTTCCGCCAATGGCGAAGCGGCGTTGCGGGAACTGGCCGGTGTGCTGAATCGCATGGACACCGCCGCCGAGGTCTACGAGGTGCTGTACGCGCTGCTCACTGCAAGGGAGCGGGAGAAGATCGCATTGCGCTGGAAACTGGTGGAATTGCTGGAGAATGGGATGCCCCAGCGCGCCATAGCGGCGGAGTTGGGAGTGAGCCTGTGCAAGATCACGCGCGGCTCCCGGGAATTGAAGTACGGACCGGACGGATTCCGCAAGGCGATTCGCCGGGCTTTGGATCAGCAAAGGCAAGGGTAGGGGAATGACGTTCAAGCCGGTATCACGCAAGGTGGATTTCCCGGGCATGGAGAGGGAAGTCCTTGATTTCTGGAAACAGGAACAGACATTCGAGAAGTCCCTCGAGCAGAGGCGGGGTGCTCCGGAATACGTTTTTTATGACGGGCCGCCTTTTGCCACGGGCCTTCCGCACTACGGGCATCTGCTGGCCGGGACGATCAAGGACATTGTGCCCCGCTATCAGACGATGCGCGGCCATTACGTCAAGCGGCGTTTCGGCTGGGACTGCCATGGTCTGCCGGTGGAGTACGAGGTCGAGCAGGACCTGAAGATCAGCGGCAAGAGGGATATCGAGAAGCTGGGCGTGGATGTGTTCAACGAGCGGTGCCGCAGCATCGTATTGCGCTATACGCGTGAATGGCGCGAAATCGTGACCCGCATGGGGCGGTGGGTGGATTTCGACCACGACTACAAGACCATGGATCCCGACTACATGGAGTCCATCTGGTGGGTGTTCCGTGAGCTCTGGAACAAGGGATTGGTCTACGAGGGATACCGGGTCGTTCCCTATTGCCCGCGTTGCACGACCCCGCTCTCGAATTTCGAAACCAACCAGGGGTATGAAGAGGTGCAGGATCCCGCGATCACGGTACGTTTCCCGGTTGCAGGGGAAGAGCACACATATATCCTCGCCTGGACGACCACTCCGTGGACGCTGCCCTCCAATACGGCGCTGGCCGTCGGCAAGGACATCCGCTACGTCCGGATCAGGGACGGTGAGGATTTTTACTATCTGGCCAAGGACCGGCTGGGCGCCTACTACAAGAAGGGGGCCCTTCCGGAGATGGTGGCCGATCTGTCCGGCGCGGAACTTGTGGGACTGCGCTATGAACCCTTGTTCCCCTATTTCGCGGAGTATGGCGGCAAGGGCGCGTTCCGGGTTGTGGCGGCAGATTTCGTTTCCACCGAGGACGGCACCGGCATTGTGCATATCGCGCCTGGATTTGGCGAGGATGACAGCCGGGTCGGGCAGGCGGAAGGACTGCCGGCGCCTTGCCCCGTGGATGAGGAAGGGCGGTTTACAGCCGAAGTGCCCGACTACAGGGGGCGCGAGGTCAAGGAAGCCGACCCGGATATCATCAAGCGCCTCAAGCAGGAGGGAAAACTGGTCCATCAAGGGGTTATCCAGCACAGCTATCCGCATTGCTGGCGGTGTGATACGGCGCTGATCTACCGGGCGATCTCGGCGTGGTATGTCCGCGTGGAGAAGATCCGCGACCGCATTCTGGAATCCAACCGGCAGACATCGTGGATGCCGGAGCATCTGCGCGACGGTCGTTTCGGCAAATGGCTGGAACAGGCGCGGGACTGGAACATTTCACGCAACCGGTACTGGGGAACACCCTTGCCTGTCTGGCGGAGCGCGGACGGGAAGGAAGTGGTTTGTGTCGGATCCCGCGAGGAGTTGGAGAAGCTCTCCGGCCAGAAGGTCGATGACCTTCATAAGCATTTTGTCGACAAGATCGAGATTCCGTCCCGGGAGGGGCGTGGACCGTTGCGGAGGATTCCCGAGGTGCTGGACTGCTGGTTTGAGAGCGGGGCCATGCCGTACGCGCAGGCGCATTACCCGTTCGAGAACCGTGCGCAGTTCGAGACGCACTTCCCGGCCGACTTTATCGCCGAGGGACTGGACCAGACCCGTGGCTGGTTCTATACGCTGATGGTTCTGTCGACCGCGTTGTTTGACCGGCCGGCCTTCCGCAATGTCGTGGTCAACGGGCTGGTGCTTGCCGAGGATGGTCGCAAGATGAGTAAGCGGCTGAAGAACTACCCCGACCCGTCTTATCTGATCAACACCTACGGAGCGGATGCCGTGCGGCTCTACCTCATTCATTCGCCGGTGGTCCGGGCGGAGGATCTCCGGTTTTCCGAGCATGGGGTCCAGGAACTGATGCGCAACCTGCTGATTCCCCTTTGGAACGCCTATGGTTTCTTTGTGACATATGCCACGGTTGATGGGTGGACACCCGCCCGGCAGGCTGGCCGGGCCAGTTCCAACCTGCTGGATCGCTGGATCCGCAGTTCAATGGAGAGCCTGTCAATGGATGTGACAGCGGCCATGGACCGGTATGATCTCCAGGCTTCCGTGAGGCCGTTTGTCCGGTTCATTGAGGACCTGACCAACTGGTACATCCGGAGGAGCCGTCGCCGGTTCTGGAAATCGCAGGATGACGCCGACAAGGCCGATGCCTATGAAACCCTGCATTATGTGCTGCTGCAGTTGAGCCGGATTGCCGCCCCGTTCGTGCCATTTGTCAGTGACGCCATCTACCGCAATCTGCGAGTGGAGGGCATGCCGGACTCGGTGCACTTGTGCGATTTCCCAGCGGGTGACGCAAGTCGGCGTGATATCCGGCTCGAACGCCAGATGGCGGCGGTCATGACCGTTGTCACACTGGGCCGTACCCTGCGGGCGGCGCATGATCTCAAGGTTCGCCAGCCGTTGCGAAAGATGCAGGTCGCCTGCCGCAACGCGGAATTGCTGCAGAGCGTGGCTGATCTGAAGGATATCATCCTTGATGAGCTGAACGTCAAGGATGCGGAGTTCCTGATGCAGGCGTCCGGTTTCGCCACGGCCCGTGCGAAGGCCAACTTCGCACGGCTGGGTCCGAAGCTCGGCCCTGTCGTCAAGAAGGCCGCGGGCGTAATTGCCGCGCTGACCAGTGAGCAGGTGGAAGAACTGGCGGAGGGGAAGACGCTGGTGCTTGAAATCGGCGGACAGAAGGTGGAACTGGAGCAGGAAGATGTGCTGATCGAGCATATCCCGCACGAAGGCAGCGTAGTGGCCGCGGAGGGCGGGATTGTGGTGGCGCTCGACAAGGCGCTCACGCCGGAACTGGTTGAGGAAGGCCTGGCCCGCGAGTTCGTCAGCAAGTTGCAGAATATGCGGAAGACCGCGGACCTGGAGGTTACCCGGCGAATCCGGGTGCGTTACACCGGCAACGAGGCCGTGCGGAATGCGGTTCGCCGCCATGGGGAGTACATCATGGTCGAGACGCTGTGTGTTTCGCTGGAGGCGGTTGAAAGTCCTGCCGAAGGTGCGTCCGAGTGGGATCTGAACGGCCATGCGTGCTCGCTGGCACTTGCCGGCGAGTAGCCTCAGGGTAATTCGCGGCGTGTGAAGAGACGCATACCCGGCAGGGCGGCCCCGAGCGTGAAAAGGACTGCCAGTATTGCGAAAGCCTGCAGGGCAAACGTGGCCGATACCATCCGTCCGTCGGCGAGCAGCGGGAGTGGGTCCAGATGGGCCAGCGGGCCGGTGACAGAATCGAGCAACTGCAGGATGTGGAGGACGATCCGGTTCAGTCCCTCGGGCGCCACGACCTCGCCGTGATGGGTTTCCAGAACCGCCCCGGTTGATACCACACGGGTCACGAACCCGGTCATGTGCAGGACGATCAGCAGGGCGAACCCGGAAAAGACCGATACGGGTGTCGAGAGCAGGCATCCGAGGGTCACTCCCACGGCTGCCACGAAGCATAAGCGGAAGAGGAGTGACAACAGGGCTCTCGCCAGATTCGGTGTGAAGGACCCGGCCGGCACGAGCAATTCGGGCGGTTCGCCGCGAGGGGCGAGCATAAAATGGCCGGCCTTACCGGAATCGGTGCGAACCAGTGAAATTAAAAGGGAGTCGGAAGGCTTCTCGAAAGGCGGGATCAGGATCCGTGTGGGCACGCCCGGCCGGTTCGTGAATGCGATCTCCCTGGTTTCGCCCGAGAGGGATCGGATCCGCCAGACCCCGGAAAGGAATCCGCCTTCCGGGCGGGATGACTGGATGATGCAGCGCAGTTCCGCCCGCTGGCTTGGCGTAAAGACGGGCACCTGGCTGTAATGCAGTTCAAGGGTGCCCATGGGCGGGACGATCATACTGCCGCGGATGACCTGCTGTCTTGCCATTTCGCGCGGTTCCTGGCCCTTGGCGGCCGGATCCCGTCGCAGGGCGAGTTCCCGTCGGGTGATCCGGTCGGTGATTTCCGGCGGCAGATCGGGTTTCAGGGCTAACCGGGCCGTCAGCAGGCGGGTCCCCGCTTCCACGCGCTCCGGCGAATCCGGCGGGAGGCGCGAGAGAGTCAACTGCAGCATGCCCCAGACAAGAAGACCGGCAAAGGCGAGAAGGGCGGCATTCATGCTCAGGATGCCGAGCCATTTGCCGGCCCAGAAATCCGACCGGCGTACCGGTTTGGCAAGGACGAGATAAATCCGGCGGTCCGCGATGTCGCCGGCGACGGCACCGCAGGACGCCCACAGGGTGGTTATGGTAAGCAGGAAGAGGACGGTACTCATCGAGTAACGGAGGAGCACGAACATGCGGCTGGTTCCGGCGCCGGAATCCGTGATGAGGAATGGAAGGCCGGTGATGACCAGGACGAGCAGAAACCCCACGGAAGGCAGGAGGCGGGACCGGGAGGCGTCGCGCAGTGTGAGACGGGCAATGGCGAGTACGTGGCGCGGATTCATGGAGCGGCGTTACGTTTCGAAACCACTTCGACGTAAAACGACTCCAGGCTTCGGCCGGAGTGATCCACAACGGGACTCGCGCCGGTTTCCTTCTCGATATACTGGAGGAGACCGGGCAGTTTTTCCGGCGGCAGGCCCGTCAGCGTCAACTGCAGGCGGCCGGTGTCGTGCAGGAGATCAGGAACGGCGCCGTGCGCGCAGATGCGTCCATCCAGGAGAATGGCCACGCGGTGGCAGATATCCTGCATATCGGCCAGATGGTGCGAGCAAATCAGGATGGTTTTTCCGCGGGCGGAGAGAGAGAGGAGGAGGTCCTTCACCTCGCGGCAGGCAACTGGATCGAGTCCGGAGGTGGGTTCGTCCAGCAGGATCAAGTCCGGATCGTTCAGGAGCGCCTGGGCCAAACCGACGCGTCTGGCCATGCCCTTGGAAAACTCCCCGATCCGGCGGTGCCGAGCGCGTTCGAGGCCGACACGGGTGATGAGGGAATCGACGGCCTCCTGGCGGGCGGAGGGCGGGATTCCGCATAGGCTTGCGAAGAAGAGAAGAATCTCCGTTGCTGTCAGGTACTTGTACAGGTAGGACTCCTCGGGCATGAATCCGATGCGTTCCTTGATCGAGACATCGGTCGCGGGCCGGTCGAAAACGCGCAGGGTTCCTGCGGTCGGCCGCAGGAGTCCGAGGATCATCTTCATGGTGGTGCTTTTCCCGGAACCGTTCGGGCCCAGGAGTCCGAAGATGCCTCCGGATGGCACGGACAGGTCGATTCCGTCGACGGCTCGGACCTTTGGGCGGCCCCAGAAATCGCGGAATACGCGGGTCAGGTTTATCGCCTCGATCACGTTGTGCCGGGATGGGTTCATGGTGTAGGGAGGGAAGCAGCCGATTGCAGGGCCTTGAGGACCGTGGCCTTCTCTGCGGTGTCCGGGGCAGCGGGGGCCCAGAGGGAGTCAAGCAGGCTCCATGGGTCCTGCGCCTTGCGCTCGGCGGCCAGGAATCGGAGCGCGGCCATGGCGCCGGCGGCCAGATGGTGCGGGTGAATGTTCTGGCTGAGGCAAAGTCGCATGGCGCCGATCAGGCGGTCGTCCCAGCCAAGTTTGCGCGCCGGATCACGGATGACCCGGTCGACGGTATCGCCCAGCCACGGATTGACCATGCGCGGCAGGAGGTCATCGGCATACGCCCGGAATCCCTCCGCGGTGGCCAGCGGGTCTGATCCGGCGTACTTCCGGCAGAGGGCGGCGCCCGATTCCCGCAGAAGGGTATCCCGGGCGGCCATCATGAGGTCCGGGTGATTGGTCATTTCCGCCATACCCGTGCAGTTCCGGGCGTGGAGGAAATACCCCGACATGGCGTGTACGGCGTTATGCCCGTACAGTTTTGTTTCTTCGAAAAGCGAGAGATCATCCTTTTCCGTGAAGGTCGGGATGACCCGGTTATATGCCTTGAGTGTGATGCGCGACATCAGGATCCGGTTGAATTCCTCCACGAGGAATGCCTTGCCCGAATCCGGGGTGGACGGGACCAGTTTACGGCGTGTGATTTCGGCCGGGTCGACGACCACCTGGCTCATTTTCCCGATGACGGTATTCAGGCACTGGAAGAGGTTCGGGGCGAGGGGTTGGCCGGCCTGTTTCCGGATAGCGGCCTCAAGCAGTTCGGCGGCGTGGATGTTATTTTCTCCCGTGAAGATCACGGAAGGCGGGTGACCGGCCTGCGTTTTCCGGAGCAGTCCGGCCGCCAGGATCCCTGCAGGGGCTGTCGGCCCGCCGCGCTCGAAGAATTCCACGCTTGGCAGGGCTGTGGCGATATCTGTGGCTTCTGCAAGCGCGAGGGTTAATGCGGTCCGGTCTTCGGGATTGGCCGGGTCCAACAGTTCCACTTGCGGGATGAATTCCGTGCGGATCCCGCCCGGTGTGGCGATATTCACGCTGTACCCGCCGGCGGCCCTGACCTTGCGTACGACATCCGGAACCACTTCTGCCACAACAAGTCGGCGGAACAGGCCGGTCTTATGGGCTTCGTAAAGGAACAATCCTGACTGGATGGGGCCGAATCCGAACCCCACCATGGTACGCTGCTTCTGTGTCATGTTCTCCCCTGTATTTCTGCCTGGATGATACCGTAAAGCCCCCTGGATCCGTCAAGTTCCGGTGCGCGGGAATGCTGCGGGCTTCGGTTTTGCATTTTATGCGCAACCGACCTATAGTGTGTTTATCTTGACAGTCCAGATTGCTCCGTGTCCGATCGGGGCGAAACGTGCGGGGTCACTATGATCATACGATGCAGGGCGCATCCGAGGGCCGGCTTGATTGGCAATCCCTCGGACGGGTATTTCGGGAAGACCATATCCTTCACCTTCAGTGATTTTCATGCGGAGGTGGTTCTTTACCAGACTCCCGAACTGGAGATCCTGCCCAGCGCCAGGGATCACTCGCGATTCCTGAGCATTCACGACCTTCACCGTGATGTACGGCGTCATGGCTACTATGGCGGCATCCGGCTGCTCAAGGCGGCTGTGAAGCGGTTTTACGACTATTGCCACGACAGTCACATTGAGCTGGACGACCGCAATTTTACGATCCGCTACAGCAGCAATATTCCCGCGCAGGTTGGATTGGCCGGTTCAAGTGCGATTATCACCGCGTGTATGCGGGCGCTCATGTCCTTTTACCAGGTGACGATTCCCAAGCCCATACTGGCCAACCTGGTGCTGTCGGTTGAGGCATCGGAGCTGGGGATTCCGGCCGGGCTTCAGGACCGGGTGTCCCAGGCCTATGAGGGGCTCGTGTACATGGACTTCAGCAAGGAGCTGCTGGACCGGCAGGGGTACGGCCGGTACGAGGAAATGGATCTCGCGCTTCTGCCGCCGTTGTACATTGCGTATCGTCCCGAACTGGCGGAGGGGACCGAGGTGTTTCACAACAACATCCGAGCCCGCTGGGAGAACAGGGATCCGCAGGTTGTGGCGGCGATGAGCGAATGGGCTGAGTATGCGGAAAAGGTGCGGACCCTGCTGTTGCAGGGGCGCGGGGACCAGATTGCCCCGCTGGTCGATGCGAATTTCGATTTGCGGCGGCGCATTTACAGGATCAGCTCCAGCAATATCCAGATGGTGGAAACAGCCCGGTCGGCAGGCGCGAGCGCCAAGTTCACCGGTTCGGGGGGAGCCATCGTCGGAACCTACAAGGATGAAGCCATGTACAAGAAGCTTGAAGCGGCCTTGACCGGGATCGGGATCCGGGTTTTCAAGCCGAAACTCGTGCATTCAACAGGAGAAGCCGCCATATGATCCGGAAAGCTGTCATACCCGCCGCGGGGTTCGGGACCCGATTCCTGCCGGCAACGAAGTCCCAGCCGAAAGAGATGCTGCCCATTGTGGATACGCCCACGATCCAGTATGTCGTGGAGGAGGCTGTGGCCTCCGGGATTACCGATATTCTTATGGTGATCGGGAAGGGCAAGCGAGCCATCGAGGAGCATTTTGACCGAAACTGGGAACTGGAGAGTGAACTGGAGGCGAAAGGTAAGCTCAAGGAACTGGCGGATATCCGCCGCATATCGGATCTGGCCAACATTCACTTCGTCTGGCAGAAGGAATTGCGGGGGCTGGGCGATGCGGTGCTTTGCGGCAGGGAACATGTGGGGAGCGAGCCGTTTGCCGTGCTGCTTGGGGATACGGTGATGGATGGTGTCCGCAAGCCCGTCACACGGCAGCTGATGGATGTGTTCGACCGTTATCAGGAATCCGTGGTTGCGGTTGAGGAGGTTGAACGCGCCAAGGTGAGCCGCTATGGCGTTATCAAGGGGAAATGTGTGACGGATAGCTTATATCTGCTGGAGGATTTTGTGGAGAAGCCTGCTCCCAGCGAAGCCCCTTCCAACCTTGTGATTGCCAGCCGTTATGTGTTCACGCCGGACATCTTCGACTTCCTTGGCCGGACCGGCCGCGGGAAGAACAACGAGATCCAGCTGACTGATGCAATGCGCCAGCTGGTTCGCAGCCGGGCGATGTATGCGCTGCAGTTCTCAGGTGTGCGCTATGACATCGGCAACAAACTGGACTTCATCAAGACAAACCTGGTTTTCGGCCTCAAACAGAAGGATCTGGCCCGGCCGCTGAAGTCGTTTGTGAAGTCCCTGCGCGTCTAGGGAGATCCCTTATTCTGCCGGTCGGGCCGGAGTTCTGTGCATTCCGGTCGGGATCAGGAGCGGTAGTTGGGCGCTTCCTTGATGATCTTGACATCATGCGGATGCGCTTCCGTGACTCCCGCAAGCGAGACCCGGACAAAACGCCCCCGCTGCTGCAATTCCGAGAGTGTACGGCATCCGCAGTATCCCATGGAGGCCCGGAGCCCACCGGTGTACTGGTGGAGAATTTTGCGGATAGGTCCCGAGTAGGGGACAATGCCCTCGATGCCCTGGGGAACGAGATCTTCCTCCCGGCTGCTGCTCTGTCCGTATCGTTCGCGGCTGGCGGCGCCTTCCTTCATGGCGGCCAGGCTGCCCATGCCGCGATAGACGACGTATTGCCGGCCCTGGTGAATGATCTTTTCGCCCGGGCTTTCGTCGCTTCCGGCGAACAATGATCCGCACATGACCACATCTGCCCCGGCCACAATGGCTTTCGGGACATCGCCGGAGTGGCGGATTCCGCCATCGGCAATGATGGGAATGGAGCCGGCCAACGCCTTTGCACACTCGTAGATGGCGGTGATCTGCGGGATTCCCACGCCGGCTACAACCCGCGTGGTGCAGATGGAACCCGGTCCGATGCCGACCTTGACGGCATCGGCACCTGCGTCCCGAAGCGCGACCGCCGCCTCCCCGGTGGCGATGTTCCCTGCGATGACGTCGATGTCCGGGTGATGCTTCTTGACCCATTTGACCATGTCGATCACGCCCTTGCTGTGTCCGTGTGCCGTATCGACCACGACCACATCCACTTGTTCGCGGGCCAGGATGGCGACCCGTTCCTGGTCTGACGGTCCGATGGCGGCGCCTGCGCGCAGCCGGTACTTTTCGTCACGATTATAGAGCGGCTCGACATTCTCCACGAGCGTACGCACATCGCTGAAGCTGTAGAGGCCTGCCAGCTTGCCGTTCTTGTCCACCAGGGGCAGTTTGCCGATGCGATTGCGCTTCATGATCGCATAGGCTTCCTTGAGGGTTGTCTCCGCAGGCGCGGAGATGACGTTGGCCGTCATGACGTCGGTGACGAGGGCCTTGCGGTCGGAGGCGAACTTGATGTCGGCGGCGGTGAGGATGCCGACCACCCTGTCATGCTGGTCAACAATGGGGAATCCGCTGAAAGTGAAGCCTCTTTGCTGCTTGCTCTTCAGGACAGCCTCGAGAGTGTCGGTGGCCCGGAAGACAATGGGGTCGTGGATCATGCCGTTAAGATAATGTTTTACCCGGGCGACGTGGGCGGCCTGCTGTTTTGGCGGAAGGTTCTTGTGGATGATCCCGATGCCACCTGTGAGAGCCATGGCGATAGCCATGGCGCTTTCCGTCACGGTGTCCATGGCGGCGCTGGCGAACGGGATATTGATGCCGATCCGTCGGGTCAGGCGGCTTGTAATATCGGCATCATCCGGAAGGAAGTCGGCGTATTGTGTGATCAGGGATACGTCGTCGAAAGTGAGCCCTTCCTGCGGGAAGCGTTCCATGAATGATTGTACAAAGGCATTCAAACTCATCGGCAACACCTTTCGTAATGGTTCAACGTGTTGCCAACGCATTATGGTTCTATGGGCGGGCGAGGTCAATCACCAATTTGCGGGTAAAGCGTTGGTGCGATGGCTGCTCAACAGGTTGGCCTCACTGAGGCGGGCGCTCTTGATATGACTCACTTAATACTGAAAAGAGGGTTCCTGTGCTTTCCTGGAGTTTTGCTCATTTGATGAGAATGAAATCTTGATTTCCTGCCCCGCAGAAGGAATCTTGTGCTGAAGATATGTTTTGCAACGGTCTCGTCCCCCGGGGGATTGATCATGTGGAGATGGAGCGCATGATTTCAGATGGTCAAAGTCGATTGCTGAAGGATCCGGCAACGCGAGAGAAGATCAGCAAGGCAACGTCGGAAATCGAAGGGCGATTCCGGCGTGAGATGGCTGGGGTAGGGATCCTCGGCAAGATAAAATTGTTGATCAGGATGAAAAAGGCGATTCGTAAAACAAGGGAGAGCATTGCCCCATCATCGGGATGCTACTTGAAGACATGAAATGCTTGGCCGGAACGATTCAGTTACCGGGTGGAATTCCCCTCACCTCAATCCTCTCCCGCAAGGGGAGAGGAAGTGCCAACGACCTCGCTTATACTGTCACCAAAAGGTCATGCCGCTGGGCCCTTGCAACCATTCACAATCGCCTCTCCCTGAGCGGGAGAGTCAAGAAGCCAAACCTCCCTCTCCCTGGACGGGAGAGTCAAGAAGCCAAACCTCCCTCTCCCTGGACGGGAGAGGGTCAGGGTGAGGGTGTTTTGAATGGAATCGTTCTGTCTTAGAACCGGCCGCAACTGGCTATTGGCGCTGAAGCGCCTCAGCCAAAGCGGTTGCCTTCAGTGGGAGAGTCAAGGATGAGACCCCGCATATGCAAGATGTCGATCATTGGCGCAATGGCGTCCATGACGCCAGCCGCAGTGTTTCTGCTCGGGCCGCAGCCGTACGTCATATTCATTATCGTTTGTGGGCCGATTGTGGCAGTCGTCCTTGGCATCCTTTCCCTCATGCGAATTCGAGTATCCAGTGGACAACTGTGCGGTCGAATCTGGGCCTGGTGGGGGATCATCGGCGGGCTTGGCTTTGCACTACTCTGGCTTGGATTGCTCGGTTTCGTGTTCGGAGGTGGAGCAGGGCTGGCAAGATGACCGGCGAACCAACCAGTGGTGGTCACATCGCTTTACCCCGGCTTTACCGGAACCGGTCAACGGAAGGATTGCTTGGACGGCTGAAGACAACTGGGCGCTATGCCGTCGCCTGCTGGATGCCATAGATGCCGAAGCCAGCAACCCAATGGTGTTCGAAGCGCTGAAGAGAAACATGCCGTCCCGCGAAATGCAGGTCGGCATGCTGTGGATCCGCGAAACGCGGCAATCAGAGATATGCGGCGAGACGGTCCTTCAGGGCGGTCTTGCTCATTGCGCCGATCATCTGGCCCTTGACCTGTCCGCCTTTGAGAACGAGCAGGGTGGGGATGGATCGGATGTTGAATTGAGCCGCGAGGTCGCGGTTCTCGTCGACATTCACCTTTGCAATTTTGACTTGCCCATCCATTTCGCCGGAGAGTTCGTCCAGGACAGGGGCAATCATCTTGCAGGGGCCACACCATTCCGCCCAGAAATCGACCAGCACGGGCAGGGATGCCTCAACGACTTCCGACTTCCAGTTCTCGGGGGTAATGTGAACAACTTTTGAAGAGGCCATTTTCAAACTCCTGATTAAAGCATTACTTTTCCGGGGAAATTCCATCCGAGGTTCGGGAACGCCTGCAGTAACAGCACGTAGACCATGACGCACAGCAGGACAACTGCGGCGGCGGCCAGAACGGGGAAGATCGCATGGGGGGCTGCCACGTTCTCCTCCGCGACGCGCGCCGCGGCCTGGGCCTCTACCCGTGCTACGGCCATACTGCGCGGTACGGGCCTGGCGGGGCTGCCATCGGGCCTGCGAATCTTGATTGTTTTGCGCTGAGTCGGCTGGCCTTCCTCGCTGGGCTGTTCCTCAGGCAGGTCAATTCGTGACGTGACCGATTTGGCGGCCGGCTCAGCCGGAGCCGGCGTATCCGTTGCCTGTGGTTCAGGCGGCTGGATCGGCGGAATCGGTGTGGCCGCAAGCCCGGCAGGCCGCTTGATACGGATGGTCTTCGGAGCGGCAATGGGTGTACCGGAATCGGTCCGTTCCCCGCCTGCTGTTTCGAGTGGAATTCGCGAGGTTTGGCGCTTGAGTTCCTCGGGGAGGAGGGCGGCCGAAATCGCCTTAGGCGACGGGGTTATTGTGATTGTGGGAACCGGGCCCGCAGGTGTCAGCCGGATGGTCTTTGCCGCGCCAACGCCAGCAACGGGTGCCCCTGTGGGTGCGCCGGGTTCTGCGCTCACCTGGTCAAGGGGAATCCGAGAGGTTTTCTTCTTCAGCGTACCGGCTGTCTCCGGGGGGGTGGGCTGCGGCAGATCAACACGGGCTGTACGTTTCTTTGCCGCATCCGCTGGCGGGGCATCCGAATCCTTGAAGTTCAATTTAGGGGGAATCGCGCTGTCACCATTTGTGTTGCTTGTCATTGCGTGCCAACCTTTTCGTGACCCATTCCAATCATTTCAATGATGCGGCTAGGTTACGCTGTGCCTGGGCATTCGTCAAAGGAAAACATGTCCTTAACGGGAACGATTTAGTTGCCGGGTGCAATACCCCTCACCTCGATCCTCTCCCGCAAGGGGAGAGGAGTGCCGCCGAATCTCTTTTATGTCGTCATCAGAACGTTATACCGCTGGAGCCTTGCACCGATTCAGAATTCTTTCTCGCCTGACGGGAGAGGGCTGGGGTGAGGGTGGTTTAAGCTGAATCGTTCCGGCTTAGACGGCCATCATTTCCTTTTCCTTGGCCGCGAGTACATCATCCACCTTGGTGATGTAAGTGTCGGTGTCCTTCTGGATCTGGTCCAGAGCCTGATCCCTTTCGTCCTCCGTGATTTTGCTGTCCTTCTGCAGGACCTTGATCCGGTCATTGGATTCACGGCGAATATTGCGGATGGCGACACGGCTTTCCTCGGCCATTCGCTTGGCCACCTTGGTCAGATCCTTGCGGCGTTCCTCGCTCAACTCCGGGATAATGATGCGGATCACACGCCCGTCGTTCATGGGGGTTACGCCAAGATTGGCGGCCAGGATCGCCTTCTCGATGGCCGGCAGGGCGGACGGGTCGTAGGAATTGACGACAATCATGCGCGCCTCGGGCGTTGCGATACCGGCGATTTCGCGCAGGCGGGTCGGTGTTCCATAGTAGGGGACCATGACATTCTCAACCAGGCTGGGCGATGCCTTGCCCGTCCGTAATCCGGTGAATTCCTGCAGAAGAAACTGCAGGCACTTTGTCATTTTATCGTCTGCTTCCAGCAGGATGTCGTCAAGTGTTTCCATGGTTCAGGCTCCTTCATCTGATACAACCGTTCCGATCATAGCGCCGGTCACGACCTTTTCAAGGTTTCCTTCCTTGAAGAAGTCGAAAACCACGATGGGAATGTGGTTTTCCATGCAGAGCGCAAAAGCGGCTGCATCCATGACCTTGAGCTGCTTGGCCAGTGCTTCCTGGTAGCTGAGCCTGGAGTAGCGTTTGGCGGATGGATTCTTCACAGGGTCGCTGGTGTACACGCCGTCGACTTTGGTAGCCTTCAGGAGGGCATCGGCATCGATTTCGCTGGCGCGGAGGGCGGCCGCGGTATCGGTGCTGAAATAGGGATTGCCGGTCCCGCCGCCAAAGATGACTACGCGGCCCTTGTCAAGATGACGGACCGCGCGGCGGCGGATGAAGGGTTCGGCGACCTGACGCATTTCGATGGCGGTCTGCACGCGGGTGTTGACGCCGGCTTTTTCCAGCGCGTCCTGGAGGGCGAGCGCATTGATCACGGTTGCGAGCATCCCCATGTAGTCCCCGGTATTGCGATCGATCCCCCGGCTCTCGCCGGCATGACCGCGGAAGATGTTTCCGCCGCCCACGACGATGGCGATCTCAATGCCCAGCTTGCGCACCTTGCGGATCTGCTGGGCGAAACCGGCGACGACTTCGGGGTCGATGCTGAGGCCCGTTTTCTTGCTCTGGAGGACTTCCCCGCTTAACTTCAGGAGTATCCGTTTGAACCTGGGTTTGACGGCCGTTTGGCGTGGCATGGATGTACCTTTGGGTGACAGGCTTGTGTTTTGGCAACCGGGCAGGACAATAGCCCAAAGAGGGTGTGATTGTAAAGTGGATATGAGGTCACGATTGAGGTGACGATTGGGATTCGCGCGTGGGGAGTGGATGGGGTCTCCGTCCTCCGGCCTTTGTGTGTACGAACCCGCGCAGGGCGGAGATTGAGAAGAGGAGCGGGTAGAGTTGTTCGGAATACCAGAGCCGGGCGAAATACAGGCCGATGGGGGCGGCCGGCAGGTATTTCCCGTCGTGCGTCAGGTCGAGGAGCTGCTTCAGGTTGTGTTCGACGTCAAGCAGCGATCCCGAGCGTGTCAGGGCGGCAAGGGCCATTGCGGTTTCCTCGATTGCAGGGATGGCGCCGGGTTGTGCGCCCCATCCGCCGTCGGCGTGGCTGGCCCGGATGAGGAATGACCGGCTCTTCTGGATGAGTGGCTGCAGCAGGGGAATGCATGGATCCGTTGCCGGTAAGTTCAGGCGGGTCAACGCCAGCAAGGTCCTTGCGGTTCCGTACACCGGATTGCTCTCGTCGGGGTGCGCCTGGGAGCCAAACCAGAGCGGCAGCCAGGCGCCTTCCCTGGTTTGGCTCTTGGAGAGATATCTCAACATACGGGCCATACCGCGATGGATCCGCTTCGCGAAGGCGGGGTCCATGGCCGGTTTCCACTCTGACAAGGCTTCCAATGCGTGAGCCGTGAGGTCCGGGCAACTGCGGTCGAACGGAAGTTTTCCCCACCCGCGGCTGAACGTGGGGATCCCGCCATCGTGGTTCTGGAGGGAAAGCAGCCATTCGATGGCCTGGCGGGCCGCCTGTTCCTGTCCGGTCTTCCGGTCATCCAGACGCCGGATTGCGAGCAGCACGGCGGCCGTATCATCGGCATCCGGCATGGCGCCGGGTAGATCCGTCCATCCCCAGCCTCCGGGGGCTCCGCCGGTAAGGGGGTGACGCCGCACCTGTTGCTGCTGAAGAAGCCAGCGCAGGATGATCCTCTTTTCGGCAGGCGGGATTCCGGGCGGGGACCCCGGTTCGAGCAGGATATTGACGGCATTAGCCGTTACCCAGGTGGCGAGGTCCGAATCGATGGGCCAGCTTCCATCCGGGCGTTGCGAATGGCGGAGGAAGGCGAGTGCCCTGTGCACAATCCTATGGTCGGAAAATCCCGCGGCGATGAGGCTCATCGATACGAATCCGGTGAGCGGTGTGGCCTCCTCGTACCCGCCGTTCGGCGGTTGCATACCTTCGGCCATGGCCAGCAGGCGCGAGGTGAGCCGATCCCTCAACCATCGCACAGGGACCGTGCGGGAGGGGGCGCGGCGATGATGGACAAGGCCCATGGAGATCAGGGCGGGCAGGGCGTAGCTGACGACCCCCATGTTGAGGAATCGGAACCATGCGCGGGGCAGTGCTGCCAACTCGAGGGGCAACTGGGTAATCCGTTTCCACGCTTGAGGCTCCGGTCCGAGGCAACCCGCCAGGGTGCCCATCGTGAGGATTGGGACCGAAAACGTCAGATCGTGTCCGTATCGCTGGCGGATGGCCTTGGTGATCGCTTCGGCGGACAGTCCTCCGATGTGTTTTTGCAGCCATGTAGCGCCCATGACCGGATCGCCTGATGAGGCAAACCAGGTGAGCAGTGTGGCTGTAAGATTGGTGGGGCTTTCCGGTGAATCGCCCCAGCCGCCATCTGGATTTCGTGTTCGGCGAAGCCAGTCCTGTCCGGCCTCGATGGCTTGCCGGTCGGTTTCCTGGCCCGCCTTGCGAAGGGTGAAGATGGCGATGGCCGTTGAGATGGCGCTGCTGCTGAGTTGCCCCCGCCAGGGTCTCTCAGGATTGAACTCCGCCAGTAGGCGGGCTTCCATCCGCTCCAAGGCGGCTTGTGCCCGCAGGGAGAGGGATGAGGTGATCATGCTTTGCTCCCCGTTTCCGGGTAAAGGCTTCCCAGCCCCAGAAGGCCGTAGTAGGTGTATTCTATATCCGCTATCGGATCCAGTTCATGGCCCCTGTAGCCGCCGGATGGATCAAGGAGCCCTTCGATGAACGCTTGGCACGGTGTGGCAATGTCCTTCATGGCCAGCCCGTGGGTTCGAAGGCTGAAGAGCGCGATTCCGGTGGAAAGAAGGTCTGGCAGGGGCGATCGGGGAAACGCGAGGAAACCGCCGGGGGTGAAGCACTGTTCCAGAAGCCATTCAACGGCGGATGGCGAATCGAGCCCGGCGAGGCAGTGTCTTGCGATAATGGCAGCGGATGTGGCGGGCACATTGCCCGCACCGGCAGCCGCGTAATTGGCAAAGCTTCCATCCGGGTTTTCCAACGTCTGGAGGATCTTCAGGAAGGGGGCCGGGGAGGGAGGTAGGCGATCGAGCGACTCGAGAGCGGTCCAGGCCATGAATGTTGCGGTGGCTGAGGGAGTGCAACTGCCCGGATTGACATCAAATCCGCCATCCGGGCATTGAAAGCGGAGAATGGCGTTCGACAACTTCAGGCGCCATGCAACGGGTGTTTGTTGTGGCAGGATCCGCATGCGGGCGCGGGCCAGGCTTACAAGATCCATGAATCCCAGTCCCTGCCCATCCTCCCTGCCGGCCAGGTAGGCGGCCAGGGCATCGGTTGCCGGATCCGGCGGCATCTGCGAAAAGATCTCGGCTCCGAACGCGGTATAATACAGGTCGCTCTGGCCGCCTCGTGACTGGAATGCCCCGTCGGCATTCTGCCTTGCGGCCAGGAAACTCCGGATTTGGTCGGAACCGGATCCGAGCGCCACAAGTCCGTCCTGAACCGCATGGACCATGTTATGGAGAATTGATGTCATTCGGGGCCTTGTGTTTGCCGGGTTCGCCAGTATGGCTTTCCTTCGTCTGGTGGAAACGATAGCATGCGACCGGATCGAGTGCAGGGAAAAGTTGAGCGGTGTCATCGCAATGGCCTGGGCAGGCCGGGCGGGATACAGCCCGGCCTTTCCGGAAGAGGGTGGAATGAAAGTCAGGGCATTGTGGCGGCTGGCGATGGAGCCGGATCCGCGTTGCGTGGCGCGGTTCGGATGGAATTTCGGATGGAAGGGGATGCAGGCGGTCCGGCATTTTGAGCGCCGCCTGAGGCAGGGCCGTTATTTCCCGGCCTTTCTGTTTGTCTCGTTGACCAATGCCTGCAACCTGGAGTGTCAGGGTTGCTGGGTGACGCCTTCCAGCCCCGCGCGGGAAATGGATTCCGGGACGCTCGATAACGTGATCCGCGAAAGCCGGCGGTATGGCGGATCCTTTTTCGGGCTGCTGGGGGGTGAGCCCTTGCTCTACAGGGGGCTGTTCGACGTCATCGGGCGTCATCCGGAATGCTATTTCCTGTTGTTCACTAATGGGACTTTGTTAAGCGGTGAAATGGCGCGGCGGATGCGTGCGCTGGGGAATGTTTCGCCCCTGGTCAGTATTGAAGGCATGGAGAAAGTCAGTGACCTGCGCCGGGGCGGAGCCGGTGTTTTCCCGCGGGCCCTGGAGGGGCTGGAGCATTGCAGGCGGAACCGGTTGGTGACAGGTGTGGCGACGAGTGTGTGCCGCTCCAATTTTGCTGAACTGGTTTCCGAGGCCTTCCTTGATTTCCTGGTCGGCCGAGGGGTGCACTACATCTGGTACTACATCTATCGGCCGGTGGGGCCCCGACCGACTCCGGAACTTGCGTTGTCGGCGGAGGAGGTCCGGAAACTGCGACGGTTCATTGTGGAAATGCGGTGCAGGAAGCCGATCCTGATCATTGACGCCTACTGGGATCATGAGGGTCGAGCGCTTTGCCCGGCTGCAACAGGCATTGGTCATCACATCAGTCCCGATGGCTTTGTGGAACCCTGTCCGCCGCTGCAATTGTCGAAAGACCCGATTGGGGACGGGAAAGGGATGGGGCCCCGCATCGAGAACTCGGAATTCTTGAGGGATTTCAGAGCGGTCGCTGCGTCCGCAACACGGGGTTGTGTGATCCTGGATCGTCCGGATCTTGTGGTCCAGCTTGCAGAGCGGCACGGGGCCGTCGACAGCAGCGGCCGGGGGACCGTGATCCGGGAGATGCAGTCCTTGTGCCCCTGTGCGAGTCACCAGCATGAGGGCCCGCCGATTCCCGAGAAGAGCCTGGCATACCGGCTGGCCAAGAAGTACTGGTTTTTCGGCTTCGGGGCTTACGGTTGAGCCGGTGGTGGTACGGCTTGCGCGAGGAACCGGTGCAGCAGGATTTTCAGGTTGCGGTTCTCCAGCGGCTGCAAGGCCTGCAGGGCCATGAGCCGGAATTCCGAAAGATGTGTACGTGCCAGGGATTCGCTGTTCGTGGCGATGGCCGCTTCCCGGAGGAGGGCTGCCTTTCCGGGACTGTTGGAATCGAAGGCTTTTGCAATCCTGTCCCGCAGCGGAGCGGGGGCGTGGGCCGACGCCAGAGCGGTGACATAGCTGGGGCAAAGGGTCTGGAAGTCCTCCGTCTGTCCTTGTGTGCGCCAATCCTGCAGGTCGTCCTGGATCTGGTAGGCTGTGCCGAGGGCGTCGCCGAATGCCTGGAGGAGCCCGGATAATCCGGGGTTGCCGGCAAGGATGGCACCCATGGATAACCCGACAGTGAAAGCGGGCGAGGTTTTGAGGCGGAAGATCCGCAGGATTTCTTCCGGGGTCAGCAGGCGCTGGTGGTGCACCGCCCAGAGTTCAGCACCCTGGCCCCTGCAGAGTTCAAGGTGAGCATGACTGGTGATGTCGGTCATGGCGGCAACCGTTTCGGGTGCTGCGCCGCTGGTGGCGATCAGTCGGTAGCCGAGACCGAGCAGGTGGAGGCCGGCGGTGGTGGCAAGGGGGATGCCATGTTGCCGGTGAAAGGTTTCCCGGCCATATCGCACGTTGTCGTTATCCTGAATGTCGTCGAATATCAGCGAGGCCTTATGCAGGCACTCGACAGCAATGGAAATGTTCCGCAGGGAAACGGGGAAGGCATCGGGTTGGCATCCGGTGATGGCCGAGTAGGTTGCGGCGGTCAGGAATGGGCGCCATCGCTTGCCGGAAAAAGCCAGCCATTCGAGGGTGGCATCTTCCGTGCCGGAGGAGGATTCGGGCAGGAGTTGACGAAGGGCGTTCGGCTGAAACCAGGCGTCCACCTTTCGCCGGATGGCGTGGTAGTCGGGGAACCCGGCGGAATCCGTCCTGTGGCTCCGGATAAGGGACTGCAGGTGCGCCATGGAGACATGCGTGTCGCGGCAGCCGTCACGCAGGAGGGGTATGGCCAGTCCCGGCGTGCCGCTGTTCACAAGGAAATGAAACGAGCGCTCCAGTGCGGGCATGCAACCGACGCCGATGATGGCATCAGCTTCGCCTCTGGCGAGGAAGGGTTCAATGACACGCGTGCTTTCCACGATCAGGACTGCATAGCCTAGCGACTCGGCCTCCGTGGAGAGATCGCCGAGGCAGCAACGACCGCAACGGGCGCAAACGAGCCCGTAGGCATCGGCGGTGGCCGGGCACTCCTTGCTGGATCGGAGGCACGGGGGGAGCATCAGGATCCGGCGTTCCATGGGAATCGACTCCACGACTGGCTGCCAGATGGCGTTATGCAACTGTACCATGAGGAAATCGCGGTACTGAGAGTCGAAGGGAGCGGACTGGAGAAAGTTGTCGGCCGTGTTGCGGAGTTGCTCCAGAGTCAGTGGCGGCGTCAGCGGTTTGCATTCCAGGTAGCGGAGAATGCACGGGCGAATGGCATCCCAGACGTCGGCTGGCGGGACTGCAAGGGGAGGGCTCGAGGCTCCGGCGGGATTTTCATTCAGGGCGGGGGCAGTCATGAGGCAGGCAGGCCTTTTTCGTCGGGTGGCTCAGCCGGTCGGTTCCGGCGTTGCGCGAGGATGGAGTGCAGGGTGTTGCCGGGTGCCGAGGGATCTGCCTTGGCCGCCAGATCCCTCATGCGCACCAGATCTGCCTCGGTTACATCGGCTCCGTTGATCGGGGTTTGATCGACCTTTGGGAAGATGATCGCCAGGGTTGGGCAGATGCGGGCGCAGGCAGGGCAGTTGTCCTTGCAGTTTCGGGGCTGAACCACGCGGACCTGCCGGTCCTTTACGGCATAGACGCCAAAGGCGCAGAAGTTCACGCACTGCCTGCAGCCTGTGCAACGAGCGTAATCGATCACTGGGAACCATGCGGGCCAGGACTGCCCTTCGTCCGGGGGCGCGGAGGGGGCCGCTGGATTCGTCGCGGGAATGCCGGTGGGCGGGCGGAGGTCCCGGAAGAGGAAGTCTGTGACTGGACGCTCGACGCCGGAGTAGCGGAGGGTCCAATATACGGCGCGCGGATGACACGCCGCAACCAGAAGGGTGGGGGCCTTTGTGAGAGCGGTAAGCGAGGAGGGGTCCGTGGCGGCCATGCGGCACAGGTCTGGCACCTCGGTGATCCGCCAGCCTTCTGCCTCCAACGAAACCCGGGCTTGCACGCGTTCGTTCCGCGGCAGAAGTCGGCGTTCGGAACAGGCGCACATAAGGGCATGTTTTTCCTGAATATCCGTCATGCTTGACCTGTTTCCGCCTGCTCTGCTGATCCTTCCGCCGTGCAGCGCCACAAGGCGCGTCGTAGTCCTGTAGAATACCCGATATCAGTGGGAGCAGGCAAGTGTTCTGCTTTCTGCTTTCCTCTTCATAACTCATCCAGCGGGCTTTCGGCTGCGGAATCCATCCCCCGGATCACATGGGTGTAGATCATGGTGGTTTCCATGCTGGCGTGGCCGAGGTACTTCTGCACCTCGCGGATGTTCACGCCTTGTAGCAAGAAGGATGAAGGATGATTTATGAAATAACCGCCTTCGACTTTTTGGAGATCGCCGTCAAGATAGCCAACAACTGATCGCATTCATCTTGCAGACGTGCCATTGCCTCGCTGTTGACAATCCCGCTCTCGACCAAGAGGGCAAACCAATAGTTCGTTTCCTCAAGCTCTTTAAGACTATCCCCCACTTTCGCAATACATTCAGCTTTCGAGCGTGCGCGATACGCCTCGTGATAATTAGCGCCAACCGATGTTCCGGATCTCAGAATCTGCCGACCCCAGACTTGTGATTCCGTTGTTTTCGGAAGACGCGCGTATAAACAGATCGACGGCGCGTGCCGCCTGCTGCAGTTGCCAGTCCAGAACCCGTGAATCCCGTCCCAACTGGTCCATGAACGCCCGCAGGCGATCCTCGGATGTGACGGCGGCGGATGGCAATGTCGCCTGGAGAAACCGGCGGA
>CAIVSY010000034.1 GCA_903908715.1 uncultured bacterium
CATTGTTCAGATACCGGCCCAGCAACACATTCCGGATCGCCTGCTCCGCCTGCTCCGCCGTCATGTCCTGCAGAAAAACCAAGCCCACATAACCGAAATCAATCGACGAGGAATTGTTGACGATGTATTTGCCGTTGAGACTGGGATCCTCGCTGACCGATACCCATAAAACCGTATCCGGCTGAATGGTTGGCTCCACAGGCTTGACCGTAACCACTGGCGGTGTGGCTATATGCAGTATATCAATCTTGGCCTCCGGGACCACTTCAGGGGTCGCCCCCATCGCTACCACAGGAACGGAAACCGCCGGTCGCGATTCGACAACAGGACGCGCCTCTGCTTTAGGCGTTTCCACGGGTTTCGGCACAGGTGCAACAACCGACTGAACCGCCGGGCTGCCACCCATCGGGCTCGCGGATACGGCCCCGCCCCCCGTAACGGATACAACCGCCGGCCCTTGAACGGCTAACGGTGCACGACGAACCTCAACTTGACGGGAAAAAACAGCGGGCTCCTCCGCACCACCTGATTCACGGATCGCCTCGGCTATCACCGAAGCCACATAGTCATCCTCGGGCTTGGTTGTTGCACAACCAGTCAGCAGAACTGCAAAGCCCAAGACCAACCCAATCCGCAAGCCGCCCCCGCGACAAATCTCCAGAATGCGTTGAACTTGATTTCCTGGCATTGGCAAAGCCCCCAAAATTTCAGTCGTAACCCGGTTATCCTTAATATAAGCCTTACGGGTAACTCAACTGAAAAAACTACATTCCCCCCGTTTCCGCCAAACTCCATTAACAGAATCGTGACAATTTGTACCGGATATCCGGAAGGGTGTCAACCGGAAGAAAACTTTTTCTCCCCCCCTCCGGCATGGTGAATCCTCACGATCAGAAGTATGCCAAATAACCTGCGCCTCCTCTCCCTTTCTTGTCCACCGTAGTGTTGACGAGGGTGGAGCGGGAGCCGCCTCCGCGCAAGCGCTACGGCGAGCCTCAGAGGATTGAGGTGAGGGGTATTGCACCCGCCAACTCAATCGCTCCGGATAATGATACATAACCTCAGCAAAGAAAGGTTGTTGTGATCACCAGGCTTTGCCCATGGGATGACAGTAAATCATGATTAAATAAACAAAGTCACCCCTGACTGGTCGGCTTCCCCGAGGAAACTTGCCACGCCTCCAAGCTCCACCCCATCAATGAGTTCCTCCTTACGGATGCCCATCACATCCATGGACATCGTGCAAGCCACCATCCGGACGCCACCGAACCGGGCCGCTCCCATCAGTTCCGGCAGGCTTTCAACCCGCTTGCTGCGCATGACGTGCTTCATCAGCGCCGTTCCCATCCCGAGCATATGCATGTTGGAGAGTTTCAACGAATCAGCCCCCTTGGGCATCATCCAGCCGAACATGCGGTCGAGCAGCCCCTTGCCTGCCGCCTGCGGCGCCGCCTTGCGTAGAGCGTTAATACCCCAGAACGTGAAGAACATCGTGACCTCGCTCCCCATGGCAAGCGCCCCATTGGCAATCACAAAGGCCGCCATCACCTTGTCCAACTCCCCGGAAAAGACAACAAAGGTCTTCTTATCCTTCCCGCGCCCGGGCTGACTCTCCTTTCCCACGCCCCGCGCCTCGCCCTTGCGTATGACCACCTCGGTAGTACCCCCGCGCCGCCCGATATCCAGAACCTCGTGCCCCTGCCGCAGGCACCAGGCGCGGATATCCGCCTCGAACCCGGGATCCGAAGCCCGGACCCGAACTTCATCCCCGACCAACAAGGCGTCGACCGTCTCCTTGACCTTCTTGATCGGACCGGGGCACTGCAACCCCGTGCAGTCGAGTTCCACCCTCCGCCCGCTTGCCGCCTTGAGAGCAACCGCCTTTTCCTCGGCGTAGGACATCACCTCCGGCTCCGGCTTCCCGGACAAGGATTTGGGATCATGATAATTGCAGAACGTCAACGAACCACCAGCCAGCGTCGACACACGCTCAAAACCCTTCTGGCGCAGGAGCCGGTAGGCCAGATAACTCCGGAAGCCGACCTTGCAATACAGCCGCACCTCACGGTCCCGCGGAATGCGGTCCACCTGGCTCCGCAGTTTGCCCAGCGGAATATTGACCGCACCCGGAATATGCCACAGTTCGTATTCCTGCGGACCGCGGACATCCACAATAACCGAATCCGCCGTGCCCGCCGGAAATTCCTCGGAATACCAGAACCGCACATCCCCGCGCAGAAGGTTCGACCCCACGAAACCCGCCATGTTGACCGGATCCTTCGCGGATCCGTACGGGGGCGCATATGCCAGTTCCAGGCTCTCCAGATCCTGAACCGTCAGCCCCGCGCGAATGGCCGTGGCAAAGACATCCAGCCGCTTGTCCACGCCGTCGTACCCAACCACCTGGGCCCCGAGCAACCGCCCCTTCTCCGGATCAAACAGGACCTTGATGTGCATCGGCGCCGTCCCGGGATAGTACCCCGCATGCCCCGACGGGTGCAGGTAGATCTTCCGGTACGCACGACCCGCCCGCTTAAGCGTCTTCTCGGATGCACCGGTCCCGCCACCGGTCATCTCGAAGACCTTAACGATCGCCGTCCCCTGGGTCGAAGTGTACGCCGTCGGCCGCCCGCAGAAGTTCTCCCCAATGATCCGCCCCTGGCGGTTGGCCGGTCCGGCCAGCGGGATCACCGCGGGCTCGCCGGTCACAGCATCAACCACCTCCACGGCATCACCCGCCGCATAGATGTCGGGATCGGAAGTCTGCATGCGGGCATTCACCCGGATGCCCCCGCGCGGCCCGATCTCCAGCCCCGCACGCCGGGCCAGTGTTGTGTCCGGGCGCACCCCGGCGGAAAGGATCACCAGGTCCGCCACAAGCGATTCTGCATTGGTCAATTCCACCTTCACCTGGTTGCCCGCTTCGCGGAAGGCGGCTGCCGCCGTCCCGAGATGCAGCCCGACGCCATGCTGGCGCATATGGACTTCCAGGTCGCGCGCCATCTCGCGATCCAGCGGCGGCATGACCTGATCCACCATCTCGACAAGGTTGACCGACAGACCCCGTTCACGCAGGTTCTCAGCCATCTCCACACCGATATAGCCGCCGCCAATCACAACAGCCGATCGCGCACCCCCATCCACAACCGCCTTGATGCGGTCCATGTCGTCAATATTCCGCAAAACAAAAATACGCGGGTTCCCGATCCCCGGCAGATCCGGCCGGATCGGCGTCGCCCCCGGACACAGCGCCAGTTTCTCGTAGGCTTCCTCGTACTCACGCCCGGTCTCCCCCTCCACAACGCGCACGACACGACGGACCCGGTCGATCTCGCGGACCTCATGACCGGTCCGCACATCCAGGTTCAGTGACGCCTTCAGGCTTGCCGGCGTCTGCAGGAGAAGCTGATCCCGGTCCCCGATACTGCCGCCGATGTGATAAGGCAATCCGCAGTTCGCGAAGGAGACGTGATTTCCCTTCTCCAGAACCACGATTTCCGCTGTTTCATCCAGACGGCGCGCCCGGGCCGCCGCCGACATTCCCGCCGCCACACCCCCAATAACCACGATTTTCATGCTCTATCTCCTCCCATCAACCCGCCTTCGTTAAGGCTTCGGCGGGCGATTCATTTTTCCCGTCACGATTTCCCCGCCCTCCCCACATTCCACACTTTTTCTGCTTTCTGCTCTCTGCTCTCTGCTTTCAGCTTTCCGCTCTCTGCCCCGTCTTCCTCCGGATGCAATCCAGGATCGTCAGCACGCTCGAGTCGGCGATCTCATACCAGACTTCCTTGCCTTTGCGTTCGGCCCTGACGAGGCCGGCCCTGCGCATCTGGTTGAGGTACTGCGAGAGGGTAGCCTGGGGGAGCGGAACCTTCTCCATCAGCGTATGAACGGGCATACTGCCTTCGCGCTGGAGCACCTCGGCCACCTTCAGGCGGCAGGGATGCGCCAGGATCTTCAAGGCCGCCGCCATCCGCTCAAGCAACTCCATGGACAACTCGACCGCACAATGATTCCTGTTTTTCATGGCGCACAATATATCGTGTTATTGCAATAAGTCAATATAAAAAACGACATTGAAAAGCCTGGAGCTCTGGTCTACATTTCACCCCTCTTCAAAAGCGGCGTGGTAGCTCAGTTGGTAGAGCAGCGGACTGAAAATCCGCGTGTCGTCGGTTCGATTCCGACCCTCGCCACCACCTTTTTACCCCTTCCCCATCAACCAATACCATCACAAAACCATTGTAAACATTGGCTATTATTGATGTCTGGAAAATCACGCTGGGTTACCAACCGCTCCCTCTTGCCCTCCTTGGGCCCATCTGAACAAACCGTTAGAAAGCACACATAAAGCACACAGTAAAAAATTCGACAATTTCTTGGTGCAAGGTGGCGAGATCACGGCCCGCGCCGCAATAAGAACGGAATGATGAGTTGCCGGAGGAGGGAGTCCGGCTTCGGGTGGCATCACGCGGAAAAGTCAGGAATCCCGCGAGCCGCGAACGCCTCAACCTCGTTGAGGTCAAAGCGTACCTTGCGCCGGCTGTAATGAATGGTATGCAGCAAGCCTCTACGCACATACCGGTAGATCGTCTTCGGATGGCAACCCAGGACCTGGGCGGCCTGCCCCACACCTACCGGCCTTGGCCTTGTCTGGGTTGATCGAGAAGCAGCACGCAGAATCGAGTCACGATCTTCTTTTGTGACGGTCTCGTCGGCAAGAAGGGCCGTCTCAATGATCTTTATTGTGGCCGTCTTCATTACTGCCCTCAAGGTTCCCAATCCAACCATCGACGCCATCATAGAATGGGGGGCGCCGAACGCGCTAGGGAGTTGCACGGGATATTGTGGGTGGACGGGGGAGCAGACAGGATCCCACGGGCGAACTTCTCACATTGTTACAGCATGCTGACGCCCCTGACATTCCCATTGAATCCCATTTACGCCACTCTGCGTCTTCCGGAATACGGGTTAACGTTCACATGAGTCAGTGAATGTGTTTTGAGGAAGCGGGATGCCTGGAGATTACGGAATCAATCACATTAGAATCGGCTTGCCGGACTGATCCGCCGACTGAAGCCAAGTGCTGAGGCGCCCTACCATGCCGAGCGCTGTCCAAGGGAGGTTGATATGACCTACGAGGAAGTGTACAGCCAGGAAGCTATTCGCAAGATGGAAGAGGCCGGCATTCCTCTGCCCACCAAGGATATCATGACATGCTGTAGATGTCCGGAAGCCGATAAATGCCCCTTTGCGTGGGATCCTTACAATACGGATGGAGACTGCTTGGCGGATAGGTGACCTCTACGATCCAGTTCTTTTCCATCATGCGCAACGGTCACATGACACATGCATCTGGTTCCACGTCGGTTCTCACTCTCTCCATTTCAGTCCCATAATTTCCCACGCCTGCCCAGGCTACCCCCTTGGGGCAGCACAGGCATGATGGCATGATGGAGATCAAAAGGAGGCGACATGAAGCAAGAACAACACTTCACTGGCACACGGGAATGGGCATGCAAGACAGTAAATGTTTGCTTGGGATGTTCACATGATTGCGCCTACTGTTATGCCAAAAGTATGGCTATCCGCTTCGGTCGCGCGACAGCGGAATCATGGCAGCACCAGTCACCCCTGCCGAGGAAGGCAACCCACACGCTGCGCGGCAAGCCAACTCGCGTGATGTTCCCGTCATCTCACGACATCACACCCGAATGTCTCGATATTTGCATGGAAGCATTAAGGCACTTGCTTGATCATGACCACACAGTTCTGGTTGTGTCCAAGCCTCATGTTAGTTGCATTCAAGAAATATGCATGCGCTTCGCGCCGTTTCGGGAACGTCTGCAGTTTCGGTTCACGATTGGGTCTGCTGACAATACGACCCTGAAGACTTGGGAACCCAATGCCCCGTCATATGAGGAGAGGTTGGGATCCTTGGATCTGGCTCTTGCAAGCAACTACCGCACGAGTATCTCTTGTGAGCCGATGCTGGATACCCGTGTTGAAGATGTTGTGACCGCCGTCAATAGCAGCGTTACCGACACGATCTGGATCGGCGTCATGAATGGTGTGCGGTCGCGCCTCACTATAAACAAGGCGTCCCCGGAAGTTCAGAAGAGGGGTGATGAACTGATGCAACAGTGTTCAGTGGAGTATATCCGGGACCTCCATGCTCGATTGAAAGACAACCCCAAAGTGCGATGGAAGGACAGCATCAAGAAGATGTTGGGTGGAACGACCTACTGAGGCTGGGCTTGATATTTGAAGACCGGAAGGGACTGAAATGAGTGTTCAGATCTGCACAGTCGGGACCCAGGGACAGCATGACACCAGTTTCATCACCTTGCTACGTTGCCATAATGTGGACGCCGTGATTGATATCCGGCTACGCAATGAGGGGCGCTATTACAGGTTTGCGTCGGGACGTCACATAAGCGCCTTGCTTGAGGAAAGCGGCATTGTCTACCGGCATGACATCCTCTTTGCCCCAACCGCTGCCATGTTCTCATCTTTCAAATTGGACGGGAACTGGGATCGCTATGTGCATGGATACACAACTCTCTTTGCAGAAAGACGCATGGGTGAGATATGGAACAGCCGTTATGCCCTGTTCCGCCATCCCTGCCTCCTATGTGCGGAGCACGTCCCCCTTTATTGCCACCGGCGTCTTCTTGCGGACTCTCTTGCCAGGGAATTCGGGCTAACGGTCACACACCTGCCTTGCGGAGATGAGAGATGAAGACATCGGATGCTGAATGCCTGGAATTGGTCAGGCGCGTCCATCCCAACTACCGTCCGGTCTGGGATAATGCGTCCCCCCGCGACCAGGTAGCCTTGGCGCGCTATTTCCTGCCATGGAAATCGTCAAAGGACCTTGTGGAGCCCACCCGACCGAAGGTCATCAAGTGGTATTGCCCGTTTGCCGCACAAGGCACATTTCCAAGCGGTCACCGCTACTGTATTCACACCTATGTTGGATGCGACCATGGGTGTGTCTATTGCTATGCGTCGGGCTATACGAGGGGTGACGCAACCCCGAAAGATGGGTTTGCCGGTCTCATTAACAAGGACATGGCTGACCTTGAGAATTTCGATGTCCCGCCCGCGCCCGTCCACCTGAGCAATAGCACGGACGCATTCCAGTCGGGAATGGAAAGAAAGCACAGGCATACCAGATATGCGCTTGAGAGAATACTTGCGCACAGGAAACGCTTCAGTACGGTCACCATCCTGACCAAGAATCCCTGCTTGCCGGTGCATGACGGTTATCTGGACCTGCTCAAGGATCTCTGCAAGCTGCCGGCTGGGCATGCGAGGCGTGACCTGTTCGCAAAACATATGTGGCCCGGATTCCAGCTCGAAGTCAGCCTGGCTTTCTGGCGTGAGGAGGCAAGGACATTCTATGATCCGGGAGCGCCCTCGCTGCAGGAGAGGAGTGATGCAATCCGCGCCATCAGAAACTGTGGCATCCCGGTAATATTGAGGATTGATCCGCTGTTTCCCAGTTCCCCTGTTACCAAAGGCAAAAGCTTTGCCGATTTCGGGCTGCCTGAAGCACAAACACTGGATGATCTGCGCAACCTGGTGGCATTCGCGAAGGAGATCGGCGCCAGGCATGTGGTGTATTCACCCTTGAAGATTGTCCAGCCTCGGCACCGTCCGATGTGTAATGCCATGACGCGGCTGAAGGCCGTGTACCGGGAGATGTCGCCCGAGAAACTGACCTGGCGTGGCGGCAGCTTCCGGTTACCTGGAAAAATTGCGGATGCGGCAATCGTGGGACCATTCCTTCAAATCTGCCGTGACCTTGGTGTAGCGGCGAAATTCTGCATGACCAATCTGATTGAAACA
>CAIVSY010000035.1 GCA_903908715.1 uncultured bacterium
CGCCTATGCGGTGAAGGAGCTCGAGAACTACCTCGCCGGCAAACCCCCGATCCACGGGGTGACGCTCGATATGCTGCGCACCATGGCCTGACCGGGCCTTCAAACCACAGCGTGGACTTGCGTGCGGAATCTGACATAATCCGCCACGCATATGAAGGAACTGGCCGATACCATTGCCGCCATTGCCACAGCTCCCGGCGAAGGTGCCATCGCGGTCGTGCGTGTGTCCGGACCGGCAAGCCTCGAGATCGCCGACCGGGTTTTCCGCGGTCACGCTCCCCTGCCCTCGCGGCGGCCGGGCGGCACATTCCTGCATGGTCATGTTCTCCATGAAGGGCAAGTGGCGGACGAGGTCCTGTTGCTGATCTACCGCGCGCCGAGGAGCTACACGCGCGAGGATTCCATCGAGATTCAGGGCCATGGAGGTTCAGCGGCTGCGCAACGGATCCTGCGCGCGGTGCTGGATGCCGGCGCCCGTCCCGCGGCTCCCGGCGAGTTCACCCAGCGTGCGTTCCTCAACGGGCGTATCGATCTGTTGCAGGCGGAGGCGGTGCTTGACCTGATTCGTGCGCGGTCCGACCGTGCCGCGGCCGCCGCCCTGGATCAGATGGAAGGGACTTTGAGCCGGGTATTCGGATCGCTGTATGACCGGCTTGTGCAAGTGGCGGCCGAAATGGAGGCCACTCTGGATTTTTCCGAGGAGGAGCTTCCTCCAACCGTCCTGCAGGATGTGGTTTCGAGGTTGCAGGGGGTGGAAAAGGATGCGGCTGGCATTCTGGCCACATGGGGAGAAGGACATATCCTGCGGGAAGGCGCTCTGGTTGTTATTGGGGGAAAGCCCAATGTGGGCAAATCCACCCTGCTCAACGGCCTGCTGGGGATTGATCGGGCCATAGTCAACCAAACCCCGGGCACAACCCGCGATACGATAGAGGAGCAGATGGTCATTGATGGCTATCCGGTCCGTATTGTTGATACGGCTGGATTGCGGGATACGCGTTGTGAGGTTGAGGGTGAAGGCATACGGCGAGCGCGGCAGTATATGCACAAGGCGGACATCCTGATCTATATGCTGGATGCCTCCCAGGAGATCGATGAGGACGATCTGGCCGCCATGAAGGCAAAGAACGAGAAGAATACAATTATTGTAATCAATAAGACCGATCTTCCTTATGGCGAGTCTATTCAGTCATATATGACCAAACAGACCGCTATTTCATGCTCCCTATTGCATGAAGAAGGCATTATTGCGGTCAGGGCAAGGATTGCCGATCTTCTGCGCTCACAATCCGCCTGCACTCATCATTCAGTCATATCCGAACGGCACCGTAAGATTCTAGTCATGGCCATAAAGGAAATTACGGAAGCACTGATTGTCATGCGATCCGAAGACGCTGAAGTCTCGCTGGCTGCTTCGCATATACGGGCGGCCTTGGAACATCTCGGCGAGGCGAACGGCAGGATATATCATGATGAACTGCTGCAGACGATTTTTTCCAGGTTCTGTATTGGAAAGTGAGGAGTCGCCCTGACGCAGTACGATGTCATTGTGGTTGGTGCTGGCCATGCGGGATGCGA
>CAIVSY010000036.1 GCA_903908715.1 uncultured bacterium
ACCGTCACTTTGAATATCTGCCGGTCATTCGGGATGATCGGCACCAGTGATCCCGATCCCTTCTTCCCTCCGGCTCTGCCCTGTAAGGCGTCCATGATGTCCTTCAGCCGGTTGTCCACATCATGCACGAACAGGGCGTTCTTGCCTAGATACAGGACTACCCTGAGTTCCAGCCGGTCGGAATCCCTGTAGACGACCTGTCGCTCGGATGCCGTTTCTTGAATCGCCCGGTGCAGATCACGCCGCCATGCCGTCCGTGGATGACGGTACGGCGGGATGCGGACTTTCAGCGTCATGCGTTTCTTAGACATGTCACCTATCCATGCGGTTAAGGTCGGGATAAGGGTCGGGGCAACGGCGGCTTTCGTGATGCAGAAATAGGACAAGTGACGTTTTCTGTTCCACGCCGTTTCACCCAATACCCCCTTACACACCTACTCCAATCCGACTTGCTTCTTCAACACAGAGATCAGCATGTCTTGAATGATGGGCAGTGGTAGCGACGCCCCGTCGGACTTCACCTTCTTCCAAACCCTTTCCCAGACAGATGGATTGCGAGCGGCATCGAGAAACTCGTGTCCTTTCCATGTCAGGCGAATTGCTTGGGCTGAACATGGCTTGCCCGCCTCGTCCTCGACCACGGCACCCTTGACCAGTTCGGCTTCGACCAAGAGAGCCATGTGGTAGACCTGCTGTTCCTCCGTGTAACCGCTCAAGTCGGGCTTGTCATCGCCTTCCACTTCCAGAAGGAGAAGGCGAATCAGTTCCATGTCCCGCTTCATATTGTTGACACCCTTCTATCCGTTGCTCTGCTCGAACGCTTCCCGCAAGACGGACTGCATCAGCAGTTCGGATTGATGTTTGCGGTCGGATACTTGGCTGCCTAGTTCGTCTACAGTCACCGCAAGTCCATTCACTCGTTCTGCGATGGCGCACTGTTCGGCTAAGGGCGGAACGGGAAACACCAACGACCAGATAATGTCGAGATTGATGTTCTTCTGGGCTGTCGCAGGTGCAAATCTCGTGATCTGCGTGCGGGACACATCGAGATAGTACTTCACATAGAAGGATGTTGCCTCCCCCGTTAAGGACGTGAATCCAACTACGCTATCAGGGAAACAGGCATCGAATCCGAGAAAGCCTGTCTCTGCGATATTGGCTGCAATGGTGATGCAGAGCGTACCTTTCTCCCAAAGTCTGCTCTGTGCCAATCCTTTCTCGCCATACTTCTTTTCGCACCTGAGTATCGTATATCCAGTCCTTTTCGACTGAGCAACATCGCCGGTCTGGACGAAGGGGTATCGTCCGTTGGCAAACAGACTGCTGTCATTGCGTGGACGGTGCTTGGATTTTCCACGTGCAAAGACACCCATATCTCCCAGCCTGCACCACACCCAGCCTTCGGGCAGGTCAATGGGCTTCTCGTCATCGGTGATCGGCGGCAGCGGCTTCTCCTTCCGAATCTTGCCTTCCCTGACAAGGCGTTCCTTTTCGGCACGGATTCGTTCAAGGAGTTTGGATGCGTGGTTTTCGCCGCTGATGAGATGCGGATTCTGCTTTCTCCACTTGGCTGTGAGCTTGCCTTCGATGGCTTCCTGTAGGATGGACTGGCGGAGTTGAGCAAGGAGGGATAGCTGTTCATCGCTCTGGATGTCCAAACAACTTCTACCTTCGTAATAAGCGTGAAACCGTTTGGCAATTACCCGTTGGTGTTCCAGATCGGGCAAGGGGACAGTGTAATCAAGGAATTCCCAAGCCCTGATAGACGAGTAGTTCGTGCTACCTTTTGCCTCAATCTGATTTTGAATGACGCCAGAATGAATCAACACTTGAAAATAGTCCCGACGGAGTTTCGTGGAGTCGAGATTGAACAAGTAGTAGTGGCTGCTGACGATTGCACCTTCCAAGTCGTCAGTGATGAAACCATAGCCGCCGAACTTGGCATCCATTTCAGCTACGACAAGATCACCGGCGTGACAGAGTTGCTGTTTCTTCGTTTTGATGTCGGCTCCACGGAGCACTTCACGAAGAACAACTCCCCTCCTGTGGAGTTGGACTCTGCACAGTTTGTACTCCGCATCGTCCCGAATAACCACCGACCCCTTGCGGTGCTTTGCTACCTCGCCAATTTTCACCTTCTTCCACTCAGCCATTGGCAAGTTCCTTTTTCAGCTTCGCCAGCAGTTCATCGCTCTTACGGAACGAATCGTGCAGCATGGCGACCAGTTCCGCACTGGAATGAGCGTGCGATTCTTCTGGCGTATGCGGATTCTTGATGTCGAGGCTGTAGCCGTTGGCGGCTATGGTTTCGATGGACACCGTCCAAGCCCGCTCTCCTTCCTTCCGCTTCCTCCACCACTTCTTCAGGCTGTCGAACTCGCTCTTCTGTATGGGCTTGGTCTTGCTGTAAGCCTTTACGCCTTCAGGGAGCTGGTGTTCCCAGTACCAAATCTCCTTGGTGGGTTTGCCTTTCTCGAAGAACAGGAGGTTAGTTGCCACGCTGGCGTATGGTTGGAAAACCGAATTCGGCAGCCTGACAATGGTGTGCAGATTGCAGGTTTCCAGAAGATGCTTGCGGATTCGACCCTTCACCCCGTCACCCGTGAGCGACCCGTCAGGAAGAATGATCCCAGCCCGTCCACCATCGGTGAGATAGCGAACCATCAGGAGGAGGAACAGGTCGGCGCTTTCTGTCGTGCGGAAGTCCTGCGGGAAATTCGTCTCTACGCCGTCGGTCACGGATGCCCCGAATGGCGGATTTGCCAAAATCACATCGACACGATCCTTCTGACCGATGGATGTGTATTCCCGATTCAGACTATCAGTGTAGTCAATGTTCGGGACTTCAATGTCGTGCAGAATCAGGTTTGTGACGCTGAGCATAAACGGCAGCGGCTTGAATTCCATCCCGTGAATGGTCTTCTCCATTTCCTTCAGGTCTTTAACGTCTTTCACGTCCTGCCGACGGATGTTCTCGATGGCACTGGTCAGGAATCCGCCTGTGCCGCAAGCAGGGTCAAGCACCTTCTCGCCGAGGCGGGGGTTCACCATTTCAGTGATGAATTCGGTCAAGGCACGGGGCGTATAGAATTCGCCGTAGTTCCCTGCGCTTTGGAGGTCTCTCAGAATCGTCTCGTAAATATCGCCGAACACATGACGATCTTCGGAACTGTTGAAGTCAATCTGGTTCAGTTCATTGAGCACCTGCCGAAGAATGGTGCCATTCTTCATGTAGTTGTTGGTGCCGTCGAATATCTCACGGATAATCAACGCACGCTTATTGCCCGAACTGACATCCAGATTCCTGAGTTTCGGGATCAACTCCCCATCCACAAACTCTTTCAACGGATCGCCCGTCATGCCCTCATCGTCAGCCGCCCAGTTTCGCCATTGGAGTTTCTTAGGCATCACCGACACATAGCGATCATTCAGCAGTTCGAGTTCCTTGTCCTTGTCATCGAGAATCTTCAGGCTGATCATCCAGCCGAGTTGCTCAATGCGTTGGGCGTCCCCAGAAACACCGGGGTCTTTCCTCATGATGTTCTGAAGCGTCTTGATGATATTGCCAATGTTCTTCATGCAATTCCTTTAGGCGGCGGCGTAAATCTGTTTCTCTAGTTCTTCGAGGGCGGCAAGATACTTCGCCTTCCCGCCAAACAGCCCGATGATTTCGGCAGGCGTACCGAATTGTGTGAAGGGTTCAATTCGCAGCACGGACATATCTTCGATGTTCTCAACGCCACCATCAGCGTATTTGTCGAGCAAGGCGGTGATGACCATGCGAGCCTTGTCTCCATACTTGGTGAAGTAGTTCCGCTTCTTCACCTGCTCTGCACGTTCACGGCGGGTGAGCGGCGGCATATCCCATGCGATATGGCAAACGAGGTCAAACACGTCCATGTCCTTCTTCACTTCGGCGGCAAGGTTGTCGAGAATCACGCCGTGGGATTCGAGTTCCTCAATGATGGCTTTCTTTCTGGATGAGGAACGCCATTTCGCAAGGAAAGCGTCGAGCGAGCGATATTCGTTGAGGATGTTCTTCTTCGTGTAATCCTTCAGGCTTTCCACGATCAGTTTACCGTTGGCGTCCAAATGCTGAATCCGCTCGTGGAGAATGGAAACATCCACGCCATTGACGTAAATCTTCGGCTTGGGTTCGGCAACAATTTCCCCGCCTCCGATGATCTCAGGATAGGTGATCTCACCTGAAGGGGGGACATCCTTCACGTCCTGTTCAACCACACCGTTGATGTCCTCATCGGTCAACTCGTCTTCACCCTGAACCGTCTTTATCATCACGGGATCGCCGTCGAAATCGGGTCGGGCAAAAATGTCGGTCACGTTACGAAAATCCATGATCGTGAAGAACGTTTTGCCGTAATCTTCCCTGATCCGGGTTCCTCGCCCGATGATCTGTTTGAACTCAGATACCGACTGGATGTTGGAATCGAGGACAATCAACTTGCAGGTCTGGGCATCGACGCCCGTGGACATCAACTTGGATGTCGTGGCGATGACGGGATAGCGTTCCTCTGGATTTATGAAATTATCCACCTGCCGCTTCCCGATGTTGTCATCGCCCGTGATCCGCATGACATACTTGCTGTTCTCTTTGACCAGATCGGGGTTCTCGTTGGAGAGTGCCTGTCGCATCCGCTCGGCGTGTTCAATATCCACGCAGAAAACGATGGTCTTGTTGAAGCGGTTCGTCTTTTTCAGGAACTCGGTCACTTTTCTGGCGACCAACTGGGTTCGTGGATCGATGACAATGTTCTTGTCGAAGTCCTTGGAATTGTAGACACGGTCTTCTACTTCGTTCCCGTCTGTATCTGTCTTGCCCGCTTCAGGTCGCCATCCTTCCAAGTCTATGTTGATGCCGACACGGATCACCTTGTAGGGGGCAAGGAACCCATCATCAATGCCCTGTCGCAGGCTGTAGGTGTAGATGGGGTCGCCGAAGTATTCGATGTTCGAGATTTCGTTGGTCTCCTTGGGCGTGGCAGTCAAACCGATCTGAGTCGCCGACTTGAAGTAGGTCAGGATTTCACGCCATGCACTATCAGCGGCGGCACTCCCACGATGGCACTCGTCCACCACGATCAGATCGAAGAAGTCGGGGCTGAATTGTCTGTAGGCATCCTTGTCCTCGTTGTAGTCGGTCAGTCCTTGGTAAAGGGCAAGGTACACCTCATAAGCCTTGTCGATCTTCTTCTTCCTGATGACCGTCATCTTGTCCTTGAAGTGCTTGAAGTCATTCCGCTTGGTCTGGTCGATCAGGACATTGCGGTCGGCGAGAAAAAGGATGCGCTTCTTGATGCCATTCTTCCAAAGACGGTGGATGATTTGGAAGGCAACGTAGGTCTTGCCTGTGCCGGTTGCCATCACGAGCAAGACTCTGTTTTGCCCTTTCGCAATAGCTTCTACGGTTCTGTTGATGGCGATTTGCTGGTAGTAGCGTGGCGTTCTGCCTGAGCCGTCAAAGAAGTAGTCGAAGGACGCAATCTGTGCCTGCTTTGGCGTCTGAAGACCTTTGAACGTCGCATACATCTTCCAGACTTCTTCAGGCGACGGGAACTCCATCATTCCGAGTTGAGTTTCGATGGTGGGGGAATGTCCTGAACGGTCATGCTGGAGAAAACCGTCGCCGTTCGTGCTGAACGCCACGGGGACATCAAGGGTCTCGGCATAGTCGAGCGACTGGGGCATTCCAGCCCCCACGGAGTGCGTGTTGTCCTTCACCTCGACCGTGGCGACAGGGATGTTCGGCTTGTAGTAGAGGACGATGTCTGCCCTCTTGCGCTCGCCACGGGCAGTCTTGTCGCCCTTGACGATGAGCCTGCCATCCGTGAAAAACACTTCTTCTCGAACCTGAGTCTGAAGGTTCCATCCCGCCTTCGCAAGGGCTGGCAGGATGAATTTCGTGATGATGTCCCGTTCAGACAATTTCTTCTTGCTGGTCATAGTCCAGCCTTTCGACCTACGGCGTAGCGGAGGAAGATCAATTTCAGCACGGGAACGGAGTATTCGGATGACTTCAGCTTCGAGTTTGCCCGGAGTTCATCGGCGGCATCCCACAACCGCTTATCGAGATCGCAGATCGCATCCTTGCCGTTCGCCATACTGTCCCTTCCGGGTTGCTTAGCCGTCGCCAGCCATATCAGTTCCCGAAACATACGCCGAACCAACAGTTTTCACAAGATGGAAGCTGAGCAGGATTGGGAGCAAAGATCGGAGCATTCGGCAAGGCATGATTCCTTCCGTCCTCTTTCAATACACACCTCACGAGTCCCTCGCCACAAATGCCCCACAAAGCCCGAATGGGGCAGCCCACGGCAAGGCGTCGACTGGGCGGATTTGAGCCCACGTGGGGGCAACGGGGCCGCAGTTCCTGCCCTGGTTTTCGGTTGATCCAGCGATTTCTGGGCATTGCGTTCTTTTGCCCGGAACACCCGCTCAATGTCTCGAGACTGCGCGAATGGGCGGCGGTGCCATTCAAGACGGTCGAGTCTCTCCTGTCATCGGCGAGACGATCTTTTTTGACTCAGAAGGCCAGCCGTCGGCTCACAAATGGCGTCGCCATCATCTGAACGCGGCGCAAATCTTGTTCTTGGTGACATCGGGAAACATAGGCGACAAAGGCACTCGCTTTATGACTAAGCGTTATGACTCTCGCCGCCGTAAACCCAAAAAAGCAAAGAAAAGCCAATAAAATAAAGGTATTTCTTGGATTGGCGCGCCCACCGGGAGTCGAACCCGGCTTACTAGGATGAAAACCTAATGTCCTGACCGATAGACGATGGGCGCGTTTCAAAAATGAGGCCGGAAATATATCAAAAGCATTTGCTGAAGCAACCAGAAACATTGACAGGATCACGGTGCGCTTATAGAAATGCCGTATGCATCAAATGCCTGTTTTTTCCAAGGAGGACCTGATCCATTTCCAGCCGAAGCATGACTCCTTCGTCGGTGTCGATTCCGATGGCTGTGTCTTCCCGACCATGGAGATCAAGCAGAAGCAGTGTTTCCATTCGCTGATTATTTCCATGTGGGGACTGGAGCGGATTGAACAGCCCCTGCGGGATGTGGCGGAGTTCGTGAACCTTTACTCCAAGTATCGCGGGCAAAACCGGTTCCTCTCCCTGCTCCGGGTCTTTGAAATGCTGCCCAGCTATCCGGGCGTCGCCGGGTCCGGGGTTTCCCTCCCGGATACCACCGCCTTGCGGCGATTCTGCGAATCCGGCCTGCCGCTGGGCAATCCCGCGCTCGAGCAGCAGGTGGCGGAGACCCGTGACCCCGAATTGACCCGCCTTCTGCAATGGAGCCTGGCGGTGAATATCCGTGTGGCGGAGACCGTCCAGAGTCTGAAGCCGTTCCGATGGGTCCGCGAAAGCCTGGATGAGATCCGGAAACACTCGGATGCCATTTGCGTCTCGCAGACTCCCGCGGAGGCCTTGATCCGCGAATGGGCCGAAAACAGCATGCTGGATGATGTTGCGGTGATCGCCGGACAGGAGATGGGCACCAAGGCCGAACATTTGCGGATGGCTACGGGGGGGCGCTATGTTCCGGACCGGATCCTGATGATCGGAGACGCTCCGGGGGATTTGAAGGCTGCGCGGGAAGTTGGGGTGCGCTTTTTCCCGATCGATCCGGGCCACGAGGAGGCATCCTGGGAATTGTTTTACCGGGAGGCCTACGCACGGTTCCTTGGCGGCACCTATGACAAGGAATACGAGGCCCGGCTGGTTGCAAGGTTCAGTGCCCTGCTGCCGGAGACACCGCGATGGGCCCAGGGGTGGCGGTAAACGGAAACCAGGACAGGGAAAAATGAACAAGGGATACATCCAGGTTTATACGGGAGAGGGCAAATGCAAGACCACGGCGGCGCTTGGTCTGGCCGTGCGCGCGGTGGGAGCCGGCTTGCGGGTGTATCTTGGCCAGTTCATCAAGAAAGGCGACTACAGCGAGATCCGGATCCTGAAGGAGCGCTTCCCGGAAGTCACGGTTGAGCAATATGGCGCGGGACGCTTTGTGCGGGGAAAGCCTTCGGCTGAAGATCGGGCTGTGGCGGCGCAGGGGCTTGCAGCCTTGCGGAGTGCCCTGCATAGCGGCCGTTATGATGTGGTGATTGCCGACGAGATCAATGGCGCGGTCGGGGCGGGCTTGTTCCCGGAGGATGAAGTGCTGTCGTTGATGGCCGACAAGCCGGAAGCAGTGGAACTGGTCCTCACCGGACGAGGCGCCGGCGGGAAAGTGTGCGGGCGGGCGGATCTGGTGACCGAGATGCGCTGCCTCAAGCATTATTTCAACGCCGGGGTGCAGGGCCGCCCCGGCATTGAGTCGTAGGGACGGGGACAGGGTCTTGTAAGCCCGGATCCTGCTCCCATTCCGTGCCTGTTACTGCAGGGGCGGGGGCTTGGGAAGGCCTTTGAGGCATTCCTCGGCCTTGGCGATTTCCGCATCGGGCAGGACATAGTCCGTTAACTTGCCTTCGAGGAATGCCTGATAGCCGCTCAAGTCCATGATGCCGTGACCCGACCAATTCAGAACGATGACTCTTTCCTTGCCTTCCTCCTTGGCCTGGTTTGCCTCGCGGACGGCCATGGCAATGGCGTGGGAGGTTTCGGGCGCGGGGATGAACCCTTCCGCCTGGGAGAACAGCATGGCGGCGCGGTAGCATTCCAACTGGGGGATGGCCACGGCTTCCATGAGCCCTTCGCGGAGGGCGTGACTGACCAGCGGCGCCATGCCGTGATAGCGCAGCCCGCCGGCATGAATGGGAGCGGGTACGTAGGTGTGCCCGAGGCTATACATGGGAAGGAGCGGGGTCATCATGGCGACATCACCGGAATCGTAGGCGAAGATGCCGCGGGTCATTTTCGGGCAGGCGGCGGGTTCCACGGCGATGACGCGCGGGTTCTTCTTGCCGGCAATCTTATCGGCGAGGAACGGGAAGCTCAGGCCGGCGAAGTTGGATCCGCCGCCGGCGCAGCCGATGACAACGTCGGGATAGACGTTAATCTTGGCAAACTGTTTCCTGGCTTCCAGTCCGATGATGGTCTGGTGGAGCAAGACGTGGTTCAACACGCTGCCCAAGGCATAGCGGGTGTTCTTTGAGGTCACGCAGTCTTCGATGGCTTCGCTGATGGCGATGGCCAGGCTGCCGGGGCAATCCGGGTCCTGGGCGAGAATGGCGCGGCCGGCATTGGTGGTGTTGCTGGGGCTGGCGATGCAGTCGGCGCCCCACGTTTGCATCATGATCTTGCGGAGCGGCTTCTGGGTGAAGCTGATTTTCACCATGTAGACCTTGCATTCGAGGCCGAACATCTGGCAGGCCATGGCGAGCGAGCTTCCCCACTGGCCGGCGCCGGTTTCGGTAGTCAGCCGCTTGATGCCGAACTTCTTGTTGTAATAGGCCTGCGGGACGGCGGTGTTGGGTTTGTGGCTGCCGGGGGCGGACACGCCCTCGTTCTTGTAATAGATTCTGGCGGGGGTCTTGAGCAGTTGTTCCAGGCGGCGCGCGCGGCACAGGGGGCTTGGGCGCCACTGCCAGAGGATTTGAAGGACTTCGTCGGGGATATCGATCCAGCGCTGGGTGCTGACTTCCTGTTCGATCAGATTCATAGGGAAGACGGGCGCCAGCATGTCGGGAGTGACGGCCTTGCCATCGGGCGTAACCGGCGGCGGCATGGCGTGGGGAAAATCGGCGGCGATGTTATACCACTGGCGGGGCATCTCGTCTTCATTCAGAAAAACTTTGATCTGGTCCATGGTTCTACTCTCCTGGTCAATCGTTACGGGGGTCATTATGGCGATGGAGGCGGTAGCGACAAGAAAGAAAATCAAGGCAGGGGTGTTCTTGACGGATAGGCGGCTGGTTTGCCACACTGCCCTTCCATAAAACGGGAATGGGAAATTGATGCCGAAGCCAGCAGACTTATCCAAGACCATACTGCTGAAGATCCCCCCCGAGCTCCAGGAGAAGGGGCCGGGCGGCCGGTCGACCCGCGGAGGGGCGGAGGCAGGCAAGGTTTCCCGGCGCAGCGGGGCGGCGGCTGCGATCAGCAATGCCAGTTTGCAGGCGCTGTTCCGCAATGTCTATGACGCGGCCTTCATTACCGACATGTCCGGGGTGATCATGGACGCCAATCCCCGGGCTTCCGCCGCGTTCGGCTTCACGGTTGCCGAGTTGTGCGAGCGGACGATTCCGCATGTGATTCCCGGCTGTGACGATGCCGTGATGCGCATGGTCTGCGAGAATCTCAAGAAGGATCAGTTCACGCTCATCCAGGCCTTCTGCATGCGCAAGGACGGCACCGAGTTCCCTGCGGAGATCTCGACCAGCCGTATCCGGTTCGATTCGGGCGACTACCTTTGCTTCTTCGTGCGGGATGTGACCACCCGCAAGGAGGCGGAGCAGCAGTTGCAGAACGCCCATGACGAACTGGCGATCCAGGTGCAGCAAAGGACGCGGCTGAACGAGGAGTTGAACGCGGAGATTGCCGTTCGCAAGGAGATCGAGGAGAAGTTGCGCGCGGCGATCCTCAAGTTGCAGGAGCACGACCAGGACAGGACAGTTTTCGTTTCCAACGTGTCGCACGAGCTCAAGACGCCGCTCGCCTCGATTCATTACCTTGCGGGTAACCTGTTGCGCGGGGTGGCGGAACCGCTGGGGGAGCGGGCGCGCGGGTATGTGGACATGATCCGGGCGGATTGTCACCGGCTGGCGCGCACGGTCGAGGACATTCTGGATATCAGCCGTGCGGAGGCCAAGGCGCTGAAACTGCGGAACGTCAAGATCGAGTTTCCCCGTTTTGTGGACAAGGCGGTGGAGTCCATGCGGCTTCAGGTCGAGTCTGCGGGCCTGGAGTTCAAGGTGGTGATCGAGGCGGGGCCGGTATTCGTCAACGGCGATCCGCAGAAACTCGAGCGCGTTCTCTTTAACATCATCCGGAACGCCATCAAGTTCAATGTTTCGCAGGGCAGTGTCGAGGTGATGCTGCGTGTGGACCCGGAGCGGGCCGGGTTTCTCCTGCTGGAGGTGATTGATACGGGAATCGGGATTGAGCCGCAGTACCTCAACCGGATCACGGACCGTTTTTTCCGGGTCGGGGAATATGCAAGCGGAGCGGGGCTGGGTTTGTCGATCTGCAAGGAGTTGATTGAGCATCATGGCGGGACCATAGCGTTCCAGAGTCCCCCGCCGGGGCGGCCTCGCGGTACACGGGTGGCTGTTCGCGTTCCGGTGGCTTCTCCGGCGACGGTTCTGATCGCGACAGGGCATGCGGATGGCTGTGAGCGTCTCGGTGCATTGATGTCGGCATCCGGGTACCGTGTTGAGCGGACCGGGCTGGGTGGCTCGTTCGATGCGTCGCTTGCGGCGGTGAATCCAGACCTGGTGGCGCTTGACTGGCGGATGGCAGGGTTGGAGGCGGCCGGCATCCTGTCGACGGTCAAGCGGTCTGAGGCGCGGCGTGTCCTGCCGATCCTGGCCTTGGTTGATGGCGGGGAGATGCATCCGGTGAAAAAGGAGATCATCTGCGGATTTGGTTTGTCGGTCCTGCGGGAGCCGTGGGACGATGAGGAATGTCATGCGTTGCTGGATCTCATGATCATGGGGCGCAAGGACAGCATATTGTAGGCCTGCAGGAGTCCTGTGCCGTGTCCGCGAGGGCGGGCAGGTGTACGGGACGGAAAGGAACGGCATGAGCGAAGAGAAGAAGGATCATATTCTGCTGGTGGATGACGAGAGGCATCTGTTGGTGTCGCTGCGGGATTATCTGATCCATGAGGATTTCATGGTGACAACCGCCGACAGCGGCGAGCAGGCGCTCAAGGCGATGGAAATGTTCCATCCAGACCTGATTGTCCTGGATATCAGCATGCCCGGCATGGGCGGTCTGGGTTTTCTCAAGCGGATCACGGGTCCGAACGGCAAGCCCCGGTATCCGGTTCTGGTGCTGACGGCACGTTCGATGCTGATGGACTTTTTCAAGACGGTTGAGGTGGACGGGTTTATTGCCAAGCCCTGTGACGAGGCTGAGTTTGTCGGTATGATCCGTTCCATCCTGGCGCGCCGTCGCAGCCTGTCGGAGATGAAGAATCGGAGCCGCAAGAAGGTCCTTCTGGCGGAGGACGATCCCGCCTTTTCCGCCCGGATCACGAAGCTCTTTGAGAGCTCCGGTTATGATGTGGAAGTGGTGGCCGGCGGTCCGGAACTGCTGGAGAAGGCGACCGGGGCAAAGCCGGATATTATCCTGGCGAAGGAGATGCTGCCGAGGATGAACGGAAGTGCCGCGGCTGCGCTGCTTGAGATGATGCCCAGTACGAGCGCACTGCCCGTGGTGTTGTATGATGAAACCGGTGATGCCCATCAGCTCAGCCAGAAGACCGCCAAGACCCGCTGTGTGCGCCGGTGTCTGGGCCGCGCGGATGCCGAGGCCCTTCTGACGGCAGTCAGCGGCGTGGTTGCGGAAGCCTGAACCGGGGGATTCAATCGTTGGCCGCGAGACAATCGCGGAGAGCGTCCTGCCAGTGCGGGAGGGAAAGCCCGAATACGCGGCGCAGTTTATCGCAAGCGAGGACCGAGTAGGCGGGTCGCCGGGCAGGGGTGGGGTACTCCGTGGTCGGGATGGGTTGCACAGGAAGTCCGGCGGGCAGGAAGGCACGGGCGAATCCGTGCCAGGAGGTTTGCCCGCCGCACACAAGGTTGTAGAGTCCGGTGACCCGGTCCCATGACAATCCCGCGGGTTCGGGGTGGATTTTCTTCAGGGCAGCAACCGTTGCCTGCGCGATGACCCGGCTCCATGTGGGAGAGCCGATCTGGTCATCGACGATTCGCAGGGGCTTGTTTCCGCCGGCCAGCCGCTGGATTGTCAGCAGGAAGTTTTTGCCGCGCCGCCCGTAGACCCAGGCGGTGCGGAAGATCAGGTGCCGTGCGCCGGAGGATTGGATGGCCTTGTCGCCCTCCAGCTTGGTGCGGCCATAGACGCCCAGCGGTTCGGGGGTGTCCTCCTCGGTGTAAGGCCTGTCGGTTTCGCCATTGAAAACAAAGTCCGTGGAATAGTGTACCAGGGCGGAGCCCAGGCGGCGGGTTTCCTCGGCCAGGATTGCCGGGGCGGCGGCATTGATGGCATGGCAGAGTTCCGGTTCCGACTCGGCCTTGTCGACGGCGGTGTAGGCGGCTGCGTTGAGAATGAGGTCCGGGCTATGTGCGCGGATCGTGGTGCGAATCGAGTCCGGATTCGCAAGATCCACTTCTGGGAAATCCACGGCCTGAAAGCTACCCAGAGAGGGGAGGAGGCGTTCCAGTTCGAAGCCAACCTGTCCGGTTCTGCCGATGAGAAGGATACGATTCATGGAAAGCCGGATCAGCCGGAATTCCGGCCGGCCTGGTACCGCCGGATCAGGGCATTTGTTGAGCTGTCATGGTTGAGCGGCAGGTCCTGGCCGGCCCGGAGTTCGGGTAGGATCTTGTTTGCCAGGACTTTTCCGAGCTGGACGCCCCACTGGTCGAACGAGAACACGTTCCAGATCACGCCCTGCACGAAAATCTTGTGTTCGTAAAGTGCGATTAGTGCGCCCAGCGTGGCGGGGGTGAGCTTCTCGGCCAGAAGGGTATTGGTTGGCCGGTTGCCGTCGAAGACCTTGAACGGGACCAGCTTGGCCGCGGTTCCCTCGGCTTCCACTTCGGCGCGGGTCTTCCCGAACGCAAGAGCCTTGGTCTGGGCGAAGAAGTTGGCCATGAATTTGTCATGGTGATCGCCGATGGGGTTGAGGCTCCTGCAGAATCCGATGAAGTCGGACGGGATCAGTTTGGTGCCCTGGTGGATGAGTTGGTAGAAGGCGTGCTGGCCGTTGGTGCCCGGCTCGCCCCAGATCACGGGGCCTGTCTGCCAGGCGACCGGCTTGCCTTGCTTGTCCACGCCTTTGCCGTTGCTTTCCATGTCGCCTTGCTGGAAATAGGCGGCGAACCGGTGCATATACTGGTCATATGGCAGGATGGCGTGGGTTTCGGCGCCGAAGAAATTATTGTACCAGATGCCCAGCAGGGCGAGCAGGACCGGCAGGTTCGACTCTGGCGGCGCCTCCAGGAAATGCCGGTCCATGGCATGGTAGCCATCCAGCATGGCGAGGAAATGTTCCGGCCCGATGGCGATCATGAGGGGCAGGCCGATGGCGGAGCAAAGGGAATAGCGCCCGCCGACCCAGTCCCAGAACTCGAACATGTTTGCGGGGTCGATGCCGAAGGCCTTGACCTCCTCGGTGGCGGTGGAGACGGCCACGAAATGGCGGGCCACGGCTGCCGGATCCTTGAGGGCGGCAAGGCACCAGGCCCGCGCCGTTTCGGCGTTGGTCATGGTTTCCTGGGTGGTGAAGGTCTTGGACGCGACAATGAACAAGGTCTCTGCGGGATCCAGGTCGTGTGTGCATTCGGCGAAATGGGTGGCGTCCACATTGGAGATAAACCGCAGGTTCAGGCGGCGTTCACTGTAGGACTTCAGGGCTTCGAAAGCCATGACGGGGCCCAGGTCGGATCCGCCAATGCCGATATTCACGATGTTGCGGATCGTGGCGCCGGTATGGCCCCGCCACCATCCGGAGCGGATATTTTTCGCGAATTCAGTCATCTTGCCGAGGACGGCATTCACGTCCGGCATGACGTCCTTCCCGTCCACGAGAACGGGTGTGTTCGAGCGGTTTCGGAGGGCGGTGTGAAGGACGGAGCGGTTTTCGGTCTGGTTGATTTTCCGGCCCGCAAACATGTCGGCGGCGGCTTCCTGTACGCGGCATACACGGGTTAGGTCCAGGAGGAGCCGCAGGGTTTCGGTGGTGATCCGGTTCTTGGAATAATCCAGATACCAGCCGCAGGCCTCGAGGGAGAAACGTTCCGCCCGGGCGGGATCGGCGGCGAACAGGTCGCGCAGGTGCAGGCCTTCCACTTCCGCGAAATTCGCGCGAAGGGCTTTCCATTCCGGCAGATGGGTCAGACGTGTTGTTCTTGGCATAGTCACCTCAATGGTTCGTGATGGTTGACAGGGAGGATCGGTCAGCGGGTTTGGGAAGCGGGGAGCACGATGGAGACGGCCATCCGGTTGGTTGAAAAGAGCGAGGCGGCGGCATGGCGGATCTGGTCGGGCGTGACGCCCTCGATCCTTCCTGCGGTATCGAACTCATACTGGTAGCCCAGTCCGTACAGTTCATTCAGGGCGCTGCTGATGGCCAGGCTCATGTTGTCCTGCAGGCGCATGTCGTGATCAGCGATCAGCTGGTTCTTAGCCCGGGCGATTTCCTCCGGCTGGAGCCCTTCCTGGGCGACGCGTGTGATTTCCGCGGCGAGCAGGGATTCCACTTCCGCAGCCGCATCCGGGCGGGTGCCCGAGTAGAGGAAGAAGCTGCCCGGTGCCAGGCCGCAGCGCTGGCGTGCGCCCGCATAATACGCCAATCCGCGTTCCTCGCGGATGGAATGGAAGACCCGGGAGGACATTCCGCTCAGCGAGGCTTCCAGGATTTCGACGGCGGGTTTCCGCGGATCCGTCATGGTGATGCCGGGGAATCCGAGAAGGATAATGCACTGTTCCTTTGGTTCCTTTTTCACCGTCCGGGCGGGCAGGGCTGGGGCTGCGGGGGTGGGCGAAAGGGAAGGGGCGTTCCCCTTCTGGATGCGGGCCGTATAGCCGGCGGCGAGGCGTGCGGCCTCGTCGGGAGAAAGGTCCCCGAAGATGGATACCGACATATTCCCGGAAACCACGAGGCGGCGGTACAAGGCCCGGAGAGTGGCGGCGTCCATTTTCTCCACGCTTTCTCGTGTGCCCATCGGGTGCCAGCGGTAGGGGTGGTTCTTGAAAAGCATGGCGTCGAGGCCATTCTGGGCGACGAAGAAGGGTTGTTCCCACTGGGAGTCGATGGAGGCCAACTGGACCACTCGCTGTTTGGTTACCTCGTCCTCCGGGAAGGCGGGGTTGGTCAGGCAATCGAAGAAGATTTCCAGGAGGCGGTCCACGTCGGGAGTCAGGCAGCGGGCTTGCAGGCCGAAGCTGTTATGGCCGCTGAAGGGGGCGAGTTCAGCGCCGAGGGATTCGATGGTTTCAGCGATTTCGGCGGCGGTTCGGCGCTGGGTGCCGCGAATCAGCAATTGGGCCATAAGGTTGCAGGCCCCCGCCTGATCCTCCGATTCGGAGAGGACGCCACCGCGGAAGGCGGCGCAGACGTAGACAAACGGCAGGTTCCGGTCCTGACGGACTATGAGTGGTATTCCGTTCGGAAGGCTGCGCCGTTCAAGCGAAGGCGCAGCCGCCTTCTGTTCCAAGGCCCTGGCGGATTCCGTTGACTGCGCGGGGCAGAGGAGGACGGTGGACCGGTTCTCCTCGAGCAGATACTTGCGCGCGACGGAGCGCAGGTCGTCCGGCGTCACGGTGGCCAGTTTCCCGAGGTAGGCTTCGGCCATGCGCGGGTTCCGCATGAACAACTCGCCGGAGGCGTAACTTGCCGCCTGCCCGTGCATGGTCTGGAGGGAGGACAGTTCGCCGACCAGGATCATACGGCGGGCCTTCTCGATTTCCGCCTTGGAGAAGGTGTCTGTGCGCCAGGAGGCGATTTCGTCATAGATTGCCTGGATGACCTCGGTTTCGCGGGCTGGATCGAATGTGGCTTCCACGGCGAAGATGCCCGGGTCGCGCGGGGTATAGGAGCCGGCGCTGATGGAATGGACGAGGCGCTTGTTCTCCTTGATGTTCTGGACCAGGCGGGAGCTTTGCCCGTTGCCGGCCGCGGACGCGAGCAGTTCCAGGGCCGGGGCGTCCGGATCGGCGAGGGTGACGGTATGGAAGGCGATCGTGATGCGGGAAATCTTATGGGGCCCGGACTGGCGGGAGAAGCGGGCCAGGGCCTGGGGCGGCTCGGGGGTGATCAGCGAGGGGAGTCCGGTCCGGCGCGGAACGGTGCCGAACCGTTCCCGAAGGGCAGACTCGATTTCGGCGGCGGGAGCATCACCGACAATCGACACGATCATGTTGTCCGTGACATAGCGCCGGGTGTAGAAATTCACGAGGTTCTCGCGGGTGATGGTCTTGAACACGTCCGCGTATCCGATGACCGGAATGCGGTACGGGTGTACGGTGAAGGCCGTGCTCCACATCCGTTCGTTCAGCATGCGGTCCGGATTGTCGCGTCCCATGCTGATCTCGCGCAGGATGACATCCTTCTCCTTCTCCCATTCCGATTCGGGAAAGGCCGGGTGAAGGACGGCATCGGAGAGGATGTCGAGTCCGGCCCGCCAGTGGCGGGAGGGCAGATCCGTGTGGAAGACGGTGCGGTCCAGGCTGGTATAGGCGTTCAGGTTGCCGCCGAGGTCATGGATTGAGCGTGCGATTTCGCCCGGCTTGCGGGTGGGGGTCCCCTTGAAGATCATGTGTTCCACATAGTGCGAGAGGCCCGCGCCGAGGAATTCATTCTCATGGATGGAACCGGATCCGACCCAGATCTGAATGGAGATGACGGGTGCGGAATGGTCCTCCTTGACGAGGCAGACCAAGCCGTTGTCCAAGGTGAATCGGACGAGCGACTCGTTGGACTGCCGCAGGGTTTCCAGGGCCTGGAGGGAGGTTGATTCCGAGTGTGATGCGGTGGGGGTTAATAAGCTCATGGCCAGTAGGATTCGGGTTAAGGTTTTTTTCATAGTGATTGGGAAGGGGATTGGGTCTGGGCGGGATGCGCCTGTCTCCGGGACAGCGGGAGGAAAGGGGTGTCGAAAGCTTCCCGGAAGTCATAGCCGTTGGCGAAATCCGATTTCCGGTCCTCCTCGGTTTTTCCGAGGACGCCGTAATGGACGAGAATGAAGACCAGTTCGCCGATATCCTCGGTTCGGGTGATGCCCATGGAGGCCAGGACGGTACGGGCCATGGGGCCGAATTCCTGGACGGCGTAGCGGCGCATGCCTTCGAGCAATTCCTTCCCGCTCATGTGGCGGCCGGGTCCGTGGGTGGGCTTCTTAAGGCTCTGGCTGGTGAAAGCCATGATTTCCCGCAGGAAGTCGTAGGCCTCGGCGGGATAGCGCGGGTCTTCCAGGAGGATTCGGCTGATGATGGACTCGTAATCCTTGGGCTGCATACGGGAGTTTTCGGTTCAGTTTCCGGAGGGTTGTTCCAGGGCCACGCGGATCCGATTCGCGTATTCCTGCATTTCGTCGGAAGTCTCGTATTTCCGCGGGGTCCAGTTCCAGTGGTGGCCATCGGTGGCGAAGCGCGGGATGACGTGGAAGTGGATGTGAGGGACGACCTGGCCGGCGGTCTGGCCGTTGGCCTGGGATACGTTGATGCCGTCGGCCTTCAGTCCGGAGAGTTGTGCGCGCGCAATGCGCTGTACGATGGCGATCAGCTTGTGCAGGACCGTCACGGGTGTTTCCGTGATGGGATTGTGGTGGGCTTTCGGGATGACCAGGGTGTGCCCCTTTACCACGGGGCCGATGTCCATGAACGCGAGGATGTCTTCATCCTCGAAGACCTTGGTGGCGGGGATTTCGCCTTTCACAATACTGCAGAACACGCAATGTGTACTCATGGGTCCGGATCCTCCGGGGTCGTGGCTTTGAACCCTCATCCTATCGAAAACCTATGGTGCGGGGAAAGGTTTATGTTATGTTTCTGCGAGTCGGTTGAACCAGCGTGGCAAGCAACAAAATGGACAAGGAGAGTGCGGCATGGAATTTCGTTTGAAGACCTTGGTGGCGGGTTTGGCGGGTCTGGCAGTGGTGCATGCGGCGATGGCGGCTGATACGCGGCCGGTGCGCCCGATGCAGCCGGCGTTGGACTCGGGTTCCGCGGGCGGGGTCGGGTTGACGGTCAAGGCGGGGACACTGGGAGCGGGGTTGGAGGCGACGGTTGGAGTGAACGACTATCTGGGATTTCGTTTCGGGGTCAACGGCATGTCCTTCGGGCCGCGGGTGCTGACGGATGAAGGGACCATCAATACCGACATGGAGTGGTTCTCATACGGGGCCTTGGTGGATTTTCACCCGTTTGGCGGCGGTTTCCGGCTGAGTGGCGGCGGCTTGATCAACAAGAACAAGTTCAAGATGACGGCCGATCTGGATGAACCGGTTGATTTGAACGGGGTGGAATACTGGTTGGAATCTTTGGATGGCGAGGTCACGTTTGAGGAAATGGCGCCCTATGCGGGCATTGGTTATGGCAATGCGGTTGGTGCGGATGGGCGTTGGCATTTCGCGTGTGATTTTGGCGTATTGTTCCAGGGGACCCCTGAACTGAGTGCGACGGCGCAGGCCTCGGATCCGGCATTGCAGGATGTGGTGGACAGGGCTCTGGAGGCGGAATTGGAGGATCTTCAGGAGGACATGGATCCTTTCCAGTGGTATCCGGTTATCTCGGTCGGCGTCTCCTACCGGTTCTAGGTGAGGGTTATGGCGGAAGGAAGGCGTGTTATATGACAACGGAGCGTTACATTCGTATTGCGGCCGGCGTGTTTGTGATGGCCAGCGTGGCGCTGGGCTACTGGGTGCATCCCGGCTGGTTCTGCTTCACGGCTTTTGTGGGATTCAACCTGTTCCAGTCGGCGTTTACAGGTTTTTGCCCTCTGGAAATGATCCTTCGCCAGTGTGGAGTGCCGTCGGCAGGAGTCTCTTGCGGTTGCGGGAAGTGACGGTCCGGTTTTGAAAGCAGGAAGGCGCTTCCACCCGTGAAGGGGAAGCGCCTTCTTCTTGTCGGGAACCGCCTGTTACTGCGGCTGGACGGACATGCCCTTTTCGATCGATTTGCCGCCTTCGGTGGCTTCGCAGATGGTGATTTTCTCCTTCACCGTCTTGGCCGTAATTACGCCTGCCTTCTCGACGGAACGATCGAGAACTTCGCCGGTGTCGGGATCGGTGGTTTCCTCGATCTTGCCGACAACAAAGGTCTGGCCGTCCGTGACGCCCTCGCGGGAGCCGCGGTTGATGATGATCTTTCCGTCCTTGGCGGAGACCACGGAGCCTTCCCAGGGAATGCTTTCCAGTTGTTTGACCAGGAATTCCACGGCCTGGGCCACGGCATCCTCGGTTGCCTTGCCGACGTTATCCTTCTTGAATCCGCCGAGGTCACCGGTCAGGCCGCCCAGGGCTGAGCCGGAATAACCTACTGCCAGGCCGCGTCGGCCGGCTTTCCCGACTACCTTGGTGGATGCCTTGACCTGGCCTGTGCGCGAGTCCACCAGGTAGATGGTGGCATTGATTTCCGCGGTATCCTTGGAGCCGCCGAGACGGATTCCCTTGAAATTGAGGCCGCCTTCGCCGCCGGTGGTGGAGCCTTGGACGTGGGTGATCGCTCCCTTCACAAGCAGTTGGGCCGGTGTCATCTGCCCGGTGGCCGGGGCTTTTTTCCCGCCTGCCATGCGTCCGGAAGCTGCCAGATCCTGTTCGGCCATGGCTTCAGCGCGCATATCCTTTTCACCCAGCACAATGAATTTTCCGGAACCCTGAAGGGCATCGGTCATTACAGCGCCCCAGGCATCGCCGATATCCCACTGCCCGTGCCAGCCCGCCTGGTTCTCGAATTTGGAGACTGTGATGGAGTATCGCAGATTGCCTTTTGTTTCCTCCGCGCCGGATACCGCCCCTGAAACCATCATGACTGCCGCCGCCAATAGAACTGCCGCCTTCTTCATTGTGACCTCCCGTGGGTTTTACTACCAGAAGCAAGACAAGATGTCCGAACTGTAGAACCCTGCGTGGAGGGAGTCAAATGGATATTCCGTTTCGGTATTGCGCCCTTGTGGGCTTTCCTCCATGATCCCCCGCTTTCTGATGAAACCTGATTTAATCTTGTGGCGGCGGATCCTGATGTTGGCGGGTCCGTTGATCCTGTCGATGACGGCCAATATGCTGATGCAGTTCATTGACGGGCTGTTTCTTGCGCGGTATTCCGCGGAAGCGATGGCGGCTGTGGTGCCGGCCACCATGGCTGCTTTCTGTCTTGGCAGCCTGGTGACGGGCGCGGTGGGGTACACTTCAGTCCTGACGGCTCAGTATCATGGCGCCGGCCAGCCGAGGCGGATTGGTTCCGTGATCTGGCAGGGATTGCGCCTCTCGCTGGGGGCGGGCCTCCTTTCCGTGGGTATCGGGTTCCTGGCGAATCCGTTCTTCACGTGGGTGGGGCACGATCCTCTTGTGCGGGCCTACGAGGTGCGCTACTTCCAGATTGTTTCCTTCGGGATGATCGGATCTTTCATCTCCACCGCGGTAGCGGGTTTCTTCGCGGGGCGTGGCCGTATGCTTACGGTCATGAACATTCAGATGGGCGCGGTGGCGTTGAATACCCTGCTTGCCTACGGGTTGATTTTTGGCAGGCTGGGTATGCCCGAGCTGGGGATTGGTGGAGCCGCCAGCGCAACAGTCATCGCGCAGGCATGTTCCGCAGTGGTGTTCCTGTGGTTGTTCCTGCTCAGGGAGAACCGTGCAAGGTTCAATACCTGGCAGGGCCGGCGGCGGGATGACGAGATGATGCAGCGCCTCCTCAAGTTCGGCGTCCCGAACGGATTCCGGTTCTTCCTTGAGATTGCCGCATGGTCGTTTTTCGTCTTTGTGGTCGGCCGTGTGGGGACGACCGAATTGGCGGCGACCGGGATTGCCTGGCGGATCAACGGAGTGGCGTTTTTCCCGATCATTGGTCTTTCGGAGGCGGTCCGGGTTCTTGTGGGGCACTCACAGGGCCGCCGTGATTCGGAGATGTCCGGACGCATTACCTGGCAGGGACTGTGGCTCGGGCAGGCGTGGATGATGGGGACTGCCGTCCTTTTCCTTCTTTTCCCGCATGGCTGGTATGCGATGTTCATGGGGTCCGAGCCGGATGCGGCACCGATCACTGCCGTTGGCGTGGTTCTGCTGAGGTATGTGGCGGCGTACTGCCTTCTGGATGCGGTCAACGTGGTGGTTTGCGGGGCGCTTGTGGCGGCAGGCGATACCCGATGGACGCTTCTGGCCAGTCTGATCGCCTTCGGGTTGTTTGCGGGGGCGTTGCTTGCGGCCGATCATTGGAAGTGGGGCTTGCATGCCCTATGGTGGATTGCAACCGTGTTTGTGATGATTCTGGCCTTCGTCTGGTTAATCCGTTTCTGGTCCGGAAAGTGGAAGCAGATTCACGTGATTCAGTATGAGGCCGATTTCGCGAAAGATCCTGCATAAGTGTAGGTTATTGCGCGGGAATTCCTTGCGATTAGATCGGCCGATGGGTGTTTGCAAGCTTGGTTCGGACACGCTATAGTGCCGGGATGAGAGTGACGGGTGGGACATTGCGGGGGCGGACGATCCGGGTGCCCAGGGGGGACGGGGTAAGGCCGACGCAGGATATGGTGCGGCAGGCGCTGTTTTCCTCGTTGGCGGCGCGGATTCCCGGAAGCCGGTTCCTGGATGTTTTTGCCGGATCCGGCGCAGTGGGGCTGGATGCCTGGAGTCGTGGAGCCGGGTATGTTTGCTGGGTGGAATCCGATCCAAGGACATTACAGGTTCTTGAGCAAAATGTGCGGACCTTGTGCGGGGGGGCGAGTGGGGGGGGGGAGGACCAGGGGTGGCGGGTGGTGCGTTCTGACGGTCTGCGATTCCTGGAGGGGGTCTGGCGGGACAAGCCGTATGATGTGGTATTTGCCGATCCGCCCTACGACAGGACGGGGAATAAGGAGTGGGGAAGGCTTTTGCTTGCTGCTCTTGCACAGGAGGGGCGACTGGCGGAAGGCGGGTTATTCATTCTTGAGCAGGCGTCGGAAGAGACGAGGGCGTACAATCCCGCATGGGATGTATTGCTGGATAAGGAATATGGCGGGACCCGGCTGTTGGGGTATAAGAAGACGGAAGACCACAGACTGAAGACAGGGGCAGCATTATGAGACATTCGGCGATATATCCGGGAACATTTGATCCGCTTACGTTGGGGCATTTGGACCTGATTGAGCGGGCCTCCCACATTTTTGACCGGGTGATTGTGGCGGTCGTGGAGCAATCCCGTAAGAATACGGTGTTTTCCGCCGACGAGCGGGTGGCGATGGTGCGGGCTGCCACGCGGAATTTGAAGAATGTCAAAGTGGAGGCATTTGACGGGTTGCTGGTCACGTATGCTCGCAGGAAGGGGATTCACGTTCTGCTGCGGGGGTTGCGGGCGTTTTCCGATTTTGAATATGAATTCCAGATGGCGCTGACCAACCGGAAACTGGCTTCTGAGATCGAGACGATCTTCCTGATGCCCAAGGAGACCTACAGTTATATCAATTCCAGCACGGTCCGTGAGGTGGTTGAGCGCGGCGGCGACAGCAGTGTCTTTGTTCCCCCGGCTGTCCAGCGTTTCATTGCCCGCCGACTCCGGCAGGCGGGCCGGAGGGCGGGGGGTGTTTCCCGCAAGTAAAGAGGGAAGAGGAGGTGCAACCATGGCTGTGATTATCGAACCCTGGAGGATTCCACCCGAAGGCAGTCATATCGAGGGGGAGGAGCCTTGTGACATCCTCGATCTGGGCGATACAAAAGAAATCACTCCGTCCGGGCCGATCCGCTATTCCCTTGATCTGAACCTGGTAACCCACGAGTTGCTCGTTCGAGGGGCGGTGAGCGCCAAGGTTCGCTTCACTTGTTCCCGGTGTGCGGACCGGTTCGTCCGCAGTGTGAAAGACGATGCGTTTTTCTGTGAAAGGCCGGTGGAAAATCTCCATGCCACGGTAGACTTGACGGATGAACTTCGTGAAACTATTATCCTCGCCTTTGCCAATTTCCCGGTTTGCCGGGAAACCTGCCGGGGCCTGTGTCCCGTGTGCGGGGTCAACCTGAACAAGGAGAGTTGCGGTTGTAAGGCGCTTGAGGAAGAGCACTGGTCCGCATTTAGCGGGCTGGACAGGATTGAGGTGAAAAATGGCGGTACCCAAACGGAAAAAGTCAAAAAGTCGAACCCGGATGCGCAGAAGAAGCGTAAGTAAGGCACGGTTGACGACTGTGAAGTCTTGCCCGCAGTGCGGAGCTTCCCAGCAGTCACATCGGGTGTGTCCGTCCTGTGGATATTACAAGGGACGGCAGGTTGTGACCGTGCAGGCAGACTGATTCGCGGAAAGCCATGCGAATCGCTGTAGATGCGATGGGGGGTGACTATGCCCCCCTGGAAATCGTAGCCGGTGCCGTGGAAGCGGCCCGGGGGATCGAGGCTTTGACGACCCTGTACCTGGTCGGACAGGAGGACGTCATTCGAAGGGAACTGGCCAAATACGGTCCGACTCCATCCAAGATTGTGATCCGGCATGCGTCGGAAGCGGTTGGCATGGAGGAGACCCCGGCTCTGGCGATCCGCAAGAAGAAGGATAACTCCATCAGCCGGTCCATGGATATGGTCAAGGCCGGGGAGGCGGATGCCGTTGTCTCAGCCGGGAACACGGGTGCGATGGTGGTTGGGGCCACGCTCAAACTCCGGACCCTTGAAGGGATTGGCAGGCCGGCGATTGCGACCGTGATGCCGACCACAGGGCGTCCGGTGGTTCTGATTGATGCGGGGGCAAACACGGATTGTACGCCCGATTTGCTGGTCGAGTTTGCGGTCATGGGCAGCGTGTATGCCCGCGAGATCCTCGGGGCTGTGAACCCGGTGGTTGGATTGCTGAGTATTGGCGGGGAGGATACCAAGGGCAATGAGATCACCAAGGAGGCTTTCCGGCTTCTCAAGGAAGCGCCTGTGAATTTCCGCGGAAACGTGGAAGGCCACGACATTTTCCGCGGCGATACGGATGTGATTGTCTGCGATGGTTTTGTGGGGAATGTGGTTCTGAAGACCAGCGAAAGCGTCGCGCACGCGATCGGTTCCTGGTTGAAGAAGGAGTTCAAGGCCAATCCGCTCCGCTTGCTGGGCGCCCTGCTGTTGAAAGGCGCCCTGAAATCGATGAAGAGCAAGATGGACCCGGAGATGTTCGGCGGGGCTCCGTTGCTGGGTGTCAACGGCGTTTGCATCATTACGCACGGCTCTTCCAGCCGGACGGCGATCTTCCACGCGGTCCGGGTGGCGTGCGAGGCCGTGGGGCACCATGTGAACAAGCATATTGTGGAAGAGGCCAGTAAACTGCACAGGAGCGCATGAAAACGCAAGCCCAACCTGCCGCGGAAGGAAGTTCCGGGACGGCAAAGTCTGTTACCATTGTCGGAACCGGTTCCTACGTTCCGGAAAGGGTTCTGACGAATGCCGATCTCGAGAAGATGGTGGATACCACCGACGAATGGATTGTGACCCGCAGCGGGATCCGGGAGCGTCATATTGCGCGGGAGGACGAGGCCACTTCAGACATGGCGGCGGAAGCTTCGCGGCGTGCGCTTGCGCAGGCGGGTGTGTCGGCCGAGGATGTGGATTTGATCATCGTGGCGACGGTGACGCCGGACATGGTGTTCCCGAACACGGCCTGTTTTGTGCAGAACCTGATCGGCGCGCGGAACGCGACCTGTTTTGATCTGGAAGCGGCCTGTTCCGGTTTCCTGTATGCCATGCATGTGGCCAGCCAGTTCATCCGGACCGGTGCAGCCAGGACAGCCCTGGTCATCGGGGCCGAGAAGCTCAGTTGCGTTACCGATTGGCAGGACCGGGCAACGTGCGTCCTCTTCGGGGATGGTGCCGGTGCGGTTGTCCTGCAGGCCTGCGAGGCGCCTCGCGGATTCCTTGCAACTGTGACGGGTTCGGATGGCGCATTGACGGACCTGCTCAAGATTCCCGGCGGCGGTAGCCGGAGTCCGACCTCTGTCGAAACCATCGAGAAACGTATGCATTATATGCAAATGGTGGGCAAGGAAGTCTTCAAGAATGCTGTGCGCAGCATGGGTGATGCTGCTCGTAACGCATTGGAGCAGAGCGGGCTAACTCTGGATGATGTGGCCTGCGTGGTGCCGCATCAGGCGAATATCCGGATTGTGGACGCGATACGCGAACGGCTCGGGGTCCCGCCGGAGAAATTCTACGTCAACTTGGAACGTTTTGGAAACATGTCGGCCGCCTCGATTCCGGTGGCCCTGGATGAAGCAGTCCGTGCTGGTCGGATCAAGAAGGGCGATGTGGTGGTAATGGTTGCCTTCGGGGGAGGATTCACCTGGGGGTCTTCCGTGATACGCATGTAAGGAGGTAACGATGAAGAAGACAGCCGTTGTATTTGCTGGACAGGGAGCGCAGGCGGTCGGAATGGGCAAAGACCTGGTGGTGGCCCATGCGGAATGCAAGGATTTGTTTGATCGTGCGAGCGGTGTTCTGGGTTTTGATCTGGCCCGGCTATGCGCCGAAGGCCCGATTGAGGAGATTACACGGTCGGATAATTGCCAGCCGGCGATTTTTGTTACCAGTGCCGCCTGTTTCACCGCCCTGAAGAAACTGCACCCGGACTTTCAGGCTTCCGGATTTGCGGGTTTAAGCCTTGGCGAGTGGACGGCCTTGTGGGCCGGAGGGGTGTTGTCGTTCGAGGATGCGGTCAAGGTTCTGAAGGTGCGTGGAAAGGCCATGCAGGAAGCGTGCGAGGAGCGGCAGGGCGGCATGGTCAGCGTCATGGGTCTGGCAATGCCGGAACTGGAGAAAGTTTGCGCGGCGGCGGGTGTGCAGATGGCCAACATCAATTCACCGGAGCAGATAGTGCTTTCCGGCGAGAAGGCGAAAATCGCCGAAGCCGAGAAACTGGCCCAGGCGGCCGGCGCGAAGAAGACGGTAGTATTGCCGGTCGCCGGGGCGTTTCATTCCCCCCTGATGGCTTCAGCCGGGGCCAAGTTGGAGCAGATCCTGAAGGAAGTCGTTCTTCATGCGCCGGCGGTGCCGGTGGTGTCGAATGTGACCGGCAGGCCCCATGGTACACCGGATGAAATCAAGGCGTTGATGGTTCGGCAGGTGACGTCCTCCGTGCAATGGGTATCCAGCATTGAATGGTTCGGGCAGCAAGGCGTGAAGGACTACTTCGAATGTGGGCCGGGGAAGGTCCTGGCCGGCCTGATCAAGCGGATCGACAAGGATTCGGCGGCCGTAAGTATTGGCGATGTGGCGACTCTCGACAAGGCTGTGGCGGGGTTGAAGGGTTAACAAGGGTTTTCTACAAGGAGGCACAAGATGGGACAGTTGGATGGAAAAGTGGCGCTGGTGACGGGTGCGGCGCGCGGGATCGGGCAGTCGATTGCCAGGAAACTGGCCGAGGCTGGCTGTGATGTGGCGCTGTGCGACCTGAAGGCGGAATGGCTGGCGGAGACGGCCGGGCTGGTTGAGGCGGCTGGTCGAAAGGTCAAGTGTTTCGAGGCGGATGTGAGCCAGGCGGCGGCGGTGGATGCCGTGGTCACGGGGGTTGTGGAGGCCTTTGGGAAGCTGGATATCCTGGTCAACAACGCGGGTATCACCAAGGATACGCTGATGATCCGTATGTCCGAGCAGGACTGGGATGCGGTCCTGGATGTGAACCTCAAGGGAACGTTCCTATTCACCAAGGCGGCGGCCCGGCCGATGATGAAGCAGCGGTCGGGGGCGATCGTCAATGTTGCCTCAATTATTGGCTTGATCGGGAACGCCGGGCAGTGTAATTACGCTGCCTCAAAGGCCGGGGTGATTGCCGTGACCAAGTCGGCGGCAAAGGAGCTGGCCTCGCGCAACGTGCGGGTGAATGCAGTGGCTCCCGGGTTTATCCAGACCCGGATGACGGATGCGTTGCCCGAGGAAGTGCGCAAGAAGATGTTGGATGCCATCCCGATGGGGCGGTTTGGGCAGCCTGATGACGTGGCCGATGTGGTGTTGTTCCTGGCGGGCAATGCTTCCTCGTACATGACAGGGCAGGTGCTG
>CAIVSY010000037.1 GCA_903908715.1 uncultured bacterium
CACGGGGACAGCGGCGAACCTGACGGTAAGGGATACGAGCGGGGACCTGGACCTGGCGGGAGTGAACGTGGGTGCGGGCGCCGGGACGCTGGACGTGACGGCGAGCGGGAACCTGACGGACAGCGCAGGGAACACGGCGGGAGCGTTAGTGTTCATGGCGACGAACGGCAGCGTCACGCTGGACCATGCCGCGAACGACTTCAACAGCGCAGCGGGAACGGCGGGCGGGAACGTGACGCTGGTGGATGTGGACGGGTTGGACCTGGCCGGGGTGAACGCCGGGGTGAATGACCTGAGCGTGACGGTGGGCGGGGCGCTGACGGACAGCGCGGCGAACACGGCGGACGCCTTGGTGTTCAGCGCGGATGGCGCGGTGACGCTGGACCATGCCGCGAACGACTTCAACAGCGCAGCGGGAACGGCAGGCGGATCAATTGCACTTGCTGATGTTAACGACTTGGTTCTTGGTGGCGTCACGTCCACTGTAAACGGAGGGCTCACAGTGACGGTGGGTGGCGATCTAACGGACAGCGCCGCGAGCATGGCGGGTGCGCTGGTATTCAGTGCCGGCGGCAGCGTGATGCTGGACGAGGGTGGCAACGATTTCGACACCGTTTCCGGTGGCGCGCAAGGCGGGATTGTCTTGGTTGATACTGACAATGTTACACTGACATCGGTAACCAATGTAACAGGCGGAATTGATGTCACAGCTCACGGTGACTTGACTGCCTCAAGAGTGATTGCCGGTGGGAGTGGTAATGCAAAACTACAGACGATTGATGCTGGCAATATTGCGATCGGCCAAGTCGAAGCTGGCAGCAATGTGTGTGTCCTGTCCATGGGAGGGGTATTCATCACCAATGCCCCAGGCATCATAACCAGCGTCAATGGATCCATCGCAATCTGGGCGCAAGGCGGCGATGTGAATCAGAGCCTTGGCGCCATCCATGCATCGGCAGGCGATGTTTTCTTGGACGGCGCTAATATTGAGCAGTTATCCGGTGCGAGCATCAAGGCTGATCTGGGAACCATCTCGCTGTATGCCGATAACGCACTGAATCTGGCGGGGACGAATGACGCTGTGGCCGGCAACCTGTTGATCGAAGCGGCGGACATTGACCTGACCACCATAAGCGCCGTGCTCCATGCGGGCGGGACGTTGGGAATGAAAGCGCGGTCCGGTTCCATCACGGGAGCCGGACTGGTGTCTGGTGGCTCTGTCGCCCTGTGGGCGTCGAACAGCATCGGCGTCAGCGCGTCGGAACGCCTGCGGGTCGATGCTGCCAGACTGGGCACGCATACCGAGGCTGGCGGCGTCTTTATTGAGACGGCGGGTGACGTGGAATCGGCGATCATCCCGGCTGTTGCCGCCGGTATCCCGCCTGCTTGCGCATCCAATATGAACGTGGCGGTGATGGAGCAGGTTGAGTACATCAAGTCGGCTGGAATTCTTGACTTGGCCATCAACGGGTCATTAATAGGAGATGAACTTGTCTCTGACGATGACATGATCCTGGATGTGGGTGGCGACACGGAAATCGGCAAGATCGAAGCGGGCGGCGATTTCATCCTCAACGGCGGTGGCGACTTCGTGTTCGATCAACTCGATGCCGACAATGTCGAGGTGGATGTGGACGGCGGAATCGCCATGGGCGAGGTGAACGCCGGGGATGCCTCGTTTATCGCGGGCGGGTCCGTCGAGGATAACGATTCCATGCTGAACGTGGATTCGATCATCATCGAGGCGGGCGGCAATGTCGGCAGCGAAAGCAAGCCGATCAATCTCAACGTCGCCAGGATCGATGAGATTTCCGGTGACAACATCTACCTGCGGCAAAACCGCAGTGGAGCGTTGTCCGTGAACAGCATCACGGCCGGCGATGAGTTGAAGCTTCTGGTTCCCAACGGCCGGGTGCTGGATTCCCAGAATGACGGGATTCTCAGGGAACAGGCCACGATCAACATCCGGGCGAACCGGCTGACGATCGATGCCCAGCAGATTGGCGAACGGCGGAATCCTTTGGACATGGATGTGGATGGATCGATCCTGCTAGTCAACTCGCAAAGCGGCGAAGGTAGCGTGGACGGATACGGCCGAAGCGGGTATGTCTGGGCCCACATTTGGAACGTGGGGGATGCGAAGGCCAAGGCCGACTACGATCAGATCGTTCCCGGGTTGATCATCCAGAACAACCAGGTGGTGGGTGGTGACGAAGCCGTGATGCGGGAAATCTTCCGCACGGCGGCCTTCTATGTGGAAACGCCGGAACTGAAGTCCAAGCAAGGTGTGTTCGGCTCCCCCTACTTCCTGCATTCCTACCTGACCATCAGCGACCCCGTCGCCCTGGGTTTGATCGACTACGTGCTCTTCGGCCAGGCCAAGGTCAACGCCGACCCCGACCTGCCGCCTCAAGCCAATCAGACGATTATCAAGGGCGGTGGCGGTCAGAAGGGAAAGAAGGGGGAAAAGATCGAGATCAAGGATCTCCCCTTGAAGGCCGGGTTATCCAGCACCAAGTAGCGCACCCTTGCTACTCCATGGATGAGGGCAGAGTGACGCGGATGACGGGGGCAAGCAGGCTGGAGTACTCCTCAAAGAGGTATGCTTCATGAATCCACCTGTTTTCCAGGCGGCGGCCAAAACCGATGTCGGGTGCAAGCGCAGGAATAATGAGGATTCGGTCCTAAGTCTGCCCGGGCGCGGTGTCTACTGCGTGGCGGATGGAATGGGAGGGGCACGCGAAGGACATGTGGCCAGCAAAGCCATGACCGATGCCTTGTCGGAAGCCTTTTCCAGTCCCGCGGCGGATACACTGGATCTGGATGGCCGGGTTCGCTTGGTGAAGGATACCGTCCAGCAGGTCAACACATGGATCAAGAACCGCGTCGAGGAACGCGGTTTTACCCAGATGGGAACCACTGTGGTTGTCGGCCTGTTCGATAACCGCGACCCTTCGCGGGGCGTTGTCCTGAACGCGGGCGACAGTCGCATGTATTGCTACCGTGCGCGAGCACTCAGACAAATCACGGCGGATCATACCTTTGTCGCGGAAGTGGGGGTGAAGAACGAAAAGGCGCTGCCGGCTGAATTCAGGGGCGTGGTCACCAAGGCCGTGGGTCTTCGGGATGACCTGCAACTGGACGAACTGCCTCTGGATGTCCAATGCGGGGATATCTTCATCCTGTGTTCCGACGGCCTCACGCGCATGCTTGCCGACAAGTTCCTGCAGAAACTGCTACGCCAGCATGATTCGCTGGATCCCCTGCCAATCGCGTCCCTATTGGTGGACGAGGCCCGGAAGGCTGGCGGGGATGACAATATCTCGGTGATTGTGGTCAAAGCCGGGAGGGAGTCTGGCACTGATGGCGCTGTGGCAGGTACGCAGGGGGAGGCTGCCACCGCCAGCACCGCGACGGTTGCCCCTGTCGTGTCGCCCGACGTGCCGGCAACAGATCCTGGCGAACACGAAGCGGATATCGCGGAGGCTGATTCCGCTGACAGGGATACCATCGAGGGCAATACTCCCAACAGCGGGCAGGGGAACGTCAGGGCCGGTCCGAGCCGCATGGGCGGCAATACCACAACCCGGTGCGGCAACCCCTTGCTTGTGAAGGTTGTTGGCGCTGCAACGGTGCTGGCCGTTGCCGTTTTCGGATGGGTTGTGTTCAACAGGGGCACGGGACGGGGTGGGAAGGCGCAAAGCGTGCTGCCACCTGATGGCCACGGGCAAGTCGCCGGAGTGGCCACCAGTCCGTCGGCGTTATCGGCTGCAACACAAGCGGTTGTGGAGGCAGTCAGCTCCGTGGCAACACAGACGGAACTACTGGCCATGTCTGCCACTTCCCCAGCGTTGGTGGCGACCAATGAGGCGGTTGCCTCCGTTGTTAGTACGTCTGTCATGACATCAGTCAGCGCTGTGCAGGCGCCTGACACAAACGCAGGGACTGGTTTGCCGGGCATGATGGCTGGCACCCCGGTTGCCCCGGCTGTTCAGGAGGGGCTGGAGTCTAAACCGTTTACTCCGGCGGATTCGACAGGGGCTGTGGCTGCGGTCAAGCTTGCGCACACAGACACCAATGCGGTGATGCCCGCCTCGACAAACCCTCCTGTGAGCGAGGCATTGGCCAACGTGCAGGAAGACAGGGAGAAGTTGTCCCTTGGGAAGGCGCGGATGACGTGGTCAGACATGCGGGACCATGTTGGACGTTCGGGCAAGTGGGGACTGTTGCGTGAGGAACTCGGCCCATGGTGGTCCAAACTGGAACAGGTTGAACCGGATCCCGGGAGACGGGCAATGCTAGTCGGATGGACGGCCTTATGGGATCAAGCCAGGGGGGAATCAAATGCCCCGCCGCGGATTCAGGTTCAAATGGCCGGTTTGGGCAAGATCGCAGAAGCCTTGGATGTCCGCCTGCCGCCGGTTGTGCAAGTGGAAGGTGATGGTGCGACCAGGGCGAATGCCTTATGCCGCGCCTACCATGAGCAACAGTGCCTGCTGCTCAAGGGCCTTGAAGCCTTTGTATCCAAACACTCGCAACCAATGGCGGCGATGAGCGAAGGCATGGAGGCGGGCTTGGTCAACCTTTGGACGTTTCTTGATGGGGCATCGTCGGCGTCCGGCTATGACGGCATCCTTGAGCGTCTAGTCAAGGCGCGTGAGCAGGCCGACAAGCTTGGAGAATGGGGCCGGGCGAAGACACTTGCGGCCGTTCCACTTGCCCCCGACCAGTATCCTCTTGCCGAGATCAATCAGACCATGGAGGACGCGGATGCGGCATGGGACAAGCTGTTTGCGCTCGTTGAACCATTGGGTGGTGTGATCGCCTTCAAGCGCAATGCGGCAGATGACGCCACCAACGATAAGCTGGACAGGATAGACATTCTTCAAAAAGCCATTGTTGTGGAGCGGGGGAACTTCTCCAGTGCCCGCCAGTGGCGGGTGTCGTCCAATCCCATCCGCTTGCGGAACCTGCTGATGGAGGTGTCCAATGTCGTCACTTCTCGGCATCCCCATGCGGCTTCATCGAACTGATCGCATGGGTTCCCCGCATGGCTGACGCCTCGAAAAACAGGATCGGCGACTACCAGCGATTGCAGCTCCTGGGGGCTGGCGCGCAGGGGCGTGTATTCAAGGCTGTGTGCGAAGAAGCCTCGAATGCAAATGTCACCCTGGGCGAAGTTGTGGCCATCAAGATTCTGCAGAGGCAGATCACGGACGAGGAGGCCATCGCCCGGCTCCAGCACCAGTCGGAAGTCCTGCAGACCCTCATTCATCGCAACATCGTCCGGTACAGGGAGTTCTTTGCCCGGCGGGAGAGTGAATGGGATGAGGACTTGTGCCTTGTGATGGAACTTCTTGAGGGAGACGACCTGAAGGCGATGATCAAGGAGCGTCCTTCAGGGATGCCTTGGGAACAGGTTCGTTCCATATTTGAACAATGCCTTGACGGATTGATTTATGCCCGGAGCAAAGGTGTGTATCACCGGGATGTCAAACCCTCCAATATCGTCATCACCAATGACGGTACCGTCAAGCTCATAGACTTCGGGATCGCCCACGTGGATGACAGCGGACCGACCACGACCGGGGATTTCAAGGGCACGTTCGACTACATGGCGCCGGATTTCGTGCTGTTGCCGCATTTGAATGACTACGAGCCCTGCGATATCTTCAGCCTTGGCGTCTGCTTCTATCAGGCGTTGACCGGGGAATTACCATTCCCGTCATTCACCGGCAATGCCCATATCGGCTACGTCACACGGTGGCAAAGCCCCAAGCCTGCGGAACCGTCCTTCAATGCGAAGGTATTCCGGGTCTATCCGCAAGCACGCCTGTTTCTGCTGAAGTGCCTGGCTCCGCGACGTGAGAGTCGTTACCAGACGTTCGCCGAAGTGAGGGAGGCATTGAAGTCAATCACTCCCCGAACCATCCGGCATAAGGGTGGAGACACTTACGAGTGCGAAGCGTGGATTGGCCGTGGGGGCTTTGGGGAGGTGTACCGGGCCAGGCGTATCCGGGATGGGAGGGTGGTGGCAATCAAGCGTCTTGCCTCACCCCATACCCCACAGCGGTTCATCAAGGAGGCGCGCCTGATCGAGGGGTTTCGGAACACCCATATAGTCGAGTATGTGGATTTCCTGCAAACTGAACGTTCAGATGGCTCCACGGACTACTATCTGATTCTGGAATACCTGGAGGGAATGCCGGACTCGAGCCTCCGTAATCGCATCAAGGCGGCGCCGTCGGGCATGCCAGTGGAAGAAGTGCTGGCTCTTTTCGATGGATACCTGGATGCCCTGCAGCACCTGCATGACGGGAACGGGCAGGCGGTCATTATCCATCGAGACATCAAGCCAAGCAATCTTTACGCCCCGGAGGGGAAGCCTGCCTTTGCCAAGGTTTTTGACTTGGGCGTGGCGAGGGATGTCAAAGGAACGGCGACGGCGGGTACTATCCCGGGCACTCTGGATTACATGCCGCCGGAATTTGCCGATGGGGATGACCGCGGAACCCAGCAGTCTGACATCTATTCGCTGGGATTGTGCCTGTACGAGGCGTTGACCGGGCGCCCCGTCTTTCCGCCGCTGCCCCGTGCCGAAAGACTTGCCTGGCCCCAGTTTAAGGCCAGGTCCAGCAACGCCCCCCGGCTGGATTTCAGCGCCCAAGTATTTCAGGAGTATCCGCTACTGGCGGAAGTTATCCGTAAGGCATTGGAGCAGAAGCCCCGGCGGAGGTTTACCTCAGCCGAGGCTATGCGCAAGGAACTCCGTGCGGTTGTGGCCCGATTGCACCCGGTTGTTGAAGTTGAAGAGATAGTGCGGTCACAGGATGGCACAAGTGAGCCTGAAACAAGGATAGGTGACGGGGGTGATGCCACAATCGGGGTGGCGGCAACAAAGGCTCCGTTGACGGTGCAGCGGACCGCTGAGCCTGAAACCATAGGGGCAAGGGCAGGGCAAACCCATGGTGCCGGAACCGTGACCGTGGCGCCTGTAGGGGGCACCTTTTCCGGTGGCGGCCTCAGGGCGCAATTTGATGATTTCAAGGCTCGACGTGCCCGGTTCAGGAAAGCGCTGATGCTGACGTCGGTTGCGGCGCTCGTATTGGCATGTATTGGCGGTGTCGGTTGGTGGTGGAGCGGTTTCCGGACAACTCTGCAGATCGGCGGCATTGCCACCTTCCTGGATCAGGAAGCACAGCCTTCGGCTGACTACGTCCGGGAGTTGATGCGGCGAAAGGTGGCACTTGACCGGATTGCCTTGGATCGCCCTGGAACGCCTGCGCTGGGTGACTGCAGATCAAGAATCGGTGTGCGCATCCAGGCTGTTCCCGTTTGCTTTAGCAATGGTGTCGTGCAGGCGCTGGCAGGCGGCGAGATCAGCGCTGCGTCAAACCTGGTTGGCCAATTCACCACCCTGGAGGGCGAACTGGCGGCGATTGGAGTGCCCCGTGCCGCCATTGACGGCGTTGAGGCATGGATGAGTCGCGCAATCGGGATGGCGTCATTTGAGACGACCTTCAAGGATCTGACTCGGCGCATGCCGCCGGAGATCACTCGCGCCAACCTCAGCACGGTCGAAATGCTGATGGCCGACATCGAGAGGGCGTCGCGGGCCGATTGGCCGCATGTCCAACTCGAGCGCAAGGCCTCCCTGAAAAGCATGGCGGCATCCCTCGGGAGCAACACGGTCCAGTACATTGATCGCCTCAAATCGGAAGCCCGCCAGAGCGACGGTGCCTTCCAGGAACTGAGACGGATGGTGGAGGCGACGCCGCGCTTGGTTGAGTGTGTCCGGGGCGCCTACGACCGGGCTCTTCGTGACGTCGCCAAGGCGCGGGAACAACGGACGCTAAGCCAGCGCAAGGAACGCCTGATTGCATCCACGCTTGTTGTCGCGGATGAGAAGGCCCTTGCGCAGGCACTGGATGACTTCGCTGAATTGTTGACACACCCGGACCTGTCGCCCGACGACCGCCAACAAATGGAAAAGGCGATGCAGGAGTGCTGCAGGCGCCGGGCGCGGGAACTGGCCGATAAGGCGATTACGGCTTATCGGGGCCTCGATCTTTCCGGCGGGCAGCCGTATGCCGACGCGCTGGAGTCCTTGGTGGCGCGAAGCGAGCGCTGGTTCCGGGCAGACGACCAGATTCAGGATGCCAGATCCAGGGTATCTACTGCGCGAAACCAGGCGCAGTCGGAACTGGATGCGAAGCGGATGGCAATGGAACAGGCGGTTCTGGGCATGAAGGCGTCCTTAAGCAATATCCGTCAGGCTGCTGACCGATGCTTTGCGACGCTCCAGGAGGCCAAGGCGGTCATCGGCCAGTTGGACGCGGCGCGCACCGGGCTGAAAAGGGTTGCCGACAGTCAGCCCGGGCTTGTCCTGGCCTATAGCAATGCCGTTGCGGCTTGCCGGAAGGCGGCCTCGGAATTCGTGTCAAGGCGGTCCGATCCGGCTGGGCGGCTGGCCAGGATCAACGCCATGATCGAACTTATGGAAGCGGATGACATTGCCGGCATGCTGGATGATGGCGCTCGCGCCTTGGCTGCGTCCCTGGTCCGCGAACGAGGGGTGTTTGTCGTGAGGGTGGGTAATACGTCGGATCAGGATGTGCGGGTGAAAGCCGGATCTGGAGACCCTGTGGCCAGGATTGGCCGGGGACAGCAGTCGGTGGATGTACTGGTTGACGCTTCCGGTCGCGATGTCCCGAAGGCAATCGTGTTCGAGGCGATGGACAAGGGGTATGTGCCACAGGTCACGGAGATCAAGGTTGTAGGGGGCGGGGGCATGGAACTTGCGGTTCGGCGATTCGAGGTGGCCCCCGTTGAAATGCGCCTGGTCATGCCGCCAACCGAAAGCGGTGAATCGCCCGCTCGATGCGCGTACCGGACGGCGGGCAGTGGCCCGTGGGCGGAGTGGCCAGAGAGCGGGCACCGGCTGCAACCGGGGGAATATGAGATGCGCATCAGCCGGGGAGACCATGAGCCGGTTGAACGGCGGCTGACTGTGGAGCGGGGCGCGGGGACGTGCGAGGTCAAGGGGCCGGCGGCGCATGAATGGAAGCCGTCTTTTTCCCTGGCGGCCCTGGTTGAGATGCGCCGTCTGTCGAGAACAGGTGATCTGGCGGCCCTGGCCCAGGTTCTCGGGAAGGGCGATCCCGTTTTCCAATGGCAAGGATACAGTGATGAATTCCGGGCGCTGAAGGAACAATGCTACGGAAAGATTACGCGGGAGATGCAGGAAAAACTGCCGCAGGCGGATGCGGTGGTTCTGGCATACTGCGCGAACCTCTATCAGGTGGCTGAACCGCCGTTGATCAAGAGAAGACGATTGAAGGACGGGATCCAGCGTCCCTTGTTGAATCCTCTCCTGCCGGCGTATCCGCTGCCGGCGATCGGGGATGAACAGGTGAAGGCCCAGTACAGGCGCCTGCAGGCATGGCAGGCATCGGCTTCAGACCTCGCAACGGATTCCGGCCGTGGGCAGTTGGCTCAGGTGCTGCGCCGGCTGGGCAGTGAAATACAGGCGGTAGCCCCATCGGTTGCGGACCGGTGTCTGTTCGAGGGTGAGCTATTGTCATGGGATGGGGCGGGGGCGATTCCGGAAGACATGGGCGTCCGTGTGGCCGAACTGGCCCGGTGGCAGGCTCATGCAGGGTTCTATCCGTTTCACCCGTTGCCGGAAGTGCTCGACCTGCTTGTCCGGTATCAGCAGGGTGGCGGCAAAGCCAATGCATATGACTTGAGACTGGCTTGCTACGCGGCGGCGTACTGCTGGAACAACTACATACAGGGGGCGATGACCCGGAAGAAGGACGGCTACGTCGTAGATGAAAAAGGATCCACCTACAACCCTGAACGGGCTTATCGTGAGGCGATCCGGACGAAGCGTGCCGCCGCCAAACAGGCCTTGGCCCAACTGGTGAAACTGATGGGGGCCTCCGGGATGGCTGACCGGCAAGATATCGCGCGGTATCTTGGAGAACAGCATGATGCGGAATCGGCCATGGTGATCCGTGTTTTTCAGGACAAAGGGACGATTGTGGGCAAGGATGTAACGGATGAGTTCCGCAAGGTGAGAGTTGTGGATGGACGGCTTTCGCCGGAGGATTACGGGGTGCTGGTGGATTTGCTTGCGGATTAAGAATGCCGATTCGAGGAGCCGGGACGGTGTCTATTGTTGGTCATCTTGACTGCCAGTCATTCCGCCAAGGCTGTTGCGGGTGTTGCGTCAACATGCGCTGGAGCGATTCGAGGATCATGAAGTTCCTGGGCGCGAACACGGAATGTGCCCGTCGCATATTCCGGACGGGACAGCGGATCCGGTTCAGGGATCTGGTGCGGTTGCACCTGATGCGGGGTGGATGGGTGGATCATCTGCTTGGATTCTGGCTTGTGCCGTTCACATTCGGTATCAGCGCCTGGGTATGGAAGCGATGGCTGGGCAGTTGCGTTTTTGCGGGCATCATTGAGCCGGAGACGGGGCGGGTCGGGTGTCTGATTCATCCGGAGATATGGGGGGGTGCGGATTTGAGAAAGCACGCATTTCCTATGATCCCGACGCTGGGGTGTAACCGGGCGCTGAGGTGCGGCATGTTGAGGGAGGGAGGGGTTGATCTGGAAGCGGGGTTTTTGGATGTTTCCAGGCGGGGGTGGCGGGGGCGGTAAAGGAAGACTGGAAAAAGAGAGTGATTTGTATCTCCTGCTTCTTCAACGGGTTAAGTGCGGATGACGTAAGGGATGAGCCGATGATGGGGAACGTCAAACGAAGCGGAAGGCAATAAGCAACTCATTTTCCCATGGGTGGCGCAGGAGTGGCAAGATGGCGATCTAGTAGAAAGAGCCTCCCGGGTGGGAACATTGGTCGCACTTGCGTTTGCGCAAAGTAATAACAGTGGAGCAAAGGGTTCCAGGGATATACAAAAGTCGTGGCGCGGTGTTCATAATAGGTGTTGAAGCCATGTGTATGCGGTTGGTACGCGATAAACGCGGGGATGTGATGCTGGAGTATGTCCTGATCATGACGCTGATCATCCTGCCGTTGGTCTCCGGAAGCGAAATACTTTTCAACCCCAGCGGGGTTGACGATGCCGGCAAGCGTGATTTCGGGACATTTGGAAACGCGTTTGTCGAGTTCTATCAGCGACTTGTGTGTGGGATCGGGTTACCGATCCCGTGAGTCAAGAAACAAGGAGGAGTAGACTATGAAGAAGCATGAAATGAGAATGAATGCAGCGATTTCAAGGGCGAAGCGGACCGCACTGGGGCGGGTCCTGTGTCGGCTTTTTGGTGATCGGGCTGGCGGGGTGATGTTGGAGTACGTGATGCTGGCAGTACTGATCGCAGCGGCGGTAGCGGCGCTGGTCTGGTGGCTGGGCCGTACAATTGGCGGAGGCATTAAGACTTCCGGAGACGCCGTTTTCAATCCAACGACCGCGGGGAATACATACACAACCCAAAAGGGACAATCGACAACCGACAAGGGGACAGCAGAAGCGCAGTCTGAGCAGTTTAAGTGAGATTCGCTTCTGAAAGGTAACACAATGAAGAAACGATTCGCGAAGTTGAGGGGACGATTATCTGATGATCGAGGCGACATGCTGCAATACGTGTTGATCGCCTGTCTCATCGCTGTTGTTTGCATTGTTCCGTTCACGAAACTGGGGAAAGGGATTGCCCAGAAGGTTGACGAGATTGTGGCATATCTCACAGGTAAGGACATTCCGACGCCGCCATCTCCTGATACAGGTGGAACCGGAACGCCGATAAAAAAAGACTGAAATGGTGGTTGTGCTCACAATTCTGGCCGTTTGGGGTATTTGGCTTTCGTGGCTTGACTGGCGCACCCGTAGGTTGCCGAACTGGTTGACGGTTGGTGGGCTGGGCGTGGCCTTGGTGGCGCGGTTTGGCAATGGTGGGATGTCACTGTTTTTGGATGGGTTTGGGGCGGCGGCTGGTGGAGGGGCGTTTCTGCTGCTCCCGTTCCTGGCGCGTGGCGCGGGCGGGGGCGATGTGAAGATGATGGCGGCGGCGGGCGCGATGGTGGGCTGGCAGAAGTTAATTCACTTGCTGTGGTATTCGTCGCTGGCGGGGTTGGCGCTGGCAGTGGTGATGGTGGTCATGGGGCGGTTGGATGTGAGTCGGAGCAAACACTGCCTGCGCTGCCTATGCGATTGGCGGTATGACCGTAAAACCGGCGCTGCCGCCCTGCCGCCGCTGGATAGCGCGCGGGAGAGGATACCGTTCAGTATCGCGATCGCGGCGGGGATGCTGGCGGCGATGATGGGATAAGAGGGGAGGAGAAGGTGGTATGAGAGTCTTCGGTGTTTGTGCAGTTATTGGAGTTCTCGGGTTGATTGCAGTCAAGAGCGTGGCACAAACGGCAGGCAACGCACCCGAAGGGATGGACGCCCGGATGGGGCTTCCTTTGCCTATCAAGTGGTCGACGCGTGATCAGATTACCGCGCCCTTGATGAGTGCGATTGTGGATGGAGACACAATATTGGCCGTCAAACTTATCAGCGAAGGGGCGGATGTTAATCAGGCGATGCGGGGTAATTATACGCCCCTCATGGCGGCATCGGCGATGGGCCAGACGTCGGTTGTCCATCGCCTCCTTTTCAAGGGTGCTGACGTGACGATCACCAACCATCAAGGCAAGACCGCACTAATGCTCGCTTCCGTCAACGGTCGTGTTGGTGTCATCGAGCAGCTCATCAAGTCCAAGAGCCCTTTGGACATTCGCGATTCGGCGGGGCGAACAGCGATCATTTACGCGGTTATGAGCAGGAATCTTCAGGCCGTGGCATTGCTGACGGACGCCGGCGCCGATGTGAACCTTCAGGATACGGAGGGTAAGACTCCGCTGATGTGGGCAGTGTCGTCTGGGCTTGACCAAATTGCGTTGCTGTTGTTGTCGAACCGTGCGGACCCCCGCATCCGGAACAAGCGAGGTAGAACGGCGCTGTCGTATGCCGATGTGGCGGGCAATGTCGGATTACGCGATGAGATTCGGAACATGGAAAAAGCGATGGAGCCAACCGGGAGGGCGCCATGAAAGTTCGCGTATTGCTATGCGGGGTTTGCTTTTCGGTATGCCGGGCCTTGGCGGCCACTGATTGCATACAGCCGTCGTATTGCGACGCATTGGACTACGCCACCTTGTGTGATGGAGTCTACACTCAACAGCCCCATTCGACAATCGGTTGTGACGGGGTCGCCCCCTTCGAGAGCCCGAAAGAGGATGGGGATGGTTTTTATGCGAGTGTGACATGCAAGGATGGTGAATATGTTGTGGCCTTTCGCGGAACCGAACTCTCGAAAGGACAAGACTTGCTGGATGATCTTGATCAGGGGTTGAACGGGAACAACAAGCAATTCTCATTAGCGAGTGATTATGTGAATGATCTTATGGACGTGCTGAATAAGTGCAACTTGAAGGGGAGCGTGACTTTGACAGGTCATTCTCTCGGGGGGAGCTTGGCGCAATATGCGGCCACTCAAGTGCCCGATAGTTCTAGACTGTCAGTCATAGCATTCAATCCTGGTGCCCTGTTACCAGTGGGTGCTTCGCAGAAGTTCCACGGGTGTGCTTTCAACTACGTTCATCCCAATGACATTCTATACCGCACTGTCAACCCACTGTTAAGGGAAGCGAGCAAGGTGGATCCCAATGTTGCGCCTGGCTATATAGGAGACACTATTCCTCTAGGGCCCGGGGGCGGGCCTATTGACTATAGTGCGGCCAACCTGACTAAGGAAGATGTCGAGCGGTTGCGCACTCCTGAATTCAGGAATGAACTGGAGCAACTGTTCGCAGCCATAAAGACATTCCAGAATGCTCCCAACTGGCAGGCTGGCGTATGGAGGTCGAAAGGGTATGCGGGATCGCTCATTAGTCTTGGGTGGCGGGTGCTAAGTTCGCCTTTGCTCGTAAAGATACTCGATCCCATGTTGTCGGCAGAGACCCGGGACAAACTTCGCAAATTGGACGAAGTGGCTGGTAAAGACTATCATTGGTGGGCAGAAGCGAAGAAAAGTATTGATATTGTAAAGGCCATGAGTGAAGCCATACTAGGGATAGTGGATGACGTCAATAGGCAAGTTGATGGTCATTTGCTGAAATCACCCGGAGGAACGATTGAGATCCTGGACGGGAAGTGTAAGAAGGAGAAGGCGGGGGTGATGCCTCCGGCTAGGCCAGGGCCGCCTGATGCCACAATCCTACCCTTGCCGTCACCCCTGCCGCCGACTCATCCCTCTATTACGAATAGCTCTGGGCCTATTGGAGGAACTGTGAAGCCAGCCGAAGGTGGTGGCAACAGGAGGTAATGTGCGACAGCGAACGATAGAACGCATACCATTATTTGCCGTCGGGCGGTCAGGCTCCATAATGCTGGAGTTTGTGATCGCCTTTCCTGTCGTTCTTGTCTTGATGCTGGCTTGCATACAGATTGCACACCTGCTGATTGCCCGGCAGGTGGTGCATTACGCCGCTTTCTGCGCCGCGCGGTCGGCTTTGGTGACGGTGTGCAATACGGGTGGGCCCACAGTGGATAATGATAGTTGGCCGACTTCAGGTGAATTGAGGGAAGCGGGTCAACGATTCCGGGTGCCTCCGACCTCCGAGGCGGAATTGTGGGCCTGCAAAGCGGCGGCGCAGGTGTGTGCTTGGATCTCAATGGGAGATCGTGGCGACGAGCCGTCCGTAAATATACCAGATTGGGGCGATATACCTCAATCCGGAGCGGCAGAACGGAAGACACAAGCATATGTGACCGTTGCCAACTGGAATGTCAGGGCAGATGTGGAGCATGATTTCGCCCTGGTGGTTCCCATCGTCGGGCCGATCATGGCGTGGGGCCTAAATCCCTGGAGTGAGACGCAAGCGTGGGGCACGGACGGCAATATGGTGGCCGCCGAGAGTCAGATCGGCGATCGCCACCGTTTTGAGGATTTCCCCTATCCGCATGTGCGCCTAAGCGAGACGACCTGGCTTTCGAAACCTTACGTGACTGTGATTGCGGCTGGCAATCCGGCAAACGGAAATAATTGGCAAGGGTATCCATGAAAGCAGCTGGCACACGGGAGCATTGGCTGTGTTAGCCCAAGCCAATAACACCTGTCGCCACCTCTGGGCGGATGAAAGCGGGGTTGTGCTGGCTTTCACCGTTGTTGTGTTTCTCACGCTTTTTGTGCTGGCCTGTTCTGTTTATGCGGTGGGGGAGAATATCCGGCAAAGGATTGAGTTGCAGAACGCTGTGGATGCGGCGGCCTATTCCGGCGCGGTCATCGAGGCCGATGGCCTCAGCCGCATTGCCGCGTTGAATACCGCTCTTGGGTGGACATACATCCAACTGGTGCGGATGGACATGGATTATATTGTGGACAAGTGGTTGGGTTTGATTGAAGACGCTTGGGAATACGACCGTGCTGTTGTAGATGCCGGAAATAGCGGGAGCTGTGGCCTTTGCGGCAAGAAAGCGCGCAATCATTACCACTGGGTCGGGCAGAGTGCGGGGAATCATGGGACCATCACGTTGAATGGGCATTCTAAGGGGATTGGAGAGGTCAAATCAGATCACAAGGATATTGCCAACTCCCTGCTCGATAAAATCATTAACGCCCGTGGCGCTATTAATGGGATTAACGGTGCCATAGATGATATTGTTGCAAGTCTTCCCGACCATATGGCAAAGGTGGTCAAGCAAGAACTTGCTTTGAATCTGTCGGACACCGTCAATGACATTACATCCGTGGACGGCAGTGGCGATCTCCGGTATGCATGTCGTGTGGCAACCACGAATTGTTTCGGCGTCCCGGATGAACGTGGCTTCTTGCGGATGATATACCATGGCTCCAAAGATCCTGGATCCGTATCCGTATTCGGGACCGGATCTGACAGCTGGTTTCCACTGTCATCTGGTGAAGGCGGTGGCTTCAAGAGACAGTACGGGTTCGATGGAACAAGCCTCAGGGCCTATTGGAATTGGCACTGGGAAAGGTGGATCGGTGTTACGACGGAGACGGGGCACTATGATACCTTTGGGGGGCGTGGAAGCGGATATAATGAAATACTAGGCGATGACAGCAGAATCTACAGGCAGGAATGCTATGAGACCCCATCGTGTCGCCCGCGGACACTCACGGGTGAGTACTTTCAACAAGGAGGAACTATTGTTGTTGCGGCATCAAGGTTGGCGGCGAATCCATTCCAGTTTATGTTTCCCCTCGAATTGCCGTCTGGATTGTTCGGCGCGTTCACCCCGGCAGGAAACAGCTCCGGGTATTTCGGAAGAACCAGATTGTGGGCCGTTGCCACAGCGAGGGCGGGCTATCAAGATCGCGTGCGACCTTGCGGGGTGGAGGGCAAAGGCGCGTACAACTCCACTCCGGACTCCTATCTGATATGGACCGACGAAACCCACCGGCGGACGTTCTGGAGGCAGACAGGATGGCAAGGCGGTGAAGCAAAGTCATCACCGTATAACTTGTCCGATACCGATTGGGATGCCACCTTGATTCCCATTGCGAGAGGATGGTCCGAGCGCGTACCTGCATGGGAGTATCGAAGCACGGCTGTCGATAACTGGGAGGAACCACCCACTGCTGGCGCATGGGGGGCAGAGTCAGGAGAGCCTATCATGCAATGGTTGGTGCAGGCCGCTGACTGGCACCGCCTAAGTAGTGATTCTGATGCAAAGCGTTTTACGGATGTGGCCTGGCTGGCAGCACCTCCGGGGATGCTGGGGGCAGACTTGGCCGCTGCAGGAATTAGGTGGCTCCACTAAAGGAACCTGTAAGAGGAGAAACAGGAAAATGAAAACGGGACTGCTTCGGTGTGTGATGTGTTTGGCGGTGATATTGCTGACAACACGTGAAAGTGTTGGAGACAGTGATTCTGGACCTGCGCGCGTTTCAGACCTGCAGGCTCCAATGAACTATTATGATCGGGGGTTGGACATGATGGGTAAGAACAATACAGAAGCCGCTCTGTCAGAATTTCGGAAGGTGGTGACGACGCTTGAGGGCAAGTCGGATGCGGATAGCCGGAAACTGCTTGCAGCTGCCGCAAACAATGCAGGCAACCTTCTGCTCCTGAAAGGTCAATTGGCGGAATCGGAGTCGCTTTTTGAGCGTGCCATTGCCGCCGACCCCGATCATGCTCTGGCGATGAACAGCCTGGGCGCTGTTCGCCTGAAGCAGGGCCGGATCGAGGATGCCCAGAAGATGTTCGAGCAGGCGGTCAAGGCCGATCCCCGGAACGTGATGCCGTTGAACAATCTGGCCGAATTGCTGGTCGCCTCGGGAAACCTCAAGATGGCGGCCCAGTATTTGGTGACAAGCCTCAAGTTGGATTCCCGGAACCAGCAGACCCTGATGTTGCTGGCCAGGGTTTATGACCGGGCCCGGATGCCCAAGCAGCAGGAGGAGGTCCTTAAGACCCTGGTCAATGTGGCGGGAGGGACTCCGGAGGCCAGGCTCCAACTGGTTGCCCACTATCTCAAGCAGGGCATGAACGAGCCGGCGGAGAAACTGTTGCGGGAACTCCTGGCCGAGAATCCGAAGTCGATGGAAGCCCGCCTGCAGATGGCTCGGATGCAGGGGGCGAAGGGGCAACTGCTGGAGGCGGAAAAGGGGTTGCGGGAGATTCTGGCCGCGGTGCCTGAGGATGCCGTTGTGCGAAGCGATCTGGCGGCGGTGCTCCTGAAGGATGGCCAAACCGATGAGGCGCTGGCCCTGGCCAGGGAGGGAACGGTGAAGTTCCCCAAGGCGGCGGAGAATTGGTTCGTGCTGGGAGCCTGCCAGGAACGCAAAGGCGCAGACCGCGACGCGGAATCCAGTTACCAGGAAGTTGTAAAGTTGTCGCCGCAACATGCCGAAGCCTTGAACAACCTTGGGGTTCTTGCGGCAAAGCGCGATCAAGGCAAGGCGGCGGTGGAGTATTTCGCACGGGCGCTGGCGGCTGACCCCTATTACAGCGATGCCCAATACAACCTGGGTCGCGCATTGGTCGTGACCAAGACCGACTACAAACGCGGAATCCGTCTTCTCGTGACGGCAGGCGCCACGACCACGGACGCAGGCGCTAGGGCGCGGGCATTCATTGCCGAGCTTGAAAAAGTTGCTGCCGGCAAGGAGTCGAATTGGGGTAAGAACGGGACGTCCAACTGAAACGCGAGGGAGACCCACCCATGAAAACCACGCGAGTGACAGGATGGATATCAGGCAGTTGGCTCAGATTGACGATAACGGTCGCCTTGATGCTGGCCGTCGCGCCCCTCCCTCTGTTGGGATTGGATGCCAGGGCGTCCACGGAGTTACAGAACGGACGACCGGTGGCGGAAGGACAGGTAGGCATCCATCAGGAAGGATCGATCAAGAGCGATCTGGGTGAGGTGAACGCCAAGGTCGATGCGGGGGCGAGCGGAAACGTCAAGGTTGGCGATAACGGCGTTGAGGCATCCGGCCAGATTGGATTGGCGGCGGAACTGGAGGCTGTTTCCAAGCAGTTTGCCGCGGGGGATGAGAATCTTGGTGCCAGTGTGCAGGGGAGCGCCAAGGTTGAGGCCATGCTTGGCGCGGAAGGAAAGATCGGTGCCTACATTGATGAGCACGGCATCACCATAGGGGCTGAAGCCCGTGCCGGGGCGTATGTCAGTGCACAGGCGAACGTCACCTTCGAAGCCCATGTGTTCGGGCTTTCAACCACTGTTAAACTTCAGCACATCCAGCAGGTCTTCCCCGAATCGCTGCAGCAGATCGATATGCAGTCGACCTTCCTGGCGCAGTCGATCGCGCAGGGTTTCAATGCGG
>CAIVSY010000038.1 GCA_903908715.1 uncultured bacterium
CTCACCTCTTTTCAAAGTTTCCGCCGCCAGGCATGGCCGCCAGCGCCACGGCCAGTCCGGCCACCCGACTCAACGCAATCCGGCGCTTTTTCACAACAGGTCCTCCGTTCCAGCCATTGATCCGTCCCTCCACCTATTTCACGACATTAAAATACCACCCGACGATCTTGACGCTCCCTTTGTAGGGGGCATAAAACGCCGTGTAGTACGTCCCTGCGCCTTGCGGCTGGATCCTCACGATGGCGCCGTACGCACAGTCAGCACCGCCGTTGAGAAGCTCCTTCGTCACCGGCCAGGTCCGGCCATCGTCAAAGCTCAGCCCCAACGAGGCGAACCCGTATCCCTTGCTCCTGTAGTTCATCAGCAACTGCTCACCGTCCACCAGCAGCCCCGGCGCATGCAGGGCAACCGTCTCCTGGGGCTTGCTCCAAGTCTTGCCCTTGTCCTTCGAGAAGGCGACGTGGGAGGGACGGATGAGCGCCACTAGCTTCCCGTCGGAAAGCTCCGCTATTTCCATCTCCCCATCCTCGTTATTCTCCTGGATCGAAACCAGGCCGCTCCATGTCTTTCCCTTGTCCTTGGACCGGATCACGCCGACGGTCCCCGCTTTCTTCTGTAACCGGTAGTACAGCGGCAGGAGGAGCTCGCCGTTTTTCAAGGCCAGGATCTTTCCGCAGGTCGCCATCCAGACAAACGGCACGCCGGGGTTGATGGTCACCGGCTTGCTCCACGTCTTGCCGTTGTCCGTGGAGCGGATCACATGCGCGCGGCAGGTTTCAGGACCGCCAGGATAGCTGAAGTAATTCAACAACAGGGTTCCATCAGCCAGCTGGATCACATGCGGATCCCGGACGCTGTAGCCCTTGTTCAGGGCCGGCACCACGGTGTCCGGCTCACTCCAGGTCTTGCCATCATCACCGGAGATGCGCTTGTGGATCGCGAGGTCGGGCTTCAGGTGCCCCGCCCCGGCGGCATAGACCACCATCAGGTTGCCGTTCGTCGACAACCGGACCAGGTCGGCCCAGGCGCAGTACGGCGCCTCACCTGCAATCACAATCGGGTCCCCGACCAGTTCAATGGCGGCGCTCACCGCCTTCTCCTCCCCCTTCCCGGCCCCTTTCCCGGCATCAGCCGCCATGACCATCGGGGCGCACAGGACGGAGGCCCAGGCGAAGGTCGCCATCGCCATGACACACATACAGGTCTTCATCGCTTTCTCCTTTGGTTGTTCCGCATACCTACTTCAGTTCCTCAATTGGCAGCTTTCGGATGCGCAGCCGGTACAGGTCGCTGCCGTTCTTCAAGTAACGCTCCTCACTTCAGCCTCTTCCTTCATTCCTGCTGGTGGCATCACCCAGAGGGGGCCAGCCCAACTCAACGAGAAGGGTCGCACACTGTTACCCGGGACAGGATTCCGCTCGGCATACGAAACACGGGCCCGCCATGTCAATGTTTCTCCGGCAGCGACCACACCGCCGCGCCCATGTGGTAGCGCTCGTGGACGCCGGGGACGCCGCTGCTGTACCAGACGGTAACAATGCGGCCATCGCCGAGTTGGACGCTGGACGGGTAGCCGCCGTCGCTGTTACGCCCCTGATTCCGCAACCCCAACGGTTGTTGCATATCGGTGCGCTGATGACTTTCCAGAAGAATCCGGGGCTCCGACCAGGTGCGGCCGCCATCCGCGCTGAGCCGATAGCCAATTCCTTGGAAGAAAGGCGTCCCGCGCCGGCCGTAGGAGAGCAGGATGCGCCCGTCGGCCAGGGGCAGCAGATGGGCGGGGTGCTGCATGGCACTGGTGACCGCCTGCTCCCGCTGCCAGGTGCGGCCGTGGTCGGCCGAACGGAAGAGTTCCAGATGCTGGTCACCGAGGGTGCGGGCGCAGGCCAGCAGGTCGCCGTTGGCCAGCACCAGCGGCGTGGTCTCGTTGATGTTGCCCTCCTGGATGACGCCGCGGATGGCCCAGGTGCGTCCGTCATCGGCGCTGCAATAGAAGTGGCAGCAGTTGTCCTCCTCCGGCGGCTGCCAACCGTAGATGCAAGCGCCAAGCGTTCCGTCCTTGAGCTGGACAATGTCGCCGAAAGGGATGATCCGCACCGACTTGTTTTCTGGCGGCGCAAGCGTCTCCGCGCGCGTCCAGGTGCGGCCGCCATCACTCGAACGGCAGACCCACGGAAGCAGCGGATAGGCGTCCACGCCATGACCGGCCTTCACTTCGCCCTGGCGCGGGCGGTGGGGGAACCCGGAGGCGATGACCACCAGGTCGCCGTTGGCGGCCAGGCCGGCGGCGACGTTTATCCGGTTGGTGCCAGGCTCATGCGGCGCGGGAGTGCCGCGCAGCTTCCAGAGGCGGCCGTCGTCCTCACTGGCCCAGCATTCCACGTCCCCCTCCCAGTCGCCGTGACAGGGCTGGTTGAAAATGGTGGCGATGATGCCGCCATCCGGCATCTTGGTCAGATTCGGCCAGGCGCAGACGTTGTCGATGGCGATGTAGCGCTCCATGGTCTTCTCCCTATTGATATCGCAGTGCGAACAGATCGGCGTCCTTCATCACAAACCGCAGGCGCACCGGCTGTCCGGCGAGCTTGCCCACATCCACTCCCTGCTTCCACGATACGACGCGGGAGATCTCGTCGCCGATGATTTCCGGATGGATCGCGAGGTCGGGCTTCAGGTGCCCCGCCCCGGCGGCATAGACCACCATCAGGCTGCCGTTCGTCGACAACCGGATCAGGTCGGCCCAGGCGCAGTACGGTGCCTCACCTGCAATCACAATCGGGTCGCCGACCAGTTCAATGGCGGCGCTCACCGCCTTCTCCTCCCCCTTCCCGGCCCCTTTCCCGGCATCAGCCGCCATGACCATCGGGGCGCACAGGACGGAG
>CAIVSY010000039.1 GCA_903908715.1 uncultured bacterium
ATCCCGGAGTGCAGGACAATCCCCGTCACATCCTCCGGCACGGGCTTCTCCCTCAGGCCCGTCAACTCCACGTACCGGAAACCATGGAAGGTGAAATGCGGCTCGAAAACCTCCTCGCCCTCCGAACGGCAAATGTAGGAATCCGTACCCTTCGCGCCGCGCAGGTTGGCCGTGTAGACCGTGCCGTCGGCATTCAGCATCTCGGCATACCGCATCGTCACCTTCTGCCCCGGGCGGCCGCGGATCTTGATGCGGGCCCATCCGACCATGTTCTGCCCGAGATCAAACACATGCACGCCGAAGACAGGCTCCGTTTGTTCCCGGGTGGCAAGTTCCTCCTGACGCCGCACCGGTTCATTAACCTTGGCGACCAGCGCCGCCCTGGACGCGGGGAACACCGTTACAGGCTGCCAAACGGAGTCATCATACTCCGGCCGGTCCCAGCCGGGCATCTCGAGCCGCGCATCATAGTGTTCCCCGTGGTAGATGTCGGATGACCGGATCGGCCCAAGGATCGTGCGCCAGTCGGGCCCGGAAAGGATCGTGCGGCTCGTGCCGTCCGCAAGATCCACGTCCAGTTGCAGGAGCAGTGAAAGGGTGTCCCCGTACTGGAAACGCTCCCCCTTGAACCCGAGATGACCGGCATACCACCCATCCCCGAGAATCACACCCAATGCGTGCAGGCCGGCCTTCAGGTCGGAAGTCACATCGTACACCAGATACTGGACGCGTTTGGAATAATCGGTCCAGCCAGGCGTGAAATAATCCTCCCCCACACGCCGGCCATCCAGCCGCAGTTCAAAAAGACCGCGGGCGGTCACGTGAACACGGGCGCGGACAGCATCGGCCGGCAGTTGAAATTCATGACGCAGGAACGGGCAGGGCTGGCTTTCCTCGCGGCTGTCCAGCGGCCGCCCGATCCATTGCGCCTTCCAATCGGATGGCTTGAGATAGCCCATGACAAAATGCGCGGGATCACTCCACTCGCCCGCGAGCCCCTCATGGTCCCAGGCCTGCACCCGCCACCACACGTCCTGACGGGACTTGAGCGCCTTTCCGGCATAGACAACATCCAGCGTGCGATCGCCATTGACACGACCCGTGTCCCAAAGGTCCGGCTTGCCCGTCAGTTTCTCCAGCGTGGAGGCAACCACCAAACGGTACGCCGTCTGTCGCGCCCCGCAACGCGGATCATCCAGACGCCAGGAAAGGCGCGGATTTTTCTCGTCCAAACCCATCGGAGAAGTCCGGTTCTCGCTCTTCAGATCCATTGCCCGCATAACAGCCTCCCTGCTCATGTCAAAAAAAGATGGTGAAAGAATGGATTTTGCGTTTCAGGCGGTCAAGCGCCAAAGAGTGAGTCCCCTGACAAGCCAGCCTGTGATTCAGCAGGCCCCGTTCCGGAAATGCTCGTATCCACCCCTATCCAGCGGGACGACCTTTTCCACATGGCACAATTCCACGCGACCTGTATCCCTCGTAATCCATCCGATCGGCGTGCAAAGAATCCGGAAGTGTCTGCGCCATGCCTTTTCGAAGGCGGCCGCGGTATTCGTGGATCAAAGTGAACGCCGGGCTAGCCACTGGTCGGCCCAACCCAGGCACACGCCGCTTCAATGGTCAACTCATACGGCATGGCCGCTGTTTGGACACCGAATAGCCCCGGGCTATGTGCCTCAAACACCCTTCCCGCAAGACGCGTTGCCAAAGGAAGAACACACTCACCGTCAGCAAAGGCAAATGTTCTGATCCCCCGCTTTTTGATCGGTCTTCTGACCCCAATCTGCGGGAGGGGCTCCACGGCCCCGACGACCTCCTCTCACTATTGGGCCGAGGCTGAACCAGTTCCTGCCATCTGCCCCAGGTGTTCCAACAGGATGCGGCGCACCTCCTCAATGGTCGTCGGGTTTCCCTGGCAACTGTGTCCGCTGCGCACAACCAGCTCTGATTCCACGCCCCCGACGTGCGCACTGGCGTACTTCACCACTCCATCGCCGCCCGCCGGGGGAACATCGTCGCCCTTGACGGCAATGATCGAGTGCGCCGTGACGGATGGCGCCACCGGAATCTCTGCCAGCGCCAGCAGGCTGGGGTTGTCAGGCGCCATGGTGTCGATGCTCGTTGAGGCGAGTTTCACATCAGGGCTGATCTTGGGCGCAAGTCTCAGCAGTTGGGTGCTGGTCTCCAGCGCCTGCTGCGGCAGGGCCAGGAAACGCCGGGCCAGTTTCCGAACGAAGCCCCCGGCCAGATAACTCCCGCGATGCGGCGTCGAGATGAATACGACTCGCCTGACCTCCGGCAGCGGGTCAAAGTCCGTGAGCCGGCGCACAAGCGCCTCTTCGTCGGGGGCGAGCTTCAGTTCGGCGATCGTCTTGCCGGTGGCCGCGCGGACGAGCGTATCGCCCGTATGCGTAGCGGTGAGCTTCGTCAGCAATCCCCCCTGGCTGTGGCCGATAACGACCATCTGCCTGAGCGCCATGTCCTTGCCGTCAGGGTCCATCTTCGCGACCGTGCCTTCAACGCTCTCGCGAAGGTGCGCGGCGGACTGTGCGACGGGCTTGGCGCTGTCGTAAAGATACACCCAGAACTGACATTTCTCGCGCAACACCCGGTCAGCCAGCAGCGTATTCCACATCTCGGCCCAGTAGACCGGGCTGCTCATGGTTCCATGAACGAAGAGCACGGGAACCTTCCCGGGCTGGTACGGCTGCGTCGGGTAGATCCCAGGATTGAGCGGTGCCCGACCCAGCCGGAACAACATCTTCTCAATCTGCCCGTAAACCGGATCGTTCAAAGTGTACGCAATCCGCGCAGTCAGGTCCGCTTCGAGTGGGATGCAGCGGCCATCCACCTCTACATGGTCGCGCGTGAAGGCCGAGAACACCTCGATTTCGCCGGTCAGCGTCCCTTTCGCTATGTCCGACAGGCCGCCGTGCACACGCAGGAACACCGTGGCTGGCAAAGACTCGGCCACGGCATCACCCGCCCGCTGCTTCCGAACGATCACGATGGGCGCTCCCAGCCCCGCGTTGCGGTTGCGCACCGAGAGCCCACGAATCCGAAAGCGGTCGGCGGAGACGTAGGTTTCGTTCTCCTTAAGCGGAATATCAACATCGGCACGGCCATCCGACCTCTCAATCGCGATGCTCCCCACCGGCAGCAGCCATGCCATGCCCCCGGATGAACCCCGCCCCTCGCGGGACGCAATGACATAACCGAGACTGCGGTTGTAAAGGTCGCAGGCCACCCGGAACCGGCGGTCATAGGCATCCGGGGGCGGCTCCTCGCCAGGCCCCAGCAGGAACAGGTACGCATATACCGCCGCCGCGGCATAACAGTGTTCTGGAGCCAGGGTCCGCCCGTCCGTTTTCACGCGCCGGTTCTCCCTGCCCAGGAGGAACGAGAGCTCGGACAACGCAAAGAGCGTATCGCGCCGGTTATCGGCACACGCCAGCGCATGCAGTTTGGCGATGCCGTTCACCGGCGACCTGGCATACACGCGCTCCAGCGAATACCGGTGCAGCACCGTGGCCGTATAACTGCTGTACCCACTGGAATTGAGCGCATTCTCGTCGATCTGGGCATAGGCGTCGGCCACTCCCATGGACGTGACGCCGACGGGCGTGCGCGTGGCGCACCCCCCGGAAACGACAAGAAGCACAACGGAAAGGCACGCGCCAAGGCACCCCCGGCAACGGTTTCCTGACATGTCTTTCCTGATCATGGTGTCCTCATTCAACTTCCATTCCTTGCCCATCACCCGCCGGCACCCAATCCATCCCGGGCAGTCCATCCCGGATCCGCGCCGAAAAATCCGCCGCCTCGCCCACCGCCCGGGCACGCTCGTTGATGCGACTGCGCCGCTTCAATTCATCGAACGGCAGGGACGTGTCCAGGGCCCCCGTGGTATAGGCATGCTCCGCCGCTTTCCCGTTCAGGACCAGCGACCAGTGCAGGTCGGCACGCCCGGTGGCCGCGTGCTTGCGGAGCAGGCGGAACCCGCTGGTCATGCAGTTGTCCGTCAGCGCATTGTACCACTCCGCCCGGCGGTGGAGCTCGTTCATGCGGCCCAGGTAGTCCAGGAAGGCCGCACGGATCTGGCGGCGGGACACGACCCTCAATCGATAGAGAAAGACATCCTCGCCCTGCCGGTGGTTCGTCCTCAAGCCGACCACGTCGCTCTCATCCGCCGCGATGTAGATCAGCTCGTACTGCCGGAAAAAACCCTTGAGCGCGGAATAGTCCTCGCCGACCTCCTTGCGGGTCTCGATGGACACGCACAGGTATTCCCCGCCCTCGAACCCGAAACTGAGCATCGTGTGCGCCACCACCTCCAGCCCCCAGTCGGAAAACAGGATGTCGGCGCTTTTCAGCCGCGACAGGTCATAGGAGCGGGTTTCGTAGCGCACCGTGAAGTTGGTCTCGCTGGTGTAGGCGCAGTGTCGCACGTTGTGCAGGACCACCTTGTCCCCGTTGATCTCCGCATAAGGGGTAAGGGCGACATCCCTCTGCCAGTTCCGGTCGTTGGAGGGACGCATCAGGAAAAAACAGGCGAGCGGGACGGCAAACAAACCGACACAGCAGAGCAGCGCACGGCGGGGCGTCGGCAGGAAAACCGCCGCCACGCTGCCGAGGCCATACAGCCACGCCAGCGGCTGCCCGGCCCAGCCCGGCCAACTGCCGAAAACGAACACCAGCGTACCCCACGCGATCAGCGGCGCCATGGTCAGGCCCAGGAAAAGCCTCACCAGCACCCGTTTCCACAAGGCACGCTTCGACGGCCGGCCATCGGCCACCTCAGAACTCATACTGCACTCGTCCTTCCACAATCCGCAGATCGCCTTCCTGTTCGCACTCGCGCACCCGTCCCCAGGCATAGTTGACCATGACCTTCAGCTGGCGTGTCAGGTAGCCGTTCAAGCCGAGGGTCATCAGGTTCATCTCCCCACCCTGCACGTCGGAATCGCTCAAGTCAAGGTGCGAGAATCGCGAAGCCACCTCCCAGGCGCCGATGTGGCCCTTGCGGAACGAGAAGGGTCTGGCGGGGGTCGGCCGACCCAGGCAGGCAAGCGTGCTGTTGTAGGTGTGGCTCTCCCCGGTGATGACCCAGCTACCGGCCACGTACCCTCCCCAGAAAAACGGATTGTCACTATCGCGATAGACGTTGGCGCCAAGCAGCTCGGATTGAAGGCCCCACGGCCCGCTCAGGAAAGCGCACTCCAGCCCGCCGGACGCGGCCTCCTCGGCATCGATCGCTCCGGTATCCACCAGGCGGGAAGCGAAATAGCTTTCCGGCCTGGAACGATACCGGACCTCGCTTTGATCCGCATACAGGAACTGGGCGCTGGCCCCCACATGGAGCAGGTTCACGGGCCCGGCCTCCTCCCCGCGCCACGGCAGCCAGGTCGCCCGCCCGATCGCGCGGGTAAAGCTCCGGGACGACTCGGAGATATCGCTCTGCCCGCCGTCCCCGAACCAGCCCAGGGTCAAGGTCGAGTCGTTGGCCTTGTTCGGACCACCAGCCTGGATCCCGTACATGATCCCCGGCCCGAACGCCTCGACAGGCGAGGCCCGCTCCAGGAACAGCGTATCGCCGCTGCCGGCATAGCCCTCCAGCGTCATCGGGGCCTTGAAATGCCCCACCTTCAGCGTCCTGATGAATGGCATCTCCCAAAGCCACAGGTACAACTCCCGGATGTAGAATTCCTGGTCGGCGACTTCCGCTTCCGCCTTATAGGAGATCGGCCGGACGGAAAAGAACCCGCCGCTGGTGTACAACCTGGCCCGCCGAATGCCCTCATCGGACGGAATGTCGTCCAAGCCTCCGTCGGTTTGATAGGTCGCGGCATCGAACTGTCCCTTGAACCCTATTTTCCCGTGCCAGGACTCCACCTCCAGGTCGGGGTGGCGCTCCTTCAGGCGGGCAACCCGGTTACTGATGCCCAGGTCGTAGTGGAGACCGTTCTCCCAGCGCAACCCCCAGAACCGATCGTCACCCGACTTGCCTGAGGACTGCGCCTGATCCGCCCTATTCGACAAAGCGGGGGCGGCCTCCGCCCCTCCGCACATCCCTCCGCAAAGCGGAAAGAACATGAACGCGGCCAGCCCGGCACCATAAACCCATGTGATTCGTGCCGCCATACCCTCACTTGGCCGCGACGGGCGCCACGGGAATAAGGCTGGCCAGTTGGACCCGCAAGGCCAGATCGATGCGGTTCTCGACCTGTGCGAGGCGCATGGCCTTGCCTGCGGTCAGGGTCTTGGCGAATTTCCTGAGATAGGTTTCGCGCGTCTCCGCCAGTTCCACCTCGAGATCGGTGTAGTCCTTCAGCATTTGCGCGGCCTTCTTCTCCGGCACGTTCGGATACGCATCGAAGTACTCCAGCACAATCTTGACCAGACCGTCATGCGTCCGGTCCAGGGCGGACCGGTATTCACGGTACAGCGGCCAGAACACCTTGCCATCCTCTTCCGAGAGCTGCATGGCTTCGGCTACAACGGCGGTCCGATCCAGACGCAGTGAGGCCCGCAGGATCGCGACGTCATCCATGACACTACCGGCGGACACGAGCGGAACAGGCGCCACCGACGCCAGTCCGGCAGCCAACAGAACAATGAGAGAGCGTGAGAATTTCATGATAGTCTCCAGTCTTAACGTACGGGATTAACCGAAACGGGTTGTTGGATCTCGAACTCAAGCAACGTGCCCGGCGACACGACAATCGGCTGGCCCGGCTTGAGCCCCGAGGCCAGCGCGCCGACCGCCGCACCCTTGGCCGCGTCGTCGCTGCCGGACGCGAGAAGGCCGATGACGGCCCCCGCGGCGGCGCCTTTGGCCGTCTTGCCCATCGAATTGGCGCCGGAATGCGCGTAGGGGCCGGTCACGATCGGAACCAGCGCGCCGCCCACAGCCAATTCGCACAGGCGCAGATCAAGCTCGCTCTTTCCGGCAAACCTCCCGGCCTGTTTGGTTTTCTCAACACGACCGTAGACCTTGGTCCGCGCCTTGGCAACCAGGGTCCCGTTGACGACCAGATCGGTCTCAAGCACTGTGGCAAAGCGCTTCCCGGGCGGACTTTTCGACGATACGCCATCAATCATCCGGACCATCAGCGCCGTTCCCGCCGGAATCACCAGGGAACCAGCCGGAGCGGCTGGCGCCACTGCCGCCGGAGCCGCCGCGGCAGGTGCCGCGACGGAGCCCTGATCAGCCACGGCCGCGCCCGTAAAGGTTAGCGCCAACGCCTGGCTGGCCTCGACGACGCGAAGATTTCCGCCTGTCTCAAAGCGGATGGTTCCGGCCGTTCCCCCTGCATACCTGCCGGTCAGCACCTGCCCGTCTTTCAGTTCCAGGACATCGGCGCCAGATGGAATGGCCGCCGCTATCCCGATCCCGGCTGCACAGCCAAGGATCCTCAAGGTTCCCGATTTCATGGTCATCTCCCTCCCTTTGAATAATGAATCCCTTACCTACGTTTCACCGAACACCACCTGACATCGCAAAACCGGCCTTCATGCTTTCCGGGAGATCCCGGCAGGGCATTCAGAACGGCTGGTCGATGGTCATCTGCACAGCCCCTCCTTCGTCGGAAATCCCCACGTCCACGCGAACCACCAGCGTGTTGACCATGGCCCGCAATCCGACCAGCCCGCACACGTTCATCCCCGAGTGCAGGGTCCCCAGATCAAACTCATCCGCCACGCGCCCGGCTTCCAGTCCCGTCACATACTGCAACCACTGTACGCGGGCATTGCGGCGGTTCAGCCAACCGGCATCCCTCAGCGGATTCCAGTCGGGAATGTGCCGGTACTCCGCCCCGTAGTAAACGGCGGACCGGCCGCTGAAACGCCCGTCGGGATAGCCGCGCATCCGCTCCAGGCCTCCCAGTGTGGCGCCGGCATAGGACGGCGGGCGCCGATACACTTTTTCACCGCCTTCACTGTCGTAGTCGTCCCATGACGGCGTATCAATGACCCACGCATTCAACGCCAGTACGCGTTGCCGGCACCTCGCTCCCTCCAGGAGCGGCACATACTTGGTCGCCATGAAATCCATCGTTTCCCAGGGCGCCGAACTGCCGAGATCACCCCAATCCCTCGTGTATCGCGCCTGCTGGAGGCTCCCCCGGCTGGGGTTATCATGGAAATCCGTGTTCTCGTAATGCAGGATGAATTCTGCTCCCGCCGTAACACTCTCCTGATGACCGGCCTCATCCGTGTCCACGTCCTGGTTGCGGTAGAAGGGCTTGATCCCCACCAGCGTATAGCCTGCCGTCAATGGATTCCATACGCTGGTATCGCGTGCGCCCTTGACCACCAGCCCGTCCCGCAGGTACAGGCGGGATTTCGGATCGCCAACTCCGTGCCCCATCGGCAATACATACCCGAACAAGCTCCACACCTTGACATCGCTCCCGCTGCCCGTGATGAAGTTTTCCGGATCGGATCCATTGTCGCCGGCTCGCTGTCCCGCGAATTCGGGATTCCCATCCGTATAGATATCCATTTCACTGAAATGCCCCACATTGAGCTGGCCATTGATGAATAGCCGCTCTGTACCCGGCACCTCCAGATCCCGTACCGCCAGGAACCCGTAGAGGGAACCATAGGCGGATCCGATGAGGGTGGCGAAGGTGGTGGCCTGCGGCTGGAAGAAGCCCCGGTTGCCGATGCTCGCTCCCGCGGAAGGACCCAGCGAACCGCTGTAGAAGGCAAACGGCACCGTGAACGTCCCCTCGGAGGGCTCCTCCTGGCCTTCCCGCAACAGGATTTCCTGCGCGATGGCATTCCACGAAAGCAGGCCCGCCAGAAACGCCAGCCGACGCGCCACGACTCTTTTCCTCGCTATCATCCAGCCCGTCTCCCACCGATCACCGCGGATCCGGCGCTTTCGCCTCCAGCATCGCCTCCACCCGCGCCAGCCGGTCCTTCAAAGGCTTCACTCTCGCCCTCGCCATGTCCCGCTCGCTCACCAGCGCCCTGAATCTCGCGAAATCCTGCCTCAGCTCCCGCGTCATCTCATCGAGCATCTTGTCCATTTCAAAGGCCGCCTTGCGCCCCACGGCCCGCGTGGATGGCCTGGACGCCATCAGCAGTTCCTCAACCTGGCTCCGCCGCGCCTCGATGGTCTGTCGCATCGTCTCGATGTCCTTCATCAATCGTTCCCGGGCCGCCGGATCCCTGGCCTGGGCGAGTTCCGCCTCGCGATCCTTGATGTCGCGGGAAAGCTTGTCCATGCTGGCCCGCAGATCGGCAACCAGATCCGCCTTGATCCTGGCCGAGGCTTCCGCATCCCGACTGGCCCGCTGGTCGGCGAGGGTCTTACTGCCATCGCTGGAATACCCGTCGCCCTGCCCCTCCTGGTGCTGCACAAGCGACCTGGCGATCTCCAACGACTGGGTCACGCACGCCTCGATCCCCGCATTTAGCGCGGCCACATCCCGTGCCAGATCATCCGAAGGGATCTGCGCATAGGGGTTGCCCATCTCTTTCTTGCGCCGGTCACGCTCCTGCGCATAATACCGGGCCACGGCCTCAAGCCCTTTCAGCGCGTCCACCTTGGCCCGGCGCATCCGGGACTCGGAGTTATCCGTGGAATCCCGGACAGAGGAAAGCAAGGATATCATCCTCTGGACCCGCGATTGGATATCCCCGTTCAAGGCCACCAACTGGCCCGTCATGGCGCCAACGCGTGCCTCCGCCCGCTCCACTTCGCCTTGCATCGTGCGAACGTAGTTCTCCAGGGTTTCCCGGTCCACCGTGCCCGTGACGGCCCCCTGCCGCCCGGTCGAGCCCGCTTCCTGCGCCACCGCGGGCGCGAGCCACAGCGCTCCGGCGATACCACCGGCCATGGCCGTCAACAAATACCGTGTCCCGTTCCGCATATAACCTCACTGGGGTTTCAACGCCCGCTTCGCCCCGCCTTCACGGCTGTCCATTGACCGGTTCTACCCGGACCTTGATCTGCTCCAGCAGATTCTGGTAAGGCCGCCTGGCCATTCTCAGCACCTTGGTCTCGTCCCCGCTGTTCACGGCATAGACATCGGCCCGGACCAGATACCCCCCCTGGCGCCGGGGCTCGATAATCACGACAATGCGCATCACCAGGTCACTCTCATACCGGCCGAAAAGCACGCTGTCGCGCTGTGTACCAGCCCGCTCGAACTCCATTTGCCGCTCGTTCTGGCGCGCAAGTTTGTAGTTCTCGTTGGCAAAGACCCGCACCGCCGCCGCCCGGATGGCGTCGGCGTTAGCCGTCGGAAGATCCACGTAGGCAATACTCCTGGACCCGGGATTGTCCGACAAACACCCGGCCATCAGCAGGAACCCCATGATCCCTGCGATGACCCCCGCCGCCCGACACGCATAATGCCTCATGACGCCATCCTCCCTGCCCTGGACCCGTTATTGCAGCGTGACCTGCTGTTCGCCGCTGAAATCGTTGTACGAGAGATGAACCTTCCAGAGCCCGGCACTTCCGTTGGCGGTCGCCCCGATCCTGACGAACTCGTTGTCCCCCACATAGATCGTATGATCCGCCGTAACCAGCACGCTGGTCAACAGCAGTTTCCCGTTCGCATCATATACCCGGACCGTGGCGTCGCCCGTGCGGAAATCCTTGATCCGGATCTCGAACTGCGCCTGCGACAGCGTGGTGTTCCAGTCATAAACGTCCGTGCCGTCATACGACGCCAGCTCACGCTTCACGTGGAACCGCGTGTCCGTGATGTCCTCATCCGTGTCCTCACCCTCGCAACCGCTGAACAGGAAGCCTCCCGCCAGCAACGCCATCGCCGTCATCATCAGCCACATGTATCTCTTCATCGCATTCTCCTTGTTTAGAAGCCGCTGTCTCCGCGGCGCCTCCGGAATAATCAGGATAACTGATCGGCGCGAACGCGCCGATCACTTATCCCTGTTGCTTGAACCCACCACTTAGAACGTCAAACCAAGACCCAGAACCAGCCCGGCCATCCGGACGTTCAGTTCATTGTCTTCGTCCTGCTCGCCCTTGAAATTCCAGCCAACCGTCCGATACCCGAACCGCGCGGCCATGTTCTCGCTGATCTGGTACTGGAACTGCGGGAACATCTCGTAGACCAGGTCGGAATCCCCCGCCCCGATCCCCAGCACCGGATTGAACCGGAGCCCATCGATCTTCGACGGAAACACCGGCAGGCTGGGTAGGAGATAGAACATCCCGTCGGTCACATCGTTGTCCTTGCTGACCTCGCCATGGCCGTTCAAGGTCAGGTCGCTCTCGATGTGCAGGTTCCGGACGCCGACCATCAGGCCAAAGCTCTGACCCTTCGACCATCCGTCCACCCGGTAGCCCACCGCTCCCTCCGTGAGCAACGTCTTGGTGTCGAGCGACCCGCCAGCTGGCTGATCTTCCACATCCATGTTGTCCGTGCTGAGGGAGAAATAGTCCATCATCGCCCCGACCATGAACCGGTTGTATTCCGCGCCCAACCGGACCGACGCCGCCATATCCACGGCATCGAACAGGTCGGTGAACTCCTTTTCGAACTCCACCTTATGCCCGCCGACGGTCACATCGCCTTCCAACCCCGCCAGCCACGCATAGGGCGTCACTTCGAACTTCCAGCCCTCTGTGTCCTGCGCCGATCCGGCTTGCGCCATGACCAGCAACGCCGCTCCAATCAATCCCGCCATTCTCATCTTCATACGTATCCTGCCTTTCTTCTTTTGCTTCCTTCTGTTGCTTTTCTCCCGTTGTACACCCGTACACCGGACTCCATCACTCGGCTCCTGCCGCGGAGACCCGCCAGCAGTAAAACATCACTTGCCTCCGGCGCGCAACCGTATCAGGCGCCCATGTAACTGGACCGCCCAGTTATCGAAGGCATCCTGCGCGTCATCCCACTTGTTGAAATTGCCGAAGAAATCGCGCTTGTTGCCCGCCTGCCCATCCACTCCCGCCGCCAGGCGTTGCCGGGTCACCGCATCCAGCAGTTCCATCTCGACACGCGCCGACCCCGTGCCCGTCCCGCTTCCGGTGAGCGCCGTCTTGAGGGCGGAAATCGCGATGCTCGGCGGGGTCAGGCTCGACATCACCCCCAGCACCGGCTTCCCGGAACTGGCTTCCGTCAGGGCCACCCGCAACCTCAGCACGCCGGGCCCCGCGGCATCCACGATCTGGTAATCCTTGCCCAGCTGTTCGCGCAAGGTGGCATACAGGTAGCCCACCAGCGCGTTGAGCTGGTCCTTCGGCAACTTGGCCAGGGGATTGCCGGGGATGGCATAGGCCGTGATGGGATCGATCATGATCTTGTCGTACGACGCCCATTTCACGCCGGGCCGGATGTACACCAGCTGGGCCTCGCCCGCGTTCCCCTCACGTAACGTCGTATAGTCGCCCAGGAATCCCGTGGCCTTCGTGCGCCGCATCTGGCTCGTCGAGGTACAACCCGCCACCACCGCCACGACCAACGGCAATCCAATGATAACAAGACTTTTCCGGAACATACTCATTTTACGCTTCCTCTTTCTGTTGTTTATCTCTTCCTCATTAAGTCACTCGTCCGCGATATGCTTCCATCGCCTTGCTTAAATTGAAGAACATGCGCTCGTGTCCCAGCGCCACCCCCAATGGAGAACGATCGACGACCTTGAGCAGATTCGGATTCAGTGCCGCCAACCACAGGGTAATGCCGCGCGCACGCAAGTTCTGCTCGGCTTCCGCCAGCATGACTAACGCGGTATACTCGATATCCGGAATCGCACTGCACTCCAACACAATGACTCGCGGATTACTCTCGGCTACCAATGCCTTCATCTTTTCACCCGCATTCGCCGCATTGGCAAACGTTAACCGTCCTTCAGTTCGCAACATCAGAAGTCCCGGGACCCTTTCATCACCCTCATGCTCGCCTGCACGCCGAAAGACGTTCTTCTCCCGGTTGTACGCCACGGCATACACGGGCGGATGGTTGGCCTGATACATCAGCGTCAGGATCGAAATCGCCACGGCAATTAAAATGCCTTGGAGCGTCCCGATCAACACCACCCCGGCCAGCGTCACCAACGCCCACGCCAGTTCATCACGCCGGATCCGTGCAATGGCCCGGAATTGCGCAGGCTTGATCATCGAATAGGCCACCACCAGCACTAAAGCGCCCAACGCCGCCTGCGGCAACAGCCCGATTACCCGTGACAAAAACAGCAAACTGACCAACACCATACCCGCATTCACCCACTGAGCCATCTGACTGCGCGACCCCGCCTTTTCGACCACGGCTGTCTGTGATGCGCCACCACCCGCTGGCATGCCACCTGCAAACGCTGCCGCCACATTCGCCGCCCCCAACGCCAGAAACTCCCGGTTGGTGCTGAGCGGCTGATCGCCCTGTTGGCAATACGTTCGCGCAGCGGCCACGGATTCGGTAAACGACATCAGGGCAATCCCCAGCGCCGCCGGCCACAAGACCTCAACCAGAGAAAAGTCGGGCATCACAAAGGAAGGCAATCCCGAAGGCAATGCGCCTATCGATTTGACTCCCAGTGCATCCAGACCGAACACGGCAGACGCCGAAATACTTACCGCCACCCACACAAGCGCAGCAGGCAAGCGCGGAGCAAGGCGCGGCACCATCACTAAAACGGAAACTCCCGCCAACCCCGTCAGTAACGTCGCCCAATGCACCTCAGGCAACAAGCCGGGCAGTTCCATCAAGATGCCTACCGTCAACTGACTCACGACATGCACACCCAGCACCGATTTCAGTTGTCCAATCAGGATGACCACACCAACCCCGGCTTCAAATCCAATCAAAACCGGCTTCGAAATAAAATTAGCCAGAAATCCCAACCGCAACAACCGCGCCAGAATCAACACCCCGCCCACCAGCAACGCCAGGGTCGAGGCAACGGCCATTCTGCTGACGCCGGTTCCGGAAGAAGTCATCGCCGTAATCTGGGCCGCCGTCAGCATCGCAATGGCGGAGGTGCTGGTGACGCTCAATGGCCTCGACGTTCCCAGCAATGGATAGATCATCATCGCCGCCAGCGCCGTATACAGTCCGGCCTCAACCGGAAGCCCGGCAATCACCGCACAAGCCATCGCCTTGGGAATCACCACCGCTGCCGCCGTTAAGCCGGCAACTACATCCAAGCGTAGCCATGCGGGCGAATACCCTCGCAACCAACCCGCTATCGCCATCGATGTTCGTTCTTTCGTCATAAATGAATTTACAACCCCGTCAACGCCTGAAATAACTTTGCCGCCACATCACTGACCGGATACTTGAACAGAACCAGCGGCAGCATCGGCAGGATGGCGGCAATCCCCAGGCTCAAGACCAGCCGGCGGCTCGCCGGCGCCCATTGCATCTCGCGGACCACGTTGACACTGTTGGTCAAATCCGCCAGCGACTGCATGTCCGGCGTTCCCAGCAGGGGTTCTGAGGTCGGATTTTCACCACGGATCCATTGCCGATCGAAGCCGTTCACATAGCGCGACCCCATCCCCATATAATCCCGCCACCCCTGCACCCGGCACGCCCAAAGCCGGCAGGCGAAAAAGCCTGCCGGCCCGACGAAAATCACCGCGATCAACACCAGGAATACGGGCACCTGCCGGTACAGGGTCTCGAAGGCCATCACCCCCGACGCAAGGCTTTCCGCATGCGAGGCGGCCATCACCGCCGATAGCGCCACCACCAGCGCGGCAAAATGCTCCTGCACAACCTCCAGATACCCCAGTCCGGCCGCGTGATCCGGATGGGTCGGAACCAGACGGAGATCCAGCCTCTGCACACGCCAGAGGAAATAGCACCACAACGTCAGGTGCCACATCCAGCGGAGCAGCAGGAACCTAAACAACGGCAGGCAGAACCAGAAATACCAGAGCAGGACTGGGCCACCCGTCCCCCCGGACTCCTTCAGGAGCAGTTCCCAGTTCCCGGTCCTGCCCGGAATATTGAGCAGGGGCTGGACAATCACAAAGGCGATTACCAGCAACAGGAAGACAACCTCCACCAGCCAGGGATCCTTCATCCGGTCAACGCGCCGGATGACCTCGGCCAGGGCGGGCCGCCCCGATTCCGGCACGACGCCGCTGCTTACGATGTCGTGCGCGAATTCAGTCATCCGGGGCCCCACCCAGGTCTCACAGAGGAAGAACAACGGGATCGCCACAAGGAAGCGGATGTGAACGCCGATCGCTTCCAGGGCAAAGACCTTGTCACCCGCCCCCTTCAGGAGCGCCAGGATCACCAGGACCGTCCACGCCAACAACCCGAGGGCAACCCCCAGCCGGAAGGTATCATAACCCCGGACCAGACCGAGCCGGCGGCCAAGCCTGTGAAGGGGCCCTCCGAACAAGTTGAATTCCGGGATTGTCATGGTTCCATCCATGCGTCAGCTCCTGAAGGTCCTCATGCAACCGATGCACCAGGCGGCCATCACCGCATGCAACACCGCTATGGGGATCACTCCCGCACCGGTCACGCAAAGTCCCAGGCGTGCCGAGACCAGCAGCACGGCCGCGGCGACATTGTAGAACAGCATCGCGGCGACAATCCCCCAGGCCACCCAGCCCTTGGCCTCATGGCTTGCCCGCCAGCAGATGATCCCCAGGGCGATGAGCGCGATTCCCGCGACACGGGCCAGGACAATCCCCGCGGAGACCCCCACGGGTGCCCCCAGCATGATCAGCGAAAACCAGGCGGGGGCGGCCAACAGGACGATACCTGTGGTCGCCTCCAGTACCGCGGTCGCTATGAGCATGGCCTTTGTCATGGATTCCTTAACCTCATTTCGGGAACAGGAACGTCAACTGCGCCCGCGCACCCCAGCCCTCCGGGCCGTTGTCCGGTGACTCGGCCCAGTAGCGCGCGCCTAGCTGCAGCTGCATGATCTGGGGGCCGATCTTGAACATTTGCGCAATCGTTGCATTCACGGGCACCGACCATGTTTCCCCCTCCCAGTCATAGGTGGACTCGGTGTTGACGGCGATCGTCGTCTTAGTCTTCTGGAATATGTAGCTCAAAAAGGGTTGCAGGAGAGTCACGCTGAGATCCGCACGATCATCCTCGCCGGCCATTGACCAGATGTGATTGCCCAGAAAACCTGCCGTCCAGGGCCCATGCTGCTTCAAGGCCAGTGCCGTGGGACCAGCCCCCCACTTCTCGCCCCCCAGTACGTCCTCCGAAGCCGTCGGGTACAGCCCCACCGGACCCGCAGCCAGAATCCAGCCGCCCACCTGCGCCTTGGGCGAGAAGAAAAAACTCTGCACGATATCGCCCAGCCCGGACTCGTTCATCGCCTCAGCCGGAAAATCCTGCTGGTCAATGACCGGCAGGATTGTCCGAACAATCAGATTCCAGTCTTCACTAAGTGAAAACGGGGTGACCGGCTGGATGTTCAGCACGCTCTTGGAGGCGCCATCGTTTGCGCCGCCCAATTCGTCGTAGTTATACTGCAGTGGCACGCTGATCAGCGCCGCGACCGGATTCGCCAGCTTCTTGGCCAATTCCGCCGCCTGATCCGTTCCTGCCTCCTGCGCCATCGCGGAAACCCCTATCGTCGCCATCAGAACAGGCAAAAATCTCTTCAATTCACACTTTTTCATACTATTGTTCCTTTCTTGTCGTCACTTCAATCAAGCCCCCACTCACTTCGGAGGCGCCACCACAACGTAACTCACTTGCCCAGTGACATACATGGGGCGGTACCAGCTCCCCCCGACGCGGTAATACATGACTCCTCCTACCGACTCGCCTATAGCCCCGCTCGGCAGTTCATCAACGACCGTACCCACCGGCGGCTGGACCACGATATAGTTCGTGACACCATTCACATAGACCGGCTGGTAGTAGTATCCGCCACAATAGTGGTAAGAGGACTTACCCACGTGGACCGTAGTATGCCCCGCAGGCAGCGTGGTCACGCACGTTCCGACCCGCACGACGCCATGGGTGCCATAACTCCGCATCACCGTCGTCTCCCGGCTGGCCGTCTGTCCTCCGGACCCCGTCACCTCGCGAGTCACGCTGGCATGGCCATCCCCGTAGGTCGCGCTGCCCGATCTGCTGGCCGTCTTGCCTCCCGATCCTGTCGCCTCGCGAGTCACACTCGCCTGCCCGTCCCCGTAGGTCGCGCTGCCGGAGATATCCGCCGATTTCCCGCCCGCCGTCGTCACCTCGCGGCTCCAGCTCGCCTGTCCGTCCCCGTAGGTGGCGCTGCCCGATCTGCTGGCCTCTGATCTCGTCGCTTCGCGACTGTAGCTTGCCTGTCCATCGCCAACGGACGCTGAAGAGTATCCATACGTTCTGGGAGCCGGCCTGGCGTTGTAGGTTGCCTGGCGGACCGAGCCGTAGCTGCCGGAAGCGCAGCGTGAGGAACAGCCTGCGTAACGGCCGGCCGCCCGCGCCTCGACGCCGCAGATGAATACCAGCGCGCACGCAATGCCGAGCCGTGTCGCCAAATGCCTTGTCTGCTTCATTCCGTCTCAGCCCTTTCGTCAGGCCCGCCCCCGGTACCATCGCTATTGCCGTTTGTCCACAGGGCGGATTTCAATCTTGTCCGCGTCTTTGGGAATCTCACAGGTGAACACGGCATCGCTGATCCTGTCCACAACCTCAAGCTTGAGCAATTGCATCGTGTATTGCGGCTCGCCGGGCAGTCGCTTGTAGGTGATCACCATTTTGCGGGCCACCGGCTTGTCACCGGCCGTGATCCACATCTGCCAATCAACGGTGTCACCGGTGAATGCCAGGTGATGGCACTGCTCTTCCCCCGCACCACTCAGCCCGATGTACTGGATGGCCGTACATCCGGCGGTCATTGTCTTGTAGACATCCGCGGAAAGGAGATCGGCGGCCGGCATGCTCATGCCGTATTTCTCCTGGAGCAGGTCAATCGCCTGATCGATCGTGCCCGGATCCGGAAGCTGGGCGTAGACGTTCTTGTCCCTGTCCAGCACCGTCAGGGTCTTCCCGTCCTTCCAGAGCGTCCGATGAGTCACGTCTCCGGTGGTCTCGGCCTTGAGCCTGTCGGGACGCGCCACCGTCAATTCCCGGATATGGGAGTATTGAAGTTTCCTGCCGTCCGTCTGCACATCGTCGATGCTATCCGTCAAGCGGAACACCGCAGCCTTCACCTGCTGATTGCGCTCGCTCAGTTGACGCAACACCACATCCGCCTCGGGATCGATTGTCAATGCCGGATCCGTCGCCTGCGCAAACCCCACGCCGGCAGCGGCAATACCCCAGAGGGCGCACAGCCTTGCGATAAACCCGGAACTCCTCATGACGCCCCCTCAAGGACAGGCAGAATCGTTCGTTGCAGCGTGTCTTGCGAACTCATAGTCTTTGTCTTTCCATCCGCCACTTATGATTATGCTTCACACATCCGCACAATCCGGTTCACGGGGCCGCGGAGCAGGACATACGGCACCACGGCCAGAACCAGCACCGTTATCGTATGCATCGCTTCCTCCTGACCGGTCGCGATCATCTGTATATTTGGCTGCTTGGTAATAATGTTCTTCTCAGCAGTTTGGATCCTTTGTTTCTTCTGCTTAACCCTTCTTCGGCGGAGTGAACATGGCTTTGTCCTGCCCAATCTCCTCGCGGATCAGATCGTTGAGCTTCTGGTTCATGGACGACAGCAAGGCTTCGTCGTACTTGGGATGGGACGGGCTGGCCAGGTTATCCATTTCCTCAGGATCCATCAGCAGGTCGTAGAGGGCGACGTCGTTGTCGGCCAGCAACTGCTGGACCGATGCCGGCAGGTTGTAGTGACCCATCCCGAAGTAACGGACCAGCTTGTAACGGCCGTCGAATATGCCGCGGAACAACTCGCGCTTTTCAAGGTTCGGCACGCCAATCTCTTTGACAAGACCTTTGAACGCCTCCATGCCGCGATGGAACTCCTGGCCGGCCTGGTGGGCAGCCATGTCAAACACCTTGGGCGCGTTGCGGCTGAACCACTCTGCGTCGATGGTGGCGATCATATCGTAGGTCATCAGGCTCCCCTTGCCGGGTTTGGCACTGCTGCCGCGGGGCCCGACAGAAGCGGGATCGCGCACCACGCCCGAGAGGTCATGGCCTTTCAGGAGCGGGTAGCGCTTCCGCTGTTCGGCCTCCGACAGGCCGGCAAACGCCAGGATCGTGGGCACCAGATCGAGATGCGATCCCACCGCATCCGTCCGGTTTGCGCCGGGGTGGCGGGGATCGGCGATCACCAACGGCACGTTGACGGTCTCCTGAAACGCCACACTGCCCTTCTGGCGCAGGTGATGGGCACCACCCTGCTCGCCGTGATCCGCCGTGAAAATGACGATCGTGTTGTCCGCCTGACCGCTTGCTTCCAGCGCATCCAGAACCGCTCCGATGTACCGGTCCACGTCGAGATGGCAGTTGAGGTAGTAGTTGACATGGTTGTGCCACATATCCCGGCGCTCCATTGGTATCCGGCCATAATAAATGTCGCACAGGTGCATATAACCGCGCACTGCCGCCGGCTGCCCCTTCAGGTCGTCAAAGAAGGAGGCCGGCAAGGTCGTCTGCCATTTCTGGCGGTAGAGCGGCGTATCGGGTGCGTCAAAGATTGGGAACATTCCCTTGGACTGGACCGTCCCTTTGCTATCGGTGTCGAAAAACATCACATCGTGAGGATTGACGAAGTTCACGGTCATGAACCAGGGTTTAGTCGTGGCGACCTCAGGGGCGCGCTTCGCCAGCCATTCGACGGCCTCACCCGCAATCTTAGGATCTTTCGTTACCCCATCCATGGGCCCGCCTTGCACATCGCCCCAATCCTGGTACTCGGAGAAGCCGTAGGGCTCCATCGCTTCACGGGAGCCCTTCGCTGGGAACTCCGAGAGGTGCCACTTGCCTTTGAAGACGGTGTGGTAGCCCAGATCACGCAGCATATGCCCGATGGTGGGCAACGAGCGCGGATCGGCCTTCATATCGTCGATCCAGGCGAAGTTGGTATTATCGAACATGCGGGTGTGCGGCGTATGCTGCCCGGTGTACATCACCGAGCGGGACGGCGTGCACACGGTCGTGGTGCAGTGGTGGTTGTTGAATGTGACGCCCCGGGCGCGAATGCGATCCCGGTTGGGCAGGGCAAATTCCGCCGGCATGGGCTGGTGGGCATATTCCTGATCGGTCACAATCATCAGAATGTTGGGCTTGGTCATGATTTATTCTCCTTTTAAAATGAGGCTGCTTGGATTCATATGTTACTGCCGGTTAACCTCCGGCATGAATCATGTTCAAAACATCAGTCTGCGCATCCTCCCCTCTCAAACCGGCCACCCGGCCCGCCCCCTTCAGGGCAAGACAGCCGGATCCCGTACTACATCTTACTGCCGCGCCATGGCGATACGAATGGCATCTTCCGGTTTGATCAGATGATCTGCAGCCTCCGCCGCATCGGCGATTGCCAGCTGAACCCCTCTGACCTGCCCGTTAAATGCATTTCCCTGCGGACCATAATCCGGAGATACCGGAGCTCCGGTATCTTCGCCGACATCGCAACCGTCGTCGGCGGAGAAGACCATCGCCTGCGTCATAGGCAGATCCGTTTCCCCCACCTTCTGGCCATCGGTAAAGAGCGTCACCTTGCCGCCCTTCCCCATGCCGCCACCGGCGTAGGCGAACTCCATGCGTACCTGATGATCGCCGGCCGGGATCTTGTCCTTAGATTCGGCAAAGAAGTGCTTCACGCCGCCCAGATTGTAGCAATACTTCAGTTTCCCGCCTTTGGCGTACAGACTCCAGCCGCCGATGTTGGCGCCTTGAGCGATAATAACCCCCTCCGCACCTTCCTTGGGCACCGTAATCTCCGCCGTCACAGCGTGGGACTTATTTTTAAGATTGAGGACGCAGTTTTCAGAAAGGCGCCCCATTCCTCCGAACAGTAGCTGGGTTTTCCCCGAGATCAGCACCGGACGTCCGGCAAGATCGGGGTTCATCTTCTCAGCCACCCGATCGTCAATGGGCAGCACTTTGTAACGCGTCGCCTCAATCAGCCAAAGACGCTGCAGCTCGTGCAGTTTCTCCGGCATTTCCTTGGACAGATCCTTCGCCTGGCTCCAGTCCTTCGTGGTGTCATAGAGTTCCCAGACATCGTCGTCCAGAGGCACGGTCTTCCGTCCGACAAGAATCCACGGCGTACCATGTTTTGTTACCGCCGCCCACCCCTTATGGTAGATGCCGCGGTTGCCGAACATTTCGAAGTACTGCGTCTCGTGCTGATCGGCTGCTTTGCCATCATTGAACGCATAGAGCATACTCGTTCCCTCAATCGGGTCCTGCGCAATGCCGTCCACAGATTCCGGCTCAGGAATCCCCGCCGCTTCGAGAATGGTCGGTGCGACATCAATGACGTGACTGAACTGCGAACGGATTTCGCCCTTGGCCTTAATGCCCTTGGGCCAGTGCACGATCGTGCCGTTGCGCGTGCCGCCCCAGTGCGAGGCGACTTGCTTGGTCCACTGGTAGGGGGTGTTCATGGCGTGCGCCCAGCCCACGGCGTAGTGGTTGTACGATTCCGGGCCACCCAGTTTGTCAAGGCGCTCGGTGAGGAATTCCGGTGTCTCGATCGCGCCAAGGCCGTTGAAGTTGAGCATCTCGTTGAAGGTGCCGTTTAGCGTTCCTTCGGCGGACGCGCCGTTATCGCCAATGATGTAGTAAACGAGCGTGTCGTCTAAAATGCCGAGATTCTTCATTCCGTCTAGCATCCGGCCCACGTGGTGGTCGGTGTATTCCATAAATCCGGCATAGACTTCCATCTGACGTCGCAGCACAGGCTTGAGCGTCTCAGGCATGTCGTCCCAGGCCGGTATCTCGGCATGGCGAGGTGTGAGCTGGCAATCCGCCGGAATGACTCCGAGCTTTTTCTGCCGGGCAAAGGTTTCTTCACGCAACTTGTCCCAGCCCTGATCAAATTTTCCCTTGTACTTGTCGGCCCATTCCTTCGGAACATGATGAGGGGCGTGAGTTGCTCCGGGAGCAAAGTAGACAAAGAACGGTTTGTCGGGTGCCAGAGCCTTCTGCTGTGATATCCACGCCATGGCCTTGTCGGTCATGTCGGCCATAAAATGATACCCTTCTTCAGGGGTCTTTTTCGGCTCGACCGGCGTAGTTCCTTCGTAAATCGTTGGATACCACTGGTTTGCCTCTCCGCCGATAAATCCGTAGAAATGTTCAAAGCCTCCGCCGCCCGTCGGCCAGGCGTCAAAGGGTCCCGCCGGACTCGTCTGCCACACGGGCACCTCGTGGCACTTGCCGAACTGCGCGGTGCTGTACCCGTTGAGTTTGAGTGTCTTCGCCAGCGGCGACATGGAATTGGGCAACACCGAGGAGTATCCCGGCGCGCCGGTGGCGATCTCCGTGATCCCGCCCATGCCGCAGGAGTGGTGATTTCGCCCGGTTAAAAGCGCCTGACGCGTCGGCGAACAGAGCGCGGTCGTGTGAAAGCGGTTGAATTTGAGACCATTTGCCGCCAGCTTCTCCGCTGCGGGCGTCTGGCAGGGGCCCCCGAAGGCGCTGGACGATCCGAACCCGGCATCATCAATCAACACAATCAGCACATTGGGCGCGCCCTTGGGCGGACGCAATTGGGAAATGGGCGGGAACTTGCTGTCCGGATCCTTGGCATCATACGCGATGAACTTGGGTCTTTCCGTATTCCGCATCGGGATATGTGAACGGTGCTTCGTATCTTGCGTACTCATCTGTGCTCCTTCTTTGTCCTTCTGGTTATTTTCTCGTTCTATTGCCCGTCTTTTACCGGTTTTCCAACCTGTACATTCATGATCTCGTCCGCATACCGGCCGCTCTTCAGCAGGCCGGCCATCGTCTTCATCGGCTGCTCCGTGTGCGCGAAGAATGCCGTTAATCCCGCGCAGAGCCAGTTCAGGCCCGGCTCGCCATCGGCCGTCGTCAACACCCGGTTCTTCGGGCACTCGCCATGGCAGGTGAAGAGCCACTGGCAGTCCCGGCACTGGCGCGGCAACGTCGCCGATTTCGCCTGCCCGAACGCCCGCTGGGCCGGTCCCGTCGCCATCCCCTCCAGCGATGACTCGAGGATGTTCCCGAGACGGTGCTTGGGCTCGACGAAATGGTCGCAGGAATAAATGTCGCCGTTATGTTCCAGCGCCAGCGCATCCCCGCATACGGGGCGCAGGACGCATATCGAGGACACGCCGTTCACGTAGGACGCCAGCACCGCGTCGAAAAACGGCACGAACACCGTGCCGACATCCCGCTTCACCCACTCGTCGAAGATGGCGTTCAGGAAACTTCCATATTCTTCGGAGGGCACGGTTCGCCCGGTAAGCGCGAGGCCGTCCTGGTTCCCGTCCGGGTTGTCGCGCTCGACGACCGGAATGAACTGGAAGAAGCGCGCGCCGAGCTCGTCGCGGAAGAACCGGTAAACCTCGAGCGGATACCGGCTGTTGGCGGCGTTGACGGTGCAGAGGATGTTGAACTCGACCTTGTGCTCCTGCATCAGGCGAATGGCCTTGACCACCTTGTCGAACGTGGGATTCCCGGCCTTGTCCTTGCGGTACACATCGTGCAGATGACGGGGGCCGTCCAGGCTGATCCCCACCAGGAACCGGTTGTCGCGAAGGAACCGGCACCAGTCCTCGTCGATCAGGATGCCGTTGGTCTGGAGCGTATTCTCCACCACCATGCCGGGCTTCATGTGCTTCGTTTCCGAGGCGATGACCTTGCGGAAGAAATCGAGCCCCATCAGGGTGGGCTCCCCGCCCTGCCAGGCAATGGACGGCTGGCCTGACCTGACCGTCTGGCGCACATAGCGATCCATGACCCCCTCGCTCATCCGGAAGGTGCCCGCCGGGTAGAGCGCCGTCTTCTTCAGGAAAAAGCAGTACTCGCAGTCGAGGTTGCACTGGGCACCCGTCGGCTTCGCCATGACATGGAAGGCAGGAGGCATGGAGGGCGCGGTCATGGATTATTTCATGAAGAGTCGTGCAATCCTGTTCGCCGGGCCGCGCAACAGGACATAGGGGATAGCGGCCAGGAAGAGCGCTGTGATCAGCAACTCGCCCGGGTAAACCATATGATTGACCTTCACCTGATAGATGACGTCCAGGATGATCGCGAGGATAAAGATCTTGCCGAAATGCTTCCAGCCGTCCCTGAGGAGTTCCTTGCGGTGTTCCGGACTCGTCGCCATCGCCCAGAAATAGGCCGGCTTGCCTTCCTTGGCATCCTTGACCCCGTTAAGGGTCGCGAAAATGACGGCCATCACCGGCTGCACGATCAACCGGAAATGCAACGGCCCATCGAACCGGGCCATCAAGTTCTCCACGATTCTATGCCAGATCTCTTCCATATCACGGCTCCTTTGTGGCTTGTTTTGACACCTGCCACGGCCAGCAACCTTCGATTTCCACCGCAATCGACCAGCCCAGAACGATTCGCACGACGATCAGCAGCCCCAGGGAAAGCACCCCTTCCCGGGTCGGCTCAATGATGACCGTGCGGATGATATCGGCGGCGACCAGGAACTCCAGCCCCAGCAACAACGCTCGACCCATGTAGCGCTTCAGATGTTCGTAGGCATCCTTCCGATGCTGTCCGAAATGCATGGCAGACCGGATCATCGCGTGGGCAAAGGCCAACCCGATTACGGCCACGCCAACGATCTCAAGCGCCTGCGCCACATACGCAATGGCCATGATGACGTCCTGATGTTGCATGACTAAAGAATCTCGTGGTTTATCAGAATCGTGACAAAGAGGAACAGTCCCAGCATCCCCACCAGGGCGCCGATCACCAGGGAGGAATCACCCCGCACCCGGTACTCCTTTCCGCTCATCTCGTTCAGTTGCCGGGCCGTCTTGAAGTATTCGAAGGTCCCCATCACGATAGACGCCGTGCCCAGGAAAATCAGGGTCAGGCCAAGGCGCCGCGGACCCTGCTCATGCATCAGCGAGAGCCTGGACGTCGAGGCGGCTGTCGTTACGGCCGCCTGGAGCACCTTGTGTATGGTGAATCCGAAACTGATCAGCGACGTGCCGGTGCGAACCCATGCCATCATGGTCCGGCTGGCCGCCATGGCGGTTCGCCGCACCGCAAGGTCCGTTCGCTCACCAGCCAATTGGTTGGCCGTCACAGGGGCGCCAACGGCTCCTGTCTCTGTCGTCATCGCTCCCTCCCCTCACCTGGTATGCCATTCACGTTTTCTCCTCCGTTCTACTTAACGCCCACTCGATGGCGTCAATGAGCGCCTGATCATCCACCGGCTTCCGGAAGTAGGCGATGGCGCCAGCCCGCTTGGCCTGGGCCCGGGCCTCCGGAGTGTCGTAGGCCGTGACAAAAATGACCGATACGCGCGTGCCCGCCTCGCGAAGCCTGGCGTGAAGTTCAATGCCCGTCATCCCATGCATCTTCACGTCCGTGACGATACAGGATCCGTCCGGAGGCATACCGGCTTCCAGAAATTCGCGCGCATTGACAAAGCTCCGCACGTGGATACCGGAAGAAATGAGCAGGCGCTCAAGCGCGACGCGCACACCCGCGTCGTCGTCGATGACATAGACCACGGCGCGCTCCCTGGTATCCGCGCGGACCGGACGATTCGCCTGCTTCATGCCTCCCGTCTAGCATGTTGCCGCGCGGGAACGCTATTGGACCTTGGACCAACACAACCGGGGAAGACGTCAGGATCGCCCCGTCCGGCCAGCGCTGGCGCTCACTTCCCGGCCGGCTCGACACCCGCGAAAGCGCAGAGGCGCACGAGATCAGCGACAGAATGGACGCCCATCTTTGCCATGACACGGGCGCGATGGACCTTGATGGTTTTCTCGACAATGCCGAGATCGCCGCCGATCTGCTTGTTCAGTTTGCCCGCGATGACATGGCGCATGACTTCGTGCTCGCGCTCCGTCAAGGTACGCATCCGCGCGCGCACGTCCTCAATCTGTGCGCGCTGCTCATCGCGCCGCCGGCTTTCCTCCAGCCCCTTGCGGATGGCTTCCAGCAAGGTTCCCTCGTCGACCGGCTTGGTCAGGAAATCCACCGCGCCCTTCCGCATGGCCTGCACGCTCATAGGGATGTCTCCGTGGCCCGTGAGAAAGATGATCGGCATACGGCAGTCAATTTCGGCCAGGGCCTCCTGCAAACGCAAGCCGCTCAACCCCGGCATATGCACATCCAGCACGATGCAGCCGGCGCGGAAGGCCGGAGCTTCCTTTAGAAAGCTGGCGGCCGAGTCGAACGCCGCGGTCTCGAACCCGTGCGATGCAAGCAACCGCACCAGGCTCCTACGGAAGGACAGGTCGTCATCGACAACGAAAACGCAGGGTGGATTTCCGGCCATGGTCATTTTCCCGACGCCCGCTTTCTACGGCCCGCCCTCTTCGCCTGCATCCTCTCCGCCGCCGGCAACTCGAATTGGAATAGCGCGCCGCCGCCGGGATCGTTCTCCGCCCACAGCCGGCCGCCGCAGGAGTCGATCATCGACCGGCTGACGGCCAGGCCCATCCCGAGCCCCTGCTGTTTGGTCGTGAAGAACGGGCGGAAAATATCCGGCATCAAGTGGTCGAGAATGCCGTCCCCCCAATCACGCACAGCCACACGGACGGCGCCCTTGACGGCCAAGGTTGCGACCCTGATCTTGCGCTGGTCGACAGGCTTTTCCTGTACGGCGTCCATGGCGTTTACCATGAGATTGAGCAGCACTTGCTGCATCTCGACGCGGCCCGCATGCACGGCCGGAAGCGATGGCGCCAACCCCAATTCAAGGTCCACGTTCCGGCTGATCAATTCGCTGTTCAACAAATGCAGCGCGTCGTGCACGAGTTCATTCAAGTCGAGCGCGTCAGGCACCATGACCTGCTTCTTCTGAACCAGGGAACGGAGGCGGTGGATCACATCGCCAGCCCGCTTGTCGTCCCGCACAATATCGTCGAGGATATCGCGGATGTTATCCAGGTCTGCGCCCGGCATGGCGAGGAATCGGCGCGCCGCCTGTGCATTGCTGAGGATGGCTGCCAGCGGCTGGTTCAATTCATGGGCCATAGAGGCCGCCAGCTCGCCCAGCATGGAAACACGCGTGACGTGCGCCAGTTCGCGCCGCAGTTCGGTCGTCTCGCATTCCGCCTGCTTGCGCTGCGTAATATCCTGGATGGCGCCAACCACACGGGTCGCCAGGCCGGCCGCGTTCCTATCCAGAACACGGGTGAGATGACAAAGCCAGGTCAACCCATGGACCGGATGCATGAAGCGGTACTCGACAGACTCCACCTCGCTCCCTCCCTCATGCAGCTTCCGGGTAAACTTGAGCACCGCCGGACAGTCATCCGGATGAATGCGGGCCAGCCAGTAGTCCCGCGCGCGCCCATCCTCTTGCGGAGACAGGCCAAGCAACAAACGGGCGCGATCATCGACAAAGATCAGGCGGAATCCCTCCCCCATCTCGTAGAACCCGATCCCCGCCATGTCCGCCGCCGACGCCACGCGGGCCTTGTTGGCACGATAGGCTTCCTCTTGCTGCTTGCGCGCGGTGATGTCCGAGGTGATCCCGGTGAGTCGCGCCGGTCCATCGGCCCCGCGCGCAACCAGGCGTCCGCGGGACATCATCCACCGGACTTCCCCGTCCGGCCGGACGATGCGGTACTCCACGACCTTCTTGTCGCGGGACTGAAGGGCCTCCGCCAGCACGCCGCGCACATCCTGCCGGTCATCAGGATGAATCAGGGCAAAATAATCTTCCACGTCCACACCGTCGCCAGGCGGCATACCCAGCAATTCCAGGAGCTTGGCGCCCGTCCAGAAACGGGCACCCTTGGCATCCAACACCCATGGACCGGCGTCCGCCGCTTCGGTCGCGAGGGATAGCCGCTCCTCGCTCTCCCGCAACTCCTGTTCAAAGCGTTTGCGGGCAATCGCATTGGCAAAGACTTCCGCCACCAACTCAAGCCGTCCAAGCAGCACCGCGGACCACCTGCGTCGCTTGGCCATGTCGTGAAAGGAGAGAGCGCCGAAGGTCACCCCCCCCGTGGCCAGCGGGAAGGCCACCGCGTTCCTGACACCGAGACGGCGCCATGTCGCCACATCAGATTCGGCGCCTTCAGGGGCTTTATCCAGGGACGAAACCAGGAAGGACCTGCCGGCCAACACTTCACGCAGCGTCCAGGGAAAGTGCCGGGAAGCATCCATCCGCTTCGGGACCGGCGTCCCGGGAGGCAGGTGGTGATGGGTCAACACCGGCATCTTCGAATCCGCGCCGTCCCATTGCCAAAGTGCGGACGCATCCAGCCCGAGGCGCCCGCACACCCGCCGCTGCGCATCCGCGATGATGGCATCCACCTGGTCTGCCGGCACATTGATGAAACGGGCCGAGAGATCAGCCAGCAAAGCCTCGAAGCGCAGTTGCTCGCCGGTTTCCCGCAATTTCCGGATCAGATGCCGCACGTCAACTTCTGACGTCGGGCTTCCGACCGCAGCCTCCTGCCGCTCCCGCAACCGCGCTTCCGCGCGGCGGCGTTGTCCGGCGGGAACGGCCGGGGCCTTGGCCTTCTTCCGAATAGCGGATCTTGTCATGCCGTCGTGCTCCCGGTGGAATAGCCTTCCACACTGAATGTAAAAATACACAGGAAATCCCGCTCTGGCGAGTGCATAGTGGCGCGCAGAGCCGCAGGGACATCGGCCGCCATCTTCTTCGGCAGCCGGACTCCACAGGACCTCATCGCCGGTCCCGGAAATGCTCGTATCCGGCAACGTCCAGAGCTGAAATCCTGTCACCCTCCCTCAGTCGCACCCGGCCCTTCGCCCCCGTAATCCATCCGATCGCCGAGCAACGCAGCCGGAACTTCCGCCGCCACGCCTGTTCGAACGCCGCCGACTTGCACGCCGGAACCGTAAAGACCAGTTCAAAATCCTCCCCATCCCCCAAGGCATGCGCCAACCCGGACCGCGCCCCGGCCGCGGGAGATTCGCCGCCCTTCTTCCGTCTGATGTCTTTGGTCTGTGGTCTGTGGTCTGCACATCTCGCCGCCGGAGAAACAGGAATCGCGTCCGCCTCCACCTCCACCCCCACCCCGCTGGCCGCCGCCAATCGCGGCAGATCGGCCGCAAGCCCGTCACTCACATCCATCATCGCCGTGACCCAGCCGCCCTCCCGCAGCCAGCGCCCTTCTGCCAGACGAGGCGGAAAACGCAGGTGCCATCCCTGCAGGCTTCCGCCCAGCACGCCGGTCACGTACACCCGGTCACCCACCCTCGCGCCCGACCGCAAGACCGCCTTGCCGCGAGGCACACGGCCCACCGCGAAAACATGCAGTTCCAGCGCCGGCCCCCGCGAAGTATCCCCGCCCACAATCGCCGCTCCATGCCGCCGCGCCAGCCGCGCCGCGCCACGATACAGCGCCTCGATACGCCGCACCGCTGTCTTCGCGGGCGCCACAAGATCCATCAGGATCCACAACGGCTCGCCTCCCATCGCCGCCAGGTCGCTGAGAACACGCCCGACGGCCTTGCGCCCGATCCGCTCGCCCGGCGTACCGGGAGGGAAGTGTACGCGTTCGATCACAGGATCACTCTTGAGCAGAAGATCGTACCGTCCGCCCACACGAACCACGGCACAATCGTCGCCGATTCCGGCCACCACATCGGCACGCCCTGGAACCAGCCGGCTTAACTGGCGGATCAACGCATTCTCTCCTATCTCCGCCACCGATTTCATGGTCTGTGGTCTGTAGTCTGTGGTCTGTAGTCTCATGCCTTCCGCGGCTTGTCCGAAAGGAACAGGGAAATCACCGCGCCAACCGCAAGGAAGGCCGCACCCATCCGGAAGGCATACATGGCCGCCTCCGCTCCCTGGTGATCCCGCAACCAGGCGACAATCTGGGGCCCGACGATCCCCGCCGCCGACCACGCCGTCAGGATTGTGCCGTACACAACCGGCATCAGCCGGCTGCCAAACACATCCATCACAAACGACGGCATCGTGCCGAACCCGCCGCCATAGCACAGCAGTACATAGCAGACCAGCACCGCGAACAGCCATGGCTGGCTGACCGCGGAAAGCAGAAGGAACACAACCACCTGGGAAAACAACATCATGCGGAAGGCATGGACACGCCCGATGCGATCCGACAATCCTCCCCAGAAGAAACGCCCGGCGCCATTAAAAAGCGAACTGACCGCGATCAGGGTGGCGCCTTGCGCCGCAAGGGCCGCCGCAGCAAGCGCAGGATCCCGGCGGCGCAGCAGATCCTGCAGCAGGGGCGATTGGAAACCAATCAGGGCGATTCCCGCCACGATATTGCAGAAGAAGATCACCCACATCATGGCAAATCGCCCGGAAAGCAGGGCATGGCCTGCCGTTCCGGTATCCGACTGCGCGAAGGACGCGGTTGAAGGGTGTCCGGCCAACGCATAATCCGGCGGGGGGTTCCGCAGCACGGCTCCGCAACCCGCCGTCGCAAGGGTAAACACCACGCCGAGCAATCCGAACACCTTGACCAGATCCCCGCCCGTCGCCGCCATAAGGATCGGAGCCAGGATCTTACTCATCAGGAGGGCGCCGAATCCGAATCCCATGATCACCATTCCCGTGACCAGCCCCTTCTTGTCGGGAAACCACTTTGCGGCCGTAGCGACCGGCGTAACGTAACCCAATCCCAGGCCCGTTCCCCCAAGCACGCCGTATCCGGCATACAACAGCGGGAGGGATTTCAAGTGCAACGCGAGGGCCGCCACCATATTACCCACGCCAAACAGCACGCCCCCGCTGACCGCCAGAACCCGGGGCCCGAATTTCGCCAGATTCATCCCGCCCCACGCCGCCGCCACACCCAGGAAACAGATCGCCAGGCTGAACACCCAGGCGACCTGCGTGTTGCTCCAATGATACGCCTCGGCCAAAGGCTTCTGGAAATAACTCCAGGCATAGACCGTGCCCAGGCAGAGTTGAAGCGCCGTACCGGCAAGCGCGATATTCCATCGGTTCCCATTCATGCGCCGGATTATGCGCATCAATCCCGCCGCGGGTCAATGTTCATCAGGAGCAGAAGCCCTGCGCCTCAAAGCCAACCCGTGGCCTTGGCCAGGAGCTGGGTGTAGTAGACAAAGTTCGGCCAGGAAACGTCGGATGGGACCCCGTGATCGCAGCCGGGAATATAACCGCCTCCCCGGATGACCGGCATCAGCCGCTCGATCTCGCCTTCGATGTGCCGACCGCCCTTGGCGATCAACCGCTTGTCCACACCGCCCCGGAACGCCATGTTCCGCCCGAACTTCTTCCGGTACGCCACCAGGTCGTTCCCCGCCGCCACCTCCATCGGGTCGCACACGTTGATCCCCGCCTCAATCCAGACGGGTATCAGTTCCCCGATGTGGCCGTCGGAATCCATGCTGTAGACCGGGATCTTGTGACGCCTCACGATTTCGCCCCATCGCTGATAGCACGGCAGGAGAAACTCCCGCGTCATCGCGGGCGAAATCATTGCGTGCTCCTTGTAGGCCATGTCCTCCGAAAGATAGACCTCGTCGGGGGTGATATGCCGCAACCCCTCCTCCAGAAGGGCCGCCACGTACTCCTGCCAGAAATACACCATCTCGCGAACCCAGTCGGGATCGTCGAGGAACAACATGCAAAGCCCCTCGAACCCCAGCCACTCGCGCAACTGCCAGAAAGGCCCCGAAAAGTGCCAGATCAAAGGCCACGTGCGATCCGACAGGCTGGCCGCCAACGCCGCCGCATCCTTCGGATACCGCTCGGGATCCCCGGGCTGATACCGCCGCTTCATGTCCTCCCAGTCGGCGCGGGTTTCCACAGGACACTTGATCCAGCTCCGGGTCACGAAATCAATCGCGTTGCGCAGATGTTCCAGGGTGAACTCGTTGCCAATCTCGCAGATGTTCCCTTTCCAGTCCTGCACCACCTGCGAGTTGGCCCGGCGCTCAATCACCTTCTCTTCGAACTGGGGAATCATGCGCTCGCTGATCCAGAAACCGGGGCCGCCTTCCGGCAGTTTCAGTTTCCCGCCCGCCATGCGATAGGCATACGCCGGAATGTCCTTTTCCTCACGCGGAAGACCTTCCTTGTACCAGCGTTCCCGGGTTGACTCTCGCCCTCCGCCGGGCTGAAGGGGAATCCGGTCCGGGGTTCCGAACAAAACTGTTTCCAGATAGCGTTGCCGTTCATTCATCGTGATTTCCTTTCCACTGGACTGCGTCTCACGCCACATCAGATATGGATAAAATATCCTTTATGTTTTGTCTCGCAATGGACATTCCAAGCATAACTATGTATAAATCGCTCTTTATGAAATCGGCCCGGATTCTGCGAAATGAGATGTTCCGGACCCCGCTGGCACGCGAGCGTACGCTGGGCCTGTGGGTGGATCGCATCGGACAGCGCCTCCACGACAGCTTGCAGCCGGAGGCCTTCCGTGTGCTGGGCCTGTATGCGGCCATTGCCATCGAACGCGGGAACGGCATCCTGCGGACAACCGCACGGGGTAACCATAAGGTTTCCGCGGGAGACACCATCCTGCTCTTTCCCAATGAAGGCGCGCTCTACCACGCCCAGACCGCCTGGGATACACGCTGGGTGGTCTGGAGCGGTCCCGAGGCTTCCGTTCTCGGGAAACTGAGCGGTCTGGAACCCGCCACTCCCGTTATCCGCGGTGGCGCGGGCGCCGTCACAACGGCATGGCGCCGGATTTCACCCCTCATGACATCCCAGGACTTTGAGGCGCTGCTGATGCGCAAGATCGCCCTGCTGGACATGATCCGTGATCTCGCATCTCTGCACCGGCCCCTGGAACGGAGACCGGCCCCGCCTTGGCTCGCGGAGGCGTTAACCGAACTTGAACGGCGCAGCAGCACTCCGGGATCCCTGCACGCACTCGCCGGCCGGCTCCATGTCAGTCCGGCCCATTTCAGGCGCCTCTTCAAGGCACATACCGGCACGTCCCCGAAATCCTTCCAACTCGCCCAGCGGATCAACAAGGCCAAGGAACTCCTCACTGCGGGCCACCCGATCAAGAACGTGGCCGCAACGCTGGGATTTGCCGATGTCTTCCATTTCATGCGCCTGTTCCGGCGCATGACCGGGCAGACCGCCGGCCAGTTCTCCCGCAGGCTCCAAGCCTCCTCACAACGCCTGACCGGACAACGACGAATCTGACCCCAGCGAGGATGAGCTCCAATAAAAAAGTTGATCGGGCCTATGGACAGCGCAGTACGTGGCGAAGTATAATTCAAGCGTGGGGAGAGAACGGGGCTTCAGCCAGGCCAAGGCCGGCTGTCGGCCGGGGGAAATGAACCTGAGCGAGGCTGGCTCCTTAAAGCAATTCGGGTTGCCATTCTCCCCTGAGGAAGAGCGGTACCGGGCGAGAGAGAGTTCGCGGGTACCGCTCGCTTGCTGATGTACCCCGCACACTCCGGGATCCTCTTCCTTCTCTGGTATCGCCAGAATCCATTTGACCCTTTTTTCAGCCACCTGATACCGTAACCCGCTCATGGTTGAACAAGGGAACAATATGAACACCACAAACTCGAGCAGCGCCGGTTTGACACATTCAGCGAAGGACTGGGAAAACCCGTTCCTTACCCATCGGAACCGTGAACCCGGTCATGCAACCTTGATGCCGTTCCCAACCGCCGACGAAGCACGATCGAAGGACCGGCTGGACTCACCCTGGTGCCTGATGTTGAACGGCTCCTGGAAATTCAAGTATCTGCCGGGAGGCATCGACGAGGCGCCCGCCGGATTCGAGTCCGCGGAACATTCCGACGCCAAATGGGCTTCACTGCCTGTCCCCGCATGCTGGCAATTGCATGGCTACGACATTCCCCAGTACACAAACGTCAACTACCCGATCCCGCTGAACCCGCCCTACGTGCCCAATGAAAACCCGGTCGGCTTGTACCGCCGCACCTTCAACCTGCCCGCCTCGTGGGACGGCATGCGCCTGTTCCTGCATTTTGCCGGCGTGGACTCGATGTTCAACGTCTGGGTGAACGGTCAGTTCGTCGGCATGAGCAAGGGGCCCCATATCCCGGCGGAATTCGATGTGACCGCCGTGGCCCGACCGGGCCGGAACCTCGTTGCGGTCCAGGTCTTCAAGTGGTCCGACGGCACCTACCTGGAAGACCAGGACATGTGGCGAATGAGCGGGATCTTCCGGGACGTCTACCTGTGGGCCGCGCCTGTCCTGCACCTGCGCGACGTCCACCTCCAGCCATCCATCACCGCACAAGGCGACGGTGTGCTGGAGATCAGGCTGTTCCTCCGGAACTACAACGCCTCGTTCCGCACGGCTGAAGTGAAGGCCATCCTGCAGGACGCCTCCGGACGGCCTGCCGCGCAGGCCAAGGGCGCCATCCCCACCCCCGGCCTCGGCGCGGAATTGCGCCATGCCTTCTCCCTCCGGGTCAGGAAACCGGCCCTGTGGTCCGCGGAGGCGCCGAACCTCTATCGACTGACCCTTGTCCTGTCGGGGGGCGGCGGAGTCCTGGAAGCCCTCTCGTTCAACATGGGCTTCAGAACTGTGGCCATCCGCGACGGACAGTTCTGGATCAATGACGTGAGCATCAAGGTGCGCGGCGTGAATCGGCACGACTCCAGCCCGGATACCGGCCACTATGTGACCCGCGCCCATATGGAGCGCGATGTCCAACTGATGAAGCAGAACAATATCAACTTCGTTCGCACCTCGCATTACCCCAACGACCCCTACTGGTATGAGTTGTGTGACCGGTACGGCATCTTTGTCATGGACGAAGCCGATCTGGAAACCCACGGCTTATGCGTCAATGGCGACTGGGGCGAATTGTCCAAGCATCCGGACTGGAAAACCGCTTTCGTGGACCGCGCCGAGCGGATGGTCCAGCGCGACCGCAATCACCCGTGCGTCGTCTTCTGGTCGCTGGGCAACGAGTCGGGCTTCGGGCCGAACCATGTGGCCATGTCCGAATGCGTACGGGCCCTCGACCCCTCCCGCCCGATCCATTACAGCCCGGCCGACCATGACCCTTCGGTGGACGTCATCAGCTCGATGTACGTCAACGTCAGTTCCATGAACAACCTGGGCGCGGGACTTCTGGACCCGGACCCGCGGCCCTACCTGCTCTGCGAGTATGCCCATGCCATGGGAAACGGACCCGGCAGCCTGAAGGAATACTGGGACACATTCTGGCGCTATCCCCGCCTGATCGGCGGATGTGTCTGGGAATGGACCGATCACAGTGTGCGGCGGCGCGGTCCCGACGGCCGCGACCAGTTCACCTATGGCGGCGATTTCGGGGACTCCCCGCACGACGGCAACTTCTGTATCGACGGGCTGGTCTTCCCCGACCGCCGCCCGCACTCCGGCTTGATCGAACTGAAGAAGATCTATGAGCCGGTCGCCGCGGTAAGCCTGGATTGGTCGGCGGGACAACTTACGTTGCTGAACCGACACTTCTTCCTTGATCTCAGCCACCTGGAAGCGGCTTGGCAACTCCAGCACGAAGGACGAACCCTCCGGAAGGGCAGCCTCCCGATGCCGCCGATCGCGCCGATGACCCGCGGGAAGATGATTCTCCCGGAAACAGTCCGGAAAGCCGCCGGCAGCGACGTCTGGCTGACGGTCAGTTTCCGGCTGAAACGGAATACCATGTGGGCCAAGGCGGGGCATGAAGTGGCCTGGTGCCAGTTCGCGGCCCCCTGCTCCGGCACGGCCTCTGTCACAACCGCCGCCGCACGGGCACCGGCAACCGGGCTGAGGGTGACGGACAAGAACAGTCTCCTCCATATCTCCAATGCGGCAGGCGAGTTGGTGTTCGACCGTCGCAAGGGAACCCTGTCCAGATGGACTCTCGGCGGCCGGATTCTGCTCGACCGTCCAATGGAGGCGCAAACCTGGCGAGCCCCGACCGATAATGACAAGGAGATGGCCCACCAGTGGCGGGAATTCGGACTGCACCGGATTCTGACGCGCATCAACCATACGGAGTTCTGCCCGGGCGGAGAGGGCTCCCCCGCCGTCTTCACAGCAGGCACCACGCTGGCCGCCATCCAGCACCGGCCGGTGCTGGACCTTGTGTGGCGTTATGAGATCATGGATACCGATCGGTTGCGCCTGACACTCACCTTCTACCCGCGCGCAATGCCCCCGAAACTGGGGTATGCCCGGCTGGGAATCCGGCTCTTCCTGCCGTCCGCCGCCGACCAGATCCAATGGTACGGAGCGGGCCCGCACGAGGCCTACGCCGATCGCCGCGAAAGCGCCCGCATCGGCCGCTTCGCAGGCACGACCCGGGACCTGTATGTGCCATACATCAAGCCCCAGGAGAATGGCGCACGAATCGACACCCGATGGGTATCCGTCAAGGATAAGCAGGGGACCGGGATCCAGATCCGTGCGGTTAACCACCCGTTCATGTTCTCGGCACTGCCGTACACCGCCGAGGAACTGACGGCCAAGGCCCATGACTACGAACTGCAGGACTCGGGACACACCGTACTCAGCCTGGACCACAGCCAGTGCGGACTGGGAAGCAACAGTTGCGGACCCCTGCCGGAAGCCGCGTATTACCTGACGCCCCATCAGCCGGTAACCCTCAGCCTGGACCTGGAGGGCACCTCGGGCAAGCGGTAGCACCGGGAATCATGCGGAAGGTCGCTGTCCTGTCAACCGGTGGTTCCGGAAGGATGGCGAACGGGAAGATACTGCCGCAATACCCACGCCAGCCACTCCTGTTCCTCCCGGCTGCGGTTGGAGAGAATGCCGGTTTTCTGCCCGCTCCGGGAAATGAACTGGAGTTCCATTACGGGCCGATGGTTCACCTCCACCCCGCTGGGCCCGACCCGGATGGTCTCGATCTCGGCCAGTTGCAACCGCCGTTCCTTCGTGCCGAAAGGCCCCATCGAACGGCAGGCGAGGACATCGTTGACCACGGCCAGCAGGACCCGGCGCCGGGCCATCTGGATTGAACCGAAAAGCAGTCCCAGGCCAATGGCCCAGAACAGGAGCAGGAACAGGCATGCGGGCAATGGCGCCTTCCCCTGCAGCATCGCCAGGGTGAAGACAACCATGAACCCGTTCCAGAACAGGCTGAAGAAGAACAATCCCTGACTGCCCTTCCACAATCCTCTCGGCGGAACGGAGATGGCCAGCCCGTTCCGTTCCCTCCGGAGCGTGATATCCGTCCCGGCAGGCATGGGAACCTCCACATCCTCCACCGCCTTGCCGGCCTCGCTCTCGACCACTTCCACAGCCGGAGCGTCTGTCTCCAGAACACTCGACGGGTTTCCCGCAGGCAGGGCGGAGGCAAGCTTGTCGGCTAATGACCGCAACAGTTCCGCCGGGTAGCCCGGCACAAGCAGGAACGGTGCGCCACCCTGCATTTCCGCCTTGAGAAAGGCAAGATCCCGGGCAATGGTTTGCTGCCTTCCCCGGTTGTCCGTTACGGGAATTCCGCCCTTTTCCACAATCAGCCGCAGGACCTGTTCGGTTTTCCGGCAGCGCCGCAGGGGGATGACGCCCATCCGCTCAATGGCGCATATCCGGCCATTTCCCACCGAAACTTCCGAGTGCGTCCCATTGCCAAGAATGGCCAGGCCCGCACCGAGGAATCCAAAGCCCGCCGCAACACCAGGAAGGCCCAGCAGTCCAAAGCCGATCCCGAGCCACCGTCCAACGCCGGTGCTACGCAGTCCGGAGGCAATCGGACCCCACATCCAGAAAAACATAAACACCGTCACGAACAACCCGAACGCTATCGGCACCCAGCCCAACCGCCTCATCTTGCCGAGATTACGGCGCGGCAGGATATAACGGACCACGTTCAGCCCGTCACGGACCATGCGGATATCCCCCATCCAGCTTTCCTGCTCCAATCCGGGAAATGCATTCAGTTTGTCATGC
>CAIVSY010000040.1 GCA_903908715.1 uncultured bacterium
GCATGACAAACTGAATGCATTTCCCGGATTGGAGCAGGAAAGCTGGATGGGGGATATCCGCATGGTCCGTGACGGGCTGAACGTGGTCCGTTATATCCTGCCGCGCCGTAATCTCGGCAAGATGAGGCGGTTGGGCTGGGTCCCGTTCGCGTTGGGCGTTTTCATAGCCCTATTCATGTTCTTCTGGATGTGGGGGCCGATTGCCTCCGGACTGCGTAGCACCGGCGTTGGACGGTGGCTCGGGATCGGTTTTGGACTGCTGGGCCTTCCTGGTGTTGCGGTGGGCTTTGGATTCCTCGGTGCGGGCCTGGCCCAAATGGACCATGTGCGGCAGGAAGTTGGGATGGATTGACAGGTCTGTCCGGGGTGAAAGCCATCTCGGATGCAATGTGTATGTTTCTGACGAGGATCGTCGTTTGTAAGGCTGGATGGATGAAACACTGATAAGGAGGATATAAATGTCAAACGCTTCAGTTACATCCCCCGCAATCGGGAGCAGCGGGAACGTGGCCGTTAGGGTTGATCGCGTCTGTGCCATCGGGGTTGCGGGATCCAAGCTCGGATCTTTCTTCGACCTGCGCAATGAGAAGGCTCTGGTCCAGTTTTCGCCGGACTCTGCATCGCTGCTGGTGGCCTTCCGTTCATCGATTGCCATTTTCGACGCGCGTTCGGGGGCACAGCAGGTGCAGGGAGACCTCCGGACCCTGTTTTCCGGATCGGAGTTCGGCAGCAGCACACCCTACGCGATATTTGTTGACGTTGTTGCAGGCTCTACGCTTCTTGGTGTGGCCTACGATGGAAACTGTGTGGTCCTCGATCCATTCAAAGGCTTGGATCAGGAGGTGTTGAAGCTAACGGCGGGTTCGATTCTCGGCAAGGGCTTTGTCTTTGAGACGGGCGGCATTGCTCGAAACGGCAAAGGAATCATTGCCGGGGCCCACTTCAGGTATATCCGGTTCGATTTGAACAAAGAAAAGGACGGAGAGCCGAAGGGAATCAATGGGCCTTTTGCCAAAACGCTCGTTACCGTCTCGCCCGATGGCAATTATTTCTCCGCCGTGCCGCAGCAAGGGGACACGGTTGATATCCAAAGGATGGAGGACGGTAAGCGTGTTCAGCGTATTCACCATTCGAAATGGTTCGCCCGGTTTACGGCCCGCGTCAGCGATGTCAAATTCACGTCTGGCGCTCCAAGCGTCTTGGTCGCGCACTGGAAGGGGATGATGATGGATCAGCACGTGTCGATGTGGGATGTCGATTCTGGGGCGCTTGTCTGGACATGCAAGCTGGGCGGGGATCCTGCGACAGCCGTGCGGCTTGCCGTGGCACCAGATGGGAGCAGGTTTCTATCTGCCGAGGGGCCCATGGTCCGCGTGCGGGATGTTGCCACTGGAAACGCGCTTGGTTCTGTTGACGCGCCGGAAGGCGGCTGCGTCGCCCTTGTATGGGCGCCGGACAACAAAACGTTTGCCGTGGTGGGCAAGACGGGCAATGGGGCTGTGTTTTATGTGACGGTGTAACCGGAGACGTCAAACATTCCAAAAGAAAAGGAGTTGCTGATGGAAAACACCATATCGTCGGGCGTATCCGATGGGCAGGCAAGTCACCCAATGGCTGCGCCGCCATGCTGCTGGTTCTGCAAAACCGCGATGAAAGAAGACGAGGGGCTTCAGGTGGAAATGCATGGTAACGTCAGGTGGAAGTTCAAGCGGATTCCGTCTGAATATGGGGAAATGGTCAAGCAGAACGGCGAGGAACATGTGCTTAAGGCACTGCGGGAAAAGTTTGACCATCAGCTTGCCACCCAGACCCTGGGCGATGTGTTTGCGTGCACGTGGGAAACGACCTCAGTGACGGTGCCGCGCTGTGCAGACTGCCGGACGATTCATGCGAGGGTGGCGGCCCTTAAGGATAAATTCTTCAATGCCAGCATGATCGCCGGAATCGGGATTGGCGTTGGCGTTGGCATCATGTTGTGGATCAACTTACAATTGCGAGGAGACGAGATTGCGTGGGCTATGGGAATCTCGTTGGTTGTCATCATGGTCCTTTCGACGATTCTTGGCAACGGTATCGCCAATGCGTGTAAAAAGCGGTGGCATCGCGGAGTTCTGTTTGAAAGTGATGTTGCGGCCTTCCCGCCCGTCCAGAAGAAGCTCGCAGATGGCTGGAAACTGGGCAATGCCCCGCTAAATAAGGATGAAGAATGGGAGTGGGGGCTGAAGTAGGGGTGCCGCCATCCGGTGACTGGCGGAATGCTTGATTCCGGGGGGTTGTTTTCGCATGATCGCCGTCATGGCATCTCCGCATGACAAACTGAATGCATTTCCCGGATTGGAGCAGGAAAGCTGGATGGGGGATATCCGCA
>CAIVSY010000041.1 GCA_903908715.1 uncultured bacterium
TGTAGCGCGGCGCGGCGGCCGGATCGCCCGTGAGCGCGTTGCCGAAGTTCCCCTGCCCTTCGATGAGGTAGCGCTTGTTGGCCAGCGCCACCAGCGCATCGCCGATGGAGGCGTCGCCGTGGGGATGGTACTGCATCGTGTAGCCGACGATGTTGGCCACCTTGATGAACTTGCCGTCGTCGTTCTCGTGCAGGGAATGCAGGAGGCGGCGCTGGACGGGCTTGAGGCCGTCGTCAAGGTCGGGGATGGCCCGGTCGCGGATGACGTAGGAGGCGTACTGGATGAAGTTCCCGTCCATGAGCCGGCGCAGGGGCCCCTCCGGCAGGGCCGACAGGTCGCGCACGCGGACAGGCCCCTGGGCCTCCGCGGGCGCGGTCCCGGGAGCAGCCTCCGCCACGGGCCCGGCCAGCTCGTCGCCCGCAAAGAGTTCCGGCTGGTCGCTCATTCCACGGCCTCCACCGTCAGGTTCTCCATGATGTACTGCCGCCGTTCGGGCGTGTTGCGGCCCATGTAGAACGAGAGCAGGGCCGGTACGCTGTGCCGGTGCTCCACCCGCACGGGCGTCAGCCGCATGTCGGTGCCAATGAAGGCCTTGAATTCCGACGGCGAAATCTCGCCAAGCCCCTTGAACCGGGTGACCTCCGCCGCGCGCCCGATGTCCCGCATGGCGGCGTCGCGCTCGGCCTCGGAATAGCAGTAGATCGTCCGGCTCTTGTTCCGCACGCGGAACAGCGGTGTCTCGAGGATGTGGATGTGGCCGTCGTGGACCACAGGTTCGAAGAAGCGGAGGAAGAAGGTGAGCAGCAGGTTGCGGATGTGCAGGCCGTCCACGTCGGCATCCGTGGCAAACACGATCCGGTTGTAGCGGAGGCGCTCGACGGATTCCTCGATGTCGAGGCTGCGCATGAGGTTGTAGAGCTCCTCGTTCTTGTACATGATGTCGCGGTTGAGTTCCCCGACATTCAGCGGTTTGCCGCGCAGCGTGAAGATCGCCTGCGTGGCCACATCGCGGCAGCTCACGATGGACCCGGCCGCCGATTGCCCTTCGGTGATGAACAGCGTGGACTCCCGGCCTTCCCCCGTCGCGCGGTCGAAGTGCACCTTGCAGTCCTTGAGCTGGGGCACACGGATCGAGGTGGCCCGCGACCGCTCCCGCGCGATCTTCTTGATGGACTGCAGTTCCTTGCGGAGCTTGACCGTCTCCTCGATCTTGCGGAAGGCAATCTCCGCCGCCTTCGGATTGCGGTGGAGAAGGTCGGCCACAACCTCGCGCACCTGCTGGACCAGGTCGCTGCGGAGTTCCGTGTTGCCGAGCTTGTTCTTGGTTTGCGACTCGAACACCGGCTCCTTGATCCGCACCGCCACGGCCCCGGCCATGCCCTCGCGCACGTCGTCGCCCTCGAACTTGCCCTTGGAGACCTCGTTGAAGCCCTTGACCAGCCCCTCGCGGAAGGCGCTCAGGTGCGTGCCGCCGTCGCTGGTGAACTGGCCGTTGACGAACGAAAGGAAGGTTTCCTCGAACCGGTTGGTGTGCGTGAAGGCGATCTCCAGCGTCTTGGAGCGGTGGTGCAGGACGGGGTAGAGCGCCTCGTCGCCCACCTCGTCGCGGATCAGATCCATCAGACCGTTCTGCGAGACATACGCCTTGCCGCCGCATTCGATCGTCAGCCCGGCGTTGAGGAACGTGTAGAGCCGCAGGCGGCGGATGACGTGGCCGGACTGGTAGTTCACGGGCCCGAAGATATCGGGATCCGGCTCGAACTCCACCAGGGTGCCGTCGGGTTCGTCGGCCTTGCCCTTGTGTTCCTTCTTCAGCTTGCCGCGCTGAAATTCCGCCTCGGCGAACTCCCCCGCGCGCACGCTGCGGACGCGGAAAGCGCGGGACAGGGCGTTGACCGCCTTGGTGCCCACGCCGTTAAGGCCGACGCTGAACTGGAAGACCTCGTCGTTGTATTTCGCGCCCGTATTGATGCGCGAGACGCATTCCACAACCTTGCCGAGCGGGATACCCCGCCCGAAATCGCGCACCGCCACCCGGGGCCCCTCAAACCCCACGGTCACCTTCGTGCCGTAGCCCATGATGAATTCATCCACGGCGTTGTCGACCACTTCCTTGAGCAGGACATAGATGCCGTCGTCGTAGTCCGACCCGTCGCCCACGCGGCCGATATACATGCCGGTTCGCTTGCGGATGTGTTCGAGGGAAGAGAGCGTCTTGATCTTGCTCTCATCGTAATTATGGGTCCGGGCCGCGCTCATGATGCAAATGGGCGGGCATTGTACCGATTTGGGGCCTGATGGCAAGTTGCGCCCCGGGCGGGCTCACACGATGAGGTGTACCGGGGTTGAACCCCGCCTCAACCGCAGCGCGTTGCCGATGACCGTCACGGAACTGAAGCTCATCGCGGCCGCCGCCAGCATCGGGCTCATGAGCAGTCCAAGAACCGGATACAGGACGCCCGCCGCCACCGGGACACCGACCAGGTTGTAGGCAAAAGCCCAGAAGAGGTTCTGCCGGATGTTACGCATTACCGCCCGGCTGAGCCCCACCGCGCGCACGATCGCGCGCAAGTCGCCCTTGACCAGCACCACATCGGCGCTTTCCATCGCCACATCCGTTCCCGTACCCATGGCGATTCCCACATCCGCCGCCGCCAGCGCGGGCGCGTCATTGATCCCGTCGCCCGCCATCGCCACCCGCCGGCCCGCCGCCCGCAAGGCATCGACCCGCTCCCGCTTGCCCTCCGGCAGTACGCCCGCATACACTTCGTCAATGCCCAGCCGGCCGGCCACCTGCCGCGCCGTCCCTTCGGAATCCCCCGTGAGCATCACCACCCGCAACCCCATGCCGTGGAGGGCCCGCACCGCCTCCGGCGTCGTCTCCCGGACCGGATCGGATACGGCAATCCAGCCGGCTTCCCGGTCATCCACCCACACACCCACCACGGTCTGTCCTTCCTCCGCATTCCGCACCCTGCCGGAACCATCCGGCTTCCTGCCCACAAAGACCCGGCGCCCCTCGACAGTACCCCAGACTCCGCCGCCGGCGACGGATTCGAACGCCTCCGCCACTGCACCGGGCACACCGGCCCGTTTCACAATCGCCCGCCCGATCGGATGCTCGCTGTTCCGTTCCACCGCCGCCGCCCAGCGCAGGACGTCCTCCGCCTCCACACCAGGCGCCGGATCAACCCCCGTCACGACCGGCGCACCCTGCGTCAGCGTGCCGGTTTTATCCACAACCACCGTATCCACATGGCACAAGGTTTCCAGCGCGCGGGCATCGCGGATGAGTACCCCCTCGCGCGCGCCCCGCCCGATCCCCACCATCACCGCCATCGGCGTCGCCAGCCCCAGGGCGCAGGGACAGGCCACAATGAGTACCGAGATCGCGCTGACCAGCGCATAGGCCAGCCGCGGTTCCGGCCCCATCAGGATCCAGACCGCAAAGGCCGCCAGAGCGACGAGTACCACAACCGGGACAAAAAGCCCCGCCACCCGGTCGGCTAAATGCTGGACCGGCGCCCGGCTTCGCTGGGCTGATGCCACCATCGCCACGATGCGCGCAAAGAGCGTAGCCGGGCCCACCCGTTTCGCCTCCATCACAAATGCTCCCGACAGATTGATCGTTCCCGCCGCGACCTCCCCCCCCGCCCGGACCTCCACCGGCATCGGTTCGCCCGTCAGCATCGAGACATCCACCGATCCGCGCCCCTCGATCACCATCCCGTCCACGGGGATCCGTCCGCCGGGCCGGACCCGGATCCTGTCGCCGATCCGCACCTCCGCCACACCCATCTCACTCTCCACGCCCTCGCGGATCACGCAGGCCGTCTCCGGCGCCAGCTTGAGAAGACCGCGGATCGCGTCGCCTGTCCTGCGCCGCGCCCGCAGTTCCAGCACCTGGCCGAGCAGGACCAGCACGGTGATCGTGGAGGCCGCCTCGAAGTAGAGCGGAACCACCCCGTGCATGCGGTACCCTTCCGGGAACCAGTCCGGTGCAATCAGCGCGGCCGCACTGGCCAGATAGGCCGCGCCGGTTCCCAGGGCAATCAGGGTGAACATGTTCCACTGCCCCGAACGCAGGGATCTCGCGGCCCGCAGGAAGAACGGCCACCCGCACCACAGCACCACCGGCGACGCCAGCAGGCACTCCGCCCAGCGGGCGGCCGGGTTCGCCATGATCCCGTGCAACGCCGGGAACAGCATCGGCGCCATGGCCAGCACAAACACCGGAATGCCGAACACAAGTCCAACCCGGAACCGCCGCAGCATGTCGCGCCATTCGCCCTCATCTTCCGCCCCGCCGGCCAGGGCATTGTGTTCCAGCGCCATACCGCAGGTCGGACAGACTCCCGGCCGTTCGCTTTCCACACCCGGACACATCGGACAGAAATAGGCGGCGGTGCTTGCCGGTGCCTCCGCGACAGGTTCACCCAGGAACTTCCGGCGGCAATGATCCGAGCAGAAAAAGAATGTCCGGCCGTCCTTCGTCGCCGAAAGGCCGGTCGCCTCGTCCACCGTCATATCGCATATGGGATCCCTGGCCATACCCGTCGCCTCACGGTATTACCGGATTTCGCCCATGAGGTCCATCCCACAACCCTGCCGGCCCCCTATCAGCCAAAGTTCTATTGGACAGCCGCCTTTCCCTGACTATAGTCAGACACTTGTGTTCCCTTACGAAAATGTGAAGCTCAGCGCAGCCCTCCAACCCATGCAAACCTTGCGCCCATGTCTGCTGATCCTCTGACCATGGTACTGCCCGGTGCGGCGTGGCTCCCATGCGCGTTCGCTCTTACGGTGCGCTTCGTTCTCACCGGCGCGGCCTGGAGCTGGCTCCTGCCGGAGGAGCCTTTCCGTCATGGCGGGAGGATTGCGAAAGCCCTCCTGCATGCCGCCGCATCCCTTCTCCTCGGCGTGCCTCTCTCGCTTCTGTCTTCACTCGTGCTGGCTGAGACGGGCAGGTTATCCGCCGGCATGGAATGGGCGGTTGCCCTGTGCGGAATCCTGGCCGGCCTGACCGCCGGCGGGCTCCGGGCGCCGGACCGGCTGAAGTTCTCCCTGTCCTGGAGCCTTCCGGGAGCTGCGTTCGTCTTCCTTGGCCTCGCGGTGATCCTTAATCTGCCCCGGTGCGGCGAGTGGATTGTCGGCGGCTGGGATCCGGGCATCTACATCAACCAGGGCGTCGCAGTGGCCCGCACAGGCACCTTCCATCCATCCCCGGAACCGCACCACGCCGCCCTTACAGAACCGGAACTGCTGCTCTTTACGCAAGGAAGCAAGGGAAACGCGCCCCAGCTGTTCCCCGCCGTCCCCATCGATACGGGCTCGCGGACTGTCCTCCATTACTTCTTCCGGCTGACTCCCGCGCTGGTCAGCACGCTGGCACTTCACGGCGGACTGTGCGCCGCCACACGCATGCCCGCAATCGCGGGGTTTCTGGTCTTGCTCCTGTTCCCCGCCGTCCTGCGGCTCCACGGATGCCGGCCATCCTGCATAGGGATTGCGGCCTTACTCCTGGCCCTTCACCCGCTATGGCTCTATCACCTGCATTTCCCAACATCGGAAATGACCGAACTGTTCCTCTTCCTCGGCCTGGCCGGCCTTCTGCCGCTCCAACGAACCGGCTGGTACTGCCGTGTTCTCTTCCTGCTGCTTCTCCTTGCCGCCCTGTTGAACCGCTTCAGCTTCCTGCCAATCGCACTGATGATCACCCTGGCCGCCGCCTGGGCTGACGGCGAACGTACCGACCGAATCCAGGTTCTCCTCGAACGGCTGCTGCAGTTCCTGGTGATCGTTCTCGGCACCGTCTACGACTACACGGTCACCGCCGTCACAATCCATGGCCTGCAGTATGCCATGCCGCACATGGTGAACTCCGCGCTCGTCTTCCTGGCCGGCACCGCCTTCCTCGACTGGGCGCCCCTGTTCAAGCGGTCACAGCCTTTCCTGCGGCCTTCCCCGGTTTTCGGGATCGCCACAGCCGGACTGGCCCTCACCGCCCTTGGATCCTTCTGGCTCTGGCGCCAGATCCCGCTTTTCGAGCAGATCCGGCGGAATGCCCTGCACATCGGACCGTTTCTTGGTGTGCCATGGCTTCTGCCGGCCCTGCCGGGAATCCTGATCCTCTGGTTCCGCCGCGGACAACATCTGCGCCACCTTTCCGCCCTCATTCTGGTTTGCACCGTTGTAACCGTCCTCCTGCAGGTCAAGACATTCACCTTCCCCTTCTACCCCTGGACAACCCGCCGGTTCCTGCCGTTTTCCGTCCCCATGCTGGCAGTCACAGCCGCAATCGCGTTATCGGAGCTCTGGCATTGGAGGGCACTGGCCGGATGGCTGCGCCGCCTGTGCGTGATCGCACTGCTGGGCGCCCTGCTTGCGGGCACGGCACGGTTGAGCTGGCATGCGCTGGCCGGCAGTGAATATGACGGACTGTCCGCACGGCTGGCGGAAGTCGCGAAGCAGGTCGGCCCCCGCGACCTCGTGGTCACCGACCATTTCCGGTGGGGCACTCCACTGGCCTTCCTCCACGGTGTACACGTCCTGGATGGCTCCGCTTTCCAGGATGCGCGCGGAGCGGGGGATATGCCTGAGGCGCTGATGGCCCTGACCCGTCTCCGGGCCGAAGGCTGGCGCATCCTGTGGCTCACTTCCACACCGGCCGGACTGGGAATTTACCCCCGGCCGCTTGCCCATGCAGTCCGGCTCGGCGATGCAGGCTCCTTCACGGTTCGCGAGATCATTCACGGCCCGCGCGTCCGGGACTTCGCAACTCGCGAGCGACCGATCCTCTTCCAGCTCTATCAGTGGCCATGATCCGTTGCCTGCCCGTCAAATATCCCATGCACGGCGCAGTCAGTCCTGCTAAGGTTCACACCTCATGAGCCCTGCACGGCCAAACCTGCCCGCGCGTCTCGGATTGATCGGACCGGTCCTGCCTTTCCGGGGCGGTATCGCGCGTCATACCACGCAGTTATACCGTGCGCTCCAGTCCCGGCACGAGGTCACCCTCCTCACGTTCCGCCGCCTGTATCCCGGCTTCCTTTTCCCCGGCAGATCCTGCATCGAACCCGGCTACGAGAACCATGTCGAACCGGGCGCCAGACCCGTGCTGGACTCGATCAACCCGTCGACATGGAGCCACGCCGCCGAAACGCTGATCGCCGGCCGGCCGGATGCGGTGATCATCGCATGGTGGACATTCTTCCTCTCGCCCTGTATCGGCCTGATTTCCTCCCGCCTGCGCCAGGCCGGAATCCCGACCGTGTTTCTCTGTCATAATGTGGAGGATCACGAGACCGCCCGCTGGAAGCAGGCCCTGAGCCGCAAGACCCTCTCGACGTCTTCGCGCTTCCTGACCCACAGCCGCGCCGACGCCGCATTGCTGGAACGCCTGTTCCCCGACGCCATGGCAACCGCCTGCCCTCTTCCGGTCTTCGACCTGTTTCCCGAACCCGGCCGGCCCCTCCCGCGGCGGGGGCGGATCGAACTGCTGTTCTTCGGCCTCATCCGCCACTACAAGGGGCTCGACACCCTGATCCGGGCCATGGAGCAACTCCAGAGCGAGGATATCTGGCTGACCGTGGCCGGGGAATGGTGGATCCGGCATGCCGGGTTGCGGCGGAGAATCCGCCGCCTGAAACGGGTCGAACTTCTCGATCGCTTTCTAATGGACGCCGAAGCCGCCGACCGCTTTGCCCGCGCCGACGCGGTGGTCCTGCCCTACCACAACGCTTCCGGCACCGCCGTTATCCCGCTGGCCTACCACTACGGAAAACCCGTCATCGCCACACGGGTCGGCGGCCTGCCGGATGTCGTCGAGGATGGAGTTTCCGGATTTCTTGTGCCACCCGACGACCCCGCCGCCGTGGCCGCCGCGATCCGGAAACTGCCTGCCGCACTGCCCGTGCTGACCCGCGGGCTCGAACCGCTGCGCCGCAAGATGACCTTTAACGAACTTGTCCTTCACCTGGAGGCACTGGCACTGGGTCCTGCCGGTGATCCCAGGAAAATGAACCACACCCGGAAAGATGGAAATGTATGAAACGGCTGACCGATCCCCTCCGCACCTTCGCCGCCCGGCACGGCTATTACATCCGCAAGATGGATTGCCTCACACCCCTCGAGACCGCCTTGCATTTCCGCCTTTCGCAGACCCGGGATTTCTTCTTCGTCCAGATCGGCGCCAACGATGGCCTCCTTTGCGACCAGGTCTACCCCTTCATCACACGCTTCCATGTCGCCGGCCTGGCTGTGGAACCTCTCCCCGACCTGTTTGAAAAGCTCCAGCAAACCTATCGGAACTACCCGCGGGTGAAGCCGGTTAACGTGGCTCTCCACCGCACCGCCACCAAGGCGACCATCTACCGGGCGGACCCCGCCGACCGTTCCCTGCCTTCCGGAAAGGCTGGCGCCGCCTCGTTTGACCGCGAACACCTGCTCCGCTTTGATATCCCGGATGCCTCCATCATTCCTGTCGAGGTGCCGTGTGTGACCCTGCAGCAACTGCTCGACCGGTACCAGGTCGGGTCTGTCGATCTGCTCCAGATTGATACCGAAGGCTACGACATCGAAATCATCCGGATGATCGATTTCAACCGCATCAAACCCTCCATCATCCGCTTCGAACACGGGCTGCCCGATGAAATCGTTTCCTGGGACACCCTTCAGTCCACACTCCGGGACCTGTATGCGCAAGGATACCACTTCATGCTCGAACCGTATGATGTCATTGCATACCAGCCCGCGCCATGGTTGAGGATCAACCGGACCACGCCGCCAAGGACCCCTTCTGCATGAGCGCCTCCCTGCCCATGGTTTGTGTGGTGGTCCCCGCCCTCAACGAGGCCGGCCACCTCGAGGCCTGCCTCAACGCCCTGCTGGAGCAGGACTATCCGCGTGACCGCTATCATATCGTCGTCGTCGACAACGCCTCCACGGACGACACGGCCGCACGGATCGCGCGCCACCCCGTTACCCGCATCACCGAACCCGTCCGGGGCGTCGCCCGCGCACGAAACGCGGGGGTGGCCGCCTCACGGGAAGAGTGCATCGCTTTTACCGACGCCGACTGCATCCCCTGCCCGCACTGGCTTTCGTCACTCGTGGAGGGATGGGAGGACCCGGATATCGGCTGCTTTGTCGGCGAAATCGCAGGCGCCCCCTCGGACAGGCTCATCGCCCAATACGTGGAAGATCGGAAACTGATCTCCCAGCGGCAACTCCTGGCCGCAATGATCCCCGTTGCGGCTACCGGGAGCATCGCCTTCCGGCGACAGGTCTTTTCCTCCGCCGGCCCCTTCGATGAAACCTTCCGTTACGGCGAAGATGCCGATCTCACCTGGCGGCTGCAAAAGTGGGGCGGATTCGGTATCCGCTACAATCCGCGTGCCCTCGTCCTGCATCCGAACCCCGACTCCCTCATCCGTCTCCTGCGCCGCACCCGCCACGAAGGTCTTGGGCTCGCAGCCTTCCACCTGCGCCATGCCGATGATATCCGCCGCTCACAGATTTCCAGGGCCCGATACCGCCGGGCCATGCTGAAGGCCGTGCTGGGATTGTCCGCTTACCCCCTGCGCGCGCTGAAAGAAAAGCGCCGCGGCCTCCCGCTGCGACAGGCGCTCACTTTCCCGTTAATCGACAAGCTGCATTCCCTCGCCCTGATGTCAGGAATCACTTCGGGCCTGCCGCCGGGCCCACCTCCCACCCTGTCTCCCGCGCGGCGCGAAGCCGCCGATCCCGCAATGACCTGCCCCGCCGTCGATTACCGGGACCGGTTGATCCACACTCTCACCAGGGACCCGCTCTTCCTGCGCCCGTGCGAACCCCTGACGGACCAGGTCCGCCGGGAACTGGAAACCCTGAGCCTTGAAATCCTCACCGCCGTCCCCGATGCCTCGATCCTGCTCACCGGCAGTCTCTCGGTCGGCGAGGGATCCTGGCGGCAGACGGGGAACGTAACGACATGCCAGAGCGACTACGACCTGGTGGTCCTCTCCGCTCTGCCGCCGGGGTTCGGGTTGCGCGCCATCCGCCGCCGCATGCGCCCACTTCTGGAGCGGCACCCGGCGTCCGCCGACCTGGACATCGCCTATGTGTGGCAGCCCTTCCTGCAGCGCGGCTGGATCACCACAGGCGGACGGCTGCTCGCCGGGGATCCCCGCCGCACCGTATGGCTGCCCGGCCTGCCTGCACCCCGTTCCTCGAGCGCCATGACCCGCGCCTTCCTGTCCCTGGCTGGAGCGCACCTGGCGCCCGGGCAGTACCCGGATAAGGTCAGCAAGGCCTTGGTGCAAGCCGCCCAAGCCGTCCTGCTCGACCTCTGCCGCGGCAGGCCGCGCAAGGAATGGGTCGGTCTGTTGAGCCGCGAGGTGATACGGAAAAGGGTGCTGGATCACACAGAGATGTTCGGGCGGGAAACCGCCGCGGATGTCGCCCGGGCCGTAGCCTGGTTGAACGGAGAACCTTGCAGCCCCTGGCCCGCGGAGGAACACGCACGCAGGCTCGACACCTTGCGGCAAATGCGAGCCCGGATCCGTCCTCCGACCGGATGGCTCCAGGGGGTCCGGTCCCTTGCGCATCACGCGCGGTCCGAACCGCAGCTGATTGATTCCCTTTGCGCACTCAGCGCCTGCTGGATCACGGGCGGAGCCCCGGATGCCGGCCGCCTGAACGCCCTGCCGGAAACCCGGGGATGCCCTGCCGGCAGGAACCCCGTTGAATCCTATCGCCTTCTCCACGACCGCCTGGCGAAGACCGTGCAATTCTATCCCCACAAGATCCGGTGGACGCGTAAGAATGGATTCATCCTCTGACCTATGAACCCGACCTCCAGCCCATCCTCCGCCGCCCGAACCGTCAGCGTGGTCATTCCCTGCCTCAACGCGGCCGCGACCCTGCCCGGCCTGGTGCACGGGTTGCTGCACCAGGAACTTCCTCCCGGCGTTACCCTCGAAATCCTCATCGTCGATAACGGCAGTACCGATGCATCCGCGCAGGTCGCCGCCGGATTGCCGGTCCGGCTCCTCTCCGAGAAGCGCCCCGGCGCAGCCGCCACCCGCAACACCGGGGTTCGCGCATCCCGCGGCGATATCATTCTTTTCCTGGACGCCGATACCCGGCCCTCCGACCCACGTCTCGTCGCGGAACATCTTGCCAACCTTGACTCTGACCCCGCGATCGGGATTTCCGGCGGAGCCATCACCCACGATCCGGACCAGCCCGGCTGGCTCCCCTTCGCGGAAAACGCGACCGGCCTCTTCAACTGGCACGACCGCCTGCCCGGGCGCGACCTGACCTTCCAGCCGACCGGCAACATGGCCTTCCGTCGTTCGCTCTACGACGCGATCGGGCCGCTGGATGAATCCCTCCTCTGGCTCGAGGATTTCGACTTCAACCTGCGTGTACGCAAGGCCGGGTACCGGATCCGGTTCACCCCCCGCGCAGGCGTCCATATCCGAGGACGGGAATCCTTCCGCGCCATCCTGCGGAAATTCTACCGGTGGGGCCTGAACATCCGCAGCGTCTATGTTCCCGGCCGGCGGGAGCAGTTCTGGCTGTTTCCCGACCATCCCCGCCTGTTCCCGCTCAACGGACCCTTGCGCGCCGTGAATGAGACGTGGGTCACGGTCAAACGCTGGTTTCCCGTTTGCCCCGTGAAGATCCTTCTCCTCGTTCCCGCAATCCTGATCTTTCGTTCCGCCTGGGCCTGGGGCATGATGAGCGGCGCGTCCGCTCCGGGAACGGGCCACCCTTCTCCTGCGGAAAGGCATGGTGCATCATGATATCCCTCGCGGCGGAAAAAACCACACTCCGGGGAATCGGCCTGCTTCTGGGCCGCCGGGGCCTCCTCCTGTTCCTCGTCAGCGCCTGCGCGTCGATCCTGCTCTCCGTCATCGAATATGCCATTGCCCTGTTCCTGGTCCTCTTCCTCTTCGCGCTCGGCATCACCTCCGCCGCGAAACTTCCCTCATGGCTTCCCTTCCGGCCGGACACGATCCCCGTGATCTGGATCTGGTCCGGGATGCTGGGCATCGCCTTCCTGCAATGCCTTGCCACCATCGCCTCGTTCCAGTCCAAGATCCTGCTGATGGGAACGGTGGGGACCCGCCTGCAAATGCTTCTGGCCTACCGCATGCTGCGCAAGGAATCGAATCATCCGATGCCTTTCAGCGAGGTGGATTTCCTCCTGTCCGAGTGCTTTGCCAAGGCCGCGGGCTTCGTTTTCTATTTCACGCAGACCCTTTCCTTCCTCATCCAGGTCCTGCTGATGACGGCCGGGATGATCTTCCTCGCGTGGGGCGAGGCCTTGACCGGCCTGGCCGGGCTGTGCCTCATGGCGCTGGTGGTCCTGCGTTTCAACCGCAAGGCGCAGCAGCTTTCGCGCAAGGTTCCGGAAGCCGGCGCCAGCCTGCATCGCATCAAGACCCGCGTCCTGCGGAACTGGATGCTGATCAAGGTCCTGCGCATCCAGGACCGTGAATACCGGGGATTCCTCGATGCCAGCTTCCAGGGGTTCCGCCACAACTCGCTGGCCTATCTCTTCGCGAATATGAGTCTCGCGGTCCTGCCGGTGGCCGGCGTACTGGTCCTGGCTGCGATGGTCGCAGCCAATACCCTGGTCTTTCACACGCCGACGGCCGCGTTCGTGGCCTTCCTGTACCTTTTCATCCGTATGCAGCAGCGGCTTGCGAATGGCGCGAACATGATGGGCGATCTTTTCACCGCCCGGCACCAGTTCAACGCCTGCCTGGCCATGATGGATGAGCTGACCGAAACCGAACGCTCCCAGGCGTTCGAGCCGTCCTCGATGTTCCGCATCCGCCACAGGCAGCTGCCGTGGCCCCAGCCGCCTCCGGCCAGCCGTTCCGCCTCACCGGAACAGGCCCCCGCCGCACCCGCGCTGGTTGTGCGGGATGTCGCATTCCAATGGCCCAAGAGGGACACGCCGGTCTTCGAGAATCTTTCCTTCACGATTCCCGCGGGGACCCAGTTCGGCATCGTCGGCCCCAACGGCTGCGGGAAAAGCACACTGCTGGGCTGTCTGCTGGGCATCTACCAGCCCACCAGAGGCACCATCCGCATCCAGGACCGGGAGGCAACCGCGTACTTCGCGCAACATGCCGGCCGCATGGCCTATGTCGGCCCTGAGCCCTACCTCATCCAGGGCTCCATCCGCGAGAATCTGCTGTACGGGCTCTCTTCGGATCGCGGGGCGGCCGAACTCTGGCAGGCCCTTGCCGCCGTCCGCCTCGACGATTTCGTGCGGGGCCTGCCGGGGGAACTCGACTACCCCATTGCCGAGAACGGCGAGGGGCTTTCCTCCGGCCAGAAACAGCGCCTGACCATTGCCCGCGCCTTCCTCCGTGAGCCCACTCTCCTCGTGATGGATGAGCCGGCCACGAATGTGGATGAATCCAGCGAAGCCGCCATCCGGGAAGCCCTGCGGAACCTGAAAGGATATTGCACCGCAATCGTCATATCCCACAAACCGGAATTCCTGCGGGATGTGGACCATGTCATGGAAATGAAACCCCCGAAGTCCGCCGCCCATTCCTCATGACCGCTGCCACCCTCCATCCATCCAGGCCGATCACCGGTATCCGTTATGTCTCCCTCTGGGAGGCCAGCGGTTATTCCGAAGTGGCCAGGCGGCAGATCCTCGGACTCCATCGGGCCGGCGTGCCCGTGAACTGGACTCCCATGCGGCGCGGCTCGCTCCAGCACGGCCGGTACGCCCCGGTACCATCCGCCCTCGTGAAGGATCCGGATCTGGAACCGGTGTGCAATGCGCCGGTCGATTACAACTGGACCCTTGTACATACCGTCCCGGAATACTTCCCCGCATGGGTCCTCGAACCCGGCCGCGGGCATACCGGCGGGATCACCGTCTGGGAAACCGACCGCCTGCCCCACACCTGGCCCTCCCTCCTGAACCGGATGGACCGGATCTTTGTCCCCTGCCGTTTCAATCGCGACCTGTTTGCCCGCGACGGCGTCCGTAAACCGATCCATCTTCTGCCCTACATCCCGCGTTCGGAACCGCTCCCGCCCCGCCGCGACCTCCCCGGCGTACCCGCCTCCCACTTTGTCTTCTACACGATCAACACCTGGACCGCCCGCAAGGCGATCTGGCTGACTCTGCAGGCCTACCTGAAGACCTTCACAGCCCGCGATCCCGTTACCCTCGTCATCAAGACCACCGGAAACGATCTGACCCGGCCTCGCCTTGTGGAAGGCTGGTATCATTCCACACGGCAGGCCGTACGGAAGCTTCTGCGCCAATACCCTGATCCCGCCGCCGTGGTCCTGATCGACCGCGAGGTGCCGGCCGCGGACATCCTGGCCCTGCACGCACGCGGGGACTGCTATTTTTCTCTGACCCGTTCCGAGGGATGGGGCATGGGCGCCTTCGACGCCGCCTCGTGGGGAATCCCTGTGATCATCACAGGTTTCGGCGGCCAGCTGGATTTCCTCCAGCCAGACGCCCCCGGCCTGGTCCGCCACACCCTTGTGCCCGTGGATGACCCCATGGGCTATCCGTCCTTTGCGCCCGACCAGAACTGGGCCGAGCCATCGCTCGACCATGCGTCGCAACTCCTGCGGGCGATCCTTGAGGATCCGGAGCGGGCCCGGGCCAGCGCCACCCCGATCCGGGAGTTTATCCGCGAGAACTTCAACGAGAAGCAAGTGACCGGGACCCTGATCCGCAATCTGGAAGGCCGCCCATGAATACCCCGATCCCCAGACAATTCCACTTCGTCTACGGCCTTCGCCCGCAGGACCGGCCCTTCCCCCTGATGCATTACCTCTGCCTGGAATCCTGCGCAAGGATCAACCGGCCGGACCGCATCTTCCTGCACTGTCATCACGAACCCTATGGCGTCTACTGGGACCTGATCCGCCCCCGGCTGCATATCCGGCGTGTTCCGCTCAACGCCTTTGTCAGCGGCTACCAGTACAAGGATCCCTCCCTCGCACGGTACCGGTATGCCCACCAGTCGGACTTCATCCGCATGGAGGCCCTGCTGGAACATGGCGGGATCTATGCCGATATCGACACCCTGTTCGTACATCCCCTGCCCGAGCGCCTGTTTGCCCACCCTTGCGTGCTCGGCCGCGAAGGCGATGTCACCGATGCTCCCGGCACGCCGCCCCGGCCCTCGTTGTGCAATGCCTTCATCATGGCTGTCCCGCAGTCCGCCTTCCTTCGTCAGTGGTACGAGGAACTGGGTACGGCTTTTGACGGCTCATGGAGCCAGCATTCCACCGCGCTCCCCTGGACACTCAGCCGCCGATACCCCGATTGGGTCCATGTCGAACCCATGCGCAGTTTCTACAAGTACCAGTGGACCCGGGAGGACCTGCATCGCCTGCTGGAAGCGGCCGAAGATCAGGAGCCCGATGTGTTCAGCATCCATCTCTGGGCCCATTTGTGGGAATCCCGCGGGCGGCGTGACTATTCCCGTTTCCATTCCGCCCTGATCACGGAGCGAAGAGTCCGGACGGTGGATTCAACCTACAACCGGATTGCCCGCCGGGCTCTTCCCCCGCCCGCCCTCCTGCGTCCCTTGCGGTATGCCGCCTCCTGGTGGCTGGCCGCCCTGCGGATTGCCATCCGGAAGAAACTTCCCGCAACGGCAAAGAGAACTCCATCATGAAGCCGCGCCTGCTGTTCCTGTCGCCCGTCACACCCGCCCCGTCCGGCAATGGCCGGGCCATGCGGGCCAACCGGATGCTGACCGCTCTGGCCAGCCGTTTCGAGGTCTCGCTGCTGATCCTGGAGTCACGCCTGACAACCGCACCCGACTTCACAACCCTGCGCGAACGGACTGGAGAGATTGTCTTCCTTCCGCCGGAAACAGGGTCGACACCGGTCCAGCGCTTCCGCCGTGCGGTCCTGCGCCGGATCCCCTCGCTCTACAGTCTCCTTTTCGGACAACTCCCCGAATGGGCGCCGATTACCCCGCTGCGCCTGGCCCTGGCGGCCGATGCCTTTCCGGGCAAATCGTTTGATGCCCTCCACGTATTCCGGTTGCACCTTGCGCCCTATGCCCAGACATGGCTCGACCGACGCGGACGGCCCGCACAGGTCAACCTCGACCTCGATGACATCGAATCCGTGACCCGCCGGAGGATCGCCGAGCTGTACCGCATGAATCACCAGCCCTTGCGTGCGCTGGCGAAGAGACGGGAGGCGGAACAACTGCGGGATCTCGAGAGGCGTTGGCTCCACCGATTCGACCGGGTCTGGGTCTGCTCCGAAACCGACGCCGCACTCCTGCGAAAGACGATCCCCGGCATCCGCACCGCCGTCGCGCCCAATGTGGTTTCCATTCCGCCGTCCCGCCCCCCTGCGCCTGTCGCCACTTCTCCCTTCCGCTTCCTTTTCGTCGGAACCCTGGGTTACTACCCGAACCAGGACGGTATCCTCTGGCTCGCGCGCGAGGTTCTGCCGCGCCTTCGCCAACAGGCCGATCGTCCCTTCCTTGTCGTTGTCGCCGGAGCCGGCCTGCCCGGATGGGCGGCCCGCCAACTCCGGCAGGAACCGGAAATCGAGTTCTGCGGTTTTGTCCCGGACCTTTCCGGCCTGTATGCGCAAGCCCATGCGGTGCTGGTCCCCCTGCGAGCCGGGGGCGGATCCCGCATCAAGATCCTCGAAGCCTTCGCGCAGGGCGTCCCTGTGCTTTCCACCTCCATGGGCGCCGAGGGGCTGGATGTCCGGGCCGGCGTCGATCTGCTGCTTGCCGATGACGCGGGTGATTTTGCCGGCCACGCCCTGGAACTGATGCGCGATACCCCGCTGCGCGCCACGCTTTCCGGCAATGCCTTTCAACGGGTGGCCTCCACCTACAGCCCCGCCGCTCTGGCCCGGCTGATCCATGGACCCTGATGCCCGGAGATGACAACGGATGAAGAACCTGCCACAGAGGCTTCCCCGATGAACGCGGGGCGCATTTTCCGGCGATGGCGACTCCGCCTTCGCAATCGTCGTAGCACGGGCGGGGATCCCCGGGGCCGCGTCCGGATCGTCTTCGCCAACGGTTGCTTCGACCAGCCGCTGAGTCTGGAGCAACAGCCGGTCACGCCCGGCGTCCGACTGAGCGGGAATCCGCGGGAAGCCGCAACGGCCGATGCCGTCGTCTTTCATATCCCCAACCTGCGGACTCCGATGCCGGCCAAGACACCCGGCCAGCTCTGGGTGGCCTGGTCCATGGAATGCGAGGCCCACTATCCGCTTCTGGCCGATCCGGACTTCATGAGCCAGTTCGACCTGACCATGACCTACCGCCGCGATTCCGATATTCCCCTGTCGTACATCGCCGGAGACTACGACGGGATCCTCGAACTTCTGCGTCGTCCGGCGCCGCCGAAACACCCGGGCCATGTGGCCGCCTCGATTGTATCCGGACGCTTTGATGCCTGCGGCCGCAGGCAATACCTGACCCGGTTGTCGGCCCGGATGCCGGTCCACACGTACGGGAGGCAGGGCACCCATCGCATGCCTTCACCGGACCGGGGACAACTGACCAAGCGCGAAGTGCTGGCCTACTACAAGTTCAACTGCGCTTTCGAGAATGCCATCGCCACGGACTACGTGACCGAAAAGTTTTATGACCCCCTGTATGCGGGCTGTGTACCGGTCTACCGCGGCGCTCCCAACGTGGAGGCCTTTGTCCCCGGCGATTCTTGCTGCATCGATACCTCGCGATTCCACTCCGCCGATGATCTCGCCGGATACCTGATGGAACTCGACCGCGATGAGGCGGCCTATCGTCGTTTCCTGGACTGGAAAACCCGTCCCTTGCGGCCTGCATTCCTTGAATACCTGGAATTCAGTACCCGCGGGCCGCGGCCCATCGAACGACTGGCACGCGCCGTACAAGCCCGTCGCATCACCTGAATCTTCCACTCAAAGGCTCACGGTCGACAGATTCAACAATTTGTTGCTTGTGCAAAGGTCAAGAACATCCACCAGCTGCTCGTGTGTGGAATCCGGGGCGCATTTGACCAGGACCGTTTGCGTGGCACTGGCCTTGGCAATCCTCTGAACCAATAATTGTAGCGTGGAAAAGGGAACAGCCCTGTCATTCAAGGTAAAACCATCCGTATAGATGCCAATTTGCAGCACAGGGACCGCATTCGTCACGGGCCCTTCAGGAGCCGATGGCCGGTTGACCGTCAGTTGCGCCAGTATATCCTCCGGCTTCAGGGTGATGAGGAAGAAGATCAGCAACTGGAACACACAGTCAATCATAGGGGTCATGTCCAATTGCGGCTCGCTATTCCGGCTTCTGGCAGGCATATGGCCTCCTTTCGGCGGTTACCGGGAACTCACCTCCCGCACACCACCTCTTTAAAGCCTATTACCGGCTGACGCCGAAATATTACAGCCACTTCGGGCTAACACCCTTCCTGGCGTTTCAGCCTGCGCACCTACCCTTTTTTCCGGTCCTGTTGCTCGCAACAGGTCTTCTCGCCGCTCCCGTGATGATACTTGCGGCAGGCTTCACAGTCACCATGGCGCGGGCAACCCGGCCACGTGCAGGGACATTCCTTCTTCTGATTCTCCATCACACACCTGCCCTTTCCTTCTCGTTGCGTACGGCAACCGCGCCCTTCAATAGGTATCCGGCTGTCCGAGCCGCTTTTCCAGCGCATCCCCGTGCTGAGCGAGAGAGACAAGCGACTTTGCCAGCGCGTCCGGCTGGAGCGTCGCCCTGCAATGCGTGGCCACCAGGGCAAAACAGAGGGTATCCTCCACCAGGGCCAGCGCAACCGCGCCGTAGGCAAGGGACATATTAAGCTTGAGCACGGACTCGTAGTGTTCCGGCTTCGCCGCGCCGCAGGGCGTGGTCAGCTGAACCATGAAATGGCCGTCGGCATCCCGCGCGGAAAAGTCCACCCGGATACTCTGCGTCCGCCGGCCCGGCAGGTTGAGCGTTACCACAAACTCCTGCCCATCCTCTGAAACCGTTGCCGGAAGATCGAGAACCGCACGGCGCACAAGATCATGGTTCGAACCGGCAGCCGTACCAGCCCCGGCTTTCGCCTGTAAAAGCCATTCCCGCCATGCCATTCCCCTGCTGCCGAAATCCTGTCCCGTCAACATTTTGAGCGCACTGACGACATCCGCCACATTCCGGCCCTGGTCAAGCTGGTCCAGCAAGGGAAGGATCGCCGCTTCGCCGCCGATTTCGGAAAGCACCTTGATGGCCGCCCAGCGGACGCCTTCATCCCTGTCCTGCAGGAGCGGCACCACTACGGGGACCGCCTCTTTCCCCTGTTCGACCAGTTGATCCATGGTGGCCGCACGAGACGCGATGCGGTAAAGGCCCTGTCTTGCCAGTGAGGTTTCCATGCGCCGAAGATAGGGTTCCCCGCACCGGTAATCAACACCATTGTGACCCGTTGACAGGCGGGAACAACCTGCCGCATGCCGATGCGACATTTCCCTCACAGGAGCCCGGGATTCATCCTCCATATCTCCAACGCCAGCGCCGCGGCAAAGGCCAGCCATGCAAGGTACGGAAGGAGCAGCCACGCGGCAGACGGCCGAACCCGCCTGAACCGGCGGATCGTTTCCAGCACCAGTCCGACCAGGAGCAGGATTTCCAGGAAGGCCAGCCCGCCCAGTCGCCACGCGAAGAACAGCCAGCTCCACAGGGCATTCGCCGCCAACTGTACCGCGTACACCATCAGGGCGCCGCGCGCCGCGCGCAATCCGCCCGTCTTCCAGACCCGCCACGCGGCCACCGCCATCATTGTATAGAGCAGGCTCCAGACAGGCCCGAAAACCCATCCCGGCGGCGCCCATGGCGGACGCGCCAATTCCGCGTAAAAGGCGCCCGCCCGCGCCGTGGCGGCCCCGCCAACCGCCGCCGCCAGACAGGTGACCAGCAGGCACACCAGCAGACCCAGGGCGGCGCGCCATCCCCGCCGGTCCGTGCCGGCGCCTTCCGCCGCACCGGGATACAGGTTCCACGCGGACATCTCGGCAAGCGATTTCCTGGACCGTTCCCGCACCGCCTGTTGTTCCCCGGAATAGCCCAGCGTAATGATCAGGACCGGCCGAGCCGCCGCGGGAATCGCCAGGATCTCGCGCACACGCTGCGCATCGAACCATCCCAGCATGCAAGTCCCCAAACCTTCCTCCGCGGCCTGCAGGCAGAAATGCTCGGCGGCAATGGCGCAATCCATCATCGGGAACGGCAGGTCCTGGAGCGCCGCGCCCACCCGCGCCGATGTACGGGCCGGCTCCGCCACCACAACAACCAGTACCGGCGCCTGCCGCGTGAAGTGATTCAGGGGTAATACCCCGCCGCTCGTCGCGGCCGCCACCTTTTCCTTGCGCACCGGGTCATCCACCACAATGAATGTCCACGGCTGGGAATTGCAGGCCGATGGCGCCTGGCGTGCCGCTTCCAGGCACCGCTCAACCTGTGCCCGCTCCACAGGTCGCGCCTCGTAACAGCGAACGCTGTGCCGCAACGCCACAAGATCCAGAAACCGCTCCGTCCTTCCCTCTTTCATCCGTGTCCTCGCTTCCGTCCCTGCTCCGCGGTCTCTTACTCCCGCGGGGCTTCCCTGCCTCTCCTCGCGTTGGCGTGCCAGCGGAAAAGGTCCGTATCGGGAATATATCCGAACAACGGGCGGACAACCTTTCGATAGGTCTCCTCGTCCATCTGCGCCAATGCTTCGGGCGTCAGCTGACCGGCCGCATTGTCAAGCCACGGCGCCGGCTCACGTTCCTCCCATCGTCCGTGGTTCAGCGGGCACGCCAGCTGGCAGGCATCGCAACCATAGATCCACGGACCCATGCGCTCCCATAATTCCGGAGCCACGGGCCAGGGCGCGCCATAAGAGAGGTAGGCCACGCAATGATCCATCCGGACACCGCCGGGCTCAAAGAGGGCGCCTGTCGGGCAAGCCCTCTCGCAGGCGCGGCAGTCCGGAGGACACGGGGTCTGCGGCGCGGGCTGGTCGGGTTCCAGTTCCGCATCCACTTTCCACGCCTCGATGTTGATCCAGGACCCGCAGTCGGGATGGACCGCAAACCCGTTCCGCGCGAGACCGGCCACACCGGCGCGGACGGCCGCCGCGCGTAACGGGACTCCGCCGGTCCGGACGCGCAATCCCAGCGCCTGCAGACCCGCTTTCATTTTCTTCGGCATGGCGGCATCCGGACAGGCTTCGATCCTCCGATCACACAGGTAATTCCTTCCGATATGCCGCGCAAGACCGGCGGGCAGGCGATACCGTCCATAGCGGCGAACCACCACGACAATGGATCTCGCCCAGGGTGTGCCGGTTTTCGGATCGGCACGCGGTTCCATATCGCGATACAGATCAGCGGCTTCCGGGAACCGCGCCTGCAGGCGGCGAAGGGCGGCCCGATATTCCTCAAACGGGCCAGTACCCGTGATTCCGCAGGCCACATATCCTGTTTCTGAAGCCAACTGCCGAATGGCATCCTTCATACTCATATCAACAGGCAGGGTACACGGGAAAACCCTTGCAACGCAAGCCACGGCCGCTGCGAAAAGCCATCGGGCTCGCGGCGGCCAACTACCACGGAGAATGAGCCGCCGCGAGCCCGATGTTCACTTCGGATAAAGGCTTTCGCACGCAACCGGTTGGCGTCCCCGCACGCTATCCGCACGGGGAGGCCATCGGTCTGCGCGTTACTTCGCAGGCGGGGGTTCTTCCGCAGGTGGTGTGGGTTGTTCCGCAGGCGCGGGTTGTTCCGCGGGCGGCGGCGGCATAGCCGGCCCGCCTTCCGGTTTCTTTTCCTTGCGCTGAGCCTGCCGCGCTTGCCGGACGTTCTCCATCTGTTCACGCGCCTTCTCGCGGCGCTCCTTCAGCAAGGCATGCATTTGGGTGCGCTGTTCGGGAGTCAGCACCTTGAGCGCCGACAGGATGTTGCCTGTCCAGAGCTTGGCGGTGGCCACACGGATCTCCCCGATGGTCTCGATCCCCTTCATCACCGCCGCCTCATCCGGCATTTCCTGGGACATCAACTCCGCCTGCTTGACCGCCGCTTCCCTCATCTTCTCGCGGAGATCGGCGGCTTGCTTGGCTTGCCCATGGAAGATGGACTTCAGGGATGCGACCTGCTCCGGGCTGAGCTTCAATTCCTTCACCATCAGCGACTCCGGCGCCAGTGCGCGGGCCAGCGTGGGGTCGCCCATGTCCCCGCCGTCCATCATCATGCCCCTTCTTGCGTCCCGCTGCCCCATCTGCGGCCTCGCCGGTGCCGCTTCCTCGGCCCATAGAACCGCCCCTGCCATCAGGCACCCCGCCAAACCCAGTATCGTCATCTTCCTGTTCATCTTCTCTTCCTCCTTTATTGGATGGTTGTGTCTACTCCCCACATAACGGATGAGCCGGTCCATTTATTGTACGACTTCAGCGAATCACCAGGAACTTCGGGCATTTACAGAGAACCTCGCAACCGTTGCGCGTCACCACGACGGTATCCTCGATACGAACCCCGCCGATGTCCTTATAATACAGGCCGGGCTCCACCGTGACCACATTACCCGCGCGAAGGGGCCCCGCCGCACGGGAGACTCCAGGCGCCTCGTGAATTTCCAACCCTACTCCATGACCGGTCGAATGAATGTATCCTTCCGGAATGCCGTCGTCGCCCAGGCGGTCCTCGAAGCCGAGTCGCGCAAAGACCGAGCAGACGCCGTCGTGCACAGTTGAACCGCGGACCCCTGCACGCACAGCAGCCAGCGCCGTCTCCTGGGCACGGCGCACGGCGCGGTGCATCCGAACCAGGGCGGGACCGGCGTACCCCTTCGCAATGGTGCGTGTGAGGTCCCCCCAGTAACCGCTCCCGATATGCCGCGGAAATATATCCAGGACAATCGGCTGCCCCGCCAGCAGCGGCCCTTCTCCGATCCAATGCGGCTGGCTGGATCGCGGCCCGCAGGCCACAATCGGTTCACCGCCCGCACAATCCTGATCCATGAGGACGCGGTTGATCCGCCGCCGCAATCCCTCCGCCGTCAGCAGGGCCGCTCCTTCGCGCAATTGCCCGCGCGCATCGATCCGCGCGCCCTCGATCACCGCGAAGGCGTGGCGCATCGCCTGCACGGCCGCACGCTGCACGACGCGGATCTTCTCCACTTGCGCAGGCGTCTTGACCATACGATCCGGACACGGCGGCGCCTTCGCCACAATCACCCGGATTCCCTTCTTCTCCAACTGCCGCGCAATGCCCACAGGGAAAACAGAAGGCACCATTACGGACCGCAGGCCCTCGCGTTTTGTCAACGCCAGCGCCCATGCGGACATCTTCCAGCGATCCTTGCGCGACAATCCCAGATCTTCCGGAGCCAGGCTTTCCATGCGCGGATTCTCTTCCCGCGCACGGCCGATTTCCATGCGTGAAACCACCATGCTGGTGCGCTTTCCGTGCTTCAAACACACCACAGGATCCGACGATTTGAACTCCGTGACATGCAGAATATCCGCATAAACATTGGGTGTTCCAACCATCAGGATCGCGCTTGTTAATTTCTCCCGCTTCACATGCCCCTCGTTGCTAAAGAGTTACACTGCCATAACCGCCGTGTGTCTTTCCGGTTGCCGCCACATAGGTTCCAAATGACACCAGGGCGGCCTCCGAAAAATCAACTGAACATACCACATATTGTGGTTTTCCACATACAAAACACTACGGCTCGTATGTTAAAAAAAAAGCCAAAAAGACTCGGTTTTTACCTTGTCAGTATGGGGTTCGTGGCCTATTGTCCTGCCCTGTCGGGCGCGAGAATAGAAGATAGGTGGCATGTTAATAACCTGTTGATAACTCGCAATAACTCGGATCGCGGCCGGCGGGATTTGAACGGGACGAAAAAACGCCCTGAAAAAGCAGGGTGCGGGAATTTACCGATGCTCAACGTTGCGCGCGAGGATTTTTCGCGCTCTTTTTTTGGAGGCAGTTGTGATCGCAAATGATGCCATGACAGTTTGGAGGCCGGCGTGCGAGCACTTGAAAAAGCTGCTCCATCCCGATGTCTACCTGCGCTGGATCGAGGTGATCGAGCCGAAGCGGCTGGAAAACGACACTCTTACGCTGGCGGTGGATAACAACTTCTACCAGACGTGGCTGGAGGAGAATTACCTGCCCCTGATCCAGACGGCCGTTGCAACCGTCTGCGGAGAAAACCTGAAGATCGTCTTCGCCGTCGGACGCAAGAGTGTTGGCTCCCCGGTTGCGGAAAAATCTGCGCCGGCGCACGTGGAGAAGCCCGTCAAGGCCGCGCCGCGCCGCACACCTTCGGATGTGATCCTGAATCCGAAGTGTACGTTCGACGAATTCATTGTCGGCGCATCGAACAACATGGCGCATGCCGCGTCTCTTGCGGTGGCGCAGTCTCCGGGCCGCGCTTATAACCCGTTGTTCATCTACGGCGGCACCGGGCTGGGCAAGACGCACCTGATGCAGGCGATCGGACACCATGTGCTGCGCAACTCGAACGCGCGCATCTGCTATGTCACCTCGGAAACCTTCATCAACGAGTTCATCGAAAGCATCCAGCACAATTCGTTCGTGCAGTTTCGCCGTAAGTACCGGAGCGTGGACCTGCTGTTGATTGACGATATCCATTTCCTGACCGGCAAGGAGCGCATGCAGGAGGAGTTCTTCCATACCTTCAATGCGCTGTACGATGCCCATAAGCAGATCGTCATGACCAGTGACCGGCCTGCCAGCGAGATCCAGGGCCTGGAGCAGCGGCTGGTTTCCCGCTTCGAGTGGGGCCTGGTCACGGAACTCCAGCAGCCGGATCTGGAGACCCGCATCGCCATCCTGCGCAACAAGCAGAAGCAGGGCGGCCTCACCCTTTCGGACGAGATCCTTTTCTTCCTGGCGAAGTCCATCCGGTCCAACATCCGACGGCTGGAAGGAGCCCTGATCCGCCTGACCTCGTATACCTCCCTGGTGAACCGGCCGGTCACACTGGCCGACGCGGAGAATCTGCTGCGCGATACCCTCGACCAGGAGAAGCAGGAGGCGTTGACCTTCGAGCAGATTATCAAGACCACCGCGGATCATTACGACTTGCGGCTTGTGGATATGACCAGCAAGCGGCGTCCGGCGGCCATCACGATGCCCCGCCAGGTGGCCATGTATCTCTGCCGGAACCTGACTCCCGCATCCCTGCCGGAAATCGCCTGCGCGTTCGGCAAAACCCACGCCACGATTCTTCATGCCTGCCGGATCGTGGAGAAGAAAATGGAAACGGATTCCAACCTGCGGCAGGATGTTTCCCACCTGTTCAAGGTGCTGGAGAAGAAAAGTTGACAACCGTGTGGATAACTTGCAGAAATGGTGTTCATATCGTTGGTTGTTGCAGTTATCATCCGTTGTTCACACAGCTTGAACAGGGGTCATGAACAAGGGAAGTGCAGGGGCAGGATCAACCATACCAACGGGTTGCGAGGTTGTTGTTGTTGTTGACAGCATATAAGAAGAGGATGAAGAGAATAAGATAGTAAAGAAATACTATTCTTACTCTGTGAAAAGAAGGTGGGGATCGAATGAAAATCGTCATTGGCAAGGACGCGGTTTTATCTGGATTGCAGATGGTTCATGGTGTGGTGAATGTCCGTCCCACGCTTCCCGTACTTTCGAATGTTCTTCTGCAGGCGGAAGCGGACAAGTTATGGATGACCACCACGGATTTGGAAGTCAGCGTACGCTGTCTCGTGGATGCCAAGGTTGGCAAGGCCGGCGGAACCACCCTTCCCGCACGCCGCCTGCTGGGCATTGTGCGCGAACTGCCGGTGGAGAACATCGATATTGACGTGGACGACAAGAATAATGCCGTCATCTCCTGCGGATCCGCCTATTTCAAGATCCTGGGTTTGCCCCAGGATGATTTTCCCGCGATTGCCGGTTACCAGGGAGGTTCAACCTTCACACTGGAACAGAGAGTGCTCAAGGATATGCTGCAGAAGACCTTCTATGCGGCATCCACCGATGAAACGCGGTTTATCCTGAACGGCACCCTCTTGAGTTTCAAGGGGAACAAGCTGACCGTGGTGGCAACGGATGGGCGGCGGCTGGCATTGGCGGAGCAGGAACTGGAATTCCCAAAGGAATCTGAAGTGGACGCCATCATCCCGACGAAGGCTGTGAATGAAATCCTGCGTATGCTCAAGGATGAGGGAACTGTCAAGGTCCACGTCACGAAAAACCAGGCGGGTTTTGAAGTCGAGAATATGGTGCTTACAACCAAGCTGATTGAAGGCACCTATCCGAACTTCCGCCAGGTGATACCGGCCCAGTGCGAGCATCGCATTGCGGTTGAGCGGGAGAGCCTCCTTACGGCGCTGCGGCGTGTGGCGTTGCTGACCAGCGAGAAATCGAGTTCCGTCCGTTTGACATTCGGGAAGAGCAAGCTGAAGATCAGCGCTTCATCCCCGGATGTGGGCGAGGCGCATGAATCCGTGGCGATCAAGTACAACGGCAAGGAAATGACCGTGGCGTTCAATCCTGAATACATCATGGAGCCGCTCAAGAACCTGGCGAATGACGAGATTTATGTCGAGATGACGGATGAACTGAGCCCGGGCGTGATCAAGAGTGATGTGCCGTTCATCTATGTGCTGATGCCGATGCGGATTTCGTGAAAGGGCTTGACGCCGGAACACCGGTTTTAGCATTCTTTCCCGCGCCCATTGCCGGGATCCGGTGATAGGCGCCATTGTTGCCCGATGGTGTAATGGTAGCACAACAGACTCTGGATCTGTTTGTTCTGGTTCAAGTCCAGATCGGGCAACCACTTCCAATTAAAACCCATTCTGGAAATCCTGCCATGTGCAACAAGGCCGACGAGGAGCATAACCAGAAGGCCTTTGCGCCTTATCAGGTGGAAGGTCCCCTGCCTGAGATCCATGGCCGCATCCATATCGCCGACTTCGCCGGCGACCAGAGCGGCCGATTCCACTTCGGCGGCAACGTCATCATCAACTCCGGATTTGAGGCCAATCCGGTGGGCGGCTTCCGGACGGTTCTGCTCTTCAAGGGACCGAACGCCCTGATCGAGATCGGCGACCGTACCGGCATTTCCAACGCCATGATCGCCGCCTACGAACGGGTCACCATCGGGGCGGACGTCAACCTGGGCGCCGGGTGCAAGATCATGGACACCGACTTCCACTCCCTTGACCTGCAGGAGCGGATCGACAATGTGAACATCCCGCACCGCCCGGTCACCATTGAGGACGGGGCCTTCATCGGCACCGAGGCGATCATCTGCAAGGGGGTCACCATCGGCCGTGAATCGGTGATCGGGGCGGGTGCCGTGGTCGTAAGGAACGTACCGCCCGGCGAGATCTGGGGCGGCAATCCCGCCAGATTCATCCGTAAACTGAAGAAAGATTAACGCGGTCCCCCATGCTTGCTTCATCGAGGTCGCCCGAGTGCATCCGGTACGACGGATGGGGGAACGGCTGACGCAAGGACAGACCCGCAGGTTGACCCAGGACGGCGCTCCACCCTGAGACTCGGGGGCTGAGTTTGCCTCAGGACTCCGGATCTGTTTGTTCTGGTTCAAGTCCAGATCGGGCAATCAGCCTTGCAAGCTCGCAGGTACCGGATGGCCTTGGCGATATCCCCGCGCGGATCCTCGCCAACCTCGCGCTCGATGGTCAGGCTGCCCCGGAATCCGGTCTCGCGCAGGGCGGTGAGATAGGCCGGGAACGGCACGTTCCCCTCGCCCAGCGGAGTCTCCCGGATGTACTCCCAGGGTTTGAGGGTCCCCTCTCCCGCAAAAGCGCCATACAGCAACTCGGCGTCGACAGGCTGAAGATTGATCCCATCCTTGGCATGGGTGTGGACAATGTACCGCGCAAGAAGGCGAACAGCTTCAGGAATGTTTTCCCGGCAAACCATGACCAGGTTGGCGGGATCGAAGTTGACCCCGATCCCGCCCTCGAGTTCCAGACGATCCAGAAAATCGCGCAATACACGGGCGGGTTCCGGTCCGGTTTCGATCGCGAACACCCCGCCCAGGGAATGGGCCGCTTCCCCGAGTTCGGCGCAGGCCCGGGCCAGTACCGCATAACGGGGATGATCGGGGGAAGAAGGAATAACTCCAATATGTGTGGTAACCACGTCGCAGTCCAGTTCCCGCGCCAGTTGCAAGACCCGCTTGGAATCCTCAATCCTTTGCCGGTTTCCGGCTTCGGACTGGAAGCCGTGCCCCCCGAAATCGCCGCATACGGCCGCTACCCGCAGCCCATGGTCATTCAACTGGGCCCGGAACTCCTTCAATGCGCGTCCTCGGAGACGCGAGAAATGGGTTTCGCCGGTTGTGGCATAAAACTGGATACCGTCGGCCCCCAGTTCCGCCGCCGCTTCCACGCCGCCGCGCAATCCCGCCCGGAACGATTCGACCATTACGCCAATGCGAAACATGCTTTTTCTCTCCTGCTGTCCGGAATCTGCCGGCTGGCTTTTTCTTGAATCTCCCGCGAGAGGTTCGAAATGAGGCCGATGCCCGCCCGGATTGCGGCTGATGTCAGCAAGGGCTCGACCACGGGCTGGTTGATGGCGGGCTCAAGGCAATACCCAACAAAGTCCGCCAACTCATCCTTTACCTGGTTGTTGTCCGGCTTGATCCATCCGGGGACGCGGCAATCCAGTTCCTGCCCTCCCAGCCTGAGCCGCTTGGCCATGAAATCCCCCACGAGGTTCTCTCCGCTGCCGGTCCGCAGGACGCACTGCCGCGCCCTGGAGTTTTCCTCGACCAGCCAGGAAAGGTGCAATTCCCCGCATACTCCGCTGGAATGCTGTACACGGATGGCGACCTCGCGCGTATGGGATTGGACCTGGCGGAAATCCAGGACCTCCGCCTGCGCCACCGGCCCGAATAGAAACATGGCAAGATCCAGATCATGAACGGCCTTGTCGGTGACAATATCATCCGGGATGCGCGGGTCATGCGGCTGGCAGCGCAGGAAATGATATCCGGTAACGACCGTCCGGTTGTCGGACAACAGGTCCTTGATGCGGATGGCTACCGGATTATAGCGCTCCACATGCCCCGCCATGATTCGGACACCGGCCCGCCCGGCGCGGGCCGCCAGATCGTCCCACTCGTCCACGGTTCGCGTGACGGGCTTTTCCACAAAGGCATGGATACCCGATTCCAGGGCATCCGCGGCCATGGTGTGATGTTGCGCGGAAGGCGTGGCAATGACGACCATATCCGGGCGCACAGTTTTCAGCATGGACGGGTAATGGGTGAAGAAGGGGATGTCCGGAAAGCTCTCCGCTCGCCGGGCATCCACATCGCACAGGCCGCAGAGGCGGATCTTGCCGACCTGTTCCCGGAGACCGGCCTTGTAATACTCTTCTGCCCGGCCTTCGGACAGTTGCAGGAGAGCCCGCACATGGTATGTGCCCATCTTGCCGGCTCCGGCTACCGCAACCCGGATTTCAGGGGCATCACGCCGGATCAGAGCCATCGGTTCAGCCTTTCCTGCGGTTACACCTTGACGGGTTGCCCCGTCCGCAGGCTTTTCACTTCCGCTTCCACGATCTTGACGGATAGCGCGGCGCTGGCCGGTTCCACGGCCCGCGGGCGCCTGCCCTTGCGGATGCAGTCCACGAAATAACGGATCTCGTGCTCGTAGCCGATACCCGCCTTGACGGCGACCGGCTTGACCTTGCCGTTCTGCACCACGGTGAGCTGGTTGGCCGCGCCCAGATCGAAAATGGCGGTGGCCTTCTCGAAGTTCACCGTGTATTGCATCTGGAAACCAAATCCCTGCGCCATGGCCCAGCCGCCTTCGGCGACGACCAGCGGGATTTTCCTGTAGAGGTAATGCGTGGTGACGTGATCGATGCGGTTGGTGTGGCGGGCGTACCCGCGGCTGAAGACGGAGTCCGGTTTTCCGAAGCAATACTGCACAAAATCGGTATCGTGGATGTGCAGGTCCAGAATGGCTCCCCCGCAGGCATTGCCGTTGCTGTAGAAGGGCCCGCCCGGATGCTGGGTCACCCGGCGGAAGTGGGCTGCAAGCACCTTGCCGTAGGTGCCGGCCTCGATGACTTCCTTCAGCCATCCCCAGGCCGGCCAGAAGCGCATGCACATTGCACACATCAGCATCGGTTTGGCGGAAGCCGCCGTTTTGGCGAGCTGGTCCGCCTCCCGCCCGGTCAGTGCAAATGGCTTCTCGGTAAGGACATGTTTGCCGGCCTTAAGGGCGGCGGTGGCGTACCTGCCATGCAAAGGCGTCGGCAGGCAGATATCCACAATGTCCACTTCGCGGTCGCCGATCAGTTTCATGCCCTCGTCGTACTTCTTGAAGGACGAGAAATCGATCCCGCCCTGTGACTGGCCCTTGACGTTTCCGGCCACCACGCTGCGGCCTTCCCTCCGGTCCCGGATGAGATCCGCCACGGCGACAACCTTTACTCCGCGAATCTTCCCGTACGCATCCAGATGGGTCGAACCCATCATTCCGATCCCGATAATCCCGACTTTCAGCATGGCAGGCTTCCTTTCGTTGCAGGCAATGCCTGCAGGTTACAATTTCAACAGTTTCCCGGCGGTGCGTGCCGCCAGGTCTGTGTCCGGAAGACCCAGGTTCGGCAGGCGCGAGAACGGAATCATCTCGGCGGTCAGCGGCCCCTGGTAGCCGATTCTCTTCAGGGCTTCGAACACGGCGGGAAAGTCCACTTCCCCCTCCAGGATGTCTTCCCCGAATCCGTGCAGGTTACCGCCGGCCAGCGAGTCGCCTTTCCAGTTCTTGATGTGGACGGCCTTGATTCGCTTGCCGACAATCTCAATGTAGTCCTGTGACCGGACGTACAGGCAGGAATTCCCCACGTCAAAGTACATTCCGATCCGGTCCGACGGGAACTGGTCGAGAAAGAATTTCCACTCCATGGGCGAGAGAAGGAATCGGCCCCAGACATTCTCCAGTGCAATATTCACCCCGAGTTTTGCCGCCACAGGCTCCAGTTCCTGCAGAGACCTGACCGACTGCTTCCACGCCGTCTCGTACGGTGTTACGGGGATCGATGGATCCCAGGGGACCCGTGATGCCCCCGGGACAACCAGGACACTTTCCGCGCCCAGCCAGTTGGCGATCTGCAGATACTTCCGGGAAAAGGCGATGGCTTCCTTCCGGACCGATTCATCGGCTGAACTCAGGGATTTTCCCCAGAAGAAACCCGTTGCCAGGGTTCTCAGGCCGATGGAATGCTGCCGCGCAAAGGCCGAGATTCGCCGGCATTCTTCCTCGGAAATATCTATTTTGATTGCATCTCCAACCGTCAGTTCCACCCCGTCGAGTCCGGACTTCCGGGCCCAATCGATAAACTCATACGGCGTCCTGACTCCTTCAAACCCGCCGAATATCCAATAATTCAGGGCCTTGTACATGGCATCTCCTTCATTCAAATGGCGTCAACATATCAGGCGTAAACAAGAAATAATATGAAAAAATATACGCGCGGTAAAGTTGAGGTTTAGAGTCATTTATTCTGCTGATCCGGCGCAATTCAGTTGCCGGTCGGCATTCCCTTTCCCTTGACGTGAGAGGGTTTGGGTGGGGGTGGTTTGAATGGAATCGCTCCGGATGAAGGAGGCGAAGGATTTCCTGATCCGGAACGGGCATGGTGGAAGCCGATGGAAGCGACCGAAAATCGTTTGCATGCGAGGCTTGGAAAACATAGCATGAAAGGCTGTGGTGTTATTGTCTGCGGTGCGAAGCGGAGGTTGTGTATGGCCAAGGTTGTATTGGAGCGCGTTGAAAAGGTGTACCCGGGTGCCGTAAAGGCGGTGGATAACTTCAATCTGGAAATCCGCCAGGGTGAATTCGTGGTGCTTGTGGGACCCTCCGGTTGCGGAAAATCCACCACTCTGCGCATGGTGGCGGGACTCGAGGAAATTACGGGTGGGACCATAAAGATCGGTGATCGCGTTGTGAATGATGTTCCGCCCAAGGACCGGGATATCGCGATGGTATTCCAGAACTACGCGCTCTACCCGCATATGACAGTGCGGGAGAACATGGCGTTCGGGCTCAAGCTCCGCAAGTTTCCCAAGAGCGAAATTGAGGCGCGGGTGAAAGAGGCCGCGAGCATCCTGGGGCTCAGCGAATTGCTCGATCGCCGCCCCAAGGCCCTCTCCGGAGGGCAGCGCCAGCGTGTGGCCGTGGGCCGCGCGATTGTGCGGAAACCCGAGGTTTTCCTGTTTGATGAGCCCCTTTCCAACCTGGACGCCAAAATGCGAGTGCAGATGCGCGTGGAAATCAGCCGGCTGCACCAGAAACTGGGCGCCACCATGATTTATGTTACCCATGACCAGATCGAGGCGATGACCATGGGGGAACGGATCGTGGTTATGAAGGACGGATTGATCCAGCAGGTGGCTTCGCCGCTGGAGTTGTACGACAAACCCAGTAACCAGTTTGTCGCCGGATTTATCGGTACGCCGCCTATGAATTTTGTGAACGGCGTGATGTGCGAGGCGAATGGACAGATGATGTTTGAAGGGCCTGAAGGGGTACGGCTTGCGGTCTCCGCGGCGACGAAGACGGCCCTGGCGGCCTACCTCGGGAAGCCCGTTGTCCTGGGATTGCGGCCTGAACACATCGGTTCCACGGCGGCAGAGAGCCTTTCCGGCGCTCCCCGGATCCAGGCCACGGTGGATGTGATCGAGCTGATGGGGTCGGAATCCTATGTCTATCTTCGCAACGGCGGATGGAATTTCGTCAGCCGGGTTGATGCGCACCGCAAATTCAACGTTGGCGCAACAGCAGACCTTGCGGTGTTGATTGACAAGGCGCATTTCTTTGATCCGGCCAGCGGGAAGCGGATAGACTGAGTTCTCCGGGCTCGAGGGAGGATCAACGTGAGTCGCAAGAAGGCCATCTACCTCCTGGGTAGCGAGCATTTCCAGGGTATTTACGGGGACGAGGAACAAACCAGGATTGCCGGATTGGTTGATATTGTCGCCCCGCCGCAGACGGCGGAATCCATCCGGGAGAATCCTTCCGTGCTGCGCGATGTCGAAATCATCCTGAGCGGATGGGGCATGGCCGATGTGGATGATGCCTTTATCCGGTCGGCGCCGAAACTGAAGGCCATTTTCTATGCAGCCGGGTCGGTGAAGGACTTTGCCGGTCGGGCTCTCGATGCAGGCATCCTGGTGACCAGTGCTTATGCGGCTAATGGCATTCCCGTGGCGGAATACTGTGTTGCCAACATCATCATGGGGTTGAAACAATTCCTCCCCCAGACGCGGCAGGCACATACCCGGCGCATATGGAACCGCGCCCCGCGGATCCCGGGCGCCTATCGTTCCACCGTCGGCCTTGTTTCCCTTGGCATGGTCGGCCGGCATGTCCTCCATCTCCTGCGCTCGTATGATGTACGGATCATCGTCTACTGCATTACGATGAACGACCAGCGGGCAGGCGAACTGGGCGTGCGCAATGGTTCGCTGCAGGAAGTGTTCGCGGTTTCGGATGTCGTTTCAATCCATACCGCCCTCACTCCGGAAACAGTCGGGATGATCACTGGAAAGCATATCGCCGCCATGAAGGAGGGGGCGACCCTGATCAATACCTCCCGGGGCGCGGTGATCCGTGAACCCGAGATGGTCGAGGTTCTGCGGCGGCGTCCGGATCTGACCGCCGTCCTGGATGTTACGGATCCGGAACCGCCGGCACAGGATTCCCCGCTGTATCAACTCGAGAATGTTTTCCTCACGCCGCACATTGCCGGCTCCACGGGCCCCGAGTGCGGCCGGATGGGAAGCTATGCGGTGAAGGAACTGGAAAACTATCTTGCCGGTAAACCGCCCATCCACGGCGTGACGCGGGAAATGTTGCGCACCATGGCCTGATGAGCCGGACCCGCAACGGGAACGGCTGCCGATATCGCGACGCGTTCTGATCTTCCGCTGGATCCGGGAAGTTCCTTCGCATACCTGAAGCAAACGCGAGCGTGGACTTGCGTGAGGAATCTGCAATAATCCGGCCAGAGTATGAAGGCGGATTCCGATACCATTGCGGCCATTGCCACGGCTCCGGGCGAAGGGGCTATTTCAGTGGTGCGGGTGTCGGGTCCCGGCAGTCTGGAAATAGCCGACCGGATTTTCCGCTGCCGGGGTCCCCTGCCCTCGCAACGGGCTGGAGGCAGCTTCGTGTATGGGTATGTCATTCATGAAGGCACGGTTGCGGACGAAGGGCTGCTCCTGATCTATCGCGCTCCCCGGAGTTATACGCGAGAGGATTCGATCGAGATTCAAGGCCATGGGGGAAGCGCGGCGTCCCAGCGTATTCTTCGTGCGATCCTGGATGCGGGAGCCCGGCCGGCGAATCCGGGCGAGTTCACCCAGCGTGCGTTTCTCAACGGGCGGATTGATCTGCTGCAGGCCGAGGCGGTCTTGGATCTGATCAGGGCACGATCCGATCGCGCGGCCGCTGCTGCCTTGGATCAGATGGAGGGTCGGCTTAGCCGCATCTTTGGTTTGATGTATGACCGGCTTCTCCGATTGGCAGCCGAAATGGAGGCCACATTGGACTTTGGCGACGAGGAATTGCCGCCGACGATTCTTCAGGATGTGGCCCTGCGTCTACAGGCAGTCGAACAGGAGATGGCTCTTGTTTTATCCACATGGGGGGAAGGCCACCTATTGCGGGAAGGGGCCCTGGTTGTGATTGGCGGAAAGCCGAATGTTGGCAAATCCACACTATTGAATAGTCTTCTCGGCACCCAGCGCGCCATTGTAAACCAAGTCCCGGGCACAACCCGCGACACAATAGAGGAACATATGGTCATTGATGGCTATCCGGTCCGAATTGTTGACACGGCTGGATTGCGGGATACAGATTGCGAAGTGGAAGGCGAAGGCATTCGCCGGGCGCGTCACTCCATACAAAAGGCCGACATTCTGATCTATATGATGGATGCGTCCGGCGAGGTTGATGAAGAGGATCTGGCCGCCTTACGCGCAAAGGATGAAGGGCATACCATCATTCTGGCCAATAAGAGTGATCTTGCAATAAGCGAGTCAATAAGGTCATATATGACTAAAACGACCGTTATCGCCTGCTCTCTTGTCCGCAATGAAGGCATTGCAGAAATCAAGCAAAGAATCGCTGATCAATTGAAGTCGCAATCCTCATCTATCCACCATTCCGCGATTTCCGAACGGCATAGGAAAATCCTTGTGCTGGCCATCAAGGATATCCAGGAAGCACTCTTGATTCTCCGGGACAAGGACGCGGAGATTCCCTTGGCGTCTTCGCACATCCGTTCCGCCTTGGAGCATCTCGGAGAGGCCAATGGCAGAGTCTATCACGAGGAACTGCTTCAGAATATTTTTTCCCGCTTCTGCATTGGAAAGTGAGGCTGTGATCGGACGATGCAGTACGAAGTCATTGTCGTAGGAGCTGGTCATGCAGGATGCGAGGCTGCTCTTGCCGCAGCCAGAATGGGCGCTACAACCGCCTTGATTACCCTTCAAAGTCAGGCCATTGCTCGAATGTCCTGTAATCCAGCCGTAGGCGGAATCGCCAAATCCCACATCGTTTGTGAGATCGATTCTCTCGGCGGAGAAATGGCTCGCAACACAGACTATACCGGTATTCAGTTCCGAACGTTGAATACAAAAAAAGGTCCTGCTGTACAAGCGTTTCGCGTGCAATGCGATAAAGATGCCTATTCCTTGCGGATGCAGGCCGTCGTCCGCGCCGCACCCAACCTTTCTGTCATTGAGGCCGCAGTCGATGGCCTTCAGTGCCACTCCGGACGCGTCTGCGGCGTTGTCCTTAACGATCAATCTGTCATTCAGGCCAATACCGTCATTCTTACCACGGGGACATTCCTGCGAGGCATGATCCATATCGGGGCAAAACAATATCCTGGCGGACGCAATGGAGAGCCCGCCGTTCCCAATCTCAGTCTTCAACTCCGGCAGATGGGCTTCCGGATCGGACGGCTAAAAACAGGAACGCCACCCCGAATCCGCAAGGAATCTATTGCATGGGAAAAACTGTCGGTTCAGCCCGGCGAAGAACCGCCATCCTTTTTCTCGGATGAAGTCCGACAGGAGCAAATGTTCCACGTGGAACATTGTGAGTCCGGTTCATCCCTGGAGTCTTCATGCGGAAGATCCGGACAGGCATTGTTCCACGTGGAACAATCGGCGTTACGTCCCTGGAGCCCGGGATGGTGTCAGGTTCCGTGTTATATAACGCACACGACGACGGAAACGCACGCGATTATTCGGGAGAACCTGTCGAAAAGCTCGATGTATGGGGGGAACATTACGGGGACGGGTGTGCGATATTGTCCATCGATTGAGGATAAAATCGTTAAATTTGCGGATAAGGATAGCCATCATGTCTTCTTGGAGCCGGAAGGTCGCACGCATCCGGATATTTATCCAAACGGGACGTCGAATAGCCTTCCTGAGGATATTCAGGAAAGGATGATTCGTTCGATCCCTGGTATGGAGCGGGCGGTTTTCAGTAAATGGGCTTATGCGATTGAGTATGATTTCTGTGATCCGACTCAGCTTTTCCACTCTTTGGAGTCGAAAATCATCGAGGGGCTTTACATGGCCGGGCAAATCAATGGCACAACAGGCTATGAGGAGGCGGCGGGCCAGGGGTTTTTGGCAGGTGTGAATGCTGTTCGTAAATGCCGCGGGCTGAATTCTTGGACATTGAGCCGTACTGAGTCCTACATCGGGGTATTGATTGATGATCTTGTGACAAAGGGTACGAATGAGCCGTATCGGATGTTCACTTCCCGGGCGGAATACCGACTGTTGCTTCGGCAGGATAACGCTTGTTTCCGGATGTTGCCGCACGCGAAGGAAATCGGAATTGTCGGTTCGGAGGTATTGAACCGGTGGCAGAGGCAAGCACAGGAGATCCGGACAGAAATCGCGCGCCTGGAGAAGACGGCCTCACAAGCTGGCACTTTGGCGCAGATGTTAAGGAGGACGGGAGTCTCGTATGCGGATCTCAATGGCGCCTTGCCCTTGGATTCCAAGGTGGTGGAACAGGTTGAGATCGAAGTCAAATATGCCGGCTATATAACGAGGGAATCACAACAGGCTCTTAAGTTGCAACAGATTGATAGTCAGTTAATTCCAAATTGGATTAATTATGATTCCATCCAGACTTTGCGGTATGAATGTCGGGAAAAACTTAAAAGATTGCGGCCGGAATCCATTGGTCAGGCCGCCCGCATATCTGGTGTAACGCCAGCCGACATAGCCATTCTTGCCATTGTCATAAAAAGAGGAGAAGGGACTAGGTAGTCATAGCTGACTTATTCGTCGTGTTTAGTTGTTGAATTGTATTATGGCCGGATGCGGGTTGGTTTCGGACTGCGCTTCGGCGGAAAGGAAGGGAAAATGCGCGCGTTGTTACTGATGGGTTTTTGGATGCTCATGGCTGGACTGACCGGATGCGGGAGCCCGGAGAATATCAGTGTTGATATTCTCGCGCCGCTGCAAGTAAAGAAAGGCGATGAATTTGTCATCACCGCTTGTGTCAGCAACTCGGCGAAGAATGGTCAAACACTGGTCAGCCTGGATATCGGCGACAAATACATGGAAGGCATTGCGATCCTGAAGACGGACCCGAATCATAAGGAAGCGAGCCACGTGCCGATTGACAACACCATGAGTTACGTCTTCCGCCTGCCCGTGCAACCCGGAGAGGAAAAGCGCGTCCTGCTTCACGCAAAGGCCATCAAGGCCGGGGATTTTAACTCGGAAATCGATTTCTGCATCAACTCGGATGTGATGTTCCTGACCAAGGGTGTGAGAACGATCGTGGAATAGGGCCGATTCCGCTCCCAAGTTGAGCGGACGGCGCTTGGAAGGGATTTTGCGCGATTCCAGCCGGACCAAGCCGGGCCGATTCAGTTGCCGGCTGCAATTTTCCTCACCTGCATCCTCTCAGCGCAAGGGGCGAGGAAGTGCAATGACTCTCCTTATGTCGTCACCAGGAGGGGATGACACAGAATGATCCAGAATTTCCTCTCCCTTGACGGGGGCCGCCTCTGGGCAAGCGCTTCCGCGATCCCCGGAGGTTCAGGGTGAGGGCGTTTTGATTTAACTCTTTCCGGCTAAGTGTGTTCCTGCATCTGCTGCTTGAGGATGCGTATGCGTTCCTCGAGTTCGCGGATCCGGTACAGTGAGCGACCCATGAGGTAGATTCCCAGGACAACCAGGGCGATGCTCATGGCGGCCACGGGTACAATCCAATAGATCACGCTCGATAACGTGTAAAGCCGCGAGGTGGCGATCAGTACGCTGAAAACCGACAAGGGGAGCGCGAATACGGCAATGGCGGTGCGCATCACGGAAAGAGCCGTCCGCTTCTCGGCCAGAAGCAACTCGACTTCCCCGATAATCATGGAAATGGGAAGCCGCCTCCCGTTTCGTGAAGATGTCCCTGTAGCCGCCGGTGTACCCTGCATGTGTTCCATATATGCCTCTGATTGCTTTCCGCCATTATGGAACGCCGGACGGCGGGAATCACGCGAAATGTGAGCGGTCCCGCAGATGGGTGTGAAGTCGAAAGAGGAGTGGAACGGGTTTATTGCCCGAGGGCAGGGGAGGCGCTAATCAGATTCCGGAAGAGACCGGGAATCCGTGCCAGTTCCTCGTAGGTCCCATCCTGGACGATCTGTCCCTTGTCAAAAACCAGAACGCGATCGACATGCCGTACCGTACTCAGGCGATGGGCAATGACAATCGTTGTCCGTTGCCGCATCACGTCCTCCATGGCGCTCTGGATACGCCGTTCGGATTCGTTATCGAGGGCGGAGGTGGCTTCGTCGAAGATATAGCAATCGGGGTTTGCCAGTACCGCCCGCGCGATGGCGATCCGCTGTTTCTGTCCTCCGGAGAAATTACTTCCTCCCTCGCTGACCCATGTCTGATACCCCTTCGGCAGTTCCGCGATCATGCGGTCGATATGTGCGATACGGGCGGCCTCCTGGACCTCGGCTTCACTTGCCTTGGGGTTTGTGATGCGGATATTGTCGAGGATTGTCATCTGGAACAGGAAGGGATTCTGCGGCACCACACCAAAGGCCTGACGAAGTTCCGCCAGCCCGTAGTCCCGCAGGTCGTGCCCGTTCAGGAGTATGCGCCCTGCGTCGACCTCATACAGGCGCTGCAAAAGGGATACGAAGGTGGTCTTGCCGGACCCGCTGCTGCCGACCAGGGCAACGGATTGACCGGATGGAATGGTGCAGTTGCACGTGTGGAAAATCGGCCGGTCGGGGGTGTACCCGAAGCAGACGGAGTCGAATTGAATGGAAAGGCCCCGCGGGCGGGCTTCGGCCTCAATGGATGCAGGCGCGAGCGTCACGCGCTGGGATTCGGGCTTCTCGGGCGTTGTTTCGCGTTCCTCGAAGATACGCTGGATGCGGGCGAGCCCCGCCTCGGCGTTGGCGCGGACGAGGTTGAGTTGCAGGAATGCCATCAGGGGCCCCATCAGGATTCCCACCGCCCCGATGAAGGCGAGGAACTCGCCCACCTCCAGGCGGCCCGTCACGCAGAACCATGCGCCGAAGGCATAGATCACACCGGTGCCGATGTACTGCACGGCCTCGGGCTTGATGTATTCCAGATGTTGACGGTTGGCCATATTCTCGCCTTCAGCCCGGACGCGGTCGATGTGCGTCTCGAATGTGTACCGGACATTCGACTCCATGGCGTAGATCTTCACGGCACGCGCACCCTGCAGGATGTCGGCGATATACCTTGCGGCGGCGGATTCCGCCTGCAGGAAGTTGCTGGATATCTCCTGCACCGCGAACCGGCTGCGGTAATTCATGTACACAATGACCACCACCATCACGAGGGTGATCCCGGTCATTGGCAGGTTGAACCAGGCAAGGGTGGCCAGCGCGATGATCCAGCTGACAATCTGGTAGGGGATGAACATCGCGCCTTGCTGGAGGAACGTCTTGAGTGACTGCATGGGCGAGCCCATGATGTAGTTGAAAAGCTCGCCGCTGCCCACCTTGTCGTGGAAACGCAGGCAGAGGTGCTGGATGTGCCGGAAGAAGCGGCTTCGTAAATCGAAGAGCAATCCCTCGATGGTCGCGATCATCCGCACATAGCCGAAGCGCCAGATGACGACCCGCAAGAGGCCCACTCCCGCATATATGGCACTGAAGGCCAGTGCCCATCGGATCCGCACATCCGCAGCCAGGAGTTCACCGCCGGCGCCCTTGCGCAGGATGCCTTCATCCACGATCCACTTGATCAGCAGCGGCTGGACGGCAACCCCGATCCCGGTCAGCAGGGAGCAAACGCTTGCGATGCCCAGTTCACCGCGGCAGGGACGGATGTAGTTCCAGAGGAGCTTCCAGAAGGGAAAGCCTGAAGGTGCGGAACCCGCCTTGACCCCGCCCTGGTTCCCCGCACCTGAATGGTTCTGCTCTTTCATGCTTCTTCTCCCGGCAGAGCCGGGTACGCGACGGGAACCCTGCCTCGGGAAATTCCATCAAGGCGCGGACTATAGCATCCTGTTGTGAATATGCAATGGGCACGGGGTTACGTCGCAGGGGCGTGTTGCCCAAAGTTGCCTCTTGTGTCCGGGTGCGGCATCTCGACCGGTCTTGTGTGCCCAAAAAAAGAACCGTTTGGCAAAAACGTCCGCAACGACACGTTGTGCTTGGTGCTTGCTATGGGGAAAGGGTTCGAGTATCATTCTGACCCTTACATTGGCGGGGCGTTCTGCATGAAGCAGTCTGCCACCACGGGAGGTATGCCATGAAGTACTGGTTGCTGTTGCCGTTGGTTTTCATGCTGGGCTGTGAAGTGGATACCCGTACGGAAGGGGATGATTCGGATAACGCCTCCGCTCCCGCCGCGCAGACTGGGGATACCGCCGCGACAACCCCGACAACAGCGGAAGAGGCCGCAGGCCAGGCGGAATGGGATTCAATCAAGTGGCATACATCCAGCGGTCCCTCCTGCAAGGGTGCGGTCAAGGTTATGAATCTTTCGGCTCGCATATCCAGCGATGGCTCCAAGGTTTCCTTCACCTGGGATCGTTATCCCTGGTCGGGAATGGGGCTTGGGCATTTCTTTGTCTGGAACGGCAGCGGGTGGAGCGGCGGGAAATTCGACTGGATCCGCCAGGGAGGACAAAGCACCAAGCTTCTGGAGAATGTGCACGAGGGGTACAATGGCCTGCGCGCTCCGCCGTCGGGAACCCGTTGCGCCTTTGCCTGGACATCCAGCGATGGCGACGAGCGCAGCAACCTGGCTTACACGGTTTGGCCCTGATCCGGGCGGGGGCCATGCAGGGCGCCCGGAAGAACCCTGTGGTTTGTGCCGGGCACTAGAACCGGCCGGACGACAGCAGGACAAGCGTGCAGGCTTCCAGGACAAGCATGCCGTGCCCGCGCAGGGTTGATTCCAGCTTGAGATTCTCTGCGCCGGGATTGAAGATTACGCGACCGGCTCCGCAGCGGGCCATTTCCCCGCCGATGGCATCGGACTTGTCAGCGCCGACGTAGACCGTGATCGTATCGATCCTTTCAGGGATATCGGCGAGAGAATGATAGACAGGGAGTCCCTCGATATTTTCCAGCTCGGGATGCACGGGAAAGACCTTATGGCCTGCTTCCCGCAGGCGCATCACGGCCTTGTAGCTGTATCGTTCAGGCTGATCACTGGCGCCAATCACCGCAACATTCATGGGGGTGCATGCTATCCGGCGCAGAGCCTGTTTTCAAGAGGGACCTTTTTGCGTGGTTTGGACTGCGGTCAAAATGCCCCATTGCGGGGCACGTGTGAGTTGCTATCATGCACCCATCATGTTGCGGCAAATCTGTTGGAAAGAACGGAATGAGGAAGGCATACGCCGCGAGATCCGCGTAACCGTTCAGCGGGGAAAAGTGCGGTGGCAGTTCAAGTCGGAGGATGAAGAGCGCTGGGAGTATGATGCCCCGCCTTCCGTGTCCGATTGGGATTCCCTCCTGGAACGCATGGAAAACCGCTATCAACGACGTAGTGTCTCGTTTGATGATCTCCTGCTGGTCCGTCGCGAACACGCGCAGGCGACCGGCAAGGGGATTCCTGCGTAGCCCATGAATCCATTGACAGACAATTCGGGGAAGCTCCATGTCTGCGGGGCCTGCTGTACCCGCCTCGAGCAGTTCGGTGTGCGTTTGGGGGCGCGAACCATCCTGGAGAACATCAACCTCCATATGCATTGCGGCGAATTGACCGCAGTCATCGGCCCCAATGGGGCCGGCAAGACGACCTTGCTGCGCGCGATGATCGGTGATGTCCCCCATACCGGAGCGCTTCGTTTTGTCCACCATGACAAGGTGGAGAGTTCCAAACCCCTGCGCATCGGTTATGTGCCCCAGAAGGTGGAAATTGACGCGACCTCGCCGACAACGGTCATGGATCTGTTCACGGCCGCGTTGACCCGCCGCCCGGTATGGATGGGTGCGTCCGGGCCGGTGCGCCGGCAGGCCGGCGATGCGCTGGAGCGGGTTGGTGCCGGGTCGCTGACAAATTGCAAGCTCGCCGAGATTTCCATGGGCCAGCTGCAGCGGGTGTTCCTGGCCCTTGCCCTGGTGCCTGTCCCGGAAATCCTCTTGCTGGATGAGCCGGTATCCGGAGTGGATCGTGCCGGAACCGCCTTGTTTTACGAGACGGTCTCCCGCATGCGCACGGAATTCGATCTTTCGATTCTTCTCGTTTCGCATGACCTGACGGCTGTTGCGGCTGTGGCGGACCGGATGATCCTGCTGGACCACACCATTCTCTGCGATGGCGTTCCCCGGGAGGTATTGTTGAGCCCGCGGATCCGCGAGACCTTCGGATTTGGTTTCACGGCGGAGGAAATTCCCGAGCAAAGGCCAGCCACCGTGGCCTTGGCGCATATGGAGTCCCGGCCGGAAGGCAGGAAGGAGCCGGCGCTTTGATTCCGGTCTGGAACCAGATGGTTTCCGCCCTGCCGCTGGAATGGGCCCAGTATGGATTCATGCAGAATGCCCTGCTGGCCGTCTTGCTGGTCACTCCGCTTCTGGCCTTGCTCGGATGCCTGGTCATCAATCACCAGATGGCTTTTCTTTCGGAGGCGATAGGGCACTCGACTCTTACGGGACTGGCCGTGGGGGTGCTGCTGGGTTTGCGGGAACCGGTGGCGGCCGTCATCGGTTTTTCCCTGTTGCTGGGGATACTGGTGGTATGCCTCCGCCGTTTCAGCGCTGTCTCGATGGACACTGCCATTGCGCTTCTGATGGCCTGCGTGGTTTCCCTTGGCGTCGTGCTGCTTTCCCGCGGGGGTGGGTTCAGTCGATATTCCCGTTATCTGGTGGGGGACATTCTGACCCTTTCGGATGCCGAGATCGTCCGACTGGCGGTACTGCTTGGGCTGGTGGTCCTGATATGGCGGCTGTTTTTCAATTCGCTTTTCCTTGTCCATCTGAACCGGACACTGGCGGCAAGCCGGGGTTTTGGTGTTGCGCGGGCGGAAGCAGGTTTTTCCATTCTTGTGGCGCTTGTCGTGGCGGTGGCCATGCCGTGGGTGGGCCTGCTGGTGATCAATGCCATGCTGATCCTGCCGGCGGCCGCCGCCCGGAACCTGGCACGGAACACACGGCAGTACACTGTGATGGCGGTGCTGTTCGGCATGGTGTCGGGCGTGCTGGGACTGGTGACTTCCTTCTATGCCAATACGGCAACGGGAGCCACCATCGCCCTCTGGTCTTCCGGTTTCTTTGTGCTGTCCATCTTCCTGCGCCGCCGCTAGCCGCAAGGCGAAGGCCCCTGCCGGAAGGAGCGGGAGGCATGGAAAAAACGTGCCTGTTGACGGGAAAGTCGTTAGATTGGGACGTCAAACGCAGGGAACGATGAAATTCAACAAGACCATAACGGATCAGCGGATGTCGGCCTTTGCCAAGTATCGGCGGGTCTACTACGGAACCCTGCCCCTCGGCCGTGTCCTGGCCGCGGAATGCATTCTTTTGCTTTGCAGCAGCCTGCCGGGGGCGGCGGGATTCTGGTTGCGAGGCAAACTCTACCGCTGCCTTTTCGCTTCCGTCGGCAAGGGTGTTGTTTTCGGGCGCCACTTGACCCTGCGGCATCCGCACAAGATCCGCCTCGGGAACCATGTGGTGGTGGATGATAATGTCGTTCTCGACGCAAAGGGCGACCATAACCAGGGGATCACGGTGGGCGATCACGTGTTCCTCGGCCGCAACACGATTGTCTACTGCAAGGACGGTGATATCGTGCTGGGGCCCAAGGTCAATATCTCCTCCAATTGCCAGATATTCTCCTCCAACCGGCTTGTGGTGGGGGCGGGCACCGTGATGGGAGCCTTTTCCTACTTCCTGAGCGGGGGCGAATATGATGCCGGATCCGAGACGCCTTTCGCCGACCAGGATGTCCAGCCCTCGAAGGGGCCTTTGACTATCGGAGCCAATTCCTGGATTGGCGCACATGTCACCATTACCGATGCTTCCTGCATCGGGGAGCATTGCGTGATAGGGGCTGGTGCGGTCGTAGTCAAGCCGATCCCGTCCGACAGCGTGGCGGTGGGTGTGCCGGCCCGTGTTGTCAAATCCCTGCCGGCCTTCCGGGTTGTCCATGAATAAGAGATCCGGGCTGATTCTTCTGAAGATTGCCGTCAGTTGCCTGGTGCTGTTCCTGATTTACCGCCGGGTCGACCTTGCGTCGGTAGGTTCGTTGTTGACCTCCATCCGCCTGTGGCCGATGGCGTGTTTCTTCGCGCTCTTGACCCTGAATACATTCCTCAGTGCATGGAAATGGCGGATTTTCCTTGCCGCTGACGGGATTTTCCATCCGGTCGGGCGCCTGTTTGTCAGCTACTATGTTGCCAGTTTCTTTACCGTGCTTCTGCCCTCGACGATCGGCGGGGATGGTTACCGGGTGTACGACATCACGAGACGCGGATCGGGCGCGGGGAATGTGGCGGCTTCCGTGTTTGCGGACCGGTTCACGGGTTTTCTTGCGCTCTCGATTCTCGGCATGATCTTCCCGTTTTTCGGCCTGGGCCTGATCCCCGACCGGCGCTGGATGGCTGTGCCGCTGGGGGTCTTCGGATGCCTGCTTGTCCTGTTCCTGTTGCTGTGCCGTCACACGCTGCTATTGCGCCTCATGGGCTGTTTCCGCCTGGACAGGGTCGGCGTCCTCCGGCGGTTTGCGGACCGGTTCTTTGAGTCCATCCAGGTGTACCGCCAGCGGCCTGGGACTCTTTTGCGGGCGATGGCGCTTTCGTTCTGGTTCCAGGGTAACGTGATCCTGGCGGTGTTCTGCTTATCCCGCGCCCTGGGCCTGGATGTTCCGTTGTTGTTCTACGGCGTGGCCGTACCGATTGTTTCGCTGATCGAGGCTGTCCCGGTTTCCATCTTCGGGATCGGCTTGCGGGATACCGGCTATATGCTGCTGTTCGCCGGGCTTGGCCGGGATCCTGCAGCCGCAGGGGCTTTATCGATCCTCTATGTGGCGGCCACGCTGGTGTATGTTGCGCTTGGTGGTGTCGTTTTCCTGTTTCACGGCAAGAAACAACGGAATACTCCATGAGTTCATCCAAAATCATTCGTCCTGTGGAACGCGGGTTGCTCGTAATCCTGATCACCGGCCTGCTTTGGACCTGGTTCACCTGGCCCCTGCCGCGCCATGTCTTTTCCGGCATCCCCTGGACGGGGCATGCCACCGAACGGAATCCGGTTCGTACCATGGTCTCGGGCGACCATCTCCAGTTGCTGTATCATTTCTGGCTCCTGGGGGACATGCTTCGCGGGGACACGCCATGGTTCAACAATCTATACGAATTCAATACCGGCAAGGACGATGCTTCCTACCGGCCGGATCCGTTCTATGTCCCGGTCTCGCTGGTATATGTCGCCGGGGAGCGCCTGGCCGGTCGTGCGTTCGGGTGGAACCTGGCCGGTTTTATCTCGCTGCTTTTCACCCTGCATTTCACATGGCGACTGGGACGGCGCTTCACCGACAGCGACCGCCTTGCGCTGGCCGCCGCGGTGCTGGCCCTGGCCGTACCCTATCGCTGGTTCAGCCTGCTGGGCGGAAGCCCGACGGGATTCGGCATGACCTTTGTGCCGATGCTTTTTCTTGGGCTTGACCGGGCGATCCGCGATAACCGTGTTTCGGGCGGGCTGCTGGCCGGTTTTGCCCTCATCATGGCCTACTGTACCGACCTGCATGTTTTTTACTTTAGCATTCTGGCGGTGCCCGCATGGTGTCTGCTGGCGCTCTTCCGCAAGGAAGACTTCCGTTGGATGAAGCCGCGCGGCTGGTGGCGGATGGCGGGAGCGCTCTGGCCGGTCCTGCTGGGCGTCGTGGCCGCCTACCAGATGAGTGTGCTGGCAGGGGCCCATCTGTCGGGAACCGATCTTGGGGGCGGCCGTTCCCTGCGAGAGGTGGCCACGTTTTCCCCGCGCGCGGGCGGGTTTTTCGGACTGGGCCAGCCAGGCCCCGGCCACCACATTTACCTGGGCATCGTGCTGCCGCTTCTCCTGGCTTCCCTTGCGGCCTTTCTGCTGTACCTGCGACGTGGCAAGCCGCGGATTACCGGCAGGGAGTGGACCTTCCTTGTCATGTCATTGGCCGGGATGGCCGTCATCCTGCTCCTGGCATTGGGACCCAATGGCCCGTTCGGCGGAGCCCTGTTCCGCTTCTGCCGGTCGGTTTTCCCGAAGTACACGATGATCCGGCAGGCTCCCAAGATCTATTGCCTGCTGCCGTCGCTTGTGGCGTGTTTCATGGCTCTTGCCTCTGGCATCGTCATGGAGCGCATCTCGCGGAGAAAATGGTTCGGTGGCTTCCTGCTGGTGATGGTCGTTATAGTTGTCATGGAATTCCAGGGACGGATCCGCGCCGGCATTTGCGAGTTGGACACCCGACAGGCGGCCTACCGCGCCGTGGTGGCCGATGCGGCCAGGAACCACCGCATCGCGCGCGCCCTGGTTTTGCCGATCTGGCCCGGTAATTCCCATTGGGCTTCGCTGTACGAGCATTATGCATCCCTGCATCGCCTGCGCATGGTCAACGGATACTCGCCGGCGGTTTCCACCAATTACATCGCATCCGTTTTCCGGCCGCTGGAAAGCGCGAACCTTGGCGAATTGCAGCCGGACCAGCTGGACCAGTTGCGGGACATGGGTGTGGACTACATTCTCCTGCATGAAGATGCCTTTCCTGAAAAGGTGAGTCCGTACCCCGTGGTGTTCACCTTGAACGGGTTGCTTTCCAATCCCCGGCTTGAATGGCTGGCCCAGGATCGGCAGGTTTGGGCGTTCCGGATCCGGACCGGTTCCGGTCAATCGCAGGTGTCCAGCCGTCTCCTGCCGAGTCCTGTGCTGTTCCCGGCGCGGCAATGGCAGGCGGAATCCAGCCGGGAGCGTACCGGTGCGGCTGCTGACATCCCGATGCTGGGCGCGAGCGGAATGGCCTATGTGTGTCTTTCCGATGCCGGCGCTTCGCTGGCCTTGCGTCCCACGGCTGTTCCCGCAGTGCCGGGGCAATCCCTGCTGGTTCGCATTGCGGGTGGGGGCGAACTGCGGCTGGATCTTCTGGCGCGGGAGGCGCCTCCGCGGAGTGCCGCCCTGGAGATCCGCTCGGAATCCTGGAACTGGCGCCGAATTCCATTCACGCCTCTTGACCGGCATGCATGGGTCACGCCACGGCTGACCGCGATCCAGCCGTTCTTGAATGTCGACATGGCCCTGCTGAGCGGAAGCCCGTGGCGTTCGCCCTTGACGGGACAGAAAGTGGTTCTGCCCGCTGCCAGTTTCTTCCATGCAGGATACAGCGACCTGGAGGATGGGTGCGTCACTCTATCCCCGGACCGTGATCCGGAAGGCGCTGTCTTCTATGGCCTTAACCTGCCATTGGAACCCGGGGAATACGAGTCCGAATTACGGTTTTTCACGGCAGCGCCGGACGGGACGGAACTGGGAGCCATCTCGGCCAGCGGGGAAGGGGTCTCCGGCACTCCCGCGGTTTTCCGGGCCGGCGGGGCCGCGAGACAGCGGTTCACGGTGGAAAGCGAACTTCCCGTGCGGCTCAATCTTGAATACCATCGTCAGGCCGTGGTACGATTGGCGTCCTGGACATTGCACAGGATAAAGTAGGGAGAGACAGGATGAGGATTCTGGTTACAGGGGGCACGGGTTTTACGGGCAAGGCGCTGGTGCGCAAGCTGCTGAACGACGGGCACCATGTTGTCGCCATGGATAACAAGGAGGGCCTGAAGACCCAGGAACTTCGCGAGTGGGGTGCCGAAGTGGTGATCGGGTCGGTGACCGACCGGGAACTGGTGCGCAAGTGCATGAAGGGGGTTGAGGTTGTTCATCACCTTGCAGCCGCCTTCCGCGAACTGAACGTTCCCAACAGCTACTACGAGGAAGTCAACGTCGGCGGGACACGCAACGTGCTGGAGGCCGCGTGGGAAAACAAGGTGTCGAAGTTCATCTACTGCAGCACATGCGGCGTACATGGCAATGTGGACAATCCCCCCGGAGACGAGACGGCTCCCGTTAAGCCTGCCGATTACTACCAGCGGACCAAGTACGAGGCTGAGCCCGTGGTCCAGGAATACTTCCGGAAGGGAATGAAGACGGTGATTCTCCGCCCTGCTGCCATCTACGGGCCGGGCGACCCGGAACGGTTCTTCATGATTTTCAAGCGTGTGGCCTCCGGGCGGTTCCTCATGTTCGGCAACGGGAAGACGCTGTATCATCCGCTCTACATCGACAATCTCGTTGACGCCTTCCTGCTGGCGATGCAGCCGGGCAAGGGGGACGGGCAGGCCTACCTGATCGCGGATGAGGAGTATGTCCAGATCGAGGATCTGGTCCGCGGGGCGGCGCGTGCCCTCAATGTTCCGGTTTGGATTCCGCACCTCCCGATCTGGCCGGTTATTGTTGTCGGTCACGTGGTGGAAAAATTCTGCAAGCCGTTCCGGATCACTCCTCCGATCTTCCCCCGGCGGGTGGACTGGTACCGGCAGAACCGGGCCTTCAACATCGGCAAGGCGAAGCGCGAACTCGGTTACAAGCCGCTTGTCGGGCTCGACGAGGGGTTGCGCCGCACCGCCGAGTGGTATCGCCGCGAGGGTTACCTGCGGGCCTGAGGACCCGCAAGGATTTCCATCACACAGGCGGTATCGCCAAGATCCGGCAGCACTACATCGGCTTCCGCGGCGCGCAGGTCGTCCGTGTTGAACTTCCCGGTGGCGACCGCCACGGCCACGGCGCCGATCGACTTTGCGGCCGCGATGTCGTTCGGGGTATCCCCGATCAGGAATAATGGCCCGAGGGTGCCGGTGCCGGAAATCTTCCTGCGGACCCGCTCCAGCGCGAGGCGTGCGATCTCCTTGCGATCGGCATGGTCATCGCCGAAGGCGCCCAGCACAAAGTGATGGTGCAGGTTGAACTGGCGCAGTTTGATGCGGGCACAGGCCGCGATGTTGCCCGTGACGAGGCCGAGGATCATATCGTGGCGCGCAGACAAGGCTTCCAGCAGGGGCCGGACGCCGGGGTAGAGGATCAGTTCGGCGTTGCGCGCGGCCCGTTCCAGTTCCTCCGGCAGGAACCGGAAGAAACGACGGCAATCCTCCGGCGTCAGTTCGCGGCCGTGATGGTTCATGACCTGCTGAAGGACATTCAGGTCCGTGTTGCCCGCGAACTGGATGTAGGAAAGGTCGTCGTTCAGCCGGAAGACCTCGTTGACCGAGGTGACGAAAGCCTTCCGCCCCGCCCCTTTCAGGTCCAGCAGTGTGCCGTCAATGTCGAAAAGGACGGGGGTGATTTCCATGAAGCCGTGTTCTAGCGGAGCATGAAGTGGCCGGCGTTGGATTCGGGATGGTGATATCTCCGCCGGCCCGCGGTGCGGGGTCCGAACTGGATGGCTTCCTGCGGGCACCATTGCAGGCAGGCCATGCACTGTTCACAGCGGTGCTGCCATGCCGGCTTGCCATTCTGCAGGGTGATGTTGCCCACGGGGCAAACCTTGGCGCAGAGACCGCAGCTATTGCATCGTTCATCGGCAAAGAATTTTACGTCGCCGGCCGCAAGGTGTCTGGATCCGAATCGGTAGACGAATCCCGACATGACGGTGCGGCCGAACCATGAGCCGCGGTCGACCTGTCCCCTCCGGCTTGCGTGGAGATCCTCGAGGATGGCATTCAGCCGGAGTGTCGCTTGATTGAACAACTTCCGTTGCGTCGTCTCGGACGGCGCACCGTAAAGGGGGGTATAGTTACCCGGCATCTGCACGACGGCCCCGAACGCAAGGGTCAGGTTGCGGCTTGCCAGCGTTTGTTCCAGCTGTGCGAGGGTTCCGCCGGCGCTTCCGCCGCAGGTGACCACCCCGAAACAGTAGGCGGATGAATCCGCCTGGATCCCGCGGCAGAAGCGTTCCACAATCAGGGGCATCCCCCACATATATACGGGAAAGACGAACCCGATCCGTTCCGCAGGAGCGGCAGGCGGTTGGAGGATGGCTTGCGGGATCGGGACAACCTCTGCCTCGCCCAGTCCCTTGGCCAGCATGCGGGCGACATACAGGGAGTTGCCTGTGCCGGAGAAGTAATAGATCCTCGTTGGCATGCTGGTGCCTTCCTTTACAGGTGGCTCAACGGCTTGCGGCCAATCGGGTACACATTAAACCCGGTCTGGAACAAACGCTGGTGGTCCAGGCAGTTGCGCCCGTCGAACAAGAAGGCCGGCTTGCTCATCGAGTCGTAGATCTTCTGGAAATCCAGCTTCTTGTACTCGGACCAGTCGGTCATCACGGCAATGGCATGGGCGCCTTCGGCCGCCCTGTAAGGATCCTTGTCGAACGTGACCTTGCCGGCGCAGTCCGCGAGGTCGCGGCGGGCATTGTCCAGGGCCTCCGGGTCGGTGACCACGAGGCTGGCGCGTTCTTCGATGAGCGACCGGCACACCCGGATGGCCGGGCTTTCGCGCGTGTCGCCTGTATCCGCCTTGAAAGCAAAACCGAAGACAGCGATGCGCTTACCTGCGACCGTGTTGAACATCGAGGCGATCATCTGCCGCACAAAACGGTCTTCCTGGTACTCGTTCATCCGCACGACCTGCTCCCAGTAGTCGGCCACTTCGGTGAGACCGTAATGGCGGCAGAGGTAGACGAGGTTCAGGATATCCTTCTTGAAGCAGGAGCCGCCGAATCCGACGCTTGCGTTCAGGAACTTGGGGCCGATCCGGCTATCCATCCCGATGGCGCGAGCCACTTCGGTCACATCGGCCTCGGTGCGCTCGCAAAGGGCTGAGAGGCTGTTGATCGAACTGATCCGCTGGGCCAGGAAGGCGTTGGCGGCCAGTTTCGAAAGTTCGCTCGACCACACGTTGGTGGTCAGGATGCGTTCCCGGGAAATCCAGTGGGCGTAAATCGACACCAGTTCTGCGACGGCGCGCCGCCCGCTGTCGGTCGAGTGGCCTCCGATCAGGACGCGGTCGGGATTTTCGAGATCCTTGATGGCGGTTCCCTCCGCCAGGAACTCAGGATTGGAAAGGACCTCGAAATGGACAGTGCGTTCGCCGGAGTGCAGGATGCGTTCCATGGCTTCGGCGGTTCGAACCGGCAGGGTGCTTTTTTCCACCACGATTTTGTCCGAGCGGGAGTGCTGCTTGATCTGGCGGGCGGTCTTTTCCCAGTACTGCAGGTCGGCGGCCATGCCGGCTCCCTGCCCGAAGGTTTTTGTGGGCGTATTGACGCTCACGAAGATGATATCCGCTTCCTCGATGCCGCGGGCAATATCGGTTGAAAAGAACAGGTTGCGGTTCAGGCACGACTTTACGACCTCGTGGAGACCGGGTTCGTAGATGGGCAATTGATCGCTTTGCCAGGCGCGGATCCGGTCGGCGTCGATATCCACCACATGGACACGGTATCCCGGGCATTTCCTGGCGATCATGGCCATGGTCGGACCGCCGACATATCCTGCACCGATGCAAAGGATGGTTTTGCTCATGGTTGCTGTCTTTCCTTGGGTTCGGCGGAATACTAGAGAAAACGGCAGGCTGATACAACTGGCTTCTCCTCCCTCTCTCCTGCTGTGGTTTTGGCATGCCCCGCCATCAAGAACCACCCCACCTCATCAAACTTAATTCTTTACTATTTACGGCTTGTCCCCGTCAGGGGAGGTGGCGATGGACGGAAGTTCCGACGTCAGGAACATCCGGATCCAGTTCAGATAGAAAGGCAGATGTCGTTCTTCGACCAGCTTGCGCTGGCGGACATATTCCACAAGCGACTGAAGATCAATTGGTTGCATTGTGACTCCTTGACGTATAACGAATAGCGTTTTATCCCACACATCCGGCGAAATCAGGTTGATCTGCCAATCATCTCGCCGTATCCTCGCCGGACATGGGATAAAACGCTATTCGTTGGCAGACAGAACATGAGGATGACTGTAACCATAGCAGTCACGTTGATTGCGGCCCTCACTGCGGGATGCGCGAGTCTGATTGTACACTGCTCAGAACCTCCGGAAGGGGAGCTGCATCCGAAGTACGTTTACTCCGGCACACAGGTCAGCGCGGAAGAGATCCGGCGCACCACAGACTATATGAACAGCCCGAGGTATGGATACGATGCGTTCGACCCGCTCTGGCCCTTTGCGTGGTTTCTCCTTGTTGTCGACTTCCCGCTGACCTTGGCGGCAGATACGCTCTTCTTGCCGTATGATGCATACATGGTAACAATTGGGGGAAGGGACCGGTACGGAGTGATTGAGGACAAATGAACTGCCAACCACGCGTCGCTCCCTATTCGCCACCCGCGGACGGGTGGCTCAAGGGAGAGCGCGGACGTTAGGGATCAGATTATGAGAAGACCAGTCATGTGGAGAGACCCAACACACGGTGCGGCTATTCTCGCATGCACAATCATGATGTTTTGCGTTCCCGCTATTGCCGCTGACAGCAAGGGTCCGAGGGCCGACGATCTATCGGCCCTCGGACCGCTGACAGTTGAGACCCTGGAGTTCCCCAACCTTGTGGACGTCAACCGACCTGAAAGCGATTCTGCAACTCCACGACCACGCCTCTTCCCCCGGCTGCGACGCGGCCGAGCGCAGGCAGAGAACTTGTCTACCGGGAAGGAACGGCGCATCCCGATCAAAATGCATATCCCGGCCACAGGTGGGCCGTACCCAATCATCGTTGCCTCGCACGGTGCTGGAGGTAATTGGGATACGCACTACGCACAGGCACAGCACTTGGCGTCGCATGGCTATGCTGTATTGTGCTTGGAACATGTCGGCAGCAACACCGACCGTCTGAAGAGCGGGATACGCTTGATGGACAATCTCAACAAGATGATTCGAGATGCCAATGAGGTTCTGGGGAGACCGAAAGATGTGAGTTTTGCAATCGACCGCGCCGAGGAGTGGAACACGTCGCATGAGAAATTGCGCGGGCGCCTGAATGTCAGGCATGTTGGGGTAATGGGGCATTCCTTTGGTGCTTACACCACGATGGTCATCTGCGGCATGCGGCCGGCGCTTGATTGGATGGAACCGCCCGTTGCGCCGGGCAAAGGACTTGGGCCAGATCAGAGGGACGCTCGTGTCTCCTGCGGCGTAGCGCTTTCGCCCCAAGGCGCCGACGAACCCTTCTTCATCAATGAAAGCTTTGCTACCCTGAGCGCGCCATTAATGGGCGTTTCGGGTACGGAAGACAGGCAACAGGGCGGGCTCCCACCGGCAAATCGATACAAGGCTTTCAGCCTTTGGCCCGCAAAGCAAGGGCAGCACAAGTTCGTCTGGCTGGCCAATGCCCATCATCTGGACTTTACCGACTCCACTGGCGCAAAGCAGCAGGGCATCCGTTCCGCTAACCGTGAAGATGTTCAGCCAATTGTGAGAGCAGCCACCTTGTTGTTCTTCAATACGTATCTCAAAGCTGACACTTCAGTCGCCGGAAACCTGTCCACCAACGGCCTGCAAAAGTATCTGCGGGGGGCCGTAGATGGCGTAGAGGTGAGAAGCAGATGACACAACAAACGGGGAAGTTCCAAACGAAATACAATCCCTAACAAGGATCCGAAGGCGACGGGTAAACCCGCGCCTTAGCTCCAGCGTTCGGCATGAATTCAATCAGAAATTATAGGGCTTGATGCGTATACCGTTATCGTATACATTATAGCCATGATCGAGCTGATAACCATGCCGGATTTTGAGGGGTTCGATTGGTCCGGAGGCAATGCCGAGAAGAATTGGGACAGGCATAAGGTCTCGCCACTGGAAGCGGAACAGGTGTTCTTTAATTCGCCACTTCTGGCCGGAGAAGATGCCGCACACTCTCAGCATGAGAGGCGTTTGTTTGCTCTCGGGCAGACGGATGAGGGTCGCGAATTGTTTATTGCGTTTACGGTTCGCGGTCGAAAATTGCGGATTGTGTCGGCACGGGATATGAGCCGGAAGGAACGAAAGGTTTACCAATCATGAAGAAGCAGATTCCATCATTCAAGAGTGAGGATTCCGAAAGGGAGTTTTGGGCGGATCATGATTCCACCGATTATGTTGATTGGTCCAAGGCTAAGCGGGTGGTTTTCCCGAATTTGAAGCCTTCCACCAAAACCATCTCATTGCGTCTTCCGGAATCCATTATTGCCGCACTTAAAGTCTTGGCCAACAAGCGTGATGTGCCTTACCAGTCACTGCTTAAAGTGTTCTTGGCCGAAAAGGTCGAGGCCGAACTGCGTCATGGTCATGCCAAGACAGCATGAGCCGAACCAGCCCTCCGCGCGCGACGGCGCTCCCGCGCCGCGGTTCAAGGGCAACGTGTTCGGCTTCGCAAATAGTGATTGATTCAACACATAAGAATGTGTGACTGTATGTGTGGAGGAAATCGTATGGCGACAAATCTACAACTCGACGATAAATTGATTAAGCAGGCTGTTACGCTTGGGGGGCACCACACCAAGAGGGCTGCGGTGACGCAGGCGCTGTCTGACTATATCCGCAATCTGCAACAGGAGAGAATTCTGGATCTGTTCGGGAAGGTTGATTTCGCCCCTGAATATGACCACAAGAGACAGCGGGCGAAAGCATGAGAGTGCTCGTCGACACCAGCGTCTGGGCACTCGCGTTGCGGCGGGCTGGTCATGTTCAGAATCCGGACGCGGATGAACTGAAACGCCTGATTACCAGTCACTTGACTGAGATCATCGGCCCCATTCGACAAGAGTTACTCTCCGGCGTCCGGGATCAGGCACAGTTTGATCTGCTGGAAGACCGTTTGGCCTGTTTCCCGGATCGTCCGCTTCATGCCGAGGACTATGTGACGGCGGCCAAAATGTTCAACCTGTGTCGCGCAAAAGGCATCCAAGGTTCAAATACAGACTTTCTAATCTGTGCAGTTGCCGTGCGGCATGATTTTGCCATCTTCACGACAGATGATGATTTCCGCCTCTTCGCAAAGTATCTGCCCATCGTTGTATACGAATTCAAAACACACGCCGAACCACACCTTGTTCCGTACGGCTCGCAAGCTCGCCGCCGGAAAAAGTGACCGTTGTGGATGAGAAAATGATTGATAATGTAATAACATAGTGATTACATTGCTCTCATGAAGGCGACACTGATACCGATTGGCAATTCCCGAGGGGTAAGAATACCCAAACCGTTTATCGAACAATGCGGCTTGTCTGAACAAGTCGAGATTGATGTGCGGGATCACATGATCTTGATCCACTCTCCCCGCCATCCCCGTGCAGGCTGGGATAAGGCGTTCAGCCGTATGGCTCGCCTGGGTGATGATAAATTGCTGGACTCGCAGAACACCACCACGCAGTGGGATACCGAGGAGTGGCAATGGAAGTAAACCGGTTTGATGTCTTCCTGGTCTCCCTTGATCCGACCTTGGGCCATGAGATCAAGAAGACACGGCCTTGCGTCATCATCTCGCCTGACGAGATGAACCATCACATCGGCACTGTGATTGTTGCCCCTATGACGAGCCGGGGACGCGATTATCCCACCCGGGTGAATTGCGCATTCCAGAAAGTGAGTGGTCAGGTTGTGCTGGATCAAATCCGGACCGTTGACAAGATCAGACTGGTCAAGCGACTCGGCACTCTATCTCCTGCTGTTGCCGACCAGATGTTGTCCGTTCTAATCGAAATGTTTCAGAAATGACCCCAGCCAGGCCTCGCACGCGACGGCGAGTACGTTGCGCTTGAAGGCCGCCGTTCGCGAAAGAAATGGTATTGACAGCATGATCGGAGTGCTGCAACATGTACCGAAATACGTACATGAAGGAGAGTCCATGACAACACTGACTGCGACCGACGCGCGCCGAGAGTTTTTCGATGTCGTTAAGGGGGCGACCGACAAGCACCAGATTTACCGGATACACCATCGCCGGGGCTCAGTCGTCCTGCTGGCGGAGGATGACTACGACAGCATGATTGAGACCCTGGATCTGCTCTCCACGCCTGGCTTCCGCCAAAGCATGAAGAAGTCCGTGGAGCAGATGCGCAGAGGCGAGACGGTCTCGTTCGAGGAGGTCTTCGGAGAGAAACCGTGACGCCATATGCCATCCGGTTCACCAAAGAGGCCGCAAAGGACGTCGACAAACTCCCCCCTCGTCTGAAGGAGAAGCTCAAGATTGTGCTCCGGGAACAGGTGGCACCGAACCCCCGTTGCGGAAAACGGTTGGTCGGCGACCTTGCGGGATTCTTCTGCTTGAGGCTCTCCTACAAGGACCGACTGGTCTACTCGGTGGACGACGACCGCAGGACTATCTTCGTTCACCGGGCGAGAACCCACTACGGAGACTGATGACAGGGTGCGCGAAACACGGCGTCCAGGATACGCTCGCAAGCTCGCGCTCCTGACGCCCCGGCAATTCTGGGACAAGGAGAGGGGCCAACAAGGCGGCGGACACGCGCCGTAACCCTGGCGGGTTCACCGCCCGTGTTGGCCCTTACAAATGAATTGACGATATGTACAGAACTCTGTACATTACTGTACATATCGGAGATTAACTATGACAACCGTGACTCTAACCGAATTCAGAAGTCATGCATCAGGAATGCTGAGCCGGGTGGAACGTGGAGAAACGCTGCTGGTGCTCAGGCATGGTCGTCCTATTGCAGAGGTGACACCCATTGCGAGTCAGAACAAAGAGCAACCTTCGTGGAAAAGACCCGGGCTTCGCCTCTCGACAAAAGGAATAAGCCTCTCGGCAACTATTCTGGCGGAGCGTGACCATGAAAGCATTCCTTGATTCCTCCGCTTTTGCGAAGCGTTTTGTCGAAGAAAACGGGAGCGATGGCGTCGAGGTCATTTGCGCCCAGGCAACGGAACTCGGGCTGAGTGTGATCTGTGTGCCCGAGATTGTTTCCGCACTGAACCGCCGCCGCCGCGAACACACGCTGACCCGTGAGCAGTATCATGTCGCCAAAAAGCGATTGCTTGATGATGTCCGCGACGCGGACATCATTTTCCTCACTCCGACTGTGATCGGGTCAGCCATCCTGATCCTTGAGGCAAGTCCCGTCCGAGCGATGGATGCCCTGCATGTTGCTTGTGCGCTTGAATGGGGGGCGGAGCTGTTTGCCTCAGCCGACAAGCAGCAACTCCAGGCGGCAAGACGAGCTGGAATGAAAACCAGGCAGATATAAACGGCCACCAGCCCTCCGAGCGCGACGCCGCTCAAGGGCAACGTTGTGCAGGGATGGAGAGAATGATGACGACCCCAAAACGATACGGAATTATCGGGGCAGTTTCAGTGACGCTCATTCTTGGATCAATGGTCGTCATCCGGACAATGCTTCCGTGCGATTCATTCATGTACGCTGCGCTTCAGAAGGTCTTCTGGGTTCCGACCATTCCCCTCTTCTGGGTCATGGAGAAAGTCATGGAGGGATGTGGCCTTCATGGGGAAGAAGGAATGAAGTACCTCCTGCCCATGTTCGCAACCATGCTGGCATACTGGGCGGCACTCGGATTCCTGATTGGGTTTGTGATTTGCAAGACGAGGGGAAGATGGAAGGGCACAACCACGGCCTGAACCCTGCCGTTGCCCCGCGTGGACGCGGGACAACGTCTTGTTGGGCCGGACGCTGGTGCTCGGATGAAATGAAGGCAATACGCAAACTGCTCTATTGGACGAACGTCGCGCTCCTGCTCACATGCGCGGTTGTCTTTGCATGGACACGCGTAGCGATCCTTCTGATCAAGTCGTCGGAGGGGCGGTGTATGGATTTAGCAGGCCGGGACTGACGGGTGGCGGGGTTTGAGGGCGGCGTTGGCGGGATGAAGGAAGGCGGCGGGCGTGGGTTTTGGCGGAGGCGGCTCGCATCGGAGCCGGATAGGCGGGATGAGGGCGGTTAGTTACTGTTTATTATCTGACCCCGCGTGTAAAACGGCTTTCTGATAAAACAGGCTTCTCCGCCCTCCATTCCTTCGGTGGTCTCGGCATGCCCCGTAATCACAAAACCACCCTGCCGGATCATGTGATTCATCCTTGATTCAGTCAGGGCCTTGCGTATGATTCTTCATGGAAACAAAAAGGAGTTTTCCCATGAAGCGTTTTCTGACTGTCCTGGTTGCGGTATGTACGGCTTGCTGCCTGCAGGCGGCCAATCCGAACGCGGCCAAGGAGGTTTCCTTTTCGCTCCTGAAGACCGCACCGGAGAAACACAAAGGCCGGCTGGTCACCTATTCCGAGGTGTTCCGTGATTTCGCCAACACGTTCCCGCCTTATATGGAAATGGCGGGTTTTAAATCCACCCGTTGGCTCTTGTTGACGATCGGCGACCTGAAACTGCCGGTGCTGATCAAGAAAAAGGATGATGTAACCGCCATGGTGGCGGATCTCAAGCCGGGCACCATGGTGATTGTCACCGGACGGATCCGTGAGTTCAAGGTGGATCCGAAGATGCCGGCCTACGCGAAGTACTATGTGGACGCCGATACCATTGTCCCGGTTCCCGGGGCGCCAGTCCAACCAGCCCAGCCGGTCCAGGGAATGGCCCCTGTGAGGCCACAGCCTCAACCCCAGCCGCAGCCGCAGAATGCCGTTCGGCAAGTTCCCGTGCAGAAGGGTGCCGAACCGCCCCCATTCTGAGGCTCCGGGCCAAACGGCCGGAGAAAGTCGGACAACCGCCGGGCTCTTATTTTTCCTGTTTCAGGAGTTCTATCACCTGACGGAACTTGGCCACATTTTCGGGATTGGCTGCGCCCAGGGCCTCATGGGCCTGAATCATCGTGTCGCGCATGACGGCCTCATCCTTTTGCAGGCCGCGCACCAGGTCCCCAAGGGGGAGCCATTGTGCGTCGGCGCACGGACGCTCGGTGAGGGAGAAATAGCGCAGGATCCCGAGACCCTTTAATTGCGACACCACCTTCTCGGACGGGTTTGCGATGGACAGGGCGATTGCTGTGCCTTCGCGGTCCAGCACCGCCATGGAAAGGACGCCCATGAATGTGCTGTCCATGGAGACGCAGTCTGCGGCTTCCACGACAACCTGCAATACCCCGGCTTTTTTCAAGCGCAGGAAGAGCTCACGCAAATCAGGGCCGAATACAAAGGTTGCCCGTCCGGAAACCCGTATGCGGGCTTCCGTCTTGGATATATCCACCAGAACGGCTGATTCCGTCATTGTCTCTTTCCTCTCCTCTCATCCGCGATTTCAATTCCGACGAGGCAGATATCATCGTCGAATTCCGAACCTTCCGCAAAGGCCTCCGCCTGGGCCATCACCTGTTGGAGGAGGGCCTGGATTGGAAGCCGGCCGGCTGCATGGGCAGCGGCGGCTAGACGGTCCAAACCATACTCCTGACCGGCTGGATTGTGCAACTCGTAAAGTCCATCGGTGAACAGAAGGAGCTTGTCGCCGCGCATGAGGCTCCACTGCCGTGCGGTGTACCGGTAGGCGCCATCGATGCCCAGTGCCGGACCGCCGACATCGCCATCGAGGAGGAACCTGCCCGGGCTGGCTGAACCAGTCCGCAGCAGGATGGGCGGCGGGTGCCCGGCAATGGAGACGGTGAAGCGCCCCTCGGCGATATCCGTCACAACATAGGCGGCCGAGGCGAACACAAGTTGCTGGGGCTCGCGGAGAAGGTCGACCAGGATACGGTTTGTTTCCGTCAGGAGCTGTGCCGGGTCGGCGGCATAGGGACGCAATCGCTCCATGAGTCCGCGGAGGATGGCGGTAACCAGGGCCGCCCGCATTCCATGCCCCATGACATCGCAGATCAATGTCCCGGCCGAGTGGGAGGATAGCGTGAAGAGACTCAGGAAATCCCCGCCGATGGTGCGACATGGAAGGTAGATATGCCCGAATTGAACGGCGGCCTCCGACGGCGGCGCCTCCGGTGGGATCCGGGGATACTGCCGCGGCATGAGTGCATGCTGGACTTCGCGGGCCAGGGCCAGGTCGGCATTCATGGCCTCGTTGCGCTGGCGAAGCTCCTCGGCCACCTGGAGCATGTGGGCCTGGGCATGCTTGCGCTCAATGGCGTACAGGATGGAACGGATCAGGAACCGCGCCTCGGTGTGCCCCTTGATGAGGTAGTCTTCCGCGCCCTCGTGGATCGCCCGCGTCCCGAGTTCCTCATCTTGCAGACCGGTCAGGAGGAGAATGGGGGTGTCCTGCGCCGCAGCCCGGATGCGCGAGAAGGTCGACCACCCGGAGGAATCCGGCAATGTCAGGTCCAGCAGGATGACTTGGGGCTTATTCCGGAGCAGGGCCAGGCCTTCTGCAAGTGTCCTGGCGCGGTGCGGGTCGAATCGGGTTTCATCACGGGATTGCGACAGCAGGCGGGTGGTAAGCGTATAGTCGAATTCGTCGTCCTCGATGATCAGCACGCGTATGGGCGTTATGTTCATGCGCGACACTCCATTGTGTCCGGTCGCGATCGGTCCCCGTCCGCCTTCATCTTGCTCCAATGCTCCGGAGCGTCAAGCCGAATCCGGGGATGTTGGGTTCCGGATTCGATCTCGACCTGTGGCGGGAGCATACTGTAGTTTCTGGCTGGCATCGGGGAGGAAGGCATGAAGCACAATAAGCTCATTCAGGAAATCAATGCAGCCAGGGTTACGCCCGGCCACTGTGCGGTGTGGTGGCTCGGCCAGCACGGGTTTGCGGTGAAACTGGGGCGGACGGTTTGCTACATCGATGCCTACCTCGAGCCGCATCCGGAACGCACGGTTCCGCCCCTGTTACTTCCGGAGGAAGTGACGAATGCCGACCTCGTTCTCGGCTCCCATGACCACAGCGACCATATTGATCGGTGGGCCTGGCCGGGGATTGCCATGGCCTCGCCAAAGGCCAGATTCGTGGTTCCGGAGCTGCTAAAGAAGAAGGCGGCCAGGGAACTGGGGATTCCCGAGGAGCGGTTCCTCGGAGTCGATCTCGGGTTGTCCGCCCGGTTTGCGGGAGTCAAGGTGTCGGGTGTGCCGGCGGCCCATGAGTTGCTGGAGCGGGACCGGCGGACGGGCCTGCACCCGAATCTGGGCTTTGTGGTCCAGGGCAACGGGATCACCCTCTACCATGCGGGCGACACCTGTATGTACGAAGGCATACATGCGATTCTGCGGCAATGGAAGTTCGACGCCGTATTCCTGCCCATCAACGGGCGTGATGCCGCGCGGCTCCGGGCGAACTGTATCGGGAACATGACCTACCAGGAGGCGGCGGATCTTGCAGGGGCGATCCGCCCGCGGTTCACGGTGCCAACGCACTTCGAGATGTTTGCATCCAATTCCGCCGATCCCAGCCTGTTTGCCGATTATGTCGGCGTCAAGTATCCCCGCTTGGCTGTACGCATCCCGGAACACGGCCGGAAATGGCTCCTGTAAGGGTGCGGATGGCCGCCTGGCCGCACGCCGGCGCTCCACCTGAAGCGTACTCCGGAACGAGTCCGCGGAACGGCCCAGCTTGATTTTTCCGGTTCCCTGCCGCACACTGCCGGCATGAAGAGCACCAACCCGTACGCATTACCCCGGAATGAGATTGAACGTTTACGAAGCCTCGCCCGACGCCAGGCGGAACTTGCGGCGCTTCCCGTCATGCAGGCCCGCCGGCAATTGTGGACTGACATGAATGACGCCAAACCCGGGGCCCGCCCCCCGTTTGCGATCGAAAGCTGGACCTTTGACCGCGATTTCATGCCGTCTTCACTGTTCCAGTGCCAGACTCCGTACGCGAGGGGGCTGGAGAACACATTCCTGCGCCATATCCGGCACCATGAGATCCTGAATGACGACCACGTCTGCCCCGCAACACTCGACATGGGCTGGCACGTCCGATACGACGAGTTCGGGATTCAGATCAAGACCGAGTATGAGAAGGATGCCGAGGGGCAGGTGCTCGGGTATCACTTCGATTGTCCGGTCAAGGACTTGAGGGATGGTTTTGACATGATCCGGCCATCCACCTACAGCCTGGACCGGGAAGGGACGATGGCGGAAAAAGCGTTTCTCGAGGAGACCTTTGGCGACATCCTGCCTGTGGCCATCCGCTCCGGGACGTTCGGGCAGAACAACCTGACCCAGCGCCTGATGCGGATCATGAGCATGGAAACCTTCTTCCTCGGCATGGCCGATTGCCCCGAAAAGGTGCATGGCATCATGACCCTGTTGAAGGACAATGCCAAGGGAATGGCGCTCTGGGGTGAGAGGGAGGGTCTGCTGACCCTCAACAATGGCAACGAGTGCACCTGCGGAACCTGTTTCAACTTCACAACCCTGTTGCCGCGGAAGCCGGCTGCGCCGGGGTCGGTCAAGTTGAAGGACATGTGGGCGGGGATGGACAGCCAGGAGACGGTGGGGGTATCGCCGGCCCAGTTCCATGAATTCTGTTTCCCGTACTACAAGGAGCTGGCCGAGTTGTTCGGCTTTGTGTACTGGGGTTGCTGCGAGCCGGCGGACCCGATCTGGGAGACTTCGCTGAGCCGGCTTCCCAATCTCAAGGCGGTCTCGATTTCCAAGTGGGCGCGGCAGGAGTACATGGCCGAGATGCTGGCGGGCAAGGGCATTGTGTTCTCCCGCAAGCCGGACCCGAACCTGCTGGGTGTGGATGTGCAATTGAACGAGGCCGCCTGGGCAGAGGAAATCCGGCGGACGTTGGACCTTACTGTGAAACGGAATGTTCCCCTTTCATTCGTGGTCCGCGATGTGTACACGATGCATGGCAACCTGGAAAAGGCGCGCCGTGCCGTGGAAATCGGACGCAGGGAGATTGACCGGGTTTTCGGTCCTCTACGGGTATAGGGTTCATGCGGGGAGACAGGCGGGGAAGGTCCGGAGGCGAGTATGATGGAGTGCGATCCTGTGGCGGAGAAGGTCGGCGGCTGGATGGCCCGTGCGCGGCGGGCCCAGCAGGCGGTCGAGTTTGCCACGCAGGAAAAGGTGGATGAGATCACCACCCGGGTGGCCTGGGCGGCGGTCCAGCCGGATTTCGCCCGTCAGCTGGCCGAAACCCTGGTTGCCGAGAGCGGGATGGGAGAGGGTGCCGACAAGGTGGCCAAGATCATGACCAAGGTTCGCGGCACCTTGCGGGACATGAAGGGCCGGAAATCGGCGGGAGTGGTTTTTGAGGATCCGGCGACGGGCATCCGGAGGCTGGCCAAGCCGGTTGGTGTCATAGGCGCCATCCTTCCTGTGACCAATGGGGAGGCGACCCCGCTGGTGAAGATTCTCTGCGCGCTCAAGACCCGAAATGCCATCCTGCTGGCTCCGCATCCCAAAGCGCAGAAGACTTGTGATCTGGCCGTGGCCCGGGTGCGAGCCCTCCTCCGGCAACAGGGTTGGCCGGAGGATCTCGTGATCGGGATTGCTCCCGTATCCGTGGAGATCAGCCGCGAATTGATGCGGCAGTGCGACCTGGTGATTGCCACCGGCGGCCCCGCCCTTGTCCAGGCCGCGCACACCAGCGGAACCCCCAGTTACGGGGTGGGAGCCGGGAATGCCGTTTGCCTGATCGACGAGACCGCGGATGCAAAGGACGCGGCACATAAGATCATGCAGTCGAAGACGTTTGACCATGCGACCAGTTGTTCCGCCGAAAACGCCCTGGCCATCCAGGAAAGCATCTATGAAACGATGATGCGGGAGTTGGAGGCGGCAGGGGGCTATTGTGTCACGCCGGAGGAAAAGATCCGGTTGCAGGCGGTCCTGTGGGATCCGGAAAAGAACATACTGAACCGTGCGGCGGTAGCTCGTCCGGCCGGGGTGATTGCCACCCTGGCGGGGATCCGTCTGCCGGAGGGGAAGCGTTTCCTGCTTGTTCCTGAAACCGGGGTCGGGCCGGCCTATCCTTTCTCAGGGGAAAAGCTTTCCGTCACGCTGGCGGTCTACCGGTGGAAGACCTTCGAGGAGGCCCTGGAACTGGCGGACCGCATCCTTGCGCATTCGGGGGCAGGCCACTCCTGCGGGATTCACACTACCAGCGATGCGCGTGTGCTCGAGATGGCGCGCAGGGTCAAGGTTTCGCGCATCATGGTTCGCCAGCCGCAATCCCTGGCGAGTTCGGGGGCATGGACCAATGGCATGCCCATGAGTCTTACGCTGGGTTGCGGGACCTGGGGCGGGAATATCAGCAGCTCGAATATTACATGGGAGCACATGCTCAACTACACGTGGGTGTCCTGCCCGATACCCGCCGCACAGCCGACGGATGAGGAACTCTTCGGAGGGATCATCCAGGAAGGACGGACGGAATGAAACAAGAGGGCCAGTGTATGCACACAGGAACCCTCTGCGCCCGCGAGTACCGTACCGGCAAGGGGATTCAAGTGGCCTGGCAGTCCGGTGCCGTGACGTGTGTCGAGCCGGCCGAGGTGACGGAGGATATCTGGATCGCCCCGGGCTTGACGGATCTCCAGGTGAACGGGTATGGCGGGGTCGATTTCCAGGATTCCGCGCTGACGCTGGAGTCCCTGCGAAAGGCCGTTCGGGCCCTGCAGCGGGACGGCTGCTTCCAGTTTTTCCCGACACTGATAACCGATGACTGGTCTGCCATGATTGCCCGGTTACGCCGCATCCGGGGCTTTCGTGAACAATGTCCCGAACTGCAGGCCGCCATTGCGGGATGGCATCTCGAGGGGCCCTTTCTTTCGCCGGTTCCCGGGTATTGCGGCGCCCATCCGAAGGAAAAAATGATTCGGCCGACACCGGGCCACATCCGGGAACTGCGCGAAGCGACAGGAAACGATCCGGTCCTGCTGACGGTGGCACCGGAGCAGGAAGGGGTTCTGGAGGTCCTGCCGCTTGCCGCATCGCTGGGGATCCGCATCAGTCTCGGGCATTCCAACGCATCCGCCGCGCAACTCGCGGCAGCCGTGCGCGGGGGCGCTGTTTCCTTCACGCACCTCGGGAACGGCTGCCCGCAGGCCCTTGACCGGCATGACAACATTCTCTGGCGGGTCATCGGGTCGGAGGCACTTCATCCCGGTTTGATTCCCGACAGTATTCATATCTCACCGGCACTTTTCCGGATCCTGCATCGAGCCATGGATCCTGCGCGTTTCTGGTACACAACGGACGCCGTACACCCTGCCGGCGCCCCCTGCGGGCGGTACCGGATCCTGGGCGGGACAGAGGTTGAGGTGGGCCCGGATCAGGTGGTTCGTGTGCCCGGGGCGGCCAACTTTGCCGGATCGGCATTGCGTCCGCTGGAGGGCATTTTCCGTGCCGCGGAAATGCTGGGCTGTTCGTGGCGGGAGGTTTGGGACCGCTTTACGCTGCAACCGCGTCACTGGATGGGAATGAAAGACGCTGCGATCGTCCCCGGCGGTGCGGCGAGTTTCTGTATCCTGGATTTCCGGAAATCCGGTCAGCCTGTTGTTGAAACGTACATACAGGGCGAGAAGCGTTCCTCGCTTCCCGCGAAGGCTTGGATGGGCGGGGCCGGGATTCCCGACGAACGGTCATGACCCGGTCAAGAACCGTTCGTCGGGCCGCGCAATCATGCGCCGCATGTCCGGCATGCCGCCGGTGCGGCGGTTACGCAAGGCCTTCGTTGAAGAACACAAACAGGCCTTCCTTGCCCGGGGCCACGAGGTCCAGCCGGCCGGTTCCGCGCAAGTCTGCCAGGGCGAAGTGGATGCCGCAGCCCTTGCCGGTACCGATGGGGCCATAGTCAATCACCTGTTTGGCGAAACCTTCCCCGGTCCACTTGAAGTAGTAGAGGCCGATGTCATCCCATTCACCCGGTTCGTTGCCGCAATGTGCGCGGTGGCGCTTGCCCGTCACGAGTTCCGGCTTGCCGTCGCCGTCGATATCGGCCCAGTGCAGATCGTGATACTGGGCGTTGTAGGGATCAATCGGATGGTGGATCCAGGTCCGCTTCCCGGCCTGGACCTTTTGCTCGCTCCACCACAGGCCGTAGCCGTGCGCGTTGCCGGTGATGATTTCATTGACGCCGTCACCGTTCAAGTCCACGACCAGCATAGGCACACTGCCTGCCCAGCCCCACGGCGGATTGGGGAAATCCTCGTGCCAGATCCATTTGCCCTTTTCGGGGTCGGCGGGCGCTTCCAGCCAGCCCTTGACCAGCACGATATCCATGCGTCCGTTTCCGGCGATATCGCCGCAGCCGAGTCCGTGGCCTTGTGTTCCGTTCTCGAACCGGTAGACAACGATCTTCCGGAACTTGCCGGTGCCCTTGCCGCGGGAATCGGTGATGAGCTTGTAGTAGGCGACCTCGGGGTTCGGCGGCGTGTTCGGCAGGATCTCGAGGATGCCGTCGCCGTCAATATCCCAGGCGCGTGTGGTCTCCACATTGCCGGTGTTCTCGGCCAGGATGTGCTCGGGCCAGGGTTGCGTCGGGTCCTTGGGGTTTTCCCGCCAGCGCAGGTTGTTCCCCCACCAGCCGCCGGTCACATAGTCCATCCGGCCATTGCCGTTGATGTCCATGGCGATGGTCGAAAAGTCGTCGTAATACTCGCCTTCCCGCTTCGGTTCGCCGATGAGGTGCTTCTTCCGGAAATCGGGCCCCTCGTACCAGAATCCGCCGCTGACGATATCCGGCTTGCCGTCGCCGTTCACATCAAACACGCCGGCCGACTCATAACATTCGTCCGCAATCCACTGCTTCTTCCACTGCACAGGCATGATCCGTATCCTTTCCCTGGTTCAGTTCCGTTCTTTCCGTTTTCAGACACCCATTGTCTTCTTCAAGGTTTCCACGAAGTACTTGTAGTTCGCCCACGGAACGTCCGGCGGAATGAGGTGGTCAAACCCCGGTATCCATCCCCCGCGAGCCAGCAGGCGCTCGGCGCGATTCAGTTCGCGGTGCATCTCGGGCTTGCCGGCGGCCAGTGCGCGCTTGTCCAGGCCGCCCATCAATCCCAGTTTGGGATAATTCCTGCCGAATGCCTCGACATCGCTACCCGCCTGCGCCTCGAAGGGCATGAACGCATTGACACCATGCCGGGTGACTACGGCGAGGACCTCGTCCACCTGGCCATCCGAATCCACGGAGAGGATCTCGACGCCGTGTGCTTTGGCAAAGGCGGCGATCCGGTCGTAGCACGGCATCATGAATTCCTCCATCAGGGCTGGAGATATGAGGCTGCCCTGCTTGCCGGACATATCCTCCCAGATATGGATGTGGTGGATATGGACGCGTGCGGCCACCCGCTCATAGAGCCCCAGCCAGAGGCTGGTCAGGGTGTTCATCATGTCGTGAACCATTTCGGGATCATCATAGAACGCGAGCAGGGATTCCTCCGTGCCCAGGAGATCGCGGACGGTTCCGTACATTCCCCAGGGATAGGTTCCCGCCTGGATGGCCGCATCGGTTCCCCGCACGGACTGGACGAACTCTTCCAGCATCGCCGTCCGTTCTTCCAGCCGCGGTTCGAGCCGCTCCGCCTTGTAGCGCTCCCAGTCAGAACGGGACTTGACGGGATGCCCTACCCACTCAGGCATGGACATGCCATCCAGCCGGTTCCGCACGGTCAGGCCGCGGGAGTCCGTTGTCACGACGAATTCGGCATCCCGTGACAATTCCAGGGATGGGAAATGCGGGAAAGCGCCGTATTCCAGCTGTGGCAGGTGGAAGAACGGCTCGAAGCCGAAGAACGCCGCCACGTCATCGGGGCCGCCTTCCGTTTGCCAGCGCTGCATCGTCTGGCCCCAGGGAATAAATCCCAGCCACCACGAAAACGGGGCGCGGTCCGTCTTGCCGCACAGCAGGGTTTGTACGATCCTGTCCGCGTGATTCATCCGGCGATGCACTCCGTGCCGCCTCAGGCGCCTTTCCACATGCGGATATAGTCGCGGGCGATCTTCAGATCTTCCACGGCCTCGGCTGCGACGCAGGGTGGCGCGATTTCGCCGCGGCAGACCTTTACGAAGTTGATCGCCTGCTGGCGCATGGCGTGGACCCAGGGCAGGGAGGGGATTGTCCGGGCGGGTGTGGCATTGCCCGGATCGGCGAAAACCTCAACCCGGCCCGGGCGGTTGATCGTGGTGGGCGCGGGCAGTTCGATCTTCAGGTATCCGTTTTCGAACGCCACGAGGATGCTCTCCTCCCAGTCCACGGTGGTGCGATAGGGGGTCATCTCGATAGTGCCGGTCACGCCTGACTGGCTTTCCACCGCCAGGAGCACGCCGGCCTTGTCGGCGAAGGTGACCTTGTAGGGTTCGCCGAGCATGAAGCGCATGTAGTTCACCTGGTGGATGTAGTAATTCACAAACCGCACATATTCGGCGGCGAGTCCTTCCCATTCCCAGGCCGGGGAGCCTTCCTTGGCGCCGGGAAGTCCGATCATGGCGGCGGTTTCGCGCGCGATAGGCTGCGTGGGCTCGTCGCCTGCGTTCAAGATGCCGACAAGGCCGTTGGCGGTCCAGTCGCCCGCGGGCATCAGGATGCGCACATATTTGAGTTTGCCCATCTCGCCGGTTTGCTTCCATTTCCGGATCACTTCCAAGGCGTATGCCGTGGCCGGGTCCGACCTCTTGTGGTAGCCGACCATGTGAACCGTCCTGGTTTTTTCCGCCAGGGCGGCCAGGGTTTCGCCGGCCTTCACGCCCACGGTCAGCGGTTTCTCCGTGAAGACGTTCTTCACCTTCCCATACACCTCGGGCAGCAGCGTGGCATGCACGTCGAACTGCTGGCTGGCCACGACGCCGTCGAGTTTTTCGGCGGCGAGCATATCCTGGTGGTTCTTGTAGACCTTCGGGATGCCCATGCGGGTTCCGACCAGCTGGCCGGTCTTCTCGCGGACTTCGGCGAGGGCCACGACCTCGCACTCCGGGATGGTCAGGTAATTGCGCAGGTGCGCCCGCTGTCCCATTCCGCCCACGCCGATGAAACCGATTCTAACCTTCTTCTCGCTCATTGTGTCTTAGCCTTTCTTCTCAGTCTGATTTGGTGAGTTCTGGATTTGTTTATGCCTTTGCCAGTTTTCCGAACCGGTTGGCGATCGCCAGGGCCGGGTCGAGCGGGACTTCCTTCCGTTTGACATTCTTTTGGACGGTGATGGCGGGCACTGCGCGCAATGACTTGCCGGCGAACTGCGGCAGGTACTTTGCTTCCGCCTCCATCATTTCGGCGACCATCTTGCGGATCTCGTCCAGCGTCAGCACCGCGGAGGTGAGCGGATCGAGCGCGACGGCCTGCATCACCAGTTCCGGATCCCCGGTGAAGCTGGCTTCCACGGCCAGGCCCTGAACGAGGACGTTCGTCATATTCAGGGCGGCGCACTGGGGAGGCAGGTTGCCGATGACGGTGGGGTGGAGCCCTGTACGGTCCACGTAGATCGGGACTTCCACGCAGCAGCCGTTGGGCAGGTTCGTGATGAAGCCGTCGTTGCGGATGTTGCCGTTCAGGCGGAACACGTTCCCCGTCTCCTTCGCCTCGATGATGTGTGAGCAGTACTCCGCGCTGCGCGGCCCCAGCTTGGTTGACTCGATAGAGAGTGGATCCATTTTGGCGAACTTGTCGGCCAGCATGGCGCAATACTTGTAGTAGGCGCCGGTTTCGCCGCCGAAAGCCGGCTCATCGCAATACAGGTCGAGCGCCTTCTTGTTCTTCCGGAAATAGGGGAGGTATTCCGAGAGGTGGCCCGTGCTTTCGGTCATGAAATAGCCGAAATGGCGCATGACCTCGGCGCGGACCTTCTCGTTCACGTAGTAGCCGGGCTTCTCGAAGTTTGCCTTGAGTAGCGGATACAGGTCCTTGCCCTTGTGTTCCAGGTGGAGGAACCAGGCCATGTGGTTGATACCGGCGGCGGTGAAGTCGATCTCGTCCTTCGGCACGTCGACGTAGCTGGAGATCAGGTCCATGGTGGTTTGGACCCCGTGGCAGAGGCCGACAAACTGCAGGCCGGGTACGCGTCCGAGCGCCCAGCAGCACATGGCCATGGGATTGGCGTAGTTGAACAGGATTGCGTTCGGACAGAGTTCCTGCATGTCGCGGGCGATTTCCAGCAGGGCCGGTATATGGCGCAGGGCGCGGAATACCCCGCCCGGGCCCATGGTGTCGGCGATGCAGTTATCCACGCCGTACTTCATGGGGATCTCGTAGTCCTGCTTGAACTCCGCCACGCCGCCCGCCTGGATCATCACCACCACGTAGTCCGCGCCCTTCAGGGCCTCGCGGCGGTCGGTGGTGGCCTTGACGGTCGCGTTCGCGCCGTTGTCCTTGATCATGCGCTTGACGAAATCCTGCATCTTGTCCAGCCGCTCGTGGCTCAGGGCCATCAGCCGGTATTCACTGCCCTTCAGGGCTGGAGTGGCCAGGAAATCGGCCATGAGTGTCTTGCAGAAAACCAGACTGCCTGCCCCGATCATCGCGATCTTTGCCATACCGACTCCTTTTTCCGTAATTGCTTTTTCAGAAACAGTGTCCGTCGTTTCCACGCGGAATATGCAGGCTGTATTCACTCATTTTTCCGGGTTCAGGGCAATGATTGGCATTGCTTTTTTTTGTCAGAAATTGCTTCATGGGGCATGTTCGCGGACGGTCACATTCTTCACGCGTGTCTTTTGCAATGCGGCCAGGTTTTGCCGGATCCGGCCTGGCATATTCCTCTCTCGCATCATGACTATCACGAGATGATCCTGGTGATGGATGGGGCGGTGGTGGTGGGCAGCCGGGGAGGCCGGATACGGGCGGGGGCCGGGTCGGTCCTGATTTATCCCGCCGGTGTGGAACATGAGGAATGGTCGGATGCCGGGCATCCGCTTCACAGCCTGTTCTTCTGTTTCGCCTGTCCGGGGATGGAAAAGATGTCGATCTCGGTGATCCAGGACGCCCGCGGGATTATCGGGGAGATCGGGGCGCGGATGTACGCGGACCGTCATTCCTCCAGTCCGGCGGCCCGGATCCAGCGCGACGCGTTCCTGCAGGCGATCCTGGCGGAATTTCTCCGGAATCTCGGGGGTGAAGACCAGCCCATGGTCGGCCAGGTGCGGCAGCACGTCCGGGATCACATCGCCGGGCGGCTGACGCTGGACGGGCTGGCGGGGGTCTGTGGCCTGAGCAAGTTCCATTTCCTGCGGCAGTACCGGATTGCCACGGGGCGGACGCCCATGGAGGATGTGCGCGCCATGCGGGCTGAATATGCCCGGGAACTGGTGATGAGCACGAGGCTGCCGCTCAAGGAGATTGCCTTGCGGACCGGGCTGGGGGATGAATATTCCCTCTCCAGGGTCTTTCGCCGGCTGTTCGATACGCCGCCCGGGCGCTATCGCCGCAACCGGCCGGGGCGGTGACCGGCAGGGTGCAACTTTTTTGAAGAAATTGCTGTTGGCAAGCGTTATGGTAGATGAGGGTCCAACGAATGGACCTGGTCGAAAGGAGCGATACCCGCCATGTTCACCCGGAAGCTCACGTTTTTCGCCGCCCTTGTGGCTGTTGCCGCCGCGGTCACCACCGCGTCCGCCCTGAGTTGGCAGAAGGTCTACGAAGCCCGCGACAAGGGTCTGCCGAAGACCGCCATCGAGGAGCTCAAGCCGATCATCGCGGATGCCATACAGGGCCGCAGGCACGCCGAGGCGATCAAGGCCATCTGCATGAAGATCGCCTTCGAGGGCAACATCGAGGGCAACAAGCCGGAGGAGAAGATCACGCGGCTGGAGGCCGAAATCGCCCAGGCCCCGGCGGAGATGAAGCCCCTGATGGAAGCCGTTCTGGCCAACTGGTACTGGCACTACTTCCAGCACAACCGCTGGCGGTTCCAGCAGCGCACGCAGACCGCCGAGGCGCCGGGCAAGGACTTCACCACGTGGGATCTGCCCCGGATCCTGGCCGAGATCGACAGGCATTTCACCGTCGCGCTTGCCGGCGAAAAGCTTCTCAAATCCACGCCCGTGGAGCAGTACAACGACCTGCTGGAAAAGGGCTCTGTTTCGGACGCCTACCGTCCCACCTTGTTCGACTTCCTGGCGCATGAGGCCCTGCAGTTCTACCAGGCCGGTGAACAGGGCGCCGCGGCGGCGGAGGATGAGTTCGAGATCGCGGACGATAATCCGGTGTTCGGGACGGTGGATGAGTTCCTGAAGTGGAGGCCGGGGTTGTTCCCGTCGCAATCCGTTCCACGGAAGGACAAGGCTGGAGAAACGCCCGGTCCCTCTCCTCTTGCGGGAGAGGGTCAAGGTGAGGGGGATTCGCCCAAGCTCAAGGCGATCCGGCTGTTCCAGAACCTGCTGGCCTTCCATCGCAACGACGGCGACAAGACGGCCTTGATGGACGCCGACCTATGGCGGCTGACGTTCGGCAAGAACCAGGCGGTGGGGCCCGCCGTGAACGACCGGTACAAGGCCGCGCTCCAGCGGTTCGCGGAGCAGGGGTCCAGCCACGAGATTTCCGCCCGGGCCCTCCACCAGCTCGCGCTCCTGCTGAACGAGGAGGACCAGCCCGCCGAAGCGCATGCGGTGGCGAAACGCGGTGCCGAGGCCCACCCGAAGAGCGTCGGCGGTATCTGGTGCGCGAACCTTGTGCGGCAGATCGAGTCGGAGCAGGTCAATATCAGCACCGAGCGGGTCTGGAATGAACCATGGCCAACGATTTCCGTCCAGTACAAGAACCTGACCCAGGCATACTTCCGCGCCGTACCCTACGACTTCGATCGGTTCATGTCCCGTCAGCGCTGGGGGTTCGGATATGGATGGGATGAGAAGTTCCACCAGGAACTCCTGACCGCCAAGCCTGCCGCGGCGTGGAACACGGCCCTGCCTGCCACCGCGGATTTCCGCATGCGGACCGAGAAGGTGCCGGTAGCCCGGGACCTCAAGCCGGGCTTCTATTTCATTCTCGCCAGCCACGACCCTGCGTTTGGCAAGAAGGACAACCAGGTTTCCATGGCGTATGTGTGGGTGAGCGAACTGGCGCTGGTGGTCCGGCAACGTCATTCGGAAGGCGCGTTGGATGGGTTCGTGCTCAAGGCCCTGACCGGCGAGCCGGTGGCCGGGGCCACGGTGCGGTCCTGGGCGCGCGACCGCGAGGGCTGGATGAAGCCCGCCTCGCAGGTACAGACCGACACCAACGGCATGTTCCGGTTTGATGTCGCCGGGGACAGCCGCCAGCTCTTCCTTCTGGCGCAGAGCGACGGCCAGGCGGTGTCCGGCGACAATGAGTACTACGTGGCTCACGGCGGCAAGGTGGAGCCCCACCCCCAGGCCGTTTTCTTTACCGATCGTTCCCTGTACCGGCCCGGGCAGACTATCCAGTACAAGGGTATCTGCTATCGCGCGGACTCGGAGAAGAACGAATACCGGACGTTGGAGGGTCAGACCCTGACGGTCGTCTTGCGGGATCCGAACGGGAGGGAAGTAGCCAGGCAACAGCAGAAGTGCAACGACTACGGATCCTTCTCGGGAAGCTTCACCGCGCCCGGGGGGACGGTGACGGGCCGCATGACGCTGCAGGTGCTGGATGGTCCGTCCGGGGCGACGAGTATCAGCGTGGAGGAATACAAGCGGCCGAAGTTCCAGGTGGAATTGGCGGCGCCGAAGGAAGCCGCGAAACTCGGTTCGGAGGTTTCCCTGTCCGGCAAGGCCACCGCCTACACCGGCGCGGCCATCGGCGGAGCGAAGGTCAAGTGGCGTGTCGTGCGCGAAGTGCAGTTCCCGCCCTGGTGCTGGTGGGGGCGCTGGTTCCTGCCGCCCGGCAGCGAGAGCCGTAACATCGCCCACGGCACGGCCACAACCGGTCCGGATGGATCCTTCACCGTGGTATTCCCGGCGGTGCCTGACCTTTCGGTGGTGGAGAAGACCGAGCCCGTGTTCTGCTTCAAGGTCCATGCCGACGTGACCGACACCACGGGTGAGACGCGGTCTGACAGCCGGACGGTGAAAGCCGGGTACACCGCACTCGCGGCGAATCTCCGCGCCGGCGAATGGCAGACGCCGGACGTGCCGGTGGAATGGACGATCCAGACGCAATCGCTCGACGGCGATCCGCAAGCCGCTGCGGGCGAGGTTAAGGTGTATGCGCTCAAGCAACCCGGCCGGGTCGAGCGTCCGCCGCTCGAACAGGGGCGCCCCTACGGTTTTCCCCATTCCGATCGGTGGCTCGTCGAACCCGAGCCGGACCCTTCGAATGCGGATTCATGGGAATTGGGCGAAGTGGTGGCCCGGCAGGAGTTCAAGACCGACGCCACGGGAACGGTCAAGCTGACCACGCCTCTCAAAGCCGGGATCTACCGGGCGATGCTGGAGACCCGGGACCGGTTCGGGAAGGCGGTCACCGCCCGGCAGACCTTGCAGGTCCTGGATCCGAAGGGCACCCGCTACCCGGTCCGGTTGGCGAGCCACTTCGCCGCGCCGAAGTGGTCCGTCGAGCCGGGCGGGCGGTTTGTGGCGCTGTGGGGAACGGGCTATGACACCGGCCGGGCGTATGTGGAATTGGAACACCAGGGGCGGATCCTGCGCGCCTTCTGGACGGGCGAGGGGGCCACACAGGAGAAGATCGAGCAGGCGGTGGACGAGACCATGCGCGGCGGATTCAGCATCCGGGTCACCTATGTCCGCGAGAACCGGGCGCATCTGCAGAACCGCATCGTGGACGTGCCGTGGTCGAACAAGAAACTGGAAGTCCGGTGGGAACGATTCACCTCCAAGCTTGGTCCGGCGCAGAAGGACACGTGGACGGCGGTGGTGACGGGTCCGGATGCGAGGAAGGCCGTGGCGGAGATGGTGGCCACGCTGTATGACGCTTCACTTGACCAGTACCAGCCTTACGAGTGGATGCGCGGATTCGGAGTGTTCCGCCGCGAGTTCAGCCGCGTGCATCCGCAGTTCGAGAACGGCGTCGCCGGATTCCAGCACATTCATGGCGGATGGGATCGCGAGTCCCGGCATGCGGAACTGACCTACCGGCATTACCCCGCCGATATCTCCGCCAACCTGTGGGGGTACGGTTACCTTGCCAAGGGGCGAGTCATGCACAGGTCGTTCGCCATGGCCGCCCCGATGGCAGCTAAAGCGGCAGATGGGGTCGCCATGCTGGCCGCGGCGCCGATGGAGGAGCTGGCGGCGACCGAGTCGGAAGTCGTGAGGGAAGACAGGGATGCATCTGCGAACGCCGCCAGTGACAAGCGATCACGGGCGAAAAAGCAAGAGGCTGGATCCGTTGAACCCGACCTGGACAAGGTGACGGCGCGCAAGAACCTGAACGAAACCGCGTTTTTCTTCCCGCATCTGGTCAGCGACCAGGACGGCGTCGTGCGGATGGAGTTCACCATGCCGGAGGCGTTGACAGAGTGGAAGTTCATGGGCTTCGCCCACGACAAGGAGTTGAGGAGCGGGTTCCTGACAAACTCAACCGTGACGGCCAAGGATCTGATGGTGGAGCCCAATCCGCCGCGGTTTGTGCGCGAGGGGGACGTCATCGAGTTCACCACCAAGGTCAGCAACCAGTCCGCCGCCCGCCAGACCGGCAAGGTGCGGCTTACGCTGGCCGACGCCCGGACGCTCAAAGCGGTGAATGCAGAATTCAGAATTCAGAATCCAGAATACGTGTTCGACATTCCGGCCGGGGAGGCCCGGTCGTTCTCGTGGCGTATGACGATCCCCGATGGAGCCGACGTCCTGACCTACAAGGTCGTCGGCGCGACCGACCGCCTGAGCGACGGGGAGGAGGGATACCTGCCGGTTCTGTCGAGGCGGATTTTGGTGACCGAGTCCCTGCCTCTGCCCATTCGCGGGGCGCAGACCAAGCGTTTCGAGTTCGGCAAGCTGGTGGAGTCGGGCAAATCCAGGACGCTCCGGCACGAGAACCTGACCGTGCAGATGGTCAGCCAGCCCGCGTGGTACGCGGTGATGGCGCTGCCGTACCTGATGGAATATCCCTACGAATGCAGCGAGCAGGTCTTCAACCGGCTGTATGCCAATACGCTGGCGCGCCATATAGCCAATGCCGACCCGAAGATCCGCCGCATCTTCGATCTGTGGAAGAACACGCCCGCGCTGGACAGCCCGCTGGAGAAGAACCAGGACCTCAAGTCGGTGACGATCGAAGAGACGCCCTGGCTGCGGCAGGCGCAGGACGAAAGCCTGGCGCGGCGGAATGTGGGGATTCTGTTCGACGCCAACCGGCTTGACCGGGAGAGCAAAGCCACGTTCGACAAGTTGGCGCAGATGCAGTTGGGCGAAGGGTTGTGGCCGTGGTTCCCCGGCTGCCGGGGTGACGAGTATATCTCGCTCTACATCGTCACCGGCTTCGGGCGGATGCGGCACCTGGGGGCGGCCGACGTGGATGTTTCGCTGGCGGTCAAGGCGCTCGGTACGCTCGACGCGTGGATGGACCGGAAATACCGTGACATTCTCAAGCACTGGAAGAATCCGGACGAGTATGTTCCCAGTTCGATTGACGCATTCTATCTCTATGGCCGGAGTTTCTTCCTCAAGGACAAGGCGATTGCCAGGGAGCACCAGGACGCGGTGGACTTCTATCTCAAGCAGGCGAAGAAGAACTGGCTCAAGCTGGATTGCCGGCAATCGCAGGGCCATCTGGCCATCGGGATGAAGCGGTTCGGCGATGCTGAGACGCCGCTCGCCATCATGAAGTCCATCAAAGAACGCAGTGTGAGCAACGAGGAGATGGGGTTGTTCTGGCGCGACTTGGAGTTGAGCTGGTGGTGGTACCGGGCGCCGATCGAGACGCAAGCGCTGATGATCGAGGCATTCGACGAGGTCATGGGTGACGCGCAAGCCGTGGAGGACTGCAAGGTCTGGCTGCTCAAACAGAAGCAGATGCAGGACTGGAAGACCACCAAGGCCACCGCCGACGCGGTGTATGGGCTGCTGTTGCGCGGGTCGAATCTGTTGACCAGCGACGCGCTGGTGGCAGTAAGCCTTGGCGGGGAGACGATCAAGCCCGAAAAGGTCGAGGCTGGGACGGGCTTCTACGAGCAGAAGTTCGTTCGCGGCGAGATCAAGCCCGGCATGGGCCGGATCACCGTCACCAAGACGGATGCGGGTGTCAGTTGGGGGAGCGTCCACTGGCAGTATCTCGAGGACATGACCAAGGTCACGCCGTACGAAGGCACGCCCCTGAAGTTGAAGAAGACGTTGTACCGCAAGGAAACGACGAAGAAGGGGCCGGTGCTGGAGCCGGTGAAGGGGGCATTGGCGGTGGGGGATGAGCTGGTCTGCCGCATCGAGTTGAGGGTGGACCGTGACATGGAATATGTGCATCTCAAGGATCAGCGCGGAAGCGGCACGGAGCCGGTGAACGTGTTAAGCCGGACGAAGTTCCAGGACGGGTTGGCGTACTACGAGAGCACGCGCGACACGGCGAGCCACTTCTTTATCCACTACCTGCCGAAGGGCGTGTACGTATTCGAGTACAGTGTGCGGGTGCAGCTCAAGGGCCGGTATCAGAGTGGCATGGCCAGCATCCAGTGCATGTACGCGCCGGAATTCAACAGCCACAGCGAAAGTTTCGAGCTGGAGGTCAGGTAGGGTCAGCCGGGCGGCAGGCGAGGATCCAGTCAACCGCTTCGCGAATGCCCGGAACAATGGCTTTGCGGCCCAGGACTTCGGCCAGATGCCGGTTCCCGTGACCGGTGCGGACGTAAATGCCGCAGGCGCCCGCGTTGTCCGCAAGGACCACATCGTGGGGATGGTCCCCCACGACAAATGATCCGGACAGGTCCAACCCAAACTTTTCCGCGGCTTGTCGCAGGAAGAAAGGCTTTGGCTTGATGCAGTCGCAACCCTCATTCCGCTGGTGCGGGCAGCAATAAACCTCAGTGATCATCACCCCGTGATGGCGCAGTTCTGCCACCACGTATTCATTGACCTGCGCGACGTTGTCGGCGGTCACGAAACCTGCGGAGATGCCCGGCTGGTGGGTGACCACAAACAACAGGAAATGCTCCTGGAGCCGGGTTAACGCAGGAACAGTGTCCGGGTAAAAGACGACTTCCGACGGCCTTCCCAAATGGCCGCGGTCTTCAATGATCGTCCCGTCCCGATCCAGGAAAACGGCGGGTGTCTTTCTGCCGAGCATGGCGCATTCTGCAGAATGCTTGAGACCCCGGGTTTATGATCTTCTCCCGGAGTCCCAGGCATTCGCACTCTTACAGCCCGATTCGCTTCTTCAGGCCGGAGAGTTGCGCCTTCATGCGATCCGGCAGGCGCGAGCCGGCGGTATGGAGATAGGTCTCGATTTCCGGCACCTCGCTCTTCCAGCCTTCCACGTCGATGCGCAACAGTTCCGCCACCTCGGCCGGACTGATCTTCAAGCCGCTGACGTCCAGATCGGCCGCCTTCGGAATATACCCGACGGGTGTCTCTTCGGCGCCGACTTTGCCTTCGACGCGCTCGCACATCCATTTCAGGACGCGGGCATTTTCGCCGAAGCCCGGCCACAGCCACTTGCCTTCCGGCGACTTGCGGAACCAGTTCACATAGAAGATCTTCGGCGCCTTGTCACCCAGCTTGTCGCCCATGTTGAACCAGTGCTGCCAGTAGTCGCCGACATTGTAGCCGCAGAACGGAAGCATGGCCATCGGATCGCGCCGGATGGAGCTCTTGACGTCCAGTGCGGCCGCGGTAGCTTCCGAGGCCGCCGTGGCGCCCATGTAGACGCCGTGGTCCCAGCCGAAGGCCTGGCTGACCAGCGGAACCAGCTTGGAACGCCTTCCACCGAAGACGAAGATGTCGATCGGTACGCCGTTGGGGTCTTCCCAGTCCGGGCAGATCACCGGGCACTGCCGCGCGGGGGCGGTGAACCGGGCGTTGGGATGCGCGCCCTTGACGGGCTTGCCGTCCGCATCCTTCTTGTCCGGCGTCCAGTCGTTACCCTTCCAGTCGATGCCGTGCTTGCACTCGACGTTCATTTCCTCCCACCAGATGTCGCCATCATCGGTCAGGACGCAATTGGTGAAGATGGAGTTGCTCTTGATGGTGTCCATCGCCATCGGATTGGACTTGTAGCTGGTGCCCGGGGCGACGCCGAAGAAGCCGGATTCCGGATTGATGGCGTGCAGGCGGCCGTCCGGCCGGACCTTCATCCAGGCGATGTCGTCGCCGATGCACTCGCACTTCCAGCCCGGAATGGTCGGCTGGAGCATGGCGAGGTTCGTCTTGCCGCAGGCGCTGGGGAATGCGGCGGCGATGTGGAAGCGCTTTCCCTGGGGATTGGTCAGGCGCAGGATGAGCATGTGTTCCGCCATCCAGCCTTCGCGGCGGGCCATGGTGGAGGCGATACGCAGGGCCAGGCACTTCTTGCCCAGCAGCGCGTTGCCGCCATACCCGGAGCCGTAGGACCAGATCAGGTTCTCTTCCGGGAAGTGGGCGATGTACTTCTTCTCGATCGGGGCGCACGGCCAATGGACATCCTTCTGGCCGGGTTGCAGCGGCGCGCCAACGGAATGCAGGCAGGGAATGAACTCGCCGTCCTCGCCGAGGGTTTCAAGCACCTTGTCGCCGACGCGCGTCATGATGTGCATGTTGACGACGACATAGGGAGATTCGGTGATTTCAACGCCGATCTTCGAGATGGGCGACCCGATCGGGCCCATGCTGAACGGAATCACGTACATCGTACGGCCCTTCATGCAGCCGTCATACAGCCCGCGCATGGTCTTCTTCAGTTCGTCCGGGTTGATCCAGTTGTTGGTCGGCCCGGCTTCGACTTGTTCCCTGGACGCGATGTAGGTGCGGTCCTCCACGCGCGCCACGTCGCTGGGGTGGCTGCGGAAGAGATAGCTGTTCGGGCGTTTTTTCAGGGGGGTTGCCGAGCCGGCGTCCACCATGATCTTGATCATGGCATCGTATTCGGCCTTGGAACCGTCGCACCAGACGACCTTGTCGGGCTTGACCATGGCTTGGACTTCGGCGACCCAGGCTACGAGTTTCTTGTTCTTACATGCGACTGCCATTTTGTGCTTCCTTCCTTTGTTATGCTCTTTCTTGAAATCGGGTCCGTATAACAAACAGGCCGGCGCGGTCCCTCCCGGGGGTCGCACCGGCCTGTTCACACCTGGCGGTCATGAACTCCGCCCCCTGCCCCCCTGCCAGCTTTGTTTGTGGGCGTGCCTTATAGGAAATCGGCGGAGCCGCGTCAAGGTGTTTCCGCAGGTTTTCGCCAAAACAGTCTTGGCTGGACGGGATGGTTCTTGATAAGCATGCCGGGATGAGAATTCTGTCTTTCCGTTTGGCGGTGTGCCTGGTGGCCTTATTTGCGGCGAGGGTGCTGCTGAATGCCGCGGAACCGCCAGCCGCTGCCGCCGAGTTGCCGATCAAGGCGGTGGTGGAGGCAGGTATGCTGATTGACGGGTTGGAGAATCCGGCGGTTCGCGGTTATCTTCAGAAACGGCTGGAAGGCATCCTGGCCGACGAACCCGGGGCGGAACGCAATGCGGCGCTGGAATCTTTCCTGGTGGAACTGCGCGGCGCCGCTACCGCCAACGGCAGCGGAAACGTCACCCATCAAGCTGCGGCAGCGACCAATACTCCAGCCCGCCCGGTTGCTCCCGCCGTTACGGCCCGGGATGTGGAGCTGATCAACCTGCTCACGCAGTATGCGAGTATACTCCAGGACCTGGAAGGTCGGGGAAGCGAGGCGGTCCGTCGGGAACTGGTGGACAACGTCAATACAGCCGGCATCAGCCCGGATGCGATGGGTTTGTTACGGCAGTTGATTCTTCTGTGTGACGAGGTGGAGCGCACATTGAGGAATCGCGGCTTGATTGAGGAGGACATAGCCGCGGCGGAGAAGTCCTTGTATCTGCAGAATATCGGAACGTATGGTGCAACAAGCCTTCTGTCGGGCAATCCGCTCCCCCTGCTCAAGGCTGCGGCGGCCATTGCCAAGGGACGTTACACCTTGTCCAAGGAAAAGGATCGGCAGGTCGGCCTGGAAGTTCAGAACCATCGGGGTCGGCTGGCGAATTTCCTTTTTGAGCTTGGTGTGCGACGCGCGAACCTGAAGGCGACAGCCGGGGTTGGCGAGGATGCGTTTGTATCGGCGGAAGGCTATGGCAAGCTGCAGGAAGCGCTGGCGGAGCCGGATGCGGGGCGGCGCCTGGCGGCCCTGTCGCATTGTGTGGCGGCATGTCCGGCCTTGAGGGAAGCGGGGTTCTGCCTTGCGGTAACCACCCAGGATGCCGGGGAGCCGGCGGAGGCGGAACGGTATTTTCGCGTGGTAGCGGAGCAGGAATCGCGCCTGCTGATGCGGGATGGCTTGCGTGCGATGGCGTTCGACCGCCTGGCCGGATATGCGTTTCTCCGGGGTGAGTATTCCAATACTGTTGTTCTTGCCCGTCAGGCGCTGGCCTGTGACCCGCGAACGGCCGGCGCTTTGAATCACCTGGCACTGGCGTCCCTGCGGATGGAGGATATGCCGTCCGCCTGCCGGTATGTGGTGGAAGCGCTGCAACTCGATCCCATGAACGGCGCCTACCTGTGGACCGCCGCACAGATTGCCGCAGGGGTGGGGAATCCGGATCTTGCGCTGACATTTCTTCGCGCGGCGCTGAACAACGGATTCCGGGATCTGGCGGCGGTGTATGGCTGCAAGCCGCTGAGGGACGCCTTGGCGACACCGCGCGGGGAACGGGTGCTTCAACCTCCGATGACGGCCTATTGCGAGCCGCAAATCCTGAACCACCGGTTTGCCGTGAGCAATATGGCTGGTTATGCAATCACCGGGCTTGTTGTAAATCTTACCGTGCGTTATGAGGCAGGGGACCGTGTGGTGCGCGAGCAATCCTTTTCGCGGAAGGTGTCGCATGTTCCGCCCGGCGGCATTGTGGGGTTTGCCATGGCGGGTGCGCCCAAGGACGGGTTCCGTTGCCGGATGCAAATGGACTATCAGTGTTCCGATCATCCGGGCCGCACATTCCGGGCCGCCTCGTGTTATAACATGCAGGGTACCGGTGAGCATCTGGCATGGCCTGATTATCTCCATCGCGCGGCCTCGGGTTTGGTGCAGGAAGCCGACCTGTCGAAAAGGGAGGAAGGTCTGCGTCTTGCCGTGGAAGCGGCGGAGTGGACGGCATTCGAGGATGCGGAAATCCTTTCGACCTGCGCGAAGCTGGCGGCGGCACTGGGAAATGAGCCGGCCGTGGAGCGCTATTCAACGGCAGCCCGGCGTGCGCTGTTGCTGCGTCCCCTGCAGAACAGTGTGATGGTGGAGACGGCAGCCAGGCGCCTCTGCGAAACCAGGCAAAATCCGGTCGCGGGCAGGAACGGTATTCCGGTACAAGCTTCCCCGCGGTAGGATCCGCCTTACAGGGGATTCTTCTTCTGTCCCTGGAGTTCCTTCTGGCGGGCCAGTGCCACATCAATCTGCGGCTTGGTGGCCAGTCCGCGGCTGATCAGGATCTGGCCGAACAGCCTTCTCTCACTGCTGCGCTTCTGTATGGCCAGGACTTCATCGATCTGCGCCTGGGTCAGGATGCCCTTTTGCTTCAGGATCTCCCCCAGCAGCGGTGATGCGTTTCTTGGAATGGCAGGATCAGAATCTGCGCTCATGATGGATTGTCTCCGAAAATTTCCCCCGGAAAATTGAAAGAATCATAACGGTTTATAATTGCCAGAATCAAGTAAAATTAGAAAACCGGTTGGAAGCGGACAGGGGATATGAGGAGACGGGCGCCGGTTCTAGAACATCATTTTTATGGCGCCGGCAGCCGCGAGCAGTTGCATAAGGGTTTCGAAAACCTGCTTCGGAACCCGACGGGCAAAGAGGATACCGAGGGCTGCCCCCGCGGCAACAAAGGGTATCAGCATCAGGTTGACTGTTGCGGTCCGGGAGGTGATCAGGCCCAGGTTTGCGCTGAAAGGGATCTTGAAGGCGTTCAAGAGGAGAAAATACCAGGCGGATGTTCCGATGAATACCGTGGGAGGGAGTTTGGAGGCCAGCAGATAGATGATCATGATCGGACCGGCCGCATTGGCCAGCATGGTGGTGATGCCCGCCGTCAGTCCGATGAACACAGGGTACCAGGGGCGGTCGGGCAGCGAAACGTCCTTCAGGTTGGGGTGTCGGCGGAGCCACACGTTGAGCAGAAGCATGACCAGCACGATCGCCCCGATCAGCGGCGAGAGCAGGCTGTCGCTGATCCTGTTCATCAACCTCCAGCCGATCAGGACGCCTACGACGGCCCATGGCAGAACCCGGCGCAGGTGTTTCCAGTCGGCATGCCGGCGGAAATAGGCCACGCCGATGACATCGCCAACCAGGAGGATCGGAAGCAGCATGCCGGTGGAAGCCCGTGCGGGCAGGACGCCGGCAAAAAGAGGGATGGCCAGGATCCCTGCGCCTGGCAGGCCGCACTTCGACAGGCCAACCACAAAAGCGCCGATCGCCATCAACGTCCATTGGAGAGGAGTCCATTCCTGCATACCGCACCTGAAACTGGTCAGGTTGTAACCGATTGCAAGCCGCGAAAACCACGAGAATCTTGAATGTCCCGGGTGAAATGCGGCTTGCGGATCCCTTCGGAAGGGTATATGCATCCGGGGTTCGCGGGTATGAGGCAGGGTTGGGAACATGATCAACCACAGGGACAAGATGCTTGCCGTCATCGATGGCGAGAGGCCCGATCACGCGCTTTTCGTTCCGCGCCTGGATATCTGGTATAACCGGGACCGCTGGCCGCCCTGCACGACCAGATTATGGACGCCGCTCTCCGCTCTTCAGCGGAGGTTGCGCTCTACGGCGCGAATTACGATGAAACGATTACCTGTCCGCCTTTTTTCGAAACCCATATTGCGCCCTGGCTCAACAAGGTGGCCGGAAAGCTCAAGGCGGCCGGAAAGCGGCTGTTGACGCATACCGATGGCGAAAACAAGGGCCTGCTTCCGGTATTCGGGAAATGCCGGTTTGATATCGCGGATTCCATCTGCCCGGCGCCCATGACAAAAGTCAGCCTGCGCGAATACCGTGAGTTTTTTGGAGACAGAACGACGATCTGGGGCGGCATTCCGTCGAACATCACGATCCGGAGTTGCTGCTCCGATGCCGAATTCCGCGCGTTTGTCCAGGCGGCTCTCCGGGACTGCCGCCCCTATGACCATCTGATTCTCAGTGTGGCCGACACGACTCCGCCGGATGCGGACTTCGATCGTCTGCTCTATCTGGCTGAGGCTTGTGCGGCCAGCCGGGGGTAAGCCCACCCGCTATGAATTTTCCTTGCAGAAATTTCCTTTAGAATATATAGTGGCCATGTTTTTATTCTACACAAATATTTTAAGGTGTCGCCGCGGCTGGTGCCGGGGACCGGAGCAGGATCATGAAACAGGCGGCAAAAACAGCGCGGACAGGACGGAACGAACTGCCGGCCTATGACTTTTCCGTCCTGCGTGCACTCCGCAAGAGGGATGGATTAACCATTGCCGACCTGCACAGCCGGTCGGGGGTTTCCCCCGCTGTGATCTCGAAGCTGGAACGCAACCGTACCTCGGCGGAACTGTCCACCCTTTTCTCTCTCGGGCGGGTATTCGGCTTGAGTGCGACGGACCTGATCGGGCTGGCCGAATCGCGGACGGCGCATCGCGTGAGCGAGACCAGCCACACGACAGGGGGATTCCGCTTCCGGGAGGTCCGTTACGGCAACCTGAGGGCCCTGCTGGGGGAGGGCCAGGCGGGCGGACGGGCGGCCAAGCCGGAGATCCATGGGGACGACTACGAAATGTGCTGGGTGCTGGAAGGATGTGTTTGCGTGACTCTTCCGGAAGAGCGGCATGTCCTGCGGGCAGGCGACTGCGTGCAGTTCGATGCCGTTCTGGAGCACCACTATGAAGTGATCGAGGACGCCAGGATGTTGTTGATCCACCTCAAGAAGGAAAAGCGGTTTTAAAGGAAGACAAGGAAAGGAACAGCCATGATGATTGCCGATCTTGCGGTGATTGCCGGCCGCACCTATCCGGCCCGGCGCCGGACGCAGAACCTGGTTGGGGGACTTTCGCCCATCCAGGCGAAGAACTTCGCCGTAGGGTTTGTGACCCTCGAGTCTGACGGGGGCCAGGTTCCGTGGCACAACCAGGAACAGGAGGAAGTCTACTTCGTGCTTGAGGGCACGGGGGAGATGTGTCTGGGAACCGAGCGGAAAATCCTGGCCGGTGGCCAGGCGGCCTACATTCCTTCCGGCGTCTTCCATCAGATTACGAACGTCGGCGCCACTCCGCTGAAGATGATCTACTGCTATGGCCCGTCGGGTGACGTGGCCCATTGGAAACAGGAATTATCCGGCACATTGCCCAGGGCCGGGATCGAGGCGCCGCCCCTTCCGGCGGGGGCTCGGCCCCAGTGCACGGAAAAGCCGAAGGCATAGCAGGAGCAGGCGGCAAGGATTCGCGTTCAGAAAAACAGGAGAAACCATGAGCAACATCCGGACACACAAAGTCGGCATCATTATGAACGGCGTCACGGGACGCATGGGAACCAACCAGCACCTCATGCGCTCGATTGTCGCCATCCGCAAGCAGGGAGGCGTCAAGTTGAGCTCCGATGAGGTCATCATGCCCGAACCCGTGCTGGTCGGCCGGAGCGCCGCGAAACTGGAGGAACTCTCCGCCCGCGCGGGCGGGGTCCGGTGGACGACCTCGCTTGACGAGGCGCTGGCGGATGCCGCCAACACGGTGTATTTCGATTCCCAGACGACGGACCGTCGCGTGGAGGCGGTGAAGAAGGCGATTGGCGCCCGGAAGCACATCTACTGCGAGAAACCGACGGCCACGAACACAGCCGAGGCGTATGAGCTGTATCAACTGGCGAAAAAGGCGGGGGTCAAGAACGGCGTCGTGCAGGACAAGCTCTGGCTGCCCGGCCTGATGAAGCTCCAGAACCTGCGCAAGCAGGGATTCTTCGGCGAGATCCTTTCGGTGCGCGGTGAGTTCGGCTACTGGGTGTATGAAGGCGATATCGTCCCGGCCCAGCGGCCGTCGTGGAACTACCGCAAGGAGGATGGCGGCGGCATGATCCTCGATATGCTCTGCCACTGGCGCTATGTCCTCGACAACTGCTTCGGCAAGGTTGAAGCGGTGTCATGTCTTGGTGCGACGCATATCGCAAAGCGCTGGGATGAGAGCGGCAAACCGTACGCCTGCACCGCGGATGATTCGGCGTATGCCACCTTCCAGCTCGAAGGCGGGATGGTTGCCCACTTCAATTCCTCCTGGTGCGTGCGTGTGCGGCGGGACGATCTGTTGACCCTTCAGGTGGACGGGACCAAGGGGAGCGCCGTGGCGGGCCTGCGCAAGTGCTGGATCCAGCCCTATGGCGCAACCCCGCGACCGGTCTGGAATCCCGATGTGGATAGCCCGATCCATTTCCTCGACACGTGGCAGGAGGCGCCGGACCAGCAGGGTTTCGACAACGCCTTCAAGGTCCAGTGGGAACTGTTCCTGCGCCATGTGGTCAAGGATGAGCCGTTCCGCTGGAACCTGCTTGAGGGGGCGAAGGGTGTGCAACTGGCCGAGAAGGGTATCGAGTCGTGGCAGAAACGTGCCTGGGTGACCCTGCCGGAACTGAAAGCGTAACCGGAACCCGGAATCGATGGTGGAGGGATGTGAGGATGAGCACAAAGATGAACAAGCCGGTGGCGCTGATTACGGGAGGGACCCGTGGTATCGGGCTCGGTGTGGCGCGCGCACTGGTGCACGAGGGGTGTTCCCTCTGCCTGTGTGGTGTTCGTCCTGAAGAGCAGGTGCGTGAGGTCATCGAGGAGCTTGGGGCAGGAGGGCGGGAGGTGATGTATGTGCAGGCGGATGTGGGGGAAAAGGCCGATCGCGCCCGGCTTCTTGCCGAGACGAGAAGCCGTTTCGGCAGGCTCGACATCCTGGTGAACAACGCCGGGGTGGCGCCGCAGGAGCGGCGGGATATCCTGGAAGCGACAGAGGAAAGTTTCGAGCGACTGGTCCGCATCAATCTCCAGGGCCCGTACTTCCTGACGCAGGCGGCCGCCAGATGGATGGTGGAGCAGAAGAATGCGTCCGTCGCCTTCCGCGGATGCATCATCAACGTGTCCTCCGTTTCCGCCACAGTGGCGTCGGTCAATCGCGGTGAATACTGCATCACAAAGGCGGGGGTGGCGATGGCCACACAGTTGTTTGCCGCCCGGCTTGGGGAATACGATATCCCGGTCTATGAGATCCGGCCGGGGATCATCAAGACCGACATGACATCGGGGGTAACGGCAAAATACGACAAGCTGATTGGCGGGGGGCTTCTCCTGCAGGGGCGCTGGGGTCTGCCGGAGGATGTTGGGCGGGCAGCGGCCATGCTCGCCCGCGGGGATCTGGCTTATTCCACAGGGCAGGTGATCCTGGTGGATGGCGGGTTGACCACGCAGAGATTGTGACGAGGGGGTAGGATGCGCAGCGAAGCCATGAGAATCAACGGGCTGGAAGTGCCGTTCACGCGTGTCCACACGATGGTGATAGGCAGCGGGGCGGCGGGATTGAATGCCGCGGTCCAATTACGGAGAAACGGCATTGAGGATGTCCTGATCGTGACGGAAGGATTGGAGAAGGGCACCTCGATCAACACCGGCAGCGACAAGCAGACCTACTACAAGCTGGCGATGTGCGGGGCCGAGGTGGATGCGCCGAGGGGGATGGCCGACAGCTATTTCAACGGCGGAGGCATGCATGGTGACCTGGCGCTGGTCGAGGCCAGCGTTTCCGCCCGCGCGTTCCTGAACCTCGTGAATCTCGGCGTGCCGTTTCCCCGGGATGCCTACGGTCAGTTTGTCGGATACAAGACGGATCATGATCCCCGGCAGCGGGCGACGTCCATTGGTCCGTACACCTCGCGCGAGATGTGCCGGGCTCTGATCCGCGAGGTCCGGCGCCTGCAGATTCCCGTGCAGGAGAACCGGGTGGTGGTGAGCCTCCTGACAGTCAGCGAGGGTGCGGCGCGGCGCGCGGCCGGCGCGCTGGTGATGAACGAGAAGGCGGAGTTGGAGGCCTATGCGGCGGAGAACATCGTGCTGGCCGTCGGCGGGCCGGGCGGTTTGTACAAGACCAGCGTCTATCCCGGGGTACATACCGGTGGGATCGGCCTGGCCCTGGCGGTTGGCGCCTGCGCCCAGGGCCTGCCGGAATCGCAGTACGGTCTGGCTTCGATCCGGTTCCGATGGAACGTGTCCGGCACCTATATGCAGGTGGTGCCGCGCTGGATCAGCACCGGGGCCGACGGCGTGAGCGACACCCGTGAATTCATGCGCGAATACTTTGGCAGCGCGGGCGAGATGAACTCCATGGTGTTCCTCAAGGGGTACCAGTGGCCGTTCGACTCGCGCAAGGTGGTCGGCGGTTCTTCCATCGTGGACATTCTGGTCTACGTTGAGACGGTGCTCAAGGGGCGGCGGGTGTTCCTGGACTTCCGGTCGAATCCCGAGGGTTTCACGTTCGAGGGATTGAGTGAGGAGGCGCGGAAGTACCTGGCCAACTCCAGGGCTTTGCTGGAGACGCCGATCGCGCGGCTGCGGAAGATGAACCCGGGGGCGATCGAGTTGTATAAGGACCACGGTATTGACATCACCCGCGAGCCGCTGGAAATCGCCGTGTGCGCCCAGCATAACAATGGCGGGCTGGCGGCGAACCACTGGTGGGAGTCGCTCAACATCCGGCACCTTTTCCCGGTCGGCGAGGTCAACGGCTCCCATGGTGTCTACCGGCCGGGCGGGGCGGCGTTGAATTCCGGGCAGGTGGGCGGGATTCGGGCGGCGGAATACATTGCCGCACGGTACAAGGATTGGACACTGGCCGCGGAAGCCGGGCGGGCGACGGCACGGAAAGCGGCCGAAGACTTGCTGGCCTGGGTGGAAAAATGCCGGGCGTCGGGAAACGAAAGCTGGGAGAAACAGCGCGACGAGTTCCAGCAGCGCATGAGCCGGGCCGGGGCACATATCCGGTCGGCCCGGGAGATCGAGACTGCGGCCCGGGAAGCCCGGCAGCAGTCCGATCGGATCGAGGCGGCGGGTTGCGCGGTACGGACGGCGGGGGAAGCGATCGAGGCGTTGCGCAACCGTCAATTGTGCCTGGCGCACGCCGTTTATCTGGAAGCGATCCGGTTCATGATCGCCAGTGAGGTGGGGAGTCGCGGTTCGGCGATGGTGATGGATCCGGCGGGGGTGCGGGCTCATGACAAGCTGGGTCCCGAGTGGAGCCTGGCGCCGGAAAACGTGGCGTTCAAGGACAAGGTCCAGGAAACGCAACAGCAGGATGACGGGACCATCGTGAACCGGTGGGTGCCGCGCCGTCCGATCCCGCAAGGCGATGAATGGTTCGAAACCGCCTGGGCGGCCTTCCGGGACGGGGAGATTTACGGCAGACCCTGATTTCAAAGGAGCGGGCAAAAGAGTTATCGAAAAACGCCTGCAAGCGGCTATATTCTTGCCCGGTATGACAATCAACGTAGCCGAGCGACTGACGCGGGATGTGGTGCGGGCCGGAATCTGTACAGGGTGCGGCGCCTGTGTGGCCCTGGATGCAACGGGGCGGTCCCTGATGGTGGATACGCCATTCGGACCCATTCCGGAATTCCACGCCAATACGGAGTTGCCGGAACTGGCCTGGAAGGTTTGTCCCGGAAAAGGCATCCGCTATGCGGAGCTCTATCGCCGGCACTACGGCCAACTGCCGGATAACTGGCTGCTGGGTTGTTTCCAGGCGGTACGGACCGGTTATTCTGCCGTTCCGGAAATCCGCCAGGCCGGTGCGTCCGGCGGGGTGATGACCCATGTCCTCCTCCATCTGCTTGACACGGGCCGGATTGACGCGGTTATTGCCGTGCGGCAGGGGGTCCCCGAACCGGAGCGGGCACGTGTGGTGCTGGCGGTGACGCGGGAGGAAATCCTGGCGGCGGCGCAATCGGTCTACATTCCGGTTTCTATCCTCGACATCCTATCCCGCCTCGACCCCGGAAAACGATATGCCATGACCTGCCTGCCTGACCAGGCGGCGGCCTTGCGTCAGCTGCAACTGGAGGGGGATGTCCGGGCGCTTGCCGTGAAATATGTACTCGGCCCGTATACCGGCACCGCGATCTATCCTGCGGCGATTGACTGCTATCTGCGGTCAAAGGGGATTTCCCGGGGGATGGACCGGATCGAGTCGCTCAAATGGAGGGCGGGCGAATGGCCGGGCTATATGGAAATCCGCATGGTTTCGGGAAAGTTGTTCCGCTCCAGGAAATTCTACTACAATTTCCTCATCCCCTTCTTTGTCACGCAGAACAGCCTGCAAAGTGTGGATCTCACGAACGAATTCACCGATCTTTCGGTGGGTGATGCTTGGTCGCCGCGGTTCGAGAGTCTGGGCGGCGGGCATTCCGTTATGGTCACACGCAGTGCGGCCCTGGAGACGGTGGTACGCGAAATGGAGGCGCGGGGCTTGCTGGTGACAACCCCGGAGGACCCCATGCGGGCCTTGGAGATGCACGGGCATATGCTGGATTTCAAGAAGCGCGGCGGATTCATCCGCAACCGGATGCGGGAGTTCTTCGGGCACAAGGCGCCGCAGTATGATATCCGCCCGGAGCGCTTGCCCCGCTCGCGCATCCTGGTGGAGGGGGTGGTCTCCGGTTTGTTTCTTTTCGGATCGACACGTCTGGCGCGCTGGATGGTGGCCAGACTGCCGGAAACGGTCATAGGTCCGATCTTCAACCGGTTGAGGTTGACGTGGAAAGCGCTCAGCAAGCCGACGAAGCGCAAGGCCTTGGGAACGATGAGAATGCAAGTGGTGGAAGGTTGACGGGAGCGGCAATCAGCTGACGGTTTCCGGCGGATATGGTAGATTGCGGAACCGGCTCCGGACTGCACGCAATCAGGGGGGGGCCATGTTGCGGATGGAAGAGGTTGAATACAAGAAAGGAGGAGGCATTCATGAGCAAGGCGGAAGTGGCGTTATTGATGGGGAGTGATTCGGATTGGCCTTTGCTGGAGGATACGGTTGGCGTGTTTCTCCAGTTTGGCGTGGAGTGTGAGGTGCGGGTGATGTCCGCCCATCGCACCCCGGAAATCGCCGCGGCCTTTGCCAGGCAGGCGGCCGGCAAGGGGATCAAGGTGATCCTTGCGGCTGCGGGTGGCTCCGCGCACCTGGCGGGAGTGGTTGCCGGGCACACGACACTTCCGGTGATCGGGATTCCTGTTTCGAGCAATTTCATGGGCGGTCTGGATTCCCTCCTGTCCACGGTGCAAATGCCGGCCGGGATTCCTGTGGCAACGGTCGCGGTGGGCAAGAGCGGCGCCACGAATGCCGCGTTGCTCGCGGTGCAGATCCTGGCACTCGGACGCGCGGACCTGCGGCAGAAACTGGCGAGGCACAAGAAGACACTGGTCGAAAAGGTCAAGGCCGGCAATGCCCGGATTCAGATGGAAGTGGCCAAGAAGAAAACCAAGGGATAATCCCGGAAGACTGTTGGGTGCCGGGGTTGGATGCCGTACCGGGAATGCATATGAAGCGTCGCGAGGCAGGCGGAGGGAGGAGGGTGGCGGCTGTTATCAGGCTTGCCGCCGCCTCGATCCTTCTTGCCGGTGCAGTCCCGGGTTCCGATGCCGTGGCTGGTTTTGGTCTTGATGAGATGGCCCGGTTTCTCGAGGATCGCGGCGTGGTGGTTTCCTCCAGCAATGCGGTCGACGGGGCTGTTTCGGGTCTGCTTCATGCTATTGATCCGGAAGGCAGGATCTGTACAAGGGAGGAGGCCGACCTGTTGCTGGCCGAATGGAATGGATCCTCCACCAATGCCGGCGCGGTTGCGGATTTCGAATCCTGGCCGGAAGGGGTTTCCTACCTGAAGATCAGGGGTTTGGTGACCGGCGGCGGACGCGAGATCATGGGCCATTTACGGGCGTTGTCCGGCGGGGCGGGGGTGGTGCTGGATTTCCGTGGAGCGGATGGAATGGATCTGGAAAGCGCTGTCCTCCTGGCCAGTCCCTTTCACGAGGCGGGGGCCTCGTTGTTCCGGGTGGAAACTGCCGCGGGTATGGCCCTGGAAGAGCGTTTAGCCGGCGAGGAGGCGCCTTATGGATGCCCCGTCATTGCGCTGATCGATTCCGACACACGGAATGCCGCCGAACTGCTGGTTGCGCTGTGGACAGGGCGGCCGGGTGTCATGCTCCTCGGGGAGCCTACGCGGGGCGATCTGCGGATTCGCGAAGTACTACCCCTGCCGGATGGACGGTCCCTATGCCTGGCCACCAGGCGGGTTGTTTTGCGGGGCGGGGCCGGTACTGGGGTACGCCCCGATGTGCTGGTGGAAGCGGGGAATGGCGGGGCCACGCCGCTGGTGTATATTCCCGGTTCCGGGCGGCCCTTGAGCGAGAAATCCAAGCAGGACAGGAGTCTCATGATGCGCGTGGACGGCGATCCCGCCCTGCGGCGCGGGGTGGACATACTTCTTGCGTTGCAGGCATTACAGGATCATGGCAAGCGCTGATACCAAGGTTATGGCAGTGGATCCGCTCCGGCCGGACCCGGCCCTGCTCCGGCAGGCGGTGAAGGTGCTCCGGGATGGCGGTCTCATCGTGATACCCACGGAAACGGTCTATGGGTTGGCCGCGGATCCCCGTGTTGCGGGTGCGGAGGATCGCATCTATGCGGCCAAGGAGCGCGACCGGGGCAAGCCGATTCCCTTTCTTGCGTATAGTCCGGATGCGGTGGAAACACACGGCGGCATCCTTTCGCCCGATGCGAGGCGACTGGCCCGCAGGTATTGGCCGGGCCCCCTAACCCTTGTGTTGCGCTGCGGGGACCGGACGGAGGGATTCCGGGTTCCGGATCATGCGGTGACCCGTGCGATGCTCAAGGCATCCGGTGGAATTCTCCGTGTGACCAGCGCCAACCTGAGTGGTGAGCCCGCGGCGCGGGATGCCCGGGCTGCGCTGGCCGCGCTCGGCGGCCGGGTGGCCATGGTGTTGGACGCAGGGCCGGCCGACCTCGGACGGGAAAGCACGGTTGTGGATGCGACGGGGAGCGAACTGCGTGTACTGCGCGAGGGCGCGATTCCCCGCGGGCAGGTGCTTGGCCCGCCGATGGTGCTCCTCGTATGCACGGGAAACGTATGCCGGAGCCCGATGGCTGAGTACCTGTTGCGCCGATGGCTGGGGCCCGACAGCCGCTGGGATGTACGCTCGGCCGGAGTCTCTACCTTTGACGGACTTCCCGCCAGCGATGAGGCGGTCGAGGCGTTACGGGAAAAAGGGCTCGATGGACAGACCCATCGCAGCCGGTACCTCAACCAGGAGCTGGTTGACGCTGCCGACTTGATTGTGGTAATGACGCGAAGTCACCGCCGCATGATTCTGGACCGGTTTCCACGTGCCAGGGAGCGGGTTGTCCTGCTTAATGAGTTCAGCCATCAACGCAGGGGGCTGGATGTGGAGGATCCGATCGGCATGTCGCAGGATGTCTACCGGGCCTGCCGTGACGAGATGAATGCCGCGATGCCGGATCTTGTGCTGCACCTGCATGAACTGTTGGCGGAAAAACGGGGATCAAAACAATGAAAATGGCCATAGGCGCCGATCACGGCGGATTTGAACTGAAGGAATTCCTTAAAGGCTGGCTGAAGGACCGCGGGGTTGCGGTCGAGGATGTCGGATGCTACAGCAGTGAGGCGGTGGACTACCCCGACTATGCGCGGACGGCGGCGGTCATGGTTTCCGAGGCGATGGTTGACCAGGGCGTCCTGATCTGCCGGACCGGTCTCGGGATGAGCATGTCGGCCAACAAGTTCCCGCGGGTGCGTGCGGCCCTTTGTCTGACGCCGGAGATGGCCCTGGCGGCCCGGGTCCATAACAACGCCAATATCCTGGTGCTGGGCAGTGATACCAGTTCCCGGGAGAAGGTGCTGGCGATCCTGAAGGCCTGGTTCGATGCCCGATTTGGCGGCGAGGAACGGCACCAGAGGCGTGTGGAGAAAATCGGCGCCCTGGGCGGAACAGCGATGGAAATGGCTTCCGTGGGACGTGTGGACCCCGAAATTTATGCTGCACTGAAGGGCGAGGAGGAACGAGAGCTTCAAACGCTGGACCTGATTGCCTCGGAAAATTATGCCAGCCGCGCGGTTCGTGAGGCGCAGGGTTCCCTCATGACCAACAAGTATGCCGAAGGGTATCCCGGCAAACGGTACTACAATGGATGCGAGTTCGTGGATGCCGCTGAACGCCTGGCAATCGACCGCGCCAAGGCGCTGTTCGGGGCGGAGCATGCCAACGTCCAGCCGCACTGCGGAAGCTCGGCGAACATGGCGGTTTATTTCGCGATCCTGCAGCCGGGCGACACCATCCTGGCCATGAGCCTGGCGCATGGGGGGCACCTGACGCACGGCCACAAGGTGAATTTCTCGGGCCGGCTTTTTAACATCGTGTCGTACGGGGTCAACCAGAAGACCGAGAGGATCGACTATGATGAAGTGGCGTCGCTGGCGCAGCAGCACAAGCCGAAACTGCTTGTGGCAGGGGCCAGCGCCTATCCGCGCATTCTCGACTTTGCGCGGCTGCGGCAGATTGCCGACTCCGTTGGGGCGAAACTGATGGTCGACATGGCCCATATCGCGGGCCTGATTGCGGCGGGTGTGCACCCCAACCCGGTTCCCTGCAGCGATTTCGTCACCACCACGACACACAAGACCCTGCGGGGTCCGCGTAGCGGAATGATTCTCTGCAAGGCGGCGTATGCCCAGGAGATCGACAAGCAGGTGTTTCCGGGCTTGCAGGGCGGTCCGCTCATGCACACCATTGCGGCCAAGGCGGTCTGCTTCCGGGAGGCGGGCTCGATGGAATTCAGGGATTACCAGCGCCAGGTGCTCGCCAATGCGCGCCTGCTGGCCGATTATCTCTCCCTGCATGGTATGCGCATTGTCTCGGGCGGTACGGATAACCACCTGATGCTGGTCGACCTGACGCCGATCGGGAGTACCGGCAAGGATGCTGCTGCTGCGCTGGAAAAGGCGGGAATCATCGTCAACAAGAACTCCATCCCGTTCGATACAAAGCCGCCCGCCATTACCTCGGGGATCCGGATCGGGACGCCGGCCGTGACCACACGCGGCCTCAAGGATGCTGAAATGACCTTGCTGGGGCAGTGGATTGTGGACGCGATCCGGCACCAGGCGGACGAAAAGAGGCTGGGAAAAATCCGTGCGGAGGTTCGGGGATTGGCGGAACGGTTCCCGATTCCCTGAAGCCGATGGCTGGGGCGTACCGGATGGAAGGGGGCTGAACCATGATACTTCGTGATCTGACCCGCGAGGAAATGGCACTGGTGGAAAGTGTCGGGCGGCCACGCAAGGTCGTGCGCGGCGAGTGGATCCTGCGGGAGGGCGAAGCAGGATTTTCCTTTTTCCTGATTCTTTCGGGACGCGTGGAGGTCCGGAAGAGCCTTGGAATGGGCAAGTACCGGAAGCTCGTGGAACTTGGACCGCTGGATATCTTCGGCGAGGTTTGTTTCCTGGGGGTGGAGACCCGTTCCGCGGGAGTGGTGGCACTGGAGGATGTAATGCTGATGGAATTCCGTCGGGATGCATTCGAGCAGGTGATCGACAGGAATCCGATGGTTGGCCTGAAGGTGTACCGGGGAATCGCGCGGGAGCTGGCCCAGCGCCTTGCACGGGTGGATAGCGACCTGAAGGATGCGCTCGTCTGGGCCCTGGGTGATATGAAGACATCCATGGACCCCAACACGATTTCCGCCCGGAAGCTTTCCCTCGCTTCGCAACGGGGAACGGTTTGAACGCCGGCGGAAAAGTTTTTGGGGTGATCCTATGAACATCGGTGTGATTGGTCTGGGAATCATTGGCAGCCGGATGGCGGGGCACTGGATCCGCGCGGGGCATTCCGTTACAGGATGGAACCGGACCCGGCCCTCGGCGGCCAGTTCAGGTCTTTCCATCGCAAGGTCCCCGCGCGAGGTCGCCGACCGGAGTGAGATGATCATGATTGTGGTGGCCGATCCATCGGCGCTGGATCGGGTTGTTACCGGAGCGGATGGCGTGGCCGCCGGTCCGCTCGCCGGCAAAGTCGTGATGAACGCCAGTACGGTCGGGCCATCCGACAATCTCCGGGTCGACAAGGCGGTGCGGAAGGCCGGCGGCTCGTTCCTCGAGGTGCCGTTCACCGGCAGCAAGGCTGCGGCCGAGGCTGGAAAGTTGACCTTCTTTTCCGGCGGGGAGGAGGATCTGGTGCGACGTTGCGAGCCCATTCTCCTGCAGGTCGGCCAGAAAGTGGTACACTTCGGCCCGGTGGGCAAGGGCGCTGACGCCAAACTGATTTTCAACCTCATGGTCGCCAACCTGATGGAAGCGATGGCGGAGGGATTCGCCTTTGCCCGGAAGGCGGGATTGGATCCCGCGCGTTTCCTGGAGGCCTACCGCTTGAATGCGGGATATTCCGTGCTGGCCGACATGAAGACGCCGAAGATTCTTTCCGGTGACTTCTCGCCGCATTTCTCCCTGAAGCACATGGACAAGGATGTCCGGCTGGCCCTTGAGCGCGCGGCGGAATTACACCTCGATCTGCCACTGACCCGGCGTCTCAAGGAGTTGTTCTCCGAGGCCATGGCAAGGGGCTGGGGGGAAGAGGATTTTGCCGTGTTGTATCGCCAGGTTGCCGAGAAATCCGGTCTGTGACAGGGTGCATCGCCCCAGTCATCCAGTGGCGACCCCGTGACGGAGGGATGGCGACAGGGCTCCCGTCCCGGTTGCCCGCCGGACGTTCTCCTGCTATCGTACCGGCATGAAACGCTTTTCCCTTGAGGACTGGCCGCAACTGGCGAGCCATTTGCGCCAGCCGTACCACGGTAACTATTTCGCCCTGTACTCCAGCCTCTACGGAGGTGTAGTAACCGATCCGGTATTGATGACCCTGCCCCTGGATGACCACATGGTTCATCGGGGGGACGGGGTCTTCGAGGCCTTCAAGGCGGTGGGCGGGAAGATCTATAACCTTCGCGGGCATCTTGACCGTCTGGTCAGCTCCGCGCGCGGGTTGAGCCTCAAGCTGCCTTGTTCCCTGGTTCAGATGGAATCCATCATTGTGGAAACGGTTCGGGCGGGCGGAAAGCCCGAATGCATGATCCGCGTGTTTGTTTCGCGGGGACCCGGCGGTTTCTCGGTGAACCCCTACGAGTGCCCGTCCCCGCAGTTGTATGTGATGGTGACGGCGCTGGGGACCCCCTTCATGCAGCTGCATCCCGAAGGCGCACGGATCCGGACAAGCGCCATTGAGGCCAAGTCGGCGGGAATGGCCAACATCAAGAACTGCAACTATGCGCCCAACGTGCTGATGAAGAAGGAGGCGGTGGATGCGGGAGTGGACTTTACGGTTGGATTTGACGAGAACGGGTTCCTGACGGAGGGCTCGACGGAGAATGTGGGGATCGTGACGCGTGACAGGCGACTGCTGTTCCCGAAACTCGATCGCATCCTGGCCGGAACGACCATGCTGCGAGGCATGGAGTTGGCGAAGGAACTGGTCGGGGCGGGGCTGTTGACTGCGATTGGTTTTGCCGACATTACCCATGCTGATATCCTGTCGGCGGCGGAGCTGCTGGTGACGGGCACAACGATTAATTTTGTATCTGCCGTGGAAATGGATGACCGGCAAATCGGGGATGGCAGGCCGGGGCCGGTGGTGGCCGCCCTGGACGAGTTGCTGCGCCGGGACATGAGGCAGAACCGGGCGCTGCTGACGCAGGTTTTCTAGACGCGGCCGGGCGCAATCAGAATCCCTGCAGGGATTCCTTGAGGTTTGTTCCGGACTGGTCCTTCAGCTGGTCTATATACCTGATCCATTCCTTCAGGGCGGGAATGGAATCGTGACTGCAGATGGCCAGACCCCCGCCGATCTTGCAGGCAAAGATCTTGGGCCCGTTATGTGCGAGGTTTGTGACCGTGCTCCCGCCATACCGCAACGCGGGCGGGTAGATCCTCTCGTAGGTGTTCTTGACGGTTTCCGCAACCGCGTCGCGGTTCCGGATCGTGGGACTGGGCATGGATGTCAGCGGAATGACCTTGTCCGGTCTGCCCGCCAGGGAAGGGGGCGGTGAATAATCCTCCCAGCGGCCGGGTGTGGTGTTCAGGAATGCATCCATCTCCTCCTTCCGCAAGGTCGGCGGCAGCTCCTTATGCTTGAAGACCCTCGGTGTCTCGTTCGGTTTGACCCGAGAGTAGAAAATCATCCCGACGCGCGGCTCCGAAGCCGCACTTGTGCCCGAGCCTCTTATGAACCACAGCCCCACCACGATATTCCCCTTGAGATAGAAATCCACGCTCGTGATATCTCCCACACCGGGGTAGTTGGTCAAACTGTCCCCGTACCGGTCCATGCATTCGACCTTGGTTTCGCCAAATCTGGCGTGAGCGGATAGCGCAATCATTGTCAGGCAACCAGCAATCCACAAACTGCGCAACATGAGTGATCTCTCCTTTGTGAACAACATCTTCGTTGGCCCGAGGTTTACCATACACCAGCGGGGGAGCACATGCAACCGGTTGCGCGAGGATCACGCCTTGCCCAGCGTGAGATCGCCGACAACCTTGTAGACGGGTCCATCCTTCTCGACCCGGAGACGGGTTCCGGGAAAGGCTAACGGCAGTTCCTTGCGCAGCTGCCCGATGGCATCCTGCTCGATGCGGATTCGCACCGCATCGGGAACATGAGCCAGGGTTCCGAAGCGGATTTCCACAATGTAACCCGGCCCGTGTCTGGATCCGAATCCTGCCGAAAAGACGCCACCGACATCGAACAGCCCGTCGGCTTCCGGGCTTGCGGTGGTGCGATGGGGTGGCCGGGCCGGGTGCAGGGGATACAGGTGGCCGTAAGTCTTCTCCAGATAATCGTTCACCTTGTCAAAGGCCTGTTTGAGGCGGCTTTCCCATTGCTCGGCTTTTGGGTGGCGCATGGGGTATTCCCTACGGCAGGATCCGGCGGCACGCGGTCTCCACTTCCGAAACAGGAATGGCGGCCATGCAGGCGATCGAGTGGCACAGCTTGTGATAGCCGAAAATACAGCAGGGCGCGCAATCCGGCGGGTGCTGGAGAAGGGTGTGGGGCCCGGACCGGTTGCCCCACTTCCGGCTGTCGCTGGGGCCAAAGAGGGTGATTGTGGGTGTGTTCAGGGCGGCGGCGATATGGGCAATCCCCGAGTCGCCGCCGATACAAACCGAGGATTGGGCCAGGACCGCGGCGGTTTCTGCCAGGGAGAGGCGGCCTGCCACTGAAAGGATTCTCGGTCCGAGTCCGGATCGTGCGGCAATCGATTCAGCCAGCCGTTGATCCTGCTGGTTGCCGAGAATGGCGAAGACCAGGCGGGAGTCGTTGCCAAGCTGCTGTAGCAGTTCGGCAAACCGCTCAGGCGCCCATTGCTTGCAGGAAGTGGTTCCTCCGGGATGCAGGGAGATCAGGCAGGCCTCCGGCCGGGTGCGGATGTTTGCGACAGGGGCGGGGAGTTCAGCCGGCGCGGAGAGGACCGGTTGGGGAAGGGAATCGGGAGGTGTAATTCCCAGCGGGCGGAGAAGCGCCATGAACTGGTCCGTTTCATGCCCTTCCAGATCATAGTTAATCAGGTGGGTGTAGAGAAGATTCCGGCCGGGGCTGATCTTGAAACCGATTCTAGCCGTTGTTCGCGCCAGGATGCACATAAGGGCTGAGAAGTAATGGAACTGCTCTGAATCGATGACCACGTCATAGCGGGTCCGGCGCAAATGGCCGAGCATTTGAAAGGGGGCGTCATATTGCAGGATTGGGTCGGGCCAGTTGGCGAGCGAGAGCACGTCCCGGTTTCGACGTTCACAAAGCACGTCGATCACCACGCCCGGGAATGCCCGGCGGAGTGCCTGGAGGGCGGGGAGGAGAAGAACCATGTCGCCGATTCCGCCTGGACGGACAACCAGGGCGTGTTTGATGTGCCGTCCGGCGAGGGATGGGGGGACATCGGCGTTCAGGTGAAGCCTATGCCGCAACCCGCCCAGGCTCCAGCAGGCCAGCCATCCGATTGTTGCGTCAAGAAACTTGATGAAGCAGGTCTTCATGATGCGGGCCCTGTATTCCGGGTGAACCGTTGCTTTCCAGTGTGCCATGCCACAACGAGGAGAATCAATCCTCCAGCCAGGGTCAGCCAGTGGCCAGCCCGGTCCGCGCCGGTCCAGCCGTAATACAGTTCCACCTCGTTCTGATCAGGGAAGACCAGCAGGAAGGCGGGGGTAACGCGGAATACTCCGGCCGCTCCGCGGACCTTCCAGTTGGGGAAATAGTTGCATTTGATGATGTGGGGCTGACCCAGGGCCGTGGTCCGGAACCGGATCGAATGGTCCGAAACCGATTCATGGGAAACCGGGTGGCCGGTTGTTCGGGAGACAGGGACCTGCCATCCGGCGGGGGCGGGCGGTTTCCCGGCCTCTTTGCCGGCCGCTTGCAGGAAGGCCAGGAAATCCGCCTCTTTCAAGCGTGGCAGGGCCGCAGGCGGATGACAGGCAGCCTGCGGATCCGCCAGGAGGAACGGCTGATCCAGTGCGCCCGGCGCGTAGATCCAATCCAGACCGCGCTCATTGGGGTGACTCGTCTCGACAACGGCCGGCAGGAAACAGGGAACGTAGACATACGAACCGTCATGGGAGAGCAGCTCAAACAGTTCCCATTCCTCCTCCTGCTTCATGGGCCGCCAGCGGGGATCGGCCCGGAAGGCCGTGCGGGTCTTCGGTGAGCGGGCGATGAAGTGTTTTACGTTGAACAACTCCAGGTGACGGGTGGCGGCATCGGGATCAAACGAAGAAGGCTTCACGACCGGCGGGTATCCGGCGCAGGACTCAGAGGTTTCGCTCTGGATGTAATAGGCGAAAATGGAGCCGATCGCGGAGTTGACCAAGCCGCCTTCCAGGATCGGTTTACCGATCAGATGCGGGGCCAATTCAAAGATACGGCTGGAGCCGAGGCGGTTGTTGTCCGGGTGCAGATCGTTTGCCAGGCGGCCGGGTGTGCCTTTGAGCGGCAGGACCAGTTCGTCGAATACGCCGCCATCGGCCTTGATTTCCAGGCCGCGGAAATTCCACCGGGACCAGTTGCGGGCGAGGTTGCCTGCCTGATGCTCGTCCCACGCCACCCCGCCAAGCAGGAGGAGGGTAATCCCCGAAACCGCGATCGCCGGATGACGGCAGGCGGCCAGATAGAGTCCAATCCCGATGGCGCCGAGCATGACCATGGAGAACATCAGGAAAGGCCATAGGCGGCAATTGACGAATACCGGAGAAATGGCGTACCCGCAATAGAACAGGAACAGCGCAAGCAGGAGCATCCAGACGAACAGCCAGACAGCAGCATGTCCATTACGCAGGCCCAGGATCAGCGCGATGATACCTAGCGGGATCAGGGCAACGGTCCAGGGGGGGAAATTCTTCCACAAAGTCATATCCCAGTTGACGCCGAAATCCATACTCCAGGCCGACTTTGCCGCCAGCGGGACAATCCACCATGCCATGAGAAGAAGGGCCAGGACACCTTCAACCGCCAGGACCAGGATGCCCTTGCGCCAGCAGGGGAGCGACGTGCGCTGCAGCAGGAGGAGCAGGGGGGTTATGGCAAGGGTCAGCCCGGCCATCATGGAAGTGAAGAAATGCGAGCCCACCACCAGTGCCAGGAGGAGGAGGGTACGGAGACGCAGGCGCGCATCCATCGCATCCCGCCATGCGGAGGCCAAGGCGGGAAGCATCAGGGCGAAGCTCAGGCTGTTGGCGATCATGCCTGCGAGTGTGCTGGCCACGTTCACGCCCCACATGGTGTGATCCCGCACAAACAGGAAGGGGACCATGAAAACCGCCGTAACCAGGGGAACCGGACGCGGAAAGCGGAGAAGGCGTGTCGCGCAATAAGCGGCGGCGGGTAGAAGCAGGAGGCCTGAAATCGAGACGATCTTGAACGCGATGTTAAACGGGATCCAGACACTCAGCAGTGCGATCAGCAGGTAGGGAAGAGGGAAATAGTACTGGAAAAGCGGGAACCCGCCCCACCAGCCTGAGGCCCAGGAGATGATGCGGCCCTGTTCAAGCAATGAGTGGCGCAATTGGCTTGCGAGGTAGTTGTGCGCGGGTGTGTCCCCGCCCACGGTGGTGGTGTCCCTCAGGATTTCCGATGGCGAGAGATGCCAGAGGATAAAGGCGGTAAGGGCCAGCAGGATCCAGCCGTCAAAGAGGAAACGGGGGCGGCGGCCTGCCGTTGGCGGATGGCATTCCCGGCAAGGCGCCTGTGGTGCGTTCCGGGTTTGCATACGAATATCAATGGATCAGCTGAACCTTGCGGTTTCCCTTTGTGATCCATCCGATCACAACCGGTTTTGAGCCTGCCTTGCGGAGGGTCGCCAGAGCGGTCTCGACATCCCCGCGCGGCACCACGAGCACCATTCCGATGCCCATATTGAAGACGCGGTACATTTCCTCGCGGTCCACCTTTCCGGCTTTCCGGATAAACTCGAAAACCGGAGGGACTTTCCAGGTTGAGCAGTCGAAGACGGCGTCCACGTTCTGCGGGAGGACGCGCGGGACATTGTCCGGGAACCCTCCGCCGGTGATGTGCGCCATGGCATGGATCCGGACCTTGCGCATCAGCGCCGTCACGGGCTTCAAATAGCTGAGGTGGACGGCAAGCAGGATGTCGGCCACGGTCTTCCTTGTGCCTGGGAAGATGTCGTTGATCTTCAGTTTTGCGGTTTCGAAGATGACCTTGCGGGCGAGGGAATAGCCGTTGGTGTGCAACCCGGAGGAAGGGAGTCCGATCATGACGTCGCCCGGGCGGACCTTGCGGCCGTTGATGACGGAACGCTTGTCCACGGTTCCCACGATGGTGCCGACCAGGTCGTATTCTTCCGGCGGGTAGAGGCCGGGCATTTCGGCGGTTTCGCCGCCCAGCAGGGCGCAACCGCTCTCCCTGCAGGCCTTGCAGAGTCCCTTCACGATCTGTTCGAAGATTGAGCGGTCGAATTTCGAGATGCCGACGTAGTCCATGAAGAACAGCGGGGTGGCGCCCTGGACGAGGATGTCGTTGATGCAGTGGTTCACGATATCCTGGCCGATGGTGTCATGGCGGCGGGCCAGGGTAGCGATTTTCAGTTTTGTGCCCACACCGTCCGTGCTGGCCACCAGAACCTTGTCCCTGCCCGGCGACGCGAAGAACCCGCCGAACTGGCCGATGTCGTTCAGGACTCCCGGTGTCCGGGTGGTCTTCACCATTTTCTTGATGGCGGCGATTCCGGCCATCTTCTGGTCGATATCCACACCGGCGGCTGCGTAGGCGGACTTGTGTGTTGAGGCGTTTGATTTCTTCATGGCAATCCTTCTGTGAATCTCGTGTCGGATTTCAAATCTCAAAGGCCCACGGCCTTGAAGGTACGGTCCACGTCCTTGAAATGGATGCTCAGGTCGAAGACCTTGTCCAGGTCGGCCGGCGTCAGGCGTTTCATCACTTCCGCATCCGCTTCCAGCAGTGTGCGGAGATCCTGGCGTGTATTCCACGCCTGCATGGCGTGTTTCTGCACGAGGCGGTAGGCGTCCTCGCGCGAGAATTTCTTTTCTGTGAGCATCAGGAGGACCTGTTGCGAGTGGATCAGGCCATGGGTCAGACCGAGGTTTTCCATCATCCGGTCCTTGTACACGACCATCTTCGAGACGAGCTTTTCCAGGTTGACCAGCATATGGTCGAGGGCGATGGTGCTGTCCGGCAGGATCACGCGTTCGACGGAAGAGTGGGAGATGTCCCGTTCGTGCCAGAGGGCCACGTTTTCCATGCCGGCGACGAGGTTCCCGCGCAGGAGGCGGGCCAGGCCGCTCAATTTCTCGCCGGTGATGGGGTTCTTCTTGTGGGGCATGGCGGAAGAGCCCTTCTGCTGTTTGCCGAAGAATTCCTCCATTTCGCGGACCTCGGTGCGTTGCAGGTGGCGGAATTCGGTGGCCCATCGGTCCACGGAACAGCCTGCGAGAGCCAGGGCCGCCATATATTCCGCATGGCGATCCCGTTGGAGGATCTGGGTGGAAATGGCGGCGGGCTTGAGCCCGAGCTTGCGGCAGACATAATCTTCCACGAAGGGGGAAATGTGGGCATGGGTTCCCACGGCGCCGGAGAGCTGGCCGACACGGATGGTTTCCCGCGCTTGTTGCAGGCGGGTCAGGGCGCGCCCGAACTCATCGTACATGAGGGCCATCTTCAGCCCGAAGGTGATCGGCTCGGCGTGGATCCCGTGGCTGCGGCCCATCATCGGGGTGAACTTGTACTTCCGGGCCTTTGCGGCGGCGGCTTTACGGACGGTCTTGACGTCCGCGATGAGGATATCCATGGCCTGGAGCATCTGGACGGCAAGGGCCGTGTCGAGCACGTCGGAGCTTGTGAGCCCGCGGTGGATATAGCGGGCGGAAGGGCCGACGTATTCCGCCACATTCGTCAGGAATGCGATCACGTCGTGGTTGACCTTTGCCTCGATCTGGTTGATCCGCTTGACGTTGAAGTTCGCCCGGGCCTGGATTCTCTTCAGGTCGGCGGCCGGGATCACGCCCAGCTTGTGCATGGCTTCACAGGCGAGGATCTCGATCCGCAGCCAGATGCGGAACTTGTTTTCGTCAGACCAGATGTTGCCGATTTCCGGACGCGTGTAACGAGGAATCATAAACCGTTTCTCCTTCGGTCCCCCCGCGGGTGATTCAGCCCTGGATGGACTTTGAACCCCGGTGACCGTTTCGGCAATCCTTTTACAACAAAAGAGACGGGCTTCTCAAGCCCTCAGGTGCTGGATGAGAATTTTCAGGCCGATTCCGATCAGCACAATCCCGCCGGTGACCTCGATCTTGTTTTCAAAGAAATGGCCGGACACATGGCCGATGCGTACTCCCGCCAGGCACAGTGCGAAGGTGATGAATCCGATGATGGCGATCGGGACGATGATGGCGGATCCCAGCATGGCGAAGGTGATACCGACGGCCAGGGCATCCACGCTGGTCGCGAGGGAAAGGAGAAGGAGCACTTGAAAGCCAAACGGGTTGGAATCGGATTCCGCCTCCTCGATGCGGGTGGCCTCATAGATCATCTTGCCGCCGATGACCGTCAGCAGTCCGAAGGCGACCCAGTGGTCAAAACTGGCGACAAAGGATTGCAGGGCCCTGCCGGCCAGCCATCCGATGACCGGCATGATGGCCTGGAAAAGGCCGAAGGCCAAGGCCATGCGCAGAGCATGGCTGAAGCGGAATTTTTTCATGGCGATCCCGCTTGCCACGGACACGGCAAAGGCATCCATAGCGAGACCGACGGCCAGAAGCAGTATTTCGAGGATCGTCATGGGAACAAAAAAGGGCAGGGCCTTCCGGCGCCTGCCCGCGGAACCTGTTTACCGGTTAATTCGAGGTGCGGCCGCCCACTCCCTTGGCGTTCTTCAGGAGCGTCCTGGCGGGTTCCTTCGGACGGAGGGCCCGGACGGCGGCGCCGGCCTGCCACATTTCCGAGTCATGGATCTCGGCCAGACGCTTGGACAGGAATTTCTGGTAGTCCTTCCCGCCGCAATCCCGGATCACCTCGCGGGTTTCCTGTCCGGCCTTGACCGAAGCATAGAGCTTCTTGAAGACGGGCAGGTTGGCCTTCTTGAAGATCGGCCTCCACTTCAGGGCGCCGTGCTGGGCGGTGGCGGAACAGTTCTGGTACATCCAGTCCATCCCGTTCTCATCCACCAGTCGGATCAGGCTCTGGGTGAGTTCCTCGACGGTTTCGTTGAAGGCTTCGCTGGGGGTGTGCCCGTGGGAACGCAGCACATCGTACTGCGCTTCCATCATGCCGGCAAGGGCGCCCATCAGGACGCCGCGTTCCCCTGTAAGGTCACTGTAGACTTCCTTCTGGAAGGTGGTGGGGAACAGGTAGCCCGAGCCGATTCCGATTCCGACGGCGATACAGCGTTCCTTGGCGCGACCGGTGGCGTCCTGGCCGACGGCGAAGCTGGAATTGATGCCGGCGCCCGAGAGGAAGTTCCGGCGGACGGAGGTTCCCGACCCCTTGGGGGCGACCATGATGACATCCACGTCCTTGGGAGGGATCATCCCTGTCTGGTTCTTGTAGACGATGGAGAACCCGTGGGAGAAATACACGGCGTCGCCGGGCTTCAGGTTGGCTTTGATCACCGGCCAGATCTTCCGTTGGGCGGCATCCGAGACAAGGATCTGGATGATGGTGCCGCGCTTGACGGCTTCGGCGATGGGGAACAGCGTCTTGCCGGGCACCCAGCCATCCTTGCGGGCGCGGTCCCAGTCGCGCTGGAATTCCGGCGCCTGGCCGATGATGACGTTGAAGCCGTTATCCTTGAGGTTCAGCGCCTGGGCGGGGCCCTGCACGCCGTATCCGATGATCGCTATGGTTTCCTTCTTCAAAACCTTGCGCGCCTTGGCGATGGGGAACTCCTTGCGGGTCACCACGGTTTCCTTTTCGCCGCCAAAATTAATCAGTGCCATACGATTCTCCTTCCTGCTTGGATTTGCAAAGCGTCCCATAGTAGGGGATAGGGGCTTCCCGTCAATGAGAAAAAGGTTGAAAAATACACACGGCTATTGACGGGAATGCAGGGTTCAGTATAGATTCCTTTCGAATGCCATACTTTGGAGTCTGGCGCAAGCAGGTTGTCATTTGAAAAAGGAGAGTCGCATGAGCAGGTTTTTGAACAGGATGAAGATCAAGGGGTTTACGCTGATTGAGTTGCTGGTTGTGATCGCGATCATCGGTATTCTGGCCGGCTTGCTCGTTCCGGCGCTTTCGCTGGCTCGTGAAAAGGCCCGCCGTGCCAACTGCCTGAACAACTTCAAGCAGATCGGATTGGGTTTGCGTATGTACTCCGGTGACAACCGTGAGCAGTTCCCCAGCAGCTTCACGAACCTTTCGCCGTATGTCGGCTCCAACTCCGTGGCCCTGTTCCGCTGCCCGAGCGCGAAGGGGAATCCGGCGCAGCCCGCGGCCGTCAGTGCCCTGACGGAGCAGTGGTGCAGCTACAACATCCGTCCCGGTATGAGCGAGAGTGATGCCCCGAGCATGGTCATCGCGCTTGACAAGAACGGTTCGAATGATGTGACGCAGGCGGCGAGCGGTTTCGGCGGAAACCACAATGGCGATGGCGGCAACATGCTGTTCATCGACAGCCACGTGGAATGGCTGAATGGAAGCTCGATCACCGTTACCAACATCGGTGGCGGTACCTGGCCGACCTGGGGCAAGATGTAAGATCTGCCTGACTGGCTGACAATCGAAGCCGGGAGCATGAAAATGTTCCCGGCTTTTTTCTTTGCCGTGCCTTTGCCTTTCGGTTCATACTTCCTGCTCCATGATCGCCAAAGTTGTTGTGGATGTCGCGGTTGACCGCGAATTTGACTACCGGATTCCTGATTCCCTGCGCGAGCAGGTCAAACTGGGGTCCCGGGTTATGATCTCCTTCGGGTCGAGACAGACACAAGGGTATGTGGTCGGTTTTGCCAATACATCGGAGCATGCCGAACTAAAGCTGATCGACGCGGTGGTTGGTGAAAAGCCGTACATCGACGAGAAGCTGCTGCAACTGGCCCGCTGGATGGGCGAATACTACTGTGCGCCGGTCGAACTGGCGGTGCGGGCGGTCTTGCCCGGGGCGGTCCGGCGTCACAAGGCGGCCTTCAAGGAGCAGTTGTTTGTTGAACGGGTGGGAGGGGATACGGGGCCGCGGGGGAAGGCGCCGAAGCAGGATGCGGTGCTGGATGCGCTGGAGCGGCAAGGAGGGATGTTCCTGGCGGAACTGGTCAAGGCATCCGGCGTGGAGGCCGGAACAGTGCGGACGCTCGAGCGGAAGGGGTTCGTGCGGATCGCGAAGAGGGCTTCCTTGCGTGATCCGCTGGCCCGGCATACGATTCTGCCGTCCCGCCCGCCCGAACTCATGCCGGAGCAGGCGGAAGCGCTTCGCGTGGTTTGTGATTCCATTGACCGGCTGGTGCCGCCGGTGGTGCTCCTGCACGGAGTGACTGGCAGCGGCAAGACGGAAGTCTACCTCCGGGCTATCCAGCATGCGCTCCAGCAGGATAAGGGAGCCGTTGTGCTGGTGCCGGAAATTTCGCTGACGCCCCAGACAATTGAGAGGTTTCGGAGCCGGTTCGGCGGCTCGATCGCGGTGTTGCACAGCCACTTGTCGGACGGGGAGCGTCATGACGAGTGGCATCGCATTCATGACGGGGAGGCGCGGATTGTGATCGGTGCGCGATCCGCGGTGTTTGCTCCCGTGCGCAATCTCGGGCTCATTGTGGTCGATGAGGAGCACGAGAACAGCTACAAGCAGGAGGAGGCGCCGCGCTACAACGCCAGGGATGTGGCCGTGATGCGCGGACATATGCAGGGGTGTGCGGTCCTGCTCGGATCGGCCACGCCTGCGCTGGAATCCTGCCACAATGCCCGCAAGGGCAAGTACTGTCTTGTTTCCATGCGGCGGCGGGTGGATCACCGGTCAATGCCTTCCATGCAGGTTGTCGATATGCGGCTGGAAGCGGAACGGACGGGGCGGGTTTCGGTCTTTTCTCGGGAATTGGTGAGTGCGGTACGGGCCCGGTTGGATCGTGGGGAGCAGGTCATGCTGTTCCTGAACCGCCGCGGATATGCGACCTCGCTGGTGTGTTCGAAATGCGGCTATGTTGCGTCCTGTGAGCATTGCAGTATCAGTCTCACCTATCATCGCCACGAGGAGGCGCTGAAATGCCACGTTTGCGGAGCCGGCAAGAGGGTGCCGGAGCGGTGTCCGGGGTGCGCCGATCCCCAATACAAGCTGACGGGGATCGGGACCCAGCGGGTGGAGGCGGCGGTCGGGAAGATCTTTTCCGGCGCCCGTGTGGCCCGGATGGATGCGGATACCACGACGACCAAGGGGTCCCATGACCGGATTCTCGGCGATTTCCGGACGGGCAAGATCGACATTCTCGTTGGCACCCAGATGATTGCCAAGGGGTTGGATTTTCCCAATGTGACTCTGATTGGGGTGCTGAATGCCGACACGAGCCTGCACATGCCCGACTTCCGGGCGGGGGAAAGGACGTTCCAATTGCTGACCCAGGTTGCCGGCCGCGCCGGCCGGGGGGAAGTGCCGGGCGAGGTGATTATCCAGACCTTCACTCCGTTTCATGCGGCCGTGCAGGCCGCACGCCGGCTGGACTATGAGGGGTTTTGCGACAAGGAGATGGAGTACCGGCAAGAACTGGGCTACCCGCCATTCGGGCATCTGGTTTGTGTGGCGGTCAAGGGGGTGGTACGGGAACGGGTGGAGGCTGCTGTGGAGCGGTTTGCGGAAGCACTCAGGCCGCTGTTGCCTGCATCCGTGATTCCGGCGGGGCCCGCGCCGGCTCCTTTGGAGCGGGCCAAGGGCCAATACCGTTTCCAGCTCATCCTCCGTGCGCCGCTGACCCGCACGATCCTCGATGCCTTGAAACCGGCGTTACGCAATTTCCGGTGGCCGTCCGGTGTCTCGGCCTCGGTGGATGTGGATGCCCTGTCGGTGTTATAGGGGTGGGCGACCGGGGGTGATTGAAAAGTCTTTTATGGCGGCCGCGGGTCGGATACTCTCTGGCCGCAAGGAGTTACCATGAAAGAGCAGGAAGTACTTCAGGTTTTTCTGGATACAAAGGCCTTGTTGAAGGGGCATTTCGAACTGCGGTCCGGTTTGCACAGCGATCAGTTTTTCCAGTGCGCGAAGGTTCTGCAGTATCCGCGCATTGCGGGGCGGTTGTGTGAGGCGCTGGTCGAAAAGATGCGTACGGCTCTGCCCGGGATGCGGTTTGACGGGGTTATTGCGCCCGCCATGGGCGGTTTGTTTGTGGGCCATGAGGTGGCCAAGGCGCTGGACGTGGTATCCATTTTCGCCGAGAAACAGGACGGGGCGCTGGTGTTGCGGCGCGGATTCCGGGTTCCGGCGGGCGCGGCGTATGTGGTGGCGGAAGATGTAATCACGCGTGGTGGACGGGTTCAGGAAACGATTGATATTGTCGAACAGCAGGGGGGAAAAGTCGCGGCGATAGCGGTCCTGGTGGATCGTAGCGGGGGCAAGGCCCGGTTCCGGTACCCCACGGTCAGCCTGTTGAACATGGAACCGGTGGTGTACGAGCCTGCCCGTTGCCCGCTCTGCGCGAAGGGGCTTGCCCTGGAGCATCCCGGTTCCTGAGGAGGGTGCCCGGGTGGCGCCGGTGGATTTGACAGGTTTTCCGGATCATGAAGATTCTGCTGATTGAATTCAGGGATATGACTCATCCCGAAGCCGGCGGGGCTGAAGTGGTCCTTCTGGAGACTTTCAAGCGGATCGTGGCCGCGGGTCATTCGGTGGACTATCTGTGTTGCCGCTATCCCGGCAGCAAGTCCGAGGAGTACAGGGAGGGGATCCGCATTCTGCGCCGCGGGATACAGCCCTGCTTCAATCATGCGGCTCCGCTTGCCTATCACAGGGAATTGCGCGGGAACGGCTATGACGTCATCATCGAAGGGATCGATAAACTGCCCTTCTTCATGCCGTTGCATGAACGAAAGGTTCCGGTTCTCTGCATCGTCCCGCATCTTTTCGGTACGGCGGTTTTCCATGAAGCATCGTTTCCTGTCGGCGCCTATGTGTATGCCCATGAGTGGTTCATCCCGTTCGTGTACAGGAACTGCCTGTTTTCGGTCCTCAGCCAGGGGACGCGGGACGACCTGAGGGGGCGGGGAATTCCCGGGGATCATATCCGGGTGATTCACAGCGGTCTTTCGCAGGAACATTACTCGGCACCGGAGAAAAAACCTTTTGCCGATCATCCCCTGCTGGTCTATCTTGGAAGGGTAAAAAAGTACAAGGGTATTGAAATCGGGATCCGGGCGGTAGAACGGCTGCGGGGCAAGTATCCGGGCATCGAGTGCCGGATTGTCGGGACCGGGGATCACCTGCCGCAACTCCGGCGGTTTGTGAGCCGGCTGGGTCTCGAGAAGAATGTGACGTTTCCGGGTTTTATCCCGGAGCAGGAGAAGGTGGAACTTCTGCAGAGGGCGCACCTGCTCTTGTACACCTCCCCGAAGGAGGGATGGGGGTTGTCGGTGATCGAGGCCAATGTGTGCGGAACGCCTGCCTTGGCCAGTGATTCGCCGGGGTTGAGGGAGTCTGTGGTGGATGGGAAGACAGGCTTCCTGGTCCCGCATGGGGATGTGCAGGCTTTGGCTGGACGGATGGATGCGTTGTTATCGGATCCGTGCCTGTATGCGCGTATGCGGGCCGCGGCTGTCGAATGGGGCCGCGGATTCACATGGGAGCGGATGACGCAGGAGACACTGGCGTTGATCGGGCAGGCGCGGGAACAGTTCAGGGCCCGGAGTGGATGAAATAGCGGATGGTGTGAAGGTGGTGCCGCCTGAATCAGGAGGCGGCCGGCCCATCAGGAAGGATACAGCAATGAAATGGACGGCATGGATGGCGGGGGGAATCATGCTGATGGCGTCGCTGGCCGGCGGGCAGACGCTGCGATTCGATGCCTATCGGGAACTGCAGGTCCCGGACAAGGCTAATTTGCGGCTCGGTCCGTTTTACTCCGATATCGCGTTCAGCCAGTCCGCGGGTTACCGATATGTCACGTCCTCGGGCGATGGGGTGGGATATCTGTACGGGAACGAGCGCGGCCGGATCCTGAAGGACGGATCGGACTATCCCCTGGTTTCACGGTTGAGCATGCGCAACTACATGCTCATCAGCAAGTATGCGGACCTGGATATTTCCTTTGTGCTGGGCTATCAGCATTTCCCCATGGAAACGGAGGAGAATGAGTTCTCGTTCGATGTGATGGGGCCGGGCATTTTCGCGCACCTGGGTTCCTTTGAGTACGCCGAGGGTGATGCGGCGGGACGGGAGAGCCGATTCAACGGGCGGGCGGAAGCCAGCGCCTTCATGGGGGAAAGCGGGGCATCGGTTTCGGCCAGCATTTCCACCGATTTCGAGCTGACGCCGTATGTCCGCGGATGCCTCTATGATGTGCCGAGCTACCGGACGGAGTATGTGGATGAACGGGGTTTCGGCGACAACATCAGCGGGCGGAAGTATACGAGCTTCCAGAACATGCTCGGCCTGGATATGGATTGGCTCATGGCCAAGAACAAGAACCTGGCCTATTCGGGCAGCCGGGTAGACACCATTCCCGAGGATGATGAATTCGACATCCAGCGGAGCGTGGTCTACAACCAGGGTGTGACTTACCAGCAGCAGTTGAATCCGGTGGCTGTTGGAGGAGTGCGCGCGAATTATGTCTGGCGCCAGTATGAGGAGAGCCGTGGCGACCAGTTTCAGCAGGACTACGCCACGTTTCTTGGAGCTGACCTGTCGCCGGACACAAGGCTCCAGACAGCCATCGGATATTCCATGGGGGAACTCACTACCGATAGCGAATGGGAGACCAACGGAACATCCGACACGGTAATCGGCATGATCCGCCTCTCTTCGCGCCTGACGGAGCATGTGACCCACGACATCGGCTACGAGAAGAGCCAGCGCGGGGGGTTCAGCGGCGGGTTCGAGGTGCTGGATTCCTACAGCTACGGTATTTCGTGGGCCAGCCCCGAACTCTCGATCGGGTATCGGACGGCCTACCAGGTTGTGGAGCCGCGCCTCTACCGCGCCAGCGACTATTCCGACTGGTTACATCAGGTCACGGTTATCAAGCCGTTGAGCCAGGATCTTACTTTGACGCTCGCTACGGCCTACACGATACGCGAGAACAGTGAACCGGGGGAAGGCGAAGCCGGAGCGGGTGACCGTCTGGTTGAGGAAAGTTACGACACGTGGGTCAGCAACATCGGGCTGGCCTATGTGCTTGCGCGGGATTGGACGCTTCACACCTACTTCGAGCATCTGGAGCGTTTCAGCGATGCGGATGATCTGGCTTTCACGCGGGATATGGCGGGGATCTCCCTGACTTATGCCCGGGATCTGTAAGTCCGGGAGGCGATTGGGATGCGAAATCGACTGTAGGCAGCGGGGACAATGACGGAACACCGGAAAGAGATGCAGTTCTCGCACAAGGCGGTGCTGTTTTCCGCCTTCATTCTCCTTGCGGCCTGGTGCTGGGTTAATGTACCGCGGCTGGTGTCCGGTCCGGGCGGGGGGTTATCCTTCGGGCTTGGGGTTCTTTTTGGTCTTGTTCTCATTTTCCGCTCGAAAATCGAGGAGAATCCACGTCGTCTGCCGGGGGGTGTTCTGGCCGTGCTGGCCCTTGCCGGCACCATCCTGGTGATCGTGGGATTGATGGTCCCGATTCACCAGTTTGAATGGCTGGGGGTGCTTCTTCTGCTCTACGCCTGTCTGGCCTGGGCATTGCCCATGCGTTACAGCCGTGACCTTTTCCTGGCGCTGTTCATCATCTACTGGGTGCATCCCCTGCCCAGCCAGGTGTTTGGTCCCCTGCAGCTGAAGATGCAGGCGATTTCGGTCCGGCTGAGCGAGGTTTTCCTGCAGTTCTTCAATGTCCGTGTATGGGGGGATGGACTGGTGCTGCGGACCGGTGCGCGGGTGTTCGGGGTCCCGGAGGAATGCAGCGGGTTGAAAACTGCCATGACTGTTTTCTTCTGCGGTCTTGGCGTCGGGTTGATCATGCGGTTGCGCTGGTGGATTATCGGCGTTCTGCTTGGGATCGGCATGGTGCAGGTCCTTCTGTTGAACGTGTTGCGGATTTCCGGAATCGTCTGGATGGGGCGGGACCGCCCGCCATTGTGGGGCGACAAGGTTCTTCACGACTCCATGGGCATTTTCCTCCTTCTGGCGGTCGGTCTGATCCATCTGGACGCCATTCTTATCCAGCAGAAGGTTTGGAAGCACCTGCGGCGCCGGAAACTGGATGAAGTGAACGATCTGGTGGGTGAACCCGAGGAGAAACTCCACCGCTGGCCAAACTTCTGGGCGTTCTTCTTCCGGTGGTGGATGCCTGTTATGGCCATCGTAGTGCTGGTTGCCGGAACGGGGATCCTTCTGTATCGCCTCAGGCCGGAGCACCGGGCGGAGATGTTGCACGGGGTAGGCAAGGGGTTGATGCCGCATGACGGGGCAAACGCCGAGCGCGTCATACGCAAGGCTCTGGCCTTGAAGTCGGACGACGAGGAGTTGCTCTACGACCTTGCGCTGGTTCTGGTCGGGCGTGGACGGGATGAGGATGCGCTTGCGATCCTGCGGCGAAGGCCCCTCGAGCAGCGGACGCTCGGGGAGAGGGTCCTGGAGGTCAGGGCGCTCCTGGATCTCAAGCGCTTGGATGAGGTGCCTCCACTCATCGGGACGTTTGGGAGCGAGGCCCTGGAACTGCCCGGGGTTGCCCTTGTTCTGGCCGAGTTCAATGCCGTTCTGGACCGGCCTGCGGAGGTGGCGCGCCATATTGTGACGGCCGCGCGTGGTTTGGGCACCCAGGAGCGGATCCGCCTGCTTTTCCCCTATATGGCGTCCCGCGACTTGTGGGAGTCCATTCGGCAGAGTGATTCGGAACTGCCGTATGCCCAGCCGCTTCAGGGGGTCATTGCCGCCGAGGCGCGACTGCGGGTCAGCGACATCAACGGTGCGGCCAATGTGCTGAGGCGGGCGATGGCGGACCGCGAAAAGGAGGCGCTTTTCCTCGGTCCGCTGATCCGGGTGGCGCGGGAGTGGCCGGAATCCGAATGGGTCGGTCGTTTTGAAACGGTGTTCAAATCCAATCTGGATACGTGGCAGGCCGCGGAATTGGCTATGGCCATGGATGGCGCTTTTGCCATTGGCCGGCCGGATGTCGGCTGGCTGGCCTATCGGCTCATGGAGACAAGGGCGCCGGATGATCCCATGCTGATGATCGCGCCCGCTGAGCATGGGCGGCGCTGGTTCACCTTCCGGAGAAATTTCCTCGGGACGGGGCTGACGGGCAATGACCCGATGGTGGACATCCGGCTATTCTATCAATACGCACGGCATTACCCGCCCTGGCGGGAGTTGTGGCGGAATATTCCGCTGTCCGGGGAACTGGGCGGGCTCGAAACACGGCAGGGATACGAGAGGCGTTTGCGCCTTTGCCTCGATTCCCTTGAGCGGCTGGAGAAGGCTGGCAAGCTCGATTTGCGGCTGCAGTTGCTCTACGGACAGGTGCTGGGTGAGTTGGGGCGGTGGGAGGAAGCGCACACGAAACTGCGTTTGTTCGAGGATTCGGCGCCACGGCGAAAGAAGGATTTCCTGCTGGCCCATGCGGGACTTTACAAGGCCCAGCAGGACTGGGAAATGGTTTTTGAGTCGCTGGGCGAGTATATGCGGCTGGAGGGATTCCCGCCGCTGACCGTCTGGCTGGATATGGCCAGTGCCGGAATGTCCCTGGGCGTCGGGCCGCTGGCCATGGGCATGCTGGAGGTGGCGCGCGCCAAATTCCCCGAGTCGGAGGAATGGTGTCTGGCCATGGCCGGTGTCCTGAACTACTACGGATTCCCGGAGGAATCGTTATTCCTGGTGGACGGGATGAAGATACCGCCGCATCCCTCCGTCAAGGCCAGGCTCCTGCTGGAGACGGGACGGATTGTGGAAGGGAACAAGCTTTCGATCGTGGAACATCTCGGGGATCTTGGTGTTCGCCAGCGGCAGACGGAGTTGCTGGCGCCTGCCGAGTGGGCGGTGGAGTGGCGCGGCGGAAAAATGTCCGAAGCGGATTATTCCCGTGAACGGGAGACCTTGCCCAATCGCAAGACTCCGTATCTCAGGAACCTCGTCCATCTCAAGCGGCGGTGGCTGGAGGCCAAGGGTGAGGGGAAGGTTTCGGATCCGGCGGCCTGGGAGGCGGCGGGGCGTGACCGGCGCGAAAAAGGCCTCGCGTTGACGGAACTCAGCTTGCTTCTGCTACGTCAGGGCCGGAACGAGGAGGCGACGCGGGCCGCGGAAAAGGCTCTCGAGAATGCCCCGGAATGGAGCCTGACCTGGCGGTTGAATCTGCTGCTCAGGAAAGATCCGGTTCTCGCGGAAAAGGCCAGGAAGGCCTGTCCCTGGGACAGTGAACTGTGGCTTGGCTATCTGGTGACCGAAGTGAATAGCGGCAAGGGGGCTGACTGGGCCAACCGGGAGGTTGCCGGGGTGGTTGCCGGCAGGAAGTACTCGCCCGGTGCGATGGTCCGGGCCGGGGACTTCCTGCTCCGGAAAGGCATGACTAATGCGGCCTGCGAACTGGCGAGAGCGGCGATCCGGACCGGTCAGGGCCTGTTACCGGCGTATTTGCTGGGCATCCAATGCGGAATCAGGACGGGGGACCGGACGTGGGCTGTGCAGTGCGCTCGCAACGGGGCGGAACAGGCGCTGGAGCCATGGTCGTTCTACAAGATGATTGTGGCCCTCAAGGGGAAAAAGGGATTGCGCGATCCGGATGTGGCCCGGGCGCTTGAAGCGCTGGCAGCCAAGTATCCCGGCGAAAGCGCCTGGAGTGAAAGACTGGGCGAACTGTACTTCCTGCAAGGTCAGACCGAGCGTGCGGTCGGCATTCTCGAGGATGCCATTGCGCGTGAGCAGGGCGCCAAGCGCGCCAGCCCACGGACCTATCTGATTGCGGCGGAAGCGGCCCGCAGGGAAGGCGACATTGCGCGGGCCATACGGATCCTGAAATTGGCGAAGGTCCGTTTCCCCGATGATGCGCATGTGCTGAACAACCTGGTCTATACTCTGGCGCAGGATGACAAACTGCTGTCGGAGGCAAAGACGCTCCTGCCTGCGTTGCTGGAGAAGGGGCGTGACGATTTTGCCCTTCATGATACAGCGGCGCTGGTCTACATGCGGTCCGGTGATATGAAGTCAGCGGAAGAGCACATGCGCAAGGCCCTGGATTTTGTCAAGAAAGGCGATTATGCCTGGCTCGAGGTGTATCTGAATGCGGCCGAGACACAGTTAAGGATCGGGAAATTCAGGGAGGCGCGCGACAGTCTTAACCTGGTCCTTAAGACTTCCGAGCGGACACCGGACGTGGATTCCCGCGCGCGTGACCTGCAGAACGAGTTGATGCGGCGCGAACGGGAACAGCAGCGCTGGTTCTGACCGGGACCCCGGTCAGAACCGTTTATTCCGGGCAATGGTCCGGCTCGTCTTCCGGAAGCAGCATGGCGGTGCTGAATTCCATCTGGAATTCCGGATCCAGCGAGAGATCCACGTGTTCCACCGAACGGGCCACGCGGTCGGCGTATTCCTTTTCCTCCACCGAAAGCAGGGCGCGCTTGGCGCCGAAGGAAGCGGTATTGCCGACAAAGCGGATCCGGTGGCAGGGGATGGGCGGCAGCATGCCAATCCGGCGCGCATTGTTGCGGCGAATGAAATTCCCGAAGGCCCCTGCAAGCAGGACAGCCTCGAGCTCTTCCGGCTGGAAGCCGCCGATCCGCAGGAGGATATTGATGCCCGCCCGGATGGCCGCATTGGCCAACTGCAATTCCCGGATATCGCGCTGATAGAGGAACAGAGGCTGGTGTGTCGCGGAACTTCCGGCATCCACCAGCAGGAAGTTGATTTCGCCATCCTTCTCCACCAGCCGGCGGCGCAAGGCGTCCGGCACGGAGGCAGGGACTTCGTCCGCGGCCAGCAGGCGGCCGGTGGAATCAAGAAGGCCCTTCCGGAGGAGTTCGGCGGCGGCGTCGATCAGGCCCGTTCCGCAAATGCCCGCCGGCTTGGCATTCCCGATGATGTTCAGCTGAACGTCTCCATCCAGGAGAACCTTTTCGATGGCGCCCGGGGCAGCCCGCATCCCGTTGATGATCCGCGCACCCTCGAAGGCCGGTCCGGCGGCGACGGAGGTGGCCAGCATCCGGCCCTTGCCGGAAAGGACGATCTCACCGTTCGTGCCGATATCGACGAGCAGGCTGGGCCCGCTGGTACGGTCCAGTCGGGTGGCGATAATCCCCGACACCGTATCGCCCCCCACAAAACTGCCGATCTGGGGGAAGAGAAAGACCTTCGACTGGCGCGGCAGGTGCAGGCGGAGGTCCGAAGCCTGTGTTTCCAGCGCGCCGCGGAATGCCGGAATAAACGGCAGTTCCCCCAGAGCGGACGGATCGATCCCTGCCAGGATCTGCTGCATGGTTGTGTTTCCAGCCAGGACCATCTCGTAGATGTGGTTCCGGTTGACGTGTGTCTTGCGCTCCAGTTCATCAATCAGGTGGTTGACGCCTTCGATGACGGCACCCTGCAGCCGGGCCAGGCCGTCTTTTTCGGTCCGGCATTTCTGTATGCGGGAAATCACATCATCGCCGAAGGAGGTTTGCGGGTTCACCCGTGCGGCGACGGCAATATCGGCGCCTGTATTCAGGTTCACCAGCGTCGCCACCAGCGTGGTGCTTCCGATATCCACGGCGATTCCGTAGCACTCCGTCGTGGTGTCGCCGGGTTCCACCGCCACAAGCTCGTGTTCCACGAGGGTGCAGGTGATGACAAATCCGGCAATCCGGAGGGCGCCCGGCAGGGCGCGCAACGCGTCGATGGTCATTGAACAGGGAGGCAGGGCGGCGAGGACCCGTTCGGTGTCGGAGACCGTGTCGTGCTGGGATGGCGGGGTCAGCCGCAGGCAGATCTTACGGACGCGGGGCCGGATATCCACGGTTTCGCCCGAGTCTGCGGTCAGGATCTGCTGCTGGGATTGGAAGAGGGAACGGTCGGGAATCTCGATCGTTACCGGCCCGTGGATGTGAGAATGGCAGGCCAGGCGGAAGCCTTCGGTGACCCGGACAGCTCCCAGGGTGGCGATATCGGTTTCCGATGCCGGGCATTCGCCGTGGCGGACCTGTACCAGGCACTTGCCGCATTTGCCGGCGCCGCCACAGGGGGTTTGCAGGATCAGACCGGCGCGTGCGGCGGCTTCGAGAATGACCGTTCCCGGAAGCGCATAGACCGCCCGACCGGAAGGTTCAAAGACGACTTTGACTTCCTTTTGCATGGTTGGCGAAAAAGCGTACAACACCTTGTGCCGGCTTGTACAGGCAAACTGAGGACACCCCGGTCTTACTGTGTCGTGCCGGGCTTCAGGATCCGGCTGCTGGCGGATAAACGGGAGAAACCATCCGTCTCGCCGGCGAAGAGTTTCGTTCCGATCCCGGCCATGATGGCGGCGCCAAGGGCTCCCGCGAAGGCGCCTGTCTCCGGCAGGCTGATTTCAAGACCGAGTTCGTCGGTGAGGATCCGGGTCCATATGTGGCTCTCGGTGGGGCCTCCCACCATGACAATCCGGTTGGCCTTCAACCCCGCCCTGGCGAGGTTGTCCATCTTGCTGTGCATATCCCGGGCAATGGATTCCATGATCGACCGGCAGGGATCGGATGAACCCCGCGGAGCGCGTTCCGCCGCCTCATTGAAGCGCGCATAGCGTTCGGCCATGGACGGCTCGGAGGAAAAGGTCCTGGACACGAAATCATGGACCTTGTCCCCTACGCAAGGCAGGGAGAAAATGGTACCCCAGGGACCGGCTGGTGACAGGAACGGGTCCGACAGCAGGGTCTGGGACAGGCTCAACTCGCGGTCCGGCACCGGATAGAAACCGACCCAGGAGGTGCCGCAGGAGAGCAGGACATCCCCGGGTCTCAGTACGCCGACGGCCCGTGCGGCGCTGGGGTGGTCGAAGGCGCCGAGCACAATGGCGGTATCCTCCGGCAAACCGGTTTCCACGGCCGCGTGCCGGGTGATATTCCCGAGGATGGAGGCCGACGGCATCAGCTGCGGGAGCCGGCTTGCATCCAGTTCCAGCAGATCCAGCAGGGGCTGATGCCAGCGCCGCTTCTCCTGATCCTGCAAATAGAACGTGGTGGCTGTGGAGTGATCCATGCCGTACTTCCCGCAAAGGCGGTGGTACAGGTAGGTGATATTCATGCCAACCATGGCTGCACTGCGGAAAACGTCCGGCAGGTTCTGTTTCAGCCACGTCAATTGCACCAGCGGGAAGCCCCGGAAATACGGCCAGCCCACGATCCGGTATATCTCCGCGGGGGAAAGGCCTGCCGGGTCGATTCCGGGATCATTCGCCGAGCGGGCGTCCATCCAGTTGATGGCGTTTCCCAGGGGTGAGCCCTGGCGGTCCATCAGCAGGGCATTCCCGGTGGCGCCCGAAAGTGAAAGGGCGGCGACGCGGCAATGCCGCGGGGCGGATTGCAGGAGGGACCGGATGACTTCGCAAAGGATCTCGTAGCAGCGCGGCGAGGAGAACTCCACGCGGTCCGGCCCGATCCGGATCAGCTCCGTCGGACGCCGTTCCCGCGCGAGAATCCGGCCATCCGCCGACAGCAACACCCCTTTGGTGGCGCTGGTTCCCAGGTCGATTCCGATCAGTGTTTCCATGGGGTCCCCACAAGTATCGGGCGTTGCCTACAGGACCTGGACATCCCAGCCCATCCATCGGCCGAAGGCGAGGAGGGAAGGAGCAACCTTTCCGTAGACCAGGGCGGCGTGATGCGTCCCTCCCTTCCGGCTGTATTCTGCGAGGAAGTCGGCAACCGGCATGCGTGACTTGAACCAGCCGCGCACCGACTTCTCGAATCCGTCCTTGCCCTTCACGGACTCCATCCGGCCGGGCGCCACGATCAGGCGGAAGGACTTGTCCGACAAGGGGGCCAGATTGACAAACACCGCTTCACCGCCCCGCAGTCTTCCGTACGGGATCACGTGCATTTCCCCGGGCGTGAAGTTCATGCCGGGCATAGCCAGGCGGGGTTTGCCATCCGCCACTGCGAGATTGAACTCCCCCATGTGGCTCAGGAAGACGCGGTTGCCTTTCCAGTCGGGGCAGAACATTTCCGTGAACGTGGTCGCCGGGAAGGCTGATGCCAGGGCCCCCACGAGGGCCGCGGTAAGAACATCCCCTTCGCCGGCATATCCCGTGCCGCGAACCATGGCCTTGGAGATTTCCAGGAACGGCATGACCGGCAATCCGCTCAACCGGCCTGCCGACTGGAAGTTCATCGAGAATGCGGAAAGGCTTTCCTGCTCGATCCACTGCCGCACTGCCAGGCCGGCGACCACGGACCTTTCATGGGCGGCTTTCCCGGAACCGTCCATGAGGAACATGCGTGCATCGGCGGCCATTTCCGCCTTCACAGCCTTGGGATTCACACGGCGCACCAGCCGCTGCAATTCCGCCGGGCTTGCATGCACAAGGGGTGCGCCGATGATCCGGTTCAGGCAGGACTCGGGGATCGAGAAATCCCCCATTCCGACAAACGGCTTCCCGATCAGGCCAATCCGTGAGGTCGAGAAGCGTGCCGCCATCCGCGCGGCCGGCAGGTGGTTGACCACACGCTGCAGGACGTTCGACCGCTTCCAATGCCCGGCCTCAATCTCGAACGGCTTGCCCAGTCGCAAAAGCATGTTGCAGAGATCCTGCACCCCGTGAATTCCGTGGTTGTTCATGATGGCCGCAGATGTCTGAGTCGGGCCGAACTCAAACGTGGGAGTGGTATCCAGGACAATCACCGGGATCCGCGTTCGTGCCAGGACGGACGCCGACTCCAGCGAAGGGGAGTAGGCCAGGTGCAGGGTGACAATCGCATCCACGCTTTCCTTTTCCCACCGGTGGACTTCCCGCTGGAATTCGGACTGGATGCGGCAGACCTTTCCGGCCGAAACGACGACGCCCAGGTGTTCGAACTCGAGCCGGATCTGGTCGGCGAACGACTGCATGCGGGCATGGCATTCCGGCAGTAACTGGTCATAGAGTTCAAGGTACAGGGGGAGCAATCCGATTTTGAAGGTTTTCATGGTTGTCTTCTCCTTTGTCAGTCATTCTTGCCAGGTCAGGTTAGCGGATGCCTGAAAGCGTTGAACGCAAACTGTCGATAGTGAAGTCAATGAGTGCGTCATCCGCGATGGTCGGCAGCTTGGTCAGCGCCACGGGCGGGCAATCCGCCTTGTAGGATTGCACGCTGATGTCAAAACCGCGGCTGTTCATGGAGTCGGCGAAATGGCGTCCGCGGGCCAGATCAGTGAAACGCAGGCCCAGGAGGTGCCCTTGCCCCTCAATGCCCGCGAGAATGCCCGGGAATTCCGCGGCCAGGTCCCTCATTTCCTGTTCGATCCTCTTTCCGGCCGCGGTGATGGCCGCGCCGTTGGCGGAGGTCCATCGCATGGTCACAAGGTAGGCCAGCGACGCGAGTTCCTCCTGCCCGTTGGTCACCAGGGCGCCGAACTGCGGGAGACTGTCGAAGCTGGAACTGAACAGGATGCGCGACGCGGGATACTCGCCGCCGGGGAAGCCTTTCCCGATGACAACCATCGACGGCTTGAGTCCGTACTGGCGGAACAGGAAAAGGCCGTCGTACCACATGCAGGATTGGATTTCGTCAATCACGGTCGGGACATCGTGTGCGGCGCACAGCTGGTGTGCGTGATGCAGGAACGCCTCCGATAGCCTCCTTGCCCCGTAGTTCATCATGATGATCTCGTGGAAGAACGCGGCGATCTTGAACGGCGGTTTCTCCCATTCGCGAAATGCGCGATCGAGGTCCTCGATGGAATTCGGCCGGATCGCCACGACCTTCAGGGCCTGCGATTGTTCCATGCGGCCCCGCAGTAGCGGCCAGAGTCCCCGGAGGATCTGGGTTTGAACGGTGGTTCCGTGGTAGTTTCCGGTGATGTTGCCATCGTCATCGCCCATCACCAGGAACACGGGGGTACGGCCATGGTAGACGGGATCGGGACCCGCGGCGTCGTGACGGTAGAACCGTGCGAGGGCCAGCTTGAATGCGGCCTCGGCGGCCAGGCTTCCGGTCTCGAGGTTGATGACGCGATTCAGGATGCGGGGGTCCTGAGACGAGAGGATATCCTTCAGGTCCGCTTCCGGGGATAGGCCGTTGGCGGTGCGGATCAGTTCCTCTTCCAGCAGGCGGGTGATGGGGCCGCGGGTGTTGTTGTGTGTGGCATTCGGGATGCCCAGGGCGCGGGCCTGGTCCAGCAACTGGTATCCCGGGAAACTGTGCCCCAGGGGTGCATGGTAGTGTTCACTCTTGGAAGTCACATACAGGCGGCCGTCTTCCCCGATGCGGAAGTATCCAAGCGCCGAGATCGGCGCCATGTGTTTTTTTGTTGCGGCCTGGAACATCCGGGTTCCGGCGCCATTGGGGCTGGAGGCCAGGCCCGGGACAACCGGTTCGCCTGCGCGGGGGAGCATCCGGCGCAAGCGCTCCCGGAAGGCGGCCGGGAAGAAATCCACCTTTTCCGCCGCGAGTTTCCCGAGGGCTTCCGGATTTCCGCCGGTCAGGAAGGCGCGGGCCTGCGCGGCCGCGGCAACGGTCCCGGAGCCGATAAGGTCGGCGAGTGAATGGACAACGGGCTTGAATGCAAGGGGCGTCTTCATGGTGTTTCCTTTGCTGCAGTGACAACGGTCATACGGGTCATTCTTCCCAGGGAACGGCGCAGGGCGGGCGGCAGACCATGGGTCGTGATCCATTCGTCGAAATCCCGAAGGTGTGCGTATTCCACGCGCCCGGCCGAGCTGGCGCATTTGGTGTGATCGGCCAGAAGAATCTTCCGGCGCCCCCGGGCGAGCATGGCCCGGGCCGTCCGGGCCATTTCAGTGTTTTCCACCAGGCAGCGGCCCCGGGCATCCACGCAGTCGCTTCCCAGGAAGACGCGATCGAACGTGAAGCGTTCGAGCATCCATTCCGTGACCGGTCCCCCGAGGTGCTGGCGGCGGCTGTCGTAGGCTCCGCCGAGAAGGGTGACGGCGACGGGCGGAGAAGAGCCCAGTTCCGCAACGATCGGCATGGAGTTGGTGTAAAGTGAAAGGGCCGTCGACGGGGGCAGCTGGGTGGCCACATGGAAGCAGGTGGATCCATCGTCCACCAGGATGGCCTCGCCGGGCCTGATCTGCTCGACGGCCCGGCTGCCGATGGCCCGCTTCAGTTCGTAGCGGGCGGCGACCCGCTCATGATAGACCGCTTCCCGTGCCATGCGGCCGGCATAGATGCAGCCGCCATGCGTGCGCAGGATGGAGCCCTCCTCCGCGAGGCGGTCGAGGTCCCTGCGTATGGTCAGGGGCGAGACCTTCAGGGCGGCGGCGATCTGGTCCACCCGCCATTCCCGCTGGATGGCGCGCAGCCGGCTCAGGATCTGTTGTTGTCGGACCACGGGGTTCATAGCTGAACAAAACATTCAGACATAACGAACAATATTATCATTCTGGTTTTCCTGCAAGACTTATTACGGGAGACTCCGCGCTTTTCTCACGTCCGTGTTTCTGCCACACTTCCGGGAAACGGAGGGTAGAGCGTATGAAAACCTTGGCAGGCGTGGGCATTGTGGTGGTTCTGGCGTGCATGGCGCAATGGGCAAGGGGGGCGGACTGGCCGCAATGGCGGGGCCCCGACCGGGATGGCGTATCCGCGGAAACGGGGTGGTTCAAGGAAGGGGCGACGGCCCGTGTGGTGTGGGAGGCTTCGGTTGGTGCGGGGTACTCGGCGGTGGCTATTCGCGGGGGACGCCTGTATACGGCGGGGAACCGGGAGAACCGTGATGAGGTGGTCTGCCTGGATGCCGCGAGCGGGAAACAGGTCTGGAAGCATGACTATGCCTGTCCGTCGGGCAGTTATCCGGGGCCGCGGAGTACACCTGCCACGGATCAGGCGTCGGTGTATGTTGTCAGCCGGCAGGCGCAGGTGATCTGTCTGGAGGCCGCCACCGGGGTGTGCCGGTGGCAGAGGGATTTGAAGGCGGATCTGGGTGTATCCGTGCCGACGTGGGGGATAGCGGGTTCCCCTGTCCTGGAGGGGGAGCTGTTGCTTGTGAACGTCGGGGCACGCGGGGTGGCTTTGAATAAGAACACCGGGGCCACGCAGTGGGATTCCGGCGGCGCGGGGACCGGGTATGCTTCCCCGGTCATCGCGGGGTCCGGGGCGGGCCGTTCGGTTCTCCTGTTTGCGGCGAAGCGGGTGGTGGCGGCGGATCTGGCGACGGGCCGCCAACTCTGGGAGTATCCCTGGGAGACCAGCTATAATGTGAATGCCGCGGACCCGGTGCTGGTGGAGGACAAGATCTTCATCACGACCGGATATGACCGTGGCGGCGCCTTGCTGAAGGTGCAGCAGGGCGCGCCGGCGGCGGTGTGGGAGAACAAGAGTCTGGGGAGCCACTTCGGGACGCCTGTGGTCCGGAAGGGGTTTGCATACGGCGGTCATGGAAATACCGGTCGCGGGAGTCTCCGTTGCATCGAGCTGGCGACGGGAACGGTGAAATGGGATTTTCCGGGTATGCTCTATGCCAGTGTCCTGCTGGCCGGTGATCGATTACTGATCCAGGGTGAGAAGGGTGTGCTGGCTGTGGCCGAGGCGACGCCGGAAAAGTATCATGAGTTGTGGCAGGCGAAGGTTCTGGACGGCGTCTGCTGGACGATGCCGACCCTGTGCAACGGTTTGGTGTATTGCCGCAACGACAAGGGCCGTCTGGTCTGCCTTGACCTGAAGGGGCCGTGAGCCGGTTCCCGGGATGATGGGAATGGACGGCGGGGTCGCCGTACCTCCCCGGGAGAGGTGGAGTCAGTGTCTGTCCTGATCGATTCTCCGGAAGGCCCGGGAATCGATCAGGCTGCGCCATCGGTACTCCAGGATCATAGTGATCATCCGGAGTCCCAGCTTGAAGGCCACCCACTTGTTGCCCGTGACCGATGAATGGCCGATGCGCATCGAATAGTTCACGGGCACCTGGATGATCCGCTTGCTCTGGATGATGGAGATCAGCATCATCTCCGGCCCGAAGAAACTGCCCTTGACCGTGAAGAACGGCCGCATTTCCCGGAGGGCCTCCCGTCTTACGCAGCGTACGGTGCACCCCACGTCGGTCAGACTGGTGGTGTTAAACAGGAATTCCATCAGCTTGGCCACGGCGTAATTCCCCCACTTCAGGAATAAACCCATATTGGCTCCCTGCCAGATCAATTCCTTGACCGTCCGGCTGCCGTACACCACATCGAAGTCCTCCGCATAGGCGAGCATCTTATGGACATCATGCGCCTGGAAGGTTCCATCCGGCTCGAAGACCATGATGAGATCCCCTGAGGCCTCGTCAACGCCCCGCTGAATCGCCGCGCCGTACCCCTGCACTGTTTCAAAGACCTCTTTTGCGCCCGTGCCGGCGATCGCCTCGCTGGTGCCGGGAGCCGCGTTGTTGTTGACCACGATCACCTCGTCCACCACCGGATGGCGGTTGAGGTTCAGGATGAAGGCCCGGATGGAATCCTTCTCGTTGTAGGTTGGAAGAATGACGGAGACTTTGAGGTTGTTCCACATATGCACACCCTTCTAGGAACGTTCGGCCACGATATACATCTGGCGCGCCATGGGCCGGACGGGAGAATGGAGATACAACCGAACGAGGAGGGGGTGTTTCGGGAATCGCGACTTCATTGAAAAGGGCAGAAACCCGGGGATGCAACGCCGGATGCCAAACCCTTCGGCGCGCAACCAGTCGCAAAGACTGACATCGGTGAAAAGGGTCACATGGGTGTAGTCATCGAAATACCGGGTCGGGCACAGCCGGTAATTGGGCTGGATCAGGATCAGCCGCCCCTCTGCGCGCAGGACCCGGCGAATCTCGCCCAGCACGACCGGAACCTTGTCCCTCGCGATATGTTCCAGGAGATTGCTGGCAAAAACGGTTCCGACGGAGTCGTCCGCCAGCATCGAGAGATCCGCGCAATCCCCGCAGAGGAACGTGATGCCGGGCGCAAGACACTCCCGAAGCCCCTCTTCCCGGTCCATCGCTATCCGTCGGTCGGCCTCTATGGAATTGATGAAATCGCCGTATCCGCACCCCAGATCCAGGATGCAGGACCGGTCACGACAGTCGCGCGACACATATCGCGTGATTTCCCGCCAAACGGCTGCGCGCCGTGGATCGGGCGTGAACCTCGCCTTGAAATACCCGCTGGTGGTGGTCATGGCTGCGCCTCCAGTTCAGATGCCAGGAACGGAAACTTTTCAAGGAATCCCGCGCGGATCGCGCGATCCCTTTTGGGGAAATCGGCCCCCTTGTAAGCGGCAGAGCCGTAGCGCCGGTAATACGCCAGGGCCTGGCGGGCGTGAGTCTCCCGGATTGAAGTTTCGGGCGCGGCCAGCGCCTGCAGGTAATGGAACCGGACCAACTGCCAAAGGATGGCTTCATTACGAGGTCCGGCGCGTTCGGCCGCCAGGAGTGCCGAATGTTGCTGTTCCGGCGGCGCTTTTCGAACAATAGCCACAAGCGCATCCAGCAGCAGCAGATTCTGCAACGTCACACTGGAGGCGTTGAACCGTTGTTTCGCGCGCGCCACGATCGTGGAGGTTTTCTGCAGCAGCCGTTCGCGCTCCGCGGGATCGGCAGTGCCTGTTGCGGCGGTGTAGCAGAACGAAGCGAGGTTGTAGTAGGCATCCGCAGGGGCCTCGGCATGTTCCGCCTCGCGCGTCCACAAGGTTTCCGCGTTGCGCCAGGCCGGAAGGAGGCCGGCAAGGCTCCAGATGTTGGCCGCCACACACAGGACAAAGGCCAGAGCCGCGGTCCAGGCCCGAATCCGCGAGGGGCCCGTCCAGGATTGCAGGACGATCATCGCCAGGGGAGTCATGACGCAGAAGGCCGCAAGATACAGATAGCGGCTGGCCACCCAGATACCGATGTACTGGATATTCATGTAGGGGACCATCAGGACGAAAAAGGACAGGAGATAGAAGGCGTAGTCACGGCGCTTCAGCCACGCCGCCACGGCCAGCGCGGACAGTGCGATCCAGAACAGAACGGCCGTTGCGATCTGCCACCCGAGAATCGGCGCCAGTACGGTGGGCGAGGCATGGAAAAACGGCACATCTCCCGGCCAGAGGATCAGTTGCAGGTCCCGCAGCCAAGCCTGGGGGTTGAGGATCAGCAGATTCCAGAGATGCTGCCAAAGTGTGGCGGAGTACCCGCGATTCAACAAACCAAAGCGGGAGAGGACATCCTGATACCAAAAGCAGACCAGCAGGCTGACCACCAGGTGGGGGGCGACCCCGGCCAGGGCTTTCGGGATACGTTTCCAGGGGAAGGCGCCGCCGGCCGGTTCCGTGCCCCGCAGGGCCGGTTTGCACAACGCCAGCAGAAAGAGAACGCCCGGGAAAACAATGGCGCTGATCTTGGAAAACAGCGCCAGGGTTACAGCAAGCAGCGAACCGCCATACCAGAGCCTTTGCCCGGGGCCGGCCTGGACTTCAAGCGCCCGACTGTGGGCAATCAGGGCGATGAACCCGAAGAAGGCAACCAGCAGATCCTTGCGCCCCATGATCCAGGCCACCGGCTCCACATGGACTGCCAGCACAAGGTATCCCAGTGACGCCAGCACGGCCAGGCTGTAGCGACGCGTCACTTCGAGCAGGAACAAAAAACCCAGCAGCACCACTCCGGCATGCAGGGCCACATTGACAAGGTGGAAACCCCGCGGGTTCGGAAACCCGAACACACGGGCATCCACAGCCCAGGTCAGGTCGCGCAGCAGCAGCGGCTCTTCCCTGGGCAACAGCGTGAAGATCGCCCTGATCGACTGACCCAGTGTCGGGGCTGCATACAGTTCAGGATGCTCTTTTACGATCCGGACATCATCATAATAGACGTAATCGAAATCCGCTGTGGGCAGGTATATCAGGAAGGCGCCCAGCAGGAGAGCCAAGCCGGTCCCCCAGGTTCGAGTCTGTTTCGACATCATCATCCGGGCGAACCATAGCCGAAAAGGTCCGCTGGAAAAAGAAAAACTGCGGGAAACCGATGGCAGGGCCGCCGTTTCTCCCCGGGATACGGGGATGAGCGGTGGATTGTTTAAGAGGGGCGCCTGACCCGGCGCCCGTTTCCTGATTTCAGGGGGACTGTTGCTGCTTTCAGGAACAGCCCATCGAATTTCCGCAGTTATGGCAGCGGTAACAGGCTCCGTTGCGTGTTGTGATATGGCCGCAGCGATCGCAGATCGGCGCATCGGCCTCCCGGACGAATGCCGCGCCATCCTGCGCCGGGGCCGCGGGCGAAGCCGCGGTTTCTTCGGAGGCCGGATAGGCGGCGTTCTCCCTCACCGCCCCGTTGGGGAACGTGATGTCCATCCAGCGGAAGATATAATCCACCAGCGACTTCGCGATGGGGATATCCGGATTGCTGGTATAGCCGGAGGGTTCAAACCGGCTGTGGGAGAACTTACTCACGAGGGCGCTGAGCGGAACGCCATACTGCAGGCATAGCGAGATGGCGGTCCCGAAGGCGTTCATGATGCCGCCCACCGTGCTGCCTTCCTTGGCCATGGTGATGAATACTTCGCCGGGTTTCCCGTCCTCATACAACCCGACGGTCATGTAACCCTCATGGCCGCCGATCTCGAACTTATGCGTGATCGACTGGCGCGTTGCGGGCATGCGGGCGCGGAACGGCCGGCCGGAAGCGGCGGCCTTGGATACATCGACGACCTTTGCGGTGTTAAGGGGTTGGGTCCGTTTGGATCCGTCGCGGTAGATGGCCACAGCCTTGAGGCCCATCTTCCATCCCTGGATGTAGGCCTGCATGATTTCCTCTACGGTGGCTTCCCGCGGCATGTTGATCGTCTTGCTGATCGCGCCGGAGAGGAACGGCTGTACCGCCGCCATCATGGCTATGTGCGCATGATAGGAGATGCAGCGCGATCCCTTCTTCGGCTTAAAGGCGCAGTCGAACACCGGCAGGTGATCCTCCTGCAGGCCCGGGGCGCCCTCGATGGTCTCCTCTTCATCCACGTAGCGCAGGATCCCGGCGATCTCGCCGTTGTATCCCAGGCGGCGCAGGCCGGCTTCCACCGTGCGATTGACCAGCTTGATGGTACCGCCGCCGGCCAGCTGCTTGTACTTGATCAGGGCGATATCCGGTTCGACACCGGTGGTGTCGCAGTCCATCATGAAACCGATGGTTCCGGTTGGGGCAAGCAGGGTGACCTGCGAGTTGCGGAAGCCGTGCTTGTTCCCGAGGCGGATGACCTGTTCCCAGACATCGGAAGCCGCGTCATAGATCGCCGTCGGGCACTTCTCGCGATCGACCTTCTGCAGGGATTCCGAATGCATGGCGATGACCTTCAGCATCGGATCACGGTTCTTTTCGAACTCGGTGAAGGTTCCGCGTTCGGCGGCAATCTCGGCGGAAGTGGCATACGCGCAGCCGGTCATGAGTGCCGTGATCACGGCGGCGAAGTCGCGCCCGGCCTCGCTGTCGTAGGGGAGTCCCAGGCTCATCAGGACCGCGCCCAGGTTGGCGTAGCCCAGGCCCAGCGGCCGGTAGAGATGGGAATTCAGGGCGATCTCGGCGCTCGGATAGCTGGCGCTGTCCACGAGAATGTCCTGGGCGATGATGAACAGGCGGACGGCGTGACGGAAGCGCTCCACATCCAGTTTGCCGGTGGCGTCCATGAATTTCATCAGGTTCAGCGAGGCCAGGTTGCAGGCGCTGTCGTCGATGAACATGAATTCCGAGCAGGGATTACTGGCATTGATGCGTCCGCTGTTGATGCAGGTGTGCCACTGGTTGATCGTGGTGTCATACTGCACGCCGGGATCGCCGCAGATATGGGTCCCCTCGGCGATCTTGCGCATGAGGTCGCGGGCGCGGTGCGTGTCGACCACGTTCCCGCTGGTCACGGCATGGGTCTGCCATTCGCCGTCCTTCTCCACGGCCTCCATGAACTCATCCGTTACGCGGACGGAGAAGTTCGCGTTCTGGAACATGACGGAGGAATACGCCTCGCCGCCGAAGGAGCCGTCGTAGCCCTGGTCAATCAGCGCCCAAGCCTTCTTCTCCTCCTGCGTCTTTGCGGTGATGAAGTCCACGATATCCGGGTGGGAGATCTTCAGGCTTTGCATCTTGGCGGCGCGGCGGGTCTTGCCGCCCGACTTGATGACCGCAGCGACCTGGTCGAACACCCGCATGAAGCTCAGGGGGCCGGACGGGGTTCCGCCGCCGGAGAGTTTCTCTCGGCTGCTTCGCAGGGTACTCAGGTCGGTTCCGGTTCCTGAACCGTACTTGAACAGCATGGCTTCGGAACCCGCCAGGCGCATGATGTCCTCCATCGTATCTTTGACTGACTGGATGAAGCACGCGGAAGCCTGGGGGTGCTTATAGTTGTCGCGGGAGGATTCGATCTGGCCGGACTCGGAGTTCCAGTAGTAACTCGAGCGGCTTTCGGAGGTCAAGCCGTAGGCCTCATGCAGGCCCACGTTGAACCACACCGGGCTGTTGAACGAGCCGTACTGGTGGATGCACATCCAGGCGAGGTCGGTGTAGAAGTTCTCGGCGTCGGCGGGTGTGGCGAAGTATCCCTCCTTGAGGCCCCAATCGGCGATGGCGCGGGCCACGCGGTGCACAAGCTGACGAACGGAAGTCTCGCGCTCCTTCGACTTGGCGCCGCCGTAGAAATACTTCGAGGCGACGATATTCGTCGCCAGTACCGACCAGTTCTTGGGAACTTCCACGTTATCCTGATTAAAGATCACCTTCCCCTTGTCGTCAGTGATGGAAGCTGTTCTTGAGTCCCACTCGATCCCATCAAACGGGGCGCCCGACTTTGCGGCGAACACTCGTTCGACGGTCACTCCCTTACCGGTGCGGGCGGCAGGCTTGCGGTTTGTACGGGATCCATTGGTCTTTCCGGCCGCGGCAGAAGCTGTGGTCTTGGCCGTTACAACCACAGTATCGCTGGTTTCGAGCATGGCAGGGTCTCCTTGGGTTTATGTGAACGCTGACTGGTTGACGTTTTGTCGGATGCAGGAATGGCTACCAGATATGCTACGTTCCCACACCAAGGATCGACTGTTACCACTACAGGTTGTGGCCAGCAAGGAAAAATCGATACAATTTTCACATTTTTTGAACAAAAGGACAAAACCGTTTGCATTAAATTGATAATGAATAGGTTACGCAATAACTAGATCGGAAGATTGAGTGGATCATCTGTAAAAACCCTTGAGAATTACGGATTTTGCCGTTCTGCGGGGTTGTGGCCAGGGCATGGAGTGGGGACTGTTTTCCGGGCGGGTAAGTTGCGCAGGCGAAAGGAACACGTGACTTGCAGTGGAGCGGCCTTTGACAGAGAATGAGGGGGTAGTTCTGGAGGAGGGTATAACGATGCAGCAGGCGGGTTTCAGCAGGCGATGTTTGTATGGGGTACTGGTGCTGGGGGTGGCGGTTTCGGTGGAGGCGCAGACCCAGACGGGTGCGGAGGCGATCCTGAGGCGGGCGTATGTGGCGGTGGTGGAGGCCGAGTTGGCTGGAGCCGAGCAGCGGAGGGAAGATGCGGTAGCGGGATATCGCAATGCGGTCAGCCTCTTCGGGCGGCTTCAGGCGGAATATCCCGGTTGGCGGGAGGACATGGTGTCGTTTCGTGTGGCGGATTGCCAGAATGCAATTGGCCTTCTGGAATCGGCCGGCGGTGCGACGAACAAGGTGAAAGCTGCAGCGGATGCGAAGGCGGATTCCGCGGAGGCTCGGCAGAGGACCTTGGTGCAGGAATTGAAACTGGCCAGGGCCTGGCTGATGGAGGGGGGCGGTGCGGATGCGGTGCGGATGCGTCTTCTGGAGCAGGAGATCCGTCAGGTTCGCGGGGAGCGGGATCAGGCGGTTCGGAGCGCTGAGGATGCGAACCGCAAGGCGGCCCGGCTGGCGGCAAAGTTGCAGCATTTCGATCCCGGCAGCAGTGGGGCTTTCGGCACGAATGCGCCGGTTTTGCTCCCGGTGGCGGTCCGTTCGGAAACCATGCGGCTTCTCCGCGAAGGGCAGTTTGAGAAAGCCATTCAACTGTTGCGGGAGTGTGTGGAGATCTTTCCCGAGCGGCGGGAGTTTGATCTTCTGGCGGGAGTGGCGGCGTGCAGGGCGGGCCGTTTTGATATGGCCATCGGGATCTTGAAGCCCTATGAAGCGCGAAAGCCCGGCGACGCCGATGCATTCCTGACCCTGGGCACGGCGTGGATGGGGCTGGGCCGCATCGGGGAGGCGCGCGTGGCGACGGAGAAAGCCCTTGCGTTGAACCCGCAGTCGGCAGAGGCGAACTACAACATGGCCCAGATTTTCCTGACGCTGCGTCCGGCGGATCCGGTTTCAGCCGAAAAGTACTACCTGCGGTCGCGGGAACTGGGGCTTGAGGCCGACGCCGATTTCGAGAACAACCTTCGGATGGCGTTCATTGTTTCGCGTCTGAAGAAGCGCCCAGGGAAGTGAGGGGATCGGCGGCCGCTTCCTTCAGCCGGTACTCCTTCAGCTTCCGCTGCAGGGTACGGCGGCTGATTCCCAGCTGAACGGCGGCCCGGGACCGGTTCCCCTTGTTCTTCTTCAATGCGGCATATATCATCGAGCGTTCCGCCTCCTCGATCGAGCCGGTTGCTCCCCCGCCCCCCGCATCCATGCGCCAGAGGTTGCGTTTCTCGTCGGGAATCGCGGCGCGGATCCCCTGGGGAAGATCGCGCACGGTCAGGCGTGAGCCATGGGTCAGGACGACCATGCGCTCAATGACGTTCCGCAGTTCGCGCACATTGCCCGGCCAGGAATAGGCGCAGAGGGCCGCCATGGTATCGCTTGAGATGTCCTCCACCGGCTTGTTGTTGCGCTGGCTGAATTCCTTGAGGAAATGGTTGCAGAGCAGGGGAATGTCGTCGGTCCGGTCCCGCAGGGGCGGGAGCGTGATGGATACAACATCGAGCCGGAAGAAGAGGTCATTGCGGAAGCGGCCTTCCTCGACCATTTTGCGCAGGTCGGTATTGGTGGCGGCGATCAGGCGGATATCCACATCCAGTGTTTCTTGACCGCCGACCCGTTCGAAGCGGCGTTCCTCGAGAACCCGGAGGAGTTTGACCTGGATGGCCGGCTGGATTTCGGAGATCTCGTCGAGGAAAAGGGTTCCGCCGTCGGCGATCTCGAAGCGGCCGCGGCGTCTTTCGGTGGCGCCGGTGAAGGCGCCCTTCTCGTGCCCGAACAATTCGCTTTCCAGGAGTGTGGGGGAGAGGGCGGCGGAATGCACGGCGACGAACGGTCCCTTTGAGCGCGGGCTGAGCTGGTGGATGGCATGGGCGACCAGTTCCTTTCCGGTTCCGCTCTCGCCCTGGAGGAGGATGGTTGCCTGCGTGGGTGCGGCCTGTTTGATCATCTCGAAGACTTCCTTCATGGCGGAGGAATGGCCGATGATGGCTTCGAGGCCGAAGCGGTTATCCAGCTGTTCGCGCAGGCGCAGGTTCTCGGTTTCCACCTCTGAGGCGCGGACGGCGCGCTTGAGGAGCATATCGAGGTGGTCCAGGTTGACCGGTTTCATCAGGAAATCGTAGGCGCCGCGTTTCATGGCCTCGACAGCCGTTTCGACATTACCGTAGGCGGTCAGCATGATCACGATGGGCGGATGGCTGCGCGCCATGATGCGCTGCAGCAGGGTTAATCCATCCATACCGGCCATGCGGATATCACTGAGTACGACATCCACGTGGCGTTCGTCCAGGGTGGGCAGGGCGCGTTCGGCGCTGTCGACCAGGACGATGTCGTACAGCGGCTGCAGGGCTCGGCGCAGGCCCTCCCGGGTGTTCCTATCATCATCCACGATCAGGATGGTCTGGCGGCTCATGGGGTTTGATCCTCCTCGGGTTTCGGGCGGGTCGGTGGTTTCAGCAGGCGTGTCCGCCGTTCATCCAGCGGCAGGAACACGGTGAAGGTTGTGCCGATCCCCGGTTCGCTGTGAACGTCGATGCGGCCGCCGTGATCCTGGATAATGCGCTGGACGATCATCAGGCCGAGGCCGGAGCCGCCTTTCTTGGTGGTGTAGTACGGTTCGAAAATCCGGCTGAAATCCTCGGGGGAAATGCCCGGCCCGTTGTCGCGGAAGGCGACGGCGACGAAGGGGTCGGACGCGGCGACGGAAATCCGGAGCAGGCCGCCATCCGTCATAGCCTGCAGCGCGTTCTTAATGATATTGAAGAACGCCTGCTTGATCTGGTCCTTGTCGAGCCGGATCGGGGGGATTCCCGCGGGGCTTTCGAGTTCCACATGGACGCCACGGTTTTCGATTTCCTGCTTCAGCAGACGGAGTGTATCCTTCAGCACGGCCAGGACGGGCATGGGTTCCAGGTTCGGATGGGTTGGTCGGATGGCGCGCAGGAACTGCGTGATGATCAGGTCAAGGCGGGTCACCTCCTTGCGGGCGACATCCACCAGTTCCAGAAGGGAGTCCCGGTTGGAGGAGTCCTCCTGCTTCAGTTCCCGGTCGAGCAATTGCAGGTGAATGTTCAGGGCGTTCAGCGGGTTCCCGATTTCGTGGGCAACTCCGGCGGCCAGCAGTGTGACGGCGTTCATGCGCTCGGATTCCACCAGGCTGGCCTCATGCTGGCGATCCTGCGTGACATCCCGCAGGATGATGACCGCGCCTTCCTCCCGGCTTTCCACGGCGGAGAGCGGCACCACGTAGAAGCTCAGGAACCGGTGCTCGGGATAGGCGATCTCGACCTCGTGGCTGACGAGTTTCGTCCATTCCTGCGTGTCCAGGTCCAGGATGCGATCCCAATCCAGATCCCGCAGATAGCGGGCCATCGGCTTGCCGACGACCTCCTCCTGCCGGAAGCCGATCAACTTGCCTGCCGCGCGGTTTGCATAGGTGATGTTCCCTTTGCCATCCAGGACCACAACCCCCTCCTGAATGGATTGGAAGATGGTTTCCAGCAAGCCCTTTTCCCGGGCCAGCCGGAGGAAATGCGTCTGCACACTCTCCGGGTCCATCCGGTCCAGGCGTGCAATCAATTTATCGAGGAATCCCGCTTTCATGTCCTTTTTGACGCAGCGTCAATATGGCGCACATCTTATCGGGGATAGGGTGGTGATGCAATGGGAAAACAGGGGGTTCAGGGGATGGGAATCTTATCGTTCCGGACTTCCGAGAGGCACTGGCCTCTTTCCAATCCGGATCCCTGGATGATTTCGGCGAAGGCGACTTTTTCATCTACGCGGGTGACCCGCAGGGTGCCGACCCGGGTGCCGGGGAGGAAGGTCAGGATATCGCCTGTTGCTGGGTCGGTAACAGGCTCGGCCGGTGTCCGGACGACATAGACGGTGTTTTCGCGGAAGGCTCGGTCCTTGCCTCCGTTCAGGATGACGACGTTGCTCTTGATGGCGCTGATCATGGGGCGCCATGGATTTTCCGGCATGGAGCGCGCGATCTGGCGTACGCCGCCGCGGATGGCCCTGGCGGTTGCCTTGCCGAGCGGGGTGGCGAAGAAGATATCCCCGCCGAAGGAGACGCCCTTGTAATTGCTTTCCAGATAGGCCTCTCGTGTACGCACGAGTCCTGTGCTTTGGACGGAGGCAAGGATCTGTCCGGTCTCGATATCCACGATCGTCAGGGTGAGGGCCACCCGGGCATTGTGCCCCCTGCCGAGGAAGAAGAGATTGCGGAAGGCGACAGATATGCTGGCGCCGCCGGTTTGCGAGAAGTCATTGATGACACCGCGGATGAGGTATTGCGCGTTCTTCATCCGGCCGATGGGGGTCTTGCCTTCGTTCCGGAACAACCGGCTTTGCTGGCGCTGGATTTCATCGACGAGCCCCTCGAAGTGTTGTCTTTCCACGACGGTGAAGTTCCGCGACTGGATGAGTTCGGACACGAGCAGGTCGGCCATGCCGCTGCCGAGCTGCCACTGTCCGGCGAAGCCGGAGCGGTTTTCGAAGGACGTCACGGCCACAACGGGCGCATGGAGTTCCTCCGGCAGGGCGGAAACGGTGTCGGTCATGGTCATGACGCAACCGGCGAGTGGCAGGAGGCCGGCGAAGGCCAGGATCATTGTGGTGATTTGCAGGGAAGGGGACCGGGGTGCAATCCTTGTGCTCATATTGGAGCGGAGTGTAGCGCAACGGTCTTGCCGAAGGCAAACGGGAATCACGCGGGTTCTTGCGCAAGGCTTAGACAGAATTCAGTTACCGGTTGCAATTCCCCTCACCTCAATCCTCTCCCGCAAGGGGAGAGGAAGCGCCAACGGCTCCACTTATGCCTTCACCAAGAGGTGATGACGTTGGAGCATCGCACCGATTCGGAATGCCCTCTCCATTGACGGGAGAGGGTTGGGATGAGGGTGTTTTGAGCTGAATCGGACCGGCTTAGGCGTTCCGGAAGTCGATCATGGTCTGGCGGTAGGCTTCGGGGAGGCCGATGTCGAACCGGCGTCCCTTGATGACACAGCCGGTGAATCCTTCGAGCTTGCGCAACTCGTCGAGGCAGGAGGTGAGCTGGAATTCGCCGCGTTCGCGGAGGTTGCGGGCGATGTTGTGCTCCAGCAGTTCGAACACCTGCGGCTTGAGGATGTAGATGCCGAAGACGGTCAGGAAGCTGTCCGGCGGGAGCCCTTCCACCTGGAGGTTGTTCCGGGCATACTCGATATCCGGTTTCTCCACGAATTCGGTGATGTTCAGGATCTCGCCTTCCTTCTGCCAGATTCCGGTCACGCAGCCGAAATTGCCCACCTCGCGGCCGGGCATCACCTTCAGGCCGACCACGCTGCGGCCGGTCCTCTCATAGACATCCAGGAGTTGCCCCACGCAGGAGCGGTCCGTGTCGGAGGCGTACAGGTGGTCGCCGAGCATCAGCAGGAACGGTTCCTTCCCAACAAAGCGGCGGGAACAGTAGACGGCATGGCCGAAGCCATCCTGGACATCCTGGGTCAGCAGGTGGACGCGGCGCCCGATATCGAGGAGGTAGCGGCTGTATTCCTGGTTTTCGCGGGAGAGCTTGTTGAAGTTCTCGATGGGCGGCGGGGTCTGGAAGAAATCCTCGAACAGTTCCTTGTCCGAGGTCTGCACGATCAGCCCCACATCCTCGATTCCGGAATTCACGGCTTCCTCGACGATGGCGAGAATGGCCGGCTTGATGCGGCCGGTGCGGTCCATCACGGGGAACATTTCCTTCTTCAGAGCCTTGGTGGCCGGGAACAGGCGGGTACCGAACCCGGCGGCGGGGATGATGGCCTTGCGTACGCGGTGACCGCCCTGGATGACAAGCCTCAGGCAGGAGAGGCCGAGGTCGCGCTCGATGATATGGATGGCGTTTTCCTGGGCTTCGGCATCCCGCACGATGAACTGAGCGGTGCCATCGCCTTGGGATCCGACGCCCTTACCGCCGAGGATATGCGGCTGGAGGGCGGGGTAGGTCAGGACTTTGTGGAGCACTGGGGATGTGAGTTGCGAGGGGCAGGCAGGAATGCAGTGCTTGTCAAAGTTGGCCTGCGCTTCCCGCATCAGGGCGCCGACGGCCCTGGCGTCGCCTTCCTGGAGGGACTTGGCGGCCCGCTGCGTGATGCCTGCGCTGATGGGGCCGAGGTATTCCTGAACGCCCCGCTGGATTTCGCTCTCGGCGAAAGGGTAGCAATGGTTCAGGCGGTTCAGGATTTCGCGGGTGTCCTTGCCTGCGTGCAGGTCGACGATGATGAAATGGAGGTCGTTCGGTATCGCGAGTTCGTCCACATCGATCCGGTCGCCGTCGAAGGTCATCAGGATGGGGCGGTTCCCATAGGCGCAACCCTGGTCCATGCGGCCGCAGCGGGACGGGGTGGTGATTTCGCCGAGGTAGGCGAATTCCATTTCGCCGCGGACGGTCATTTTGAGATCGTACAGGCGGTTGAAGGCGCGGGCCACGAGGACGCAGGCGGCGGCGCTGGAGGAGAGTCCTTTCTTGATCGGCAGATCGGTCAGGGTGTTATTGATTTCCATGCCGCGAACGCGGTAATGGGTCAGGACCTGGTAGGCGACGCCCGCGGCGTAGCTGAAGAAGCCGCCCTTCTGGGCTTCCTCCAGGAGAGCGTCGCGATCCATGGGGACCTCGAAGGGGCCGAAGGGGGTCCCGTCGCTCAGGGTGGAGCGGAAGATCAGTTTCGAGGGGTGGGATTTGACTTCAGCGTGCAGCCCCTGGTTGGTGCCCGTGATGATGGTATAGCCCTTCTCCAGGGCGCCGTTGATACGGCGGTAGCTGCCAGCCCAGTCGCTGTGTTCGCCAAACAGGCAAATTCGTCCCGGCACGAATAGTTTCATAACGTTCCCCCGGCAATCGGTTTTCCGGTGTCCAATCGGCACAAACGCTGGCAGGTTAGCCTGCCTCGAGGAGTTTGGCAATGGCGGAAGCCAGCGCGGCCATGTTGGCGAAACGATAGTCCGGCGGAGCGGTCGCTTCGGCGTCGCCCACGAGGATGGTTCGGCAGCCGGCGGCCTTTCCCGCCTCCACATCCTTCGGGGAGTCGCCGATCATCCAGGATTCGGCAAGGTTAATATTGTGGCGCCGGGCGGCTTCCAGCAGCATGCCGGGTTTCGGCTTACGGCATTCGCACTCGTTTTTGTCGTGCGGGCAGTAGAACACATCGAGAATCTCGAGGCCGTACTCGTCCTTCAGGGCGCGGCGGAACCGCCGGTGAATATCCTCAACGGCCGCGGCGGTCATTTTCCCGAGGGCGACGCCGCGCTGGTTGGTGATAAGGATCGCCGCGAAGCCCAGGCGGCTCACGTTCCGGAGGATGGCGGGGAACTCCGGCATCAGGTGGAAATCCTCCCACCGTTCGACATATCCGGGTCCGGGTGATTGGTTGACAATGCCGTCCCGATCAAAAAAAACGCATCGGATCATAGGTCTTCTTCCGGGTCCCGTGGTTTCCGCACATGCGTGTCTGTCTCGCGCCACAGGGGCACAAAGACGCTCCAGGTTCCGACGATGAGGCCGAGCAGGAAGCCTCCGATGATGCCCCATGGGTGAGTGCCCTGCCGATGGTCGAGGTACACTCCGGCCCAGACGGGCAGGAGAACGCATACGGCAAACTGGAAGCCTGCGGCCATGGCGCTGACGGCGGGTCTCCTGGCGGGTGGATCCGGTTGGTTCATTGGATCGGGCTCAATGAGTTTTTTTCTTTCAGGATCTCGTTCAGTTTTTCCTCGGCGATCGCGGCGTTCGGGGCAACGAGGACGGTATTGGCCAGGATGTCCATCGAACGGCCATGAACCTCGGCCAGTCCGCCATCGACCACCAGGAACGTCGACTGGCCAGCCTCCTCGATCCGCACGATGCCCCGGGTGAGGCCGGCAATCAGCGGAAGATGGTTGGACAGGACCCCGAAATGGCCGCCCAAGCCCGGGCAGACGACGGATTCGGCCGGGGCGTCGAAGAAGGTCTTGTCGGGGGTGCAGACTCTGAGATGGAAGCTCATGGGTTCGTCGCGCTCAGTTTCCTTGCCTTTTGCAGGACGCTCTCGATGTTGCCGGCCATGTAGAACGCCTGCTCGGGCACCTTGTCATGCTTGCCTTCGAGGATTTCGCGGAAGGAGCGGATGGTGTCGGGGAGTTCGACGTAGGCCCCCTGCATTCCGGTGAACTGTTCGGCGACAAAGAACGGCTGGGAGAGGAATTTCTGGACTTTGCGGGCCCGTTCGACGGTCAGGCGGTCCTCCTCGGACAGTTCGTCCATCCCGAGAATGGCGATGATATCCTGCAGTTCCTTGTAGCGCTGGAGGAGTTCCTGGACGCCCCGCGCGACGCGGTAGTGGTTTTCGCCGACGATTTCCGGGGCAAGGATTCCGGAGGAGGAGGTCAACGGGTCGACGGCCGGATAAATTCCGAGTTCGGCAATGGAACGCGAGAGTTCGGTTGTGGCATCGAGGTGGGCGAACGTGGCGGCTGGAGCCGGGTCGGTATAGTCATCCGCCGGAACATACACGGCCTGGATGGAGGTGATTGAACCGGAGCGGGTGGAGGTGATGCGTTCCTGCAGTTCCCCCATGTCCGTTCCCAGGGTGGGCTGATAGCCCACGGCGGAAGGGATGCGGCCGAGCAGGGCGGAGACCTCGGCGCCGGCCTGGGTGAACCGGAATATATTGTCGATAAACAGGAGCACATTCTGGTGCAATTCGTCACGGAAGTATTCGGCAACGGTCAGCGCCGAGAGGGCGATGCGTGCGCGTGCGCCCGGGGGCTCGTTCATTTGACCGAAGATCATGGCGGTCTTGGCAATGACGCCGGATTCCCGCATTTCGCGAAACAGCTGGGTGCCCTCGCGGGTCCGTTCGCCGACGCCGGCGAAGACGGAATAGCCGCCGTGCTCGGTGGCGATATTCCGGATCAGTTCCTGGATGAGGACGGTTTTTCCCACGCCGGCTCCGCCGAATAGACCGATCTTTCCACCCTTCTTGTACGGGGCGAGCAGGTCGATGACCTTGATGCCGGTCATGAGGATCTGTTCCTGGGTTTCCTGGTCCTGGTAGCGCGGGGCGGCACGGTGGATGGACATCCGCTTGCCGGCCTCGATGGGGCCTGCCTCGTCAATCGGGTTGCCCAGCAGGTTCATGACACGGCCGAGGGTTCCGGGTCCGACGGGAACGGTAATCTCCCCTCCGGTATTCCTGACTTCGGCACCCCGTACGAGTCCGTCGGTGGAATCCATGGCGATCGTGCGGACGACGTTGTTTCCGAGGTGCTGGGCAACTTCCAGGGTCAGGTTCCACGGGGTATCCCCCAGGAAGGGGTTGGTTGCCTGCAGGGCTGTGAGGATCGGCGGGAGCTGTTGTTCCGGAAATTCCACATCCACAACCGGGCCCAGCACCTGGGAGATGCGGCCCGGGACATGTTTGGCGGGTCCATTCATGGAGCGATCCTTCCTGTCGTTTCCGTTTGGATTCTACTGTCGCATGGCGGATGTCTGTGTGAGTTCATCGCAAAGCCTCCGCGCCGGCGACGATTTCGTTAAGTTCCGTGGTGATCTGGGCCTGACGTGCCCGGTTCCGTTGCAGGGAGAGTGCCCGGATCAGGGAATCGGCGTTGGATCCGGCCTGTTCCATGGCCCGCATTCGCGCTCCGTGTTCGCCGGTCGCGCTGGAGAGGAGGACCTGGTAGAGGCGGAGTGCCATCAGCGTCGGGAGCATGGCGCTTAGCAGTGCGTCGGGGCCGGGTTCGATCAGGCATTCGCGGACGGGTGCCTCGCTGGAGGCGGGCTGGAATTCTGCGGCGGGCACGGGCAGGAACGGTTCGATGACCGGGGTGGTTTCCCCGCGGCTGCCGGTCCGGTTGGCGGCCACATGGATTTCGTCGAGGCGCCCGCTGAGGAATCCGGAGATCAGTTCATGGCTGATCTGGCGCACCCCTGTGAATTCCGGACGCGAGACAATCTGGTCATAGTAGCGGTCCATGGCATAGCGGTTCCGCAGAAAGGCATGGGCCTTGCGCCCGCAGCAGCTGATCTTGATGTTGAAACCCCGGGATTCCCGCAGGTTGATCCAGGCGGCGGTTTCCCGAAGCAGTGCGTTGTTGAAGCCGCCACAAAGCCCGCGATCGGAGGTGATGACAAGCAGGAGAACATGCTTGGGATTCCGCCGGGGAACGAGGAGCGGATGGGGTTCGGTCATTTGCGCGAGTGGAATGGCGTGTAACATGGAGTGGAAGCGGGAAGTGAAGGCGTCCAGGCGTTTTTCGGCCTCCTGGGTCCGTCGCAGCTTGTTGGCGGAAACCAGCTTCATGGTCCGGGTCAGCTTGCGGGTGCTCCGCAGTCTTGTCAGTTTGACGTTATATTCCTTTAGACTGGGCATGGAGCCTCGGTTTCAGGTGCGGGACTTGACGCTGAGACGTTTGAGCACGGTTTCCAGTGCGGCCTTGACATCAGGGGTCATGGCCTTGTCCCGGTTGAACAGGTTCAGGTATTCCGCGGGCTCCCGGTCCAGCGCCTCGAAGAGGCCCGCTTCGAACTGGCGCACCTTCGTGACAGGGATGTTGTCGAGGTATCCCTGTGTGCCGGCGAAGATGATGGCGACCTGCTTGGCCACGGGGATGGTGACGTGGACATCCTGCTTCATGATTTCCATCAGGCGGCGTCCGCGGTCGAGCTGGCGGCGTGTGGCGGCATCCATATCCGAGGCGAACTGGGAGAAGCCGGCCAGTTCGCGGTATTGTGCGAGATCGAGGCGCAGGGACCCGGCGGTTTGCTTCATGGCCTTCAGCTGGGCATCGCCGCCGACGCGGGAGACCGAGATGCCCGGATTGATGGCCGGCCGCTGGCCGGCGTTGAAGGCGTCAGTCTCAAGGAAGATCTGGCCATCGGTGATCGAGATGACATTTGTGGGAATATAGGCGGAAATATCGTTCGCCTGGGTTTCCACGATCGGGAGTGCCGTAAGGCTGCCGCCGCCGCGGGCGGGGCTCAACTTTGCGGCGCGTTCGAGGAGGCGGCTGTGCAGGTAGAAGACATCGCCGGGAAACGCCTCGCGGCCGGGCGGGCGGCGCAGGAGCAGGGAAAGCTGGCGATAGGCCTGCGCCTGCTTGGTCAGGTCGTCAAAGACAATCAGAGCGTGGCGGCCGGTATCGCGGACGTACTCGGCCATGGCGCAGCCGGAGTAGGGAGCCAGGAACTGCATGGGCGCGGGATCCGAAGCTGTCGCGGCAATGACCGTGGTGTATTCCATGGCTCCGTTCCGCTTCAGGATCTCGCAGACCTGGACCACGGTTGAACGTTTCTGCCCGATGGCCACGTAGAAGCACAGGACGTTTTCCCCGCGCTGGTTCAGGATGGTGTCGATCGCCAGGGAAGTCTTGCCGGTCTTGCGGTCGCCGATGATCAATTCCCGCTGTCCGCGCCCGATGGGGGTGAGGGCATCGATGACCTTGATTCCGGTTTGCAGGGGTTCCCGCACGTCGGCGCGGTCGATGATGCCCGGGGCCTTGAGCTCGATCTTCCTCGTCTCGGTTGCCTGGATGGCGGCACCGCCGTCAATCGGGCGGCCCAGGGCGTCCACGATGCGGCCGGCAAGCCCGTCTCCCACGGGGACGGCGGCGATGCGGCCGGTGCGCCGGACGGTGTCGCCCTCCTTGACGGAGCTATCCTCGCCGAAGATGGCGATACCCACGTTATCCTCTTCCAGGTTCAGGACGAGGCCGGTGACGTCTCCGCGGTCGAAGGTGACCAGTTCCCCAGCCATGATGCCTGCAAGGCCATGGACACGGGCAATGCCATCGCCGATGTTCAGCACGGTTCCGACTTCGGACACTTCGATCTTGGCTTCGAAGGCTCCGATCTGCTTCTTGAGGATCGACGCGATTTCCTCGGGTCTTAAATCCACAGACATACCATCTTCTCCCGTTTCTTATCCGCCTGCGAGGGACTGCTTCGCGAGGCGCAAGCGTGCCGCAAGGCTGCAATCATAAACGATATCCCCCACCTGGACCCGGCAGCCGCCCAGCAAAGCCGGGTCGGTACGACTGCTGAGCAGGACGGTCTTGCCGAATCTCTGGCCGACTTGGTCAGCCATGGACGAAACGGCGTCGGCGGCGGCAGGAAGCGCGGCTGTCATTGTGCCGCGGACGATTCCGCGGCCGGCTTCCTCGATGGATTGGAACACGGCACAGATGGCCGGAAGCAGGGGGAGACGCCGTTTGGAAGCCAGCACCATCAGGAGATTCCAGGTCAAGGGGTGGACCCTCGACTGGAAAAGGGTTTGAAGGGCGCGTCGACGGGTCTCCTGCGGGAGCATGGGATTGTCGAGGAAACGGGCCAGTTCCCCTGACTGTTCCACGGCGGCCCGTATTTGCGCGATGTCGGCCGAGACGGCGGTGAGGGCATCTGATTCCCGCGCGAGGGAGAGGAGTGCGTTCGCGTAACGCGAGGCGGCCCTGGGCGGGATCTTCATGATCGTGGGATTTCCTTCAGGGCCTCGGCGACCAGGTCACGGTTCTTTGCCGCGTCCATATTGGCGGCGATGACGCGGGAGGCCAGTTGGATGGCCATGTTGGCGGTTTCCCGGCGGAGCGCTTCCCGTGCCTGTTCTGCGGCAGCCTGGATATCCCGGCGGGTTTCTTCGCTGAGTTCCCGTGCGCGGCGTTCCGACTCCTCACGGATTTGACGTGCCCCCGCTTCGGCGGCGGAACGCGCTTCGGAAACGATCCGCCGGGCTTCCTGTTCGGCTTCCTGGATCAGGATACGGTTCCGTTCCTCGCTGGCCAAGGCGTCCTTCCGGGCTTTCTCCGCTTCCTCCAGGGCGCGGCGGATCCCTTGCTCGCGCATATCCAGAGCGGCGAGAATGGGTTTCCACGCGACTTTGTAGAGGATCAGGGCGACCATGGCGAAGGTCACCCAGGTCAACGCCATCATCGGGCCCGAGACCTTCACGAGGGATGGTTCGGCAGCCGGTTCCGGATGAGCGGAAACCTCCACTACAGACTGGGTCTGGAGGGTTTCGTCCATGCCCCTACTTGTCCAGCATACAGATCACGGCGCAAAAAAGGGCCACGCCTTCCACCAGGGCTGCTGCGATCAGCATCGTAACCTGGATCTTCGGGGCCATTTCGGGCTGGCGGGCCATGCTTTCCAATGCGCCCTTCGCCACCATTCCGACGCCCACGCCTGCCCCGATTGCCACCATTCCAGCTCCAAGTGCCGCGATAGATCCGCCTAACATAACCCCTTCCTTTCCGGTGCATCGCACCTGAACAGAAACATCCAAACCTTATCACAATCCTTCCCGTTCCCGCAATGCTCCTGCAGGATTCTAGTGGGCGGGGTGATACCGCTGTCCGATAAACACCGCCGACAGCAACGTGAAGATATACGCCTGCAGGAAGGCCACAAAGATCTCCTGGATGAAAACCAGCACAGCCATGATGGAGATCGGAAGGGCCGTTGCGCCATAGACGATCAGCATACCCAGCAGGGAGAAGACGACCAGATGCCCGGCCATTTCGTTGGCGAACAACCGAATGGCCAGCGCGGCGGCCCGGATGAAAAGGCCGACGAACTCCACGGGAACCAGGAGGATCAGGATGTACCAGGGGATTCCCGGCGGGGCGAATCCCTTCAGGAAAGCGATGGGGCCATTGCGCAGGATCGTTCCGGCAATCATGAAGAACAGGGTGATGCTGGCCAGCCCCAGTGTCACGTTGATATTGGCTGTAGCCGTGTAGAAGCACGGGATCAGGCCCACCAGGTTCATCACGAGGATGTAGAAGAACAAGCTGCAGAAAAGGGGCGTCAGGCGGCGGCCATCCTTTTCGCCGAGAAACGGGATCGCCATATCGTCGCGGATGTACTTGACGAAGAACTCCACGAAGTTCAGCCAGCCGTGGGGAACGGGGGTGGGTCGGCGGCAGGCCATGGCCAGGCAGAAGATGAGCAGGATTCCCGATCCGATCACCATGATTCCATGCAGGGTCAGGAAGGCGGGAAGCTGCTCGTGGCCGGCGGGCAGCCAGCTCCAGGTGCGCGAGTCCGACATATGGTGCAGGATGAACGCCTGCACCGCCTCGCTCTTGGCGGTAACCATGGAGGCTGTATCCGGGGTGTTGGTCATGGGGACTTGCCGGTGTCGGGCGGCGGGGGTTGGGTTCGGGTGTGTTTCGCCGCCTCGCGGTTCAGGAGTTCGATCACCCGCCATGTTTCATACGCGCCCAGGGCCAGGCCGAGGATCAGGCCGATGACAGTGAAGAGAATGCCTCCGCCGCGCCGCTGGTCGATCAGGAAACCACCGAAGGAAAAGACGGCCACTCCCACGGCGAAGGTCAACCCGAGGCTGATCGCCCGGCCCAGATCCCCGAGATTCCCGTTCTGACTCATTTGTTTCCACATAGGGAATGCTCCCGCAGGGTTATTCGGGATCCCCCTCCTCCGTGTCGGCCTTTGCGCCTTCGGACTGCGACCAGCGCTGGACCTCGGCCCGGATTTCGTTCAGCCTCCGGATGATGGGGAGTTTCTGCGTACAGGCCTTCTCGCAGGCGCCGCATTCGGTGCAGCGGTCAAGATGATTGCCTTCCCGGACGATTCCCCAGTGCCAGTTCAGCCGGTGGATGATGCTGATCGGCTTGCCGGACAGCATATACTGGTTGTAGGCGTCCATGAGCTTCGGAACGGGTAGCCCCTGCGGGCATTCGTCGCAATAGGCGCAGCCCGTGCACATTTCGTTGAAGGCTTCCCGGACGGAGCCCCGGATACGGGCCACCTGTTCGGGGGACAGCGGACGGAACCCGTTCACGGCGGCGAGGGCCTCGTTCAGTTGTTTGCGGTTGGCTATCCCCACAAGCGCAACGTTGATGCGGGGATCGTTGAACAGGAACCGCAGGGCGCCGTCGACGACCGTCTCCTCCGGGCGGGACCGGACAAAGCCGAACCGTTCCGGATGTTGGGGAATCAGCCCGCCGCCCAGCGGGTTCATGACGACCACGGCGCGGTTGAGCCGGTGGGCGCTGTCGAGGGCGGCATCCCGGAAGGCGAAGTTCATGGCGGAATAGCCCAGCAGAACACTCTCGAAAGGATATGCCTTGAGGATTTCCCCGATCTGGTTTCCGTTCATGTGGGAGGACACGCAGATATTCCGGATCAGCCCCTCCTCCTTCAGTTTCTCGAAGCCGCGCAAGGCGCCCTTGGTCTGACGTTCCGTGAAGTGCTCCGGCTCCAGGAGACACCACATGTGGTAGAAGTCAATGGCGTCCACCTGCAGGCGTTTCAGCGAGGTTTCGCAGTCGCGCCGGACCTCATCTTCCGTGGAGGCAAAGGTCTTGGAGGCCACGTAGAAGGGGCGTTGGATCCTGGTGGCCGCCATCTCCTTGAAGGCGACCCCCATCACTTCCTCCGATTTGCCGTAGCCGATGGCCGTGTCGAAGTAGTTGATGCCGGCATCGTAGCAGGCCTTGACGAGGTCGGCGCAGGCTTCGACGTTATTCTGGTCCTCGAAGCGCATTCCGCCGAAGCCGAGGATGGAGAGGTTCAGTCCGGTGGCTCCGAATGGCTTGTAGATCATGGGGGGATGGGAAATGGTTAGTGGTTGAAGGGGAAGAGTACTGCATAACAGGTGGAAATGCGACGCTTGAATTCGGCGAAGTTGTAGACGGTGCGGATGAGTTCCGCGCCCTGGGAGGCAAGCGCCTGGCGGTGTTTGGGGTCCGCGGCCAGCGTGAGAATACCTCCGGCATACGCTTCGGCAGAGGGGGGTGTGAGGCAGGCGTTAGTCTCGTTCAGGATCAGGCGGTTTGCGGGGGTGTCGGTGGCGACGATGGCACGGCCGGCCTTGAGATAGTCCAGCAGCTTGAGCGGGGTATTCACGCCGGCCAGGCGGGGGGAAAGAAGGATGTCGGCGGCGGCCAGGTAGTCCGGAAGGACATCCGGCGAAACATGGCCGGCCCAGATCACCGCGGATTCCGCACCGTTTCGCCGCAACTGCGTCGTCCGGTCCCGCACTTCAGCGTCGGACCCGCCGATGATGATGAACCGGACCTTCGGATTGGCGGAAACGACCCGGGGAATGGTATCGAACAGCAATTCAATTCCCTGGTAGGCGGCGAACGAGCCCACGTAAAGCGCGAGAATGTCGTCCGGAGCGGATTGCAGTCGTTGCCGCATGGCGGCGGTGCGGGCGGGGTCGGCCTCGATACGCGAAGAGGGGATATCGGGGATGTGATGGACGGGTTTCCCGGTGTTCAGGGCCTTGACCTGGGCGACGAGGCCGGGTCCGGTCCCGATCACGGCATCGGCATGGCGGGCGGCGAAGCGCTCAACCTTCGCGTAGGCCCACATCACCAGATTCCGCAGGGAGCGTCCGTGGTAGGAGGAGGGATCGGAATGCTTCTCGAAAACCAGGCGGGCGCGGAACAGCCGGGCCACGAGGACGCCGATGGGACCGGTGTCCTCCACAGTGTGGATCACCGCATAACCCCTTTTGCGGGCAAGGCTGATGGCCTTGAAAAGGATCAGGATGTCGAACAGGGCCTTAAGCAGGGAGGGGCCGATGGAAATGGCGCGGGCGCGGAAGAGGTTCGGAATGCGGATGATGTTGACGCCGGGGATGGAGCGGGGCTCCCCGAGGGGAAGGGTCAGGAGGTCCACTTCCCAGCCGGATTCCGCGAGGGCGGAAACGTCGAACCCGACCCGGATGGGCGAGCCGCGCCATTGGAAGAAGGGCTGGGAACAAAGGAACAACACCCGTTTCATGATGTGCACTCTAATGGATGTCCGGGAAATCGGAAAGTGCGGAATTGATCTTGTGGGTGTGGACGGGTAGAGTGTAAGCCCATTCATGAGTGCGCCAAGTTCACAATCAGTCATGGTCTCGCCGGCAGGTCGCGTTGCCGGGGTGTTGACGGTACCGGGCGACAAGAGCATCTCGCAGCGGATTGCCATGCTGGCGGCGCTGGCTGAAGGGGTGTCGGAAGTCTCCGGGTTCCTCCGCAGTTCGGATTGCCTGAGTGTCCTCAAGGGGGTTACACAACTGGGCGCCTCGTATGCATTGAGAGGCGAGACAGTGTCCATTACCGGTACCGGCGGGCGGTTCCGTGCACCAGCCGGTTCCCTCGACATGGGCAATTCTGGTACCGGGTTGCGGCTGCTGGCCGGGTTGCTGGCGGGGCAACCGTTCACATGTGAGATGGTGGGGGATGCGTCCCTGAGTTCCCGGCCCATGAAGCGGATCCAGGAGCCGCTTCTGCAGATGGGGGCCAAGGTGGAACTGCTGGGACCGAAGGGCTGTGCCCCCGTGCGGATCACCGGCGGGAACCTGAAGGCCATTGATTACAAACCCGCCGTGGCGTCCGCCCAGGTGAAGTCCTGTGTGTTGCTGGCGGGACTCTATGCCGAAGGGGTGACCAGCGTGACCGAAGTGGCGCCGACGCGGGACCATACGGAGCGCCTGCTGAACGCCATGGGTGTTCCGGTCGAGACCACGGGTCTGCGGGTGAGTGTACGCGGTTTTGGTGCGGCAGGCCCCCGTTTGCAGGCGCGGTCGTGGCGGGTGCCCGGGGATTTCTCCTCCGCTGCATTCTGGATTGTGGCCGCCGCTTTGGCGCCGGGGAACTCCATCGAGTTGCGGGATGTCGGCTGGAATCCGAGGCGCAACGCACTGGTCCGGGTCCTGCAAAGGATGGGGGCCAAGATTGATTTTGTGGCGAGCGCGGATGTTTCCGCGTGCGAAACCATGGGTACGATCCGGGTGGAGGGCTGTGCACTGCAGGGGACGGAGGTGGGCGGAGCGGAGATTCCTGACCTGATTGATGAACTGCCCCTTTTGGCAGTGGCGGGTGCGCGGGCGAAGGGACGGATGGTCATTCGTGATGCGGCGGAACTACGTGTGAAGGAATCGGACCGCATCCGCAGTGTGGTGGATAACCTGGGCCGGCTCGGAGTCGCGGTGGAGGAACGGCCCGACGGCATGGTGATTGAGGGTGGTGCGCGGCTGAAAAGCGGTGTGGTGGTGGACAGCTACGGGGACCACCGTATCCCGATGGCGTTTTCGGTGCTGGCCTTGCAGGGTGGCGGGGCGGTGGAGATGCGGGACGTCGCCTGCGTGAACAAGTCGTATCCGTCCTTCTGGGACGATCTGAAACGGGTGGGTGGCCATGTCGCATGATGTGATTGCAATCGATGGCCCCTCGGCATCGGGAAAATCCACGGTGGCGCGCAAGGTGGCGGAGCGGTTGGGGCGCGTGTATGTGGACTCCGGGGCGTTGTACCGGAGCATCGCATGGAAGGCGATGTCCACCGGATGCGAAGCCGGCAACCCTGCCGGTATTGTGGCGGCGCTGGGGGTTATGAACGTCGAATGCGTGGTGGTGAATCGCGCGGTGCGCTACCGGGTGGACGGGTATGAGCCTGCGGCCGAAATTCGCACGGAGCAGGTCAGCGGATACGTCAGTGCGGTGGCGGCGGTTCCCGAGGTGCGGGCGGCGGTCACAAAATGGCTGCGTGGCATGACGAAGTTCGGCCCGCTGGTCATGGAAGGGCGCGATATCGGAACCGTGGTTTTTCCGGATGCGCGGGCCAAGTTCTACCTGGACGCGAGCCCCGAGGAGCGGGCGCGGCGCCGGTCGGTGGAACTGGCCGCGCCCGGCGGGCAGGCGGATGTTACACGGGTCATGAGCGCCTTGGCTGACCGTGACCGCCGCGACCGGGGCCGCAAGACGGCGCCGCTCGCTGTGGCGGGCGATGCCCGGGTGATCGATACGACGGGCCTGGGTATAGACCAGGTGGTGGAGGCAATTTTATACCGGGTGTCAGAAGTCACGGCATGCTTGTAGCGGAACTGCTGCGCAGTTCCGTCGGAATCGCGCAGCGATTCCGCTACAGGGTGTCGTCATGTATGAAACAATGGGAATCCGGCAAGGAGCGCACATGATACTGGAAAAATACTCGATGGGGATCGGGGACCGTTTCGGCTGCCAGGGGGCGGCGCAATTGCAGGCGTTCGTCAAGGCGGCGGAGAAGGGAATCGAAGTCACGCCCGTCTGGAACAAGTCCGAACGCGAGCACGGGATCATCCACACGGTGCCGGCGTCGGTGCGGCAGGAAGCCGATGCCGCCGTCCGCCAGGTTGGCTGGAAGAAGGCCTACCACGTGGATGCGGACCATATTCACGGGAAGATTGTGGACAAGTATCTGGAAGCGGCTGATTTCTTCACGATAGACGTGGCGGAGTTTATTGGCGGGGCGGTGGACGAGGCGGAAGTTACGGCGTTTGTGGCCCGGCGCAGGGGTTCGCTCAAGGCGCTGATGGCGGAGGGGGTTGATGGGCTGGCCTTGCCGACGGACGCGCAGATGATGGCGATGATGCGCAAGTATCTGCCGGCGGTCAAGGAGGCGGGGCGGACGTACCGCCGCATTGTCGCGGCGAAAGGCGCGGATGGCTTTGTGGCCGAAGTGTCCATGGATGAGACCGATATTCCCCAGACGCCGCTGGAGCTTTTCCTGATCCTCGCGGCGGTGGCCGATGAGGGGATCCGGGCCCAGACCATCGCGCCCAAGTTCAGCGGACGGTTCAACAAGGGTGTGGACTATGTGGGTGATGTGGCGGCGTTCCGGCGCGAGTTCGAGGCCGATGTGCTGGCGATCCGCGCGGCGGTGAGGGAATTCGGGTTGCCGGCGAACCTCAAGCTCAGTGTTCACTCGGGAAGCGACAAGTATTCGATTTACAAGCCGATTGCCGAGGTTGTGCGCAAGCATGGGGTCGGGCTGCACCTCAAGACGGCGGGGACGACATGGCTGGAGGAACTGGCGGGTCTGGCGGCGGCGGGCGGGGAGGGGTTGGCGTTGGCCAGGGAAGTCTATGCCAATGCTCTGGGCCGGTTCGACGAGCTGTGCAAGCCCTATGCCACGGTGATTGACATCAAGACTGCGAACCTGCCGTCGTCGGCGAAGGTCAACGGGTGGACGTCGAAGGACTTCACGGCGGCGTTGCGGCATGACGCGGCCTGTCCGTCGTACAATCCCGACATGCGGCAGATGCTGCACGTGGGGTACAAGGTGGCGGCGGAAATGGGCGAGCGGTACCTGGCGTTGCTGCGGCAGAATTCAAGCGTGGTGGGGGAGATGGTGGGTGCGAACGTTTCCAGGCACCTGATGGCTGTGTTCGGCGTCTAGAGGGAACGTCTGGGCCGGAAAAGGCGGGAAGACATGAAACCGTCCATGGTTCGAACGGATAAGGGGAATGGGGGCCTGGACCGGCTGACCCTGGAGCATGCATCGGGTGCGACGGCCGAGGTGTATCTTTTTGGCGCGCACATCACATCGTGGCATCCGCCGGGGCAGCCGGATGCCTTCTTCGTGAGCCGGCAGGCGCTCTTCGATGGCGTCAAGCCGATCCGGGGCGGCATACCGGTCATCTTTCCGCAGTTTGCCGATGACGGTCCGCTGCCGAAGCACGGGTTGGTCCGGACCCAGATCTGGCGGGTAGAACAATCCGGTGTCTGCCCGGACGGCAAGGTGGCCGTGACGTTGGCGCTGGAGGACAACGAGACCACGCGGGCGGTGTGGCCGTTCCGGTTCCGCGTCGAACTGTGCATCGCGCTGGACGAACGGCTGGAGGTGACGACTGCGGTCACCAACCGGGATGCCGTGGATTTCGCCTTCCAGTATGCCTTGCACACGTATTTTTCGGTGGGGGACATCCGGCGCACCCGGGTTTTCGGGTTGCAGGGAACGCGCTTCCTGGATTGCGTGGGGGGCAACGCGGAGTACGTGGAGGATCGTGAGGCGGTCGGGTTCAGCGGCGAGACGGACAGGGTTTATTCCGGCACCGGCGACGAGGTGGCCATACGCGACGAGGCGGCATGCAGGACGATTGGTATTTCCAAGGCCGGTATGCCGGATGTTGTGGTCTGGAATCCGTGGGTTGAGAAGTCGCGCAGGCTGGCGGATTTCGGTGATGACGAATATCTGCGCATGGTCTGCGTGGAGAACGGGTGCATTGCCGTGCCCGTCCGCCTCCATCCGGGCCAGACTTGGAAGGGCGATACGATCTTCACGGTGCGGTAAAGCCGTCTGTCATGGCTTTTCTGGGAGGCATCCCGTACCTGGACCGGGACGAACAGGGCATAGCGAATTGCAGATCCTTCCCATCTTCATCCTTCATCCTTCATCCTTTCTTCCTCATCCTTTCTTCCTCACAACTCATCCAGCGGGCTTTCGGCGGTGGAATCCATCCCGCGGATCACATGGGTATAGATCATGGTCGTTTCCACGCTTTCATGCCCCAGGTACTTCTGCACCTCGCGGATGTTCACGCCTTGTAGCAAGAAGGATGAAGGATGATTTATGAAATAACCGCCTTCGACTTTTTGGAGATCGCCGTCAAGATAGCCAA
>CAIVSY010000042.1 GCA_903908715.1 uncultured bacterium
GGATCTGTCATCTCCCATCAAGAGAGGGAAGCCTGGATCTTGTCATCTCCCGTCAAGGGAGAGGGAGGTCTGGAGTCTGTCATCTCCCGTCAAGGGAGAGGGAGGTCTGGAGTCTGTCATCTCTCGTCAAGGGAGAGGGCATTGTTGCGATGCTTCAACGTCATCACCTTCTGGTGATGGCATAAGTGGAGTCGTTGTTACTTCTTATTCCCTCTTGTCCGCCGCAGTGTTCACGAAGGCATGGCTGCGGTTTCCTTCCTGCAACTGCATCATTACGGCTGAGGAGTTTCCCGGTACGGTTTGCCCTGTTTGTAGAGCGCAATTCTCCCGCTGATTTCATCCATCCTCTTCCGGATCATCGCTTGCCCGGCATCCGGGGTGCCGGAATGCTCCTTTCTGGATTCTTCCGTTCGGGATAGGAGTTGCAGGGCCTGGTTGGCGGATTCGACCGCCTTCTCGAATTGTCCGGCCTCGGCGTAGGCGGCTCCGAGAATATCATAGGCTCTCGGGCTTCTTCCCCGGCTCATGGCCACCAGGGGTTGCGCAAGTTGGAGGGCAGTGGCGCCGTCCCTGCACTTTTCGACAGGACAGGTCGCCCGGATCCATGCAAGTTGAGAGCGGGCAAATCCGTGCATGGGGTTCAGGCGCAGGGTTTCACGGTATAACCTTACAGCGAAATCCCAGTTTCCTCGCATGGATTCGACCGATGCGAGGGTACAAAGCACATCCTGGTTCCGGGGATTCCTGGCGTAGGCTTGCTTGAGCCAGAAAGCCGATTCCGCCAGTTTGCCGTCCGCCATGGCAATTCGCCCCATGTTCAGATACGGGGTCGGGCGAAGGGGGTACACCCGGATGGCCTCCCGCAGATGACGCACGGACTCATTGGTCCTGCCAAGATTCAGATAGGCGAAACCCAGAATGCTGTGTGCCATGGAGTATTCCTTGTCCGGGTTGGAGGGGTTGGTTCTCCTGGCCTGTACGATCTCCGGGAAGGACATTCGGGAATAGTCCGGCATGCTGGGAAGAATGTCCTCCAGGATGCGGATGGCCTTGGCGTTCCGCCCCTTGGTTGTCGAATCGTTGGCGAGAGCGACATAGCCGAGGAAATTTCCGGGCCGCTTGCGGATCACATCCTGCCAGAGTGTATCCTCGGAAAGGAAGTCCGTATTCCTTGTGCGTGTGAGGACGAGAGCGCAGGTTGCGATCCCGAATGCGAGGAGGAAAAAGCCCGCACCGGCCAGCCGACGGCTTTCCAGGCGGGAAACCAGCCGCAGCCAGGCCGCGAAAAAGACGGTAACCGTCAGGGCCAGGAGGCCTGCCATCGGAAGGTACATCCGGTGTTCGAACGCCGCATCCGGGATAGGGAGGAAACTGGAAGTGGGGGCGAGGATGACGAACATCGCCGCCAAGGGGAAGGCGAAGGTCTTCCGGGTCAGAAGTCCGATCAGGGTCCCCATGCCCAGGAGGGAGAGGGAAAGGGTCGTGGGCCAGACGGCGGCCAGTTCTGTGGCGATCGGCCAGCGGTAATTGATGCAAAGCGCGTCCGGCCAGTACACGAGCCGCAAATAATGGGTGATGACCTGGGTTTGGGTCAGAAGGTACTGCCAGGGAGAGCACAGGCGCCCCAATAAAGGTTCATTCCGTGCCACGGCGAGGCCCATGTTCATGAGCAGAAGCAGGCCGAATATGGCGGTTGTCAACCACAGGGCCAGGTGAAGCTTCCAGCGGGTCCGCCATGCCGCGGACCAGGATGGCGAAATGAATATGCCATCGTACAGGAAGAGGAGGAGCGGAGCGGTCGCCATGATTTCCTTTGTTCCCATGCCGACGGCGCAAAAGGCAATCGTGGCGCCTGCCCACCTGCGTGGATGATGGGATGTGACTGTGCGGATGAAGCAGTAGAGGGTGGCGAGAAGGAAGAGGGCCATGATGGCTTCGATTCGCTGCGCCACATAGGTTACGCAATTGGTTCCGAGGGGGTGAACCACCCACAGCAGGGCCGTGGTCAATGCCAGCGGGTCCGCGTATTCCCCGAAGGTCGGCTGGAGACGGGGCAGTCGCAAGGTGCGCCGCACGATCCCGTACAGGAAGAGGCTGACGATGGTGTGGATGAGGATATTGGTCACCCGGAAATCCGCCGGGGTATAACCGCCGATGGCAACGTTCAGGGCGAAGGACAAGTCGGAGACCCAGCGGGGCGGGCAGAGGATAGCCTTCCATGGCGGCCAGAGGGTATGGAGGCTGGCGTTTTCAATCACCATCCGCCGGTCATCCATGATAAACGGGGCCGAAAAGCTGTTTGAATAAGCCAGCACGGCTGCAACGCAGAGGAGGAAGGGGAACCAGCGCGAGAGGTTTTTCATGGCTTCCTTTTGCCAAAAAGGCAGTGGCGGTTGCGAGGAATACCTTATAGAGTAACGCGGATGAGTTCGTCAATGCCAGGCAAACTGCTGGTTGTCCTTCCGGCCCATAATGAGGCGGGCAGGATTGGTTCCGTGATACGGGAAATCCGGCAGGCCTTGCCCTCCGCGTCGGTTGTGGTGGTGAATGATGCATCGGCGGATGATACGGGCGGGGAAGCCTGCCGGCAGGGCGCGGATGTCCTTCCGCATGCCGTCAACCTGGGCTACGGCGGGAGTCTGGAGACGGCGTATTTCTTTGCCATGCGGGGGGGCTATGAAGTGGTGGTACAGATGGATGGGGATGGCCAGCATCTGGCCGGTGAAATCCCCCTCCTGCTTGAGCCGCTGCAAGCGGGTACGGCGGATATCGTGATCGGCTCACGCTACGTTGAAGGCGGGGGGACGGGAGGCGGCATAACGGTGCCGTGGATCCGGAAGGCGGGGCACTGGTTTTTCGGGGCGTTGCTGTTCCTGCTGACGCGCCGTCGGTTTTCGGACCCGACCAGCGGTTTCCAGGCGTTGAACCGTCGTGCGCTGGAATTGCTGGCCAGCGGGGTGTTTCCCTGTGACTATCCGGATGCCGATGTGGTCCTGATGGCGCACTTATCCGGTATCCGGATCCGGGAGGTGCCGGTTCGGATGGTCAACCGTGCCGGGGGTGTTTCCATGCATTCCGGCTGGAAGCCGCTGTATTACGGGATGAAGATGCTCTTGTCGGTTTTTGTGGTTCTGCTGAACACTCCGCGCTGGCACGCGTGGCGGCGAAACCATGTGCATTAAGGAGGAACAAACCATGATGCCGCGACAATGGATTGCCTCGGTGGTTCTCGCTCTGGCCATTCTGGTGCTGGTGATCCGGCTGGTGCAGAAGGGGCATCTGGATATTGCCTACTGCTGGCTGTGGCTTGCGGTCGGTATGGGGATGCTGCTGATGGTTCTGCGGTATGACTGGCTGGTCCAGCTCTCCGGCCTGATTGGCGCGGTGGCGCCGACGACCACTATCTTCCTTTTCGGTTTCATGGTGATCCTGCTCATGTGCCTGCAATTTTCCTGGGTCATTTCGACGCATCGACGCCAGATCAAGCGGTTGACCCAGCGCCTTGCCCTGCTGGAACGTGAGCGTGGTGTACCGGATCCGGGGGCGCCGTCATGTGACAGCAGCGGACGTTCAGGCCCGCAGGGTTAATTCTGTCCAGGTTCGATGGCCAGAATCCTCGAGGAGGAATATCCCGCCTCCTCGTGAGGTTCGATGTACGACGTGGTCTTGTATTCCGAAATGTCGTTCAGGTTGTGAAGCATCTGGCGCAGCGATTCCGCCGCCTGGACGCTCGACTGAAGCAATTCATCCTCCGGCTCGGACTTCTCCGCACGCATTCTTGTGATGAGCTCCAGGCTGGCCAGGAGGACGGTTGCCGGCTGGCCCAGATGATGGCAGGCGGCTCCAATACTTTCCACCATGACCCGCTGGCGTTCTGCCTGTTTTTCGGCTTCCTCTGCCCGGCGGATTGCCGTGATGTCCAGGAAGGAGAGTACGATTCCGACAAAGTTATCCTCGGCGTCGCGGTTGGCCGCTGCTGCGATCCGGATATGCAGCGGTGTGGAATCCGGCAGGCAGAGCGTGGTTTCGCCGGACCAGTTTCCACCCGTGGATACCGTGGCAATCATTTGCTGAACCTGGGCTGGGTCCGGGAGTAGGTCCTGGAGCGACCTTCCGCTGATCGACTGGACATCCGCGACATGCAGCAGGGTCGCCATTGCGAAATTGGCGTACTCGATCCGGCCCTGGGGGTTGGCAATGGCGATACCTGTGGCGCTGTTCTGGAAGGCATTGTTGATCGTGCGCAACATCTCCTCTGCTTCACGCCGCGCAGTGATGTCCCGGATAAAACAGCAAAAGTAGGACTTGCCGCAGACCTTCAGGCTGTTGATGGCAATTTCGGCGGGGAAAAGGTAACCGTCCTTGCGCACGCAGTAGGCTTGGATCAGGACAAACCGGTTGGTGGTCATGCTGGACTTGAGTGTTGCGATCATGGAAGAATCCGCGCCGGAAATGATCGCCGGCAGGGTCATGCCGCAAAGCTCATGTCGTGAATACTTCAGGAAATCCGTTGCGCGGATGTTGGCATCCATGACGGTTCCGCTCAAATCCGTGATCACCGCGCCATCATAGACGTTCTGGAACAGGTGCTGGAAATCACGATCCCCGACCGGCTTGATTTCCTGACCGGAAGGCGGCTTGATGGCAGAAGGGGTCACCCTCCGGCGCATCCTGCGCCCGACATTCTGCATCTCCCCTTCGAAGTCGGGAGGTATATCGATATGCATCGTCTGGGAAGCGCGGTTGATCACTCAGCACCTCCCGGGCGTTTAACAGTGTTTCCGGTCATTTGCCTCAACCTGTTGCTCCTTAATCCTGCCATGCGGTAATGACCACGCGATCCCGAACGGAAGTGTTTGGATCGCCCGGCGCGATCGGCGTGGAATTCTCGTAGATCAGGAGGTCCCAACCGCCCCCTTTATCAAAAGTGCCTGCGCACATCATGGATCCCACAACCACGCCGTTGCCGGTTTTCTCAATGGAACCGCTACGGGCGTAGACAAGGCCATGGATGTCCCCGCTGCCGCTCATATCGACATCTCCGTCACGGCTGATGAATGCGGGGTAGGAGGCCACTTTTTCCTGGTCTCCGCTACCGGTTACATTCACATCCCCTGTGGCGATGAAGCATCCGATCATGCGGCCGGACCGGTTCAGGGTCAGGTTTCCGTTCACCCACATGATGCCGCCCGGAACGATCAGGTCGGTGCTTCCGGTCAGGTGAATGTCGCCGTTGTATACCTGCCCGTTTTGCAGGGCCGCCTGGTAATAGCGGCTCAGGTCGATGTTGGGTATGGTCACAAGGGGGACTGACCTGGTAGTAGGTGTGCCTTCGGTGATGTTCGCCGGACTGGTACCCTTCCATACGGGCGCCTGGGCATCCCCGTGGATTTCCGTTGTTCCGGTTGACCAGATTTCGACCGAAGAGGAGACGTTGCAGTTCTGGCCCGTGATGACCTCGCACCCGGTCATCTTGTAACGGCCATTGCTGTGGATACCGGCGCCGTTGATGGTCATGGTGCCGTTGCCGTTCCAAGTCATGGTATCACCGGAGACTGCGGCGTAGGCATAGGCCCCTTCCGCGAGAGGGGGCTGGTTCGTCGGGCCCGGGAGCGGGAAATTCTTGAGATCCACCCGCACGACGGCCCGTGCCAGCCCGCACAGCCCGGTCGAGGTGATTGCGGCCATATCGTTGGTAACGGATGTCACGGTCACGTCGTACGACCCATCCCCGAAACTGGTTAGCGGGAAATTGTCCGGGTTGAGGCGGGCCGCGAAGTTCGTCTTCAGCAGACTGTACGCCGCATTGGCGCCCGATTCAGCTATGATCTGGGCCTTGGCATAATCGCGCAGACGACGCGCGGAATGGATTTGCTGGCGACCCAAGGCGACCATTCCGACTCCGACGAGCGCGATCAGGATAATGATGCCCATGACCGTTATGAGGGCGGAACCCTGACGGGACCCGCGGCTAGAACGAAACAGTTTATTCATGGTTCCTCTCCTACTTTCCTGTGTTCCTTGGCTCAACTTCCGCTGTCATCATGGATGTCAACCGCATCGTTTCCGGCGTCCATCCGACGATATCCTTGAAAATAGTCAGATTGATCTTTATGCCCTTAAGTAGCGGCCGGTCGTCGATAGTCAGCGAGCAGACTCCGTAATTCGGTCCGGTGGTCATCTGCGCCGCCACATCCACCACCTTGGTGGCACCCGTCCACCGGATGGTGGTGTCCTTCAGGATTGGAGTGGAGTACCCGCCGGAGGAAGCGGTAAGAATGGAGCGGAACTGGACATAGCGCTTGGAAGGCGGACTGATGGTGCCGGTCAGGGTCATAGCGGTTATGTTGCTCCAGGCAGGCGCATCCGACATATCCGGTTGGTTGCCGGTCCGGATCTTCATGGAAACAGCTGTCCCATAAGGCTTGTCCGCCGTCCAGTTCATGGTCAGGTAAGGCGGGGTGGAGTTTTTCGTGTCGAAGATCTGCGAGGTGAATGTGCCGTTGGACGGGTAGTAGGTCCAAACCCCGTACAAGCCCACAATCCTGTTGTCGTATTCGACAGGCCTGCTGGACCAATCCAGTATGCTGGCGTCGGTTGGATCGGAATTCCGGATGAAGTAGGATCCGACAGCCCCCGCATGAGTCTCCGAGCAAGCCATTCCGTTCCCGCTGTCAGAGCTGATCTGGTAGGAAATGATGTAGCTCTTGGTCTTGTCGATGCTGAACACGGTAACCGGGTTGGCGAAGATGCCCCATACCCCGTTTGATCCGCCCAGTTCCGCCTCGTCATTGCCGTTGAATCGGAGGCGAGTCATGGTGCCCGAGGCATTTGGAGTCGGGGTTGTGGAGCTCTGGGCCGTTCCAATGAAGGCGCTCTTGATCTTCAAGGGGTATCCCCCATAGGAGTAGAACAGGACATAGGGGGATTGCCCGCTGAAGGCAATATGGTTGCCGTTGATCATCTCCTCGCCCCGCATAAGAACCCGGTATGTCCGGCTGGTCAGGGAATTATCCATGATCCAATAGTACGAATTGGTGCCCGCTTGCTCCGTGGCCAGCCAGCCGTACCCGTACCCGTCCAGCTGGAGGCAGAAGTTTTTGGGTGTGGTGGACTCATCCCAGAATACCACTGTATTGTCGCAAAGGGCTCCCAGGCCCCGGAAGTTGGTTTCCTCCCACCGGTCATTCTCCATCGAGAGCGTGAAATATTGATCCAGGCCGGTAGCCGGGAAAAGCAACTGGTAATTTGCGCTCCAGGAGCCCTGTGACATGTAATCCCAGACAGCGGTGGCGCCGGACTGAGCGGTTGCCGGCAATTGTGATTCCGCCTCGCGCTCCGCTGCGCTTGGGGCGACGGTCATTGTATCGATTCCGATCCGATAGCCCGAGCTGGAGGGATTCTTGCCGATCGAGGTGAATTTGAATGAATGAGCCCCGGGCCCCAGCAGGATGGATCCGAAGGAAACATTCTTGCGCTGCAGGGTCGGGTTATAGGCGTCAAAAGTTGCGCCTTTCCCGTCGATGTTCCAATTAAAAAGGTTTTCGAAAACGGTATGGGTGGTTGCATTGGCGCCGTTATACGTGCTGGATCCGTTGCCATTGGCCACCACGCTGCCGATCTGCTCCACGCGCTGGGCGTCCGTCAGGTTGTTATCCCTGGGATCGAACACGGTCCGCAGGAGTCGATAGGGGGTGGTGGTCTTGATGTGGTAGACCACAGTCATGTCCCAGGCGATATTCGTCCCGCCCGGGCCGAGTTCGATCACGCCGTCTCCGTTGTTGTCCTTTGCCATGGGGAAACTGATGGCCGTGTAGGGGCCGGGGCCTGTCGGGTAGAAGAAGACCTTGTCCATTGAGGATAGCCGCAGGTCATGCTTGATCTTTTCCATGGCCACCCGCACATCCAAATCCAGTTCCGTCTGGATCGCGTTCACGCGTTCGGCGCGGTTGTAGTAGATCCATGCGCTGGTAGCCGAGGACACAACGATGAGCAACAACACCGCTGCAATCATCATCTCCACCAGGGAGTACCCCTGCTTCTCTTGTGGGGTGCGGCTCATAGGGTGATATACTCCGTGAAGAGGCCGGAAACGGTTTCGCTTTCGCCCAGGAACGAATTACTCTTTCGCTCGCGGATTTCCGTTTCCACAGTGATCTGGGTCAGGTTAGGCTGATAGTTCGTGTTCACCGTGGTGGTCCGGCGATACCAGCCTGCCGAGGCCGGATTCCCGCTTTCGTCAACCAGCACCCTGGATTCCGAAAGCATATACAGTTCATTGTATGCGAAACTCCTGGCACGCTCCACACGGGCTTTCGAGATGTTGACGGCTATATAGTGGTTCCGGGCAGACCGGATAGCTTCGGCAGACCGTACGATCAGGGAATAGGACCCGGCAATTACAATTGCCAGAAGCGTCATGCTGATTACCGACTCCATCAGACTGAATCCGGACTTGGAATGCCGTGTCATGTTGCCTTCTATCCTCCTTCAGCCGCAGGCCGATAATTCAGAAAAATACCACCCTGAAATAATATAAGCAGATTTCGTACCGATCACGCCAACTTTCCTTATTTTGATGCTTACACAAGACACGCAAGAAAAGCAAGAAGGCGTTCTTCGGGTAAAATTTCTTATATTTTAGAAAATAACAATTATTCGCAGTGCTGATGGGGGATGGCGGGTTGGAGGTCAAATGGGGATGAGGAAGTGCCAACAGCCCCGCTTATACTGTTACCGGAAGGTGAGGAAATTGGCCGGAAAGATGAAGGTCAAACCACCCTCACCCCAGCCCTCTCCCGTCAAGGGAGAGGGAGGCGTAGATATTTTCGTCTCCCGTCAAGGGAGAGGGAGGCGTTGATATTGTTGTCTCACATCAAAGGAGAAGGAGGTATGGATCTCGTCTCACATCAAGGGAGAGGGAATTGTTGCGACGCTCCAGCGGCATTACCTTACTGGTGACAGCAAAGGGGGAGTCGTTGGCGCTTCCTCTCCCCTTGCGGGAGAGGATGGAGGTGAGGGGAATTGTGCCCGGCAGTTGAATCGCTCCGGCTTGGTGTTGACGAAGGTGAAGCGGGAGCCGCCTCCGTGCAAGCGCTACGGGGAGCCAAGGAGGATTGAGGTGGGGGAATTGCTGCGGGTAACTGAATCGTTCCGGCTTGTGACGGGGGTGGTTGTTGCGACGGATGGATTTTTTCGTGTGTTACGTTTTTTTCTTTTGCAATTGCTCGCATGACGCCTATACTCCCTCCATATTTGCCAGAACCTTCGAAGACGGTGAAGGGGGAGGGAAGCCGACCCATGAGGACAATTTTGTTTTGGAAGAGGGGCATGATCGCAGCCTTGTTCCTTGTTGTTGCGGTTCTGGAGTCCGCGGCGCAGGGGCAAGGTCGGGCCGCAACTGCAGCGGGGCCTGTACGGATTCGTGAGATTTCTGGAATTGGCTCGAGGGGGTTGGTCCGCACGCCGGAATACAATACCTCGGTTTCACGCGGTCGGACGGCGGCACGGGCCTGGGGCGAGGTTCTGGTTCAGTTCGATACCGAGCCGGAATGGCTGGATGAACTGCAGTTCCAGTACTATGTCCTCCTTTACAGCAAGCAGGCCAAGGAGTTCCTTTTCCTGAAGGGGAATGTGACGCATTTGGATGTCGCGCGCGGGCGCGGTCATCTGAGTTCAATGTACGTTCGGCCTGCCGCGGTGGAGAGGCATGGGGAGGTTGTGGCGGTGGCCGTGGAAGTGGTGGTCAAGGGGGAGACGGTAACGGTTGCCAGCGAAGGGCGATTGCCGCAGGGGATGAATTTGCCGGCGGATTGGTGGAAGACGACGAAGCTTGTGCCGAAGGATGGGTATCTTCTTAACCGGAACCAGACGCCATTTGCGTTTGTCAATTACGACGACTACGAAGTCGTCAAATAACGACCATGTTCAAGAGTGACCGCATTCTGGCGTTAGATATCGGGTCCAGCAAACTGGTCCTGGCGGAATTCGCCCCATTGAAGCCGCAGGGAATTGAACTGCTGAAATATGCGGTTGTTCCTCTTGGGATAGACTTCGAAAACACGCCGGATCCTTCGGCTTACATTGTTTCGGGGATCCAGGATGCCTTGCGGGAGCATGGCATCCGGCCTGGGCCGGTCGCGGTTTCGATTTCCGGCGGGCAGATGGTTTTCCCGCGCTACATCAAGTTGCCGCCGGTTTCTTCGGACAAGATCGGCCAGATCGTGCGGTATGAAGCCCAGCAGAATGTGCCTTTCCCGATGGATGAGGTGGTCTGGGATTATCAGCTGATTGGCGGCGCCGGAGGCGAACTGAGCGTGCTGCTGGTCGCTGTCAAGGGGGATGCCGTCAAGAACCTGACCGATTGCGTGGAGGCAGCGGGCCTGGATCCGACCCTTGTGGATGTCTCGCCGATGGCGTTGTACAACACGGTGCGGTATAACTACTCCGACCTGACCGGTTGTACGATGATCCTCGACATGGGTGCACGTTCGACCAACGTGGTGTTTGTCGAGGGGGATCGCATCTTCAGCCGCAGCATTCCCGTGGCGGGTCAGGCGATCACCAAGGATGTCATGAAGGAGTTCGCCCTCTCCTTCGAGGAGTCGGAACAGCTCAAGAAGACGCATGCGTTTGTGAGTTTCGGCGGTGCCTACGAGGGGCATGAGGTTGGCGTGGCGGACCGCACCTCGAAGATAGTGCGGAACATCATGACCCGCCTGCACGCGGAAGTGGTACGCACCATTAATTTCTACCGGAGCCAGCAGGGCGGGAGTCCGCCGTCGCTGGTGCTGCTGACCGGCGGGTGTTCGGGAATCCGGCATGTGGATACTTTCCTCAAGGACAAGCTGAAAACCGAGGTGGACTACCTGAATCCTTTCCGGAACGTCAGCGTGAGTCCCTCCATTGCCGGCGACCAGATTGCCGAGGATGTGAATGTTCTGGGTGAGGTGGTCGGTTTGGCGTTGCGGCGCGGCTTGGCCTGTCCCGTTGAGATCAACCTGTTGCCGCCGGATCTTGTGGCGCGGCGTGTGTTCCAGCGCCGGATCCCGTTCCTGGCGATGGCGGCCGTGGGGGTGGTGCTGATCATGCTGGTCTTCTGGCTGTTCCTGCATCGGATGCGGTCGATGGCGGAGGACCGGTTGGCCATGGTGAGCAATCGCGTGACGGAACTGCAGGCGCCGTCCGCAGCCCTGGATGAACTGGGCCGGCAGAAGGAGAGCACGACAGGGAAGATCACCACCCTTTCGGATCTGACGCGAAAGCGGACCCGGTGGCTGGAGATCATGGAGTCCCTGCATTTGCGCTTGATGGACGGAATGTGGCTGACTTCGCTGTCGGTGACTGAAGAGGAAGGCGGCCGAGAGCGCCTTGCGATCGATGGCATGTGTTTCTCCGACAAGGTGAGCCATCAGGCGGTCACGGAATTCGCAATGTCACTGAAGAAGCAGGGGTATCTTTCGGAGGATGTCCAGATCAAGCGGGTTCGTCCGATTGCCGGGGTTGACTATGTGAACGAGTTTTCGATTGAGGCGGTGCTGAATGCGAAGCCGGCTGCAGCGGCTGCAGCGGCGGTAAGCGGCGAAGCCAAGCAAGGGAATTGAAGCATACCATGCAATCGCGTCGGAAGTTGTTGATGATCGTGCTGGTAGCCGTGATCAGCCTGATGCTGGCGGGGACTGCGTTCCTGCTGGTGAAGGGCTTCATGGCGTTCTTCCAGGCGGAGAAGATGCTGAGCGGTAAGAAAGGGGAATTGGAGTTCCTTTTCAGCCGGAATCCCTTCCCGTCCGAGGCCAACCTGAAGGTGGAGCGTTCGAATCTTTCCATTCTGGATGATCAATTGGCGGATCTTCTGGGGGAAGTGGGCCGCGGACAGGTGCAGTCGGAGGAGCAGAGCCCGAACAAGTTCGGGGCCCAGTTCTGGGATGTGCGTAAGGAGTTGTTTGCGCGGGCCCGGGAACGGGGGATCAAGGTCGATAACTCGTTTGATTTCGGTTTTGCCAAGCATATGTCGGGAGTGCCGCCGGCGCCGCAGGATGTGGCGCGGCTGACCCAGCAGTTGCGGATTGTCCAGCGTTTGAGCCTCCTGATGTTTGATGCCGGCATCACAGGGCTGGATGGTCTGGGACGGGAGGAATTTGAGGTGGATGCCAAGGCGGCCGGCGAGCCGGCCGCGCAGCCGCGCCGTTCCCGTCGGGGTGCTACGGATACGGCTGTGTCGTTGAACACCTATAACCCGAACGCGGGCCTGATTCCGGAAGGGGAATTGTTCGGGCGCTGGCGCTTTGTCTTCCGGTTCGCCGCGAAGGAGGACGTGCTTCTTGCCGTGCTGAACCGGCTGGCGCGGGAACCGCTTTTCGTTGTTGTCTCGGATCTGGTTGTGGAGGGGGACGCGGGAATCAAGCAGTGGAACACGGAAGCCGCCGCCAAGACGGAGGACGGTACGGCGGCTGCTGCTGCGGCAGAGGTTGCTGCTGCGGCCGTTCCCCGTGATCTCCGGATCGTCTGCGGAAGGGATGTGCCCCTGTCTGCCAGGATGACTTTGGATGTATATCAATTTCGCGCGGGGCGTCCATCGCCGGCTGTCAGGCCGGGAGAGGGGGCGAAATGACAGGACGGGGCATAGTGGAATGGTTCCGGAAGGTGTATGACCGGTTGCTGGCGCTGGCCATGCTGGCCGCACTGCTTGTGGCTCTTGTCATGCTGGCTACGCAGGCCCAGAGCCTCAAGAACGACCAGATCCGTTTTGACCGGGACCTCCAGCAGTTGACGCCGCGTTATGAGAAGGCGAGGGCGGAGGGGCGGGCCTTGTTCGAGGCGGCGGTACAGATGCTCAACGCGCCCTTTCAGACCGGGCAGTGGGCCTCGCGCCTGCTGATTCCCGAACTGCGGGTGCGCTGCGTGAACTGCGAGCGTCCTATCCCGTATGTAGCCAAGGAATGTACCTTCTGTCAGAAGGCCCAGCCGGAGGCTGTAGTGGTGACGGATAAGGATAAGGATGGAATGCTCGATGACTGGGAAGAGAAATACCAGTTCAACCCCCTGGATCCGGATGACGCCAAGGCGGACCCCGATCAGGACGGCTTCACAAACAAGGAGGAGTTTGACTTTCGTACCCATCCGAGGAAGACCGAGGAACATCCGCCGGCTCTGGCCAAGGTTGTGGTGGAGAAAATCCAGCCGATTTCGTTCCGCCTTATTTTCAAGGGAACCAGCCGCCTTTCCGGGAAGACGGTCTTCCAGGTGAACCTGCGGAGCGGTGAGCGTACCTGGTGGCCTTCGCTGGGGGATGATGTCGAGGGCTTTAAGGTGGTGGAGTATTCGGAGAACGGTTCGGACGGTCCGCTTTTGACCCTCCAGCGGGGAGAGAAGCGCATACCGCTGATCAAGGGGCGCGAGGTTCCCCGTAACGAGTACGAAGTAACGCTCCGATCGACGATTGACGACAAGAAGTACGTCGCCCGCGTGGAAAGTGAATTTGAATTGAAGGGGATCAAGTACCGGGTCAACAAGGTTGACACGGAAGGGGGGCGTGTTCTAATACATGACCCTTCGCGCAACCTGGATGTCTGGATTGAGCGTCAGATTGCCAGCCCTAAGGCGGAAGAGCCGGTGCCTTCTGTTCCGTAGGGTTGGTCTTGTTTTGGGAGAGAGCGCATATGAATGAGATCAAGGCTAAGGTCTGGCAGTTTGGTGTGATCGCCGCCGTGTGTGCGGTAACGGTGGTTTTTGCGCAGGATACTGCGATTGAAGAGCTCGTTGGCGAGATGAAGGCCCCGGCGGAGACGAATAAGGTCGTTGATGAAGCTCCGGCTGCAGAGGTCGCGCCTGCCGTTGAAGCCCCTGCCGTCGAAACTCCCGCTGCTGAAGCCCCTGCGGCTGAGCCTGCCCCGGCTACCGAAACGCCGGCGGCAACAGAAGCCCCTGCTGCTGAAGCGCCTGCTGCGGAAAAGCCGGCGGACGTTCCAGTGATAGAGGAACTGACGGCCCCTGCGACCGAGGCGGCTCCGGCAATAGAGGAATTGATCAAGTCGGAGGAACCCACGGCTGCCCCCGCGGCGGAAGAGCCCAAGGCGGAACCCGTTCCAACTCCGGTGGCGGCCGAGCCATCCGCCCCTGCGATGGCGGAACCAGCGGCTCCGGAGGTCGATCGTTCCGAGATGGCGAAGATCCTGTCCCAGCAGGAAGAGGTTCGCCGGCAGGCTCGTGAACTGGAAGGCAAGAAGAGCCTGGAGACCGCGGATCAGGCCTGGAAGGATGACAATTTCGAGAAGGCCCTTCTGCACTATCGCAACGCCATGACCAAGCTGCCGAAGACCCCGCCTGCTGAGTTAATGCGTTCCCGCGCCCAAGCCCGGATCCCCGAGTGCGAGTATCAGTCGGTTCTTGCCCTGGTGCGCGATGGCAAGAGCCCGGCGGCGTTGACCCGCGGCAAGGAACTGCTGGCGCAGAATCCGGACAACCGGCCGTTGGCCAAACTCGTCGCCCGCATCGAGAAGGATGTCGGGGCGCCGAAGCCAACGTCGGATGAGCCGGCCGGTACCGCGGCAGCCAAGACGGAAATCCAGAAACACATGTCGGCCGGCAAGAAGGCCATGGCTGAGCGGGATTATGAGAGGTCCCGGGTCAGTTTCGAGTCTGTCCTGGCGATGGATCCGGATAATCGCGAGGCCATGAGGTACCTCAAGGAACTGGGCGACCGCGAATATAATGTGAACACCACTGAGCGCAAGGCTACTGCGGCAAAGATGACGGCCCAGGTGCGGGATACCTGGAATCCCCAGTATAAGGTTGTCAAGGCGAAGGCCGAGACTGTCGAAAAGCCCAAGGCCCAGAAGGTCCCGCTCCTGGAAAAAATGGAGAAGATCATCATTCCGGAAATCGAGTTCCGCCAGGCCAATATCCATGACGTGGTGGAGTTCCTGAACAAGGCCTCCGTGGATGGGGATAAGGATACAGCCGACCAGACCAAACGCGGCGTCAACATCATCCTGAATCTCAATCCGGCCGGAGCTGCGGCTGCGCCCAAGCCTGCCGCACCTCAGGAAGACCTGTTCGGCGCTCCGGCTGCGGAAGGGGCAGGCGGCGGTGCACCCGGAATTGAAATATCCTTTACCGCCCGCTACGTCTCGCTGATGACGGCGCTGAAGATCATTACCTCCACGGCGAACCTGAAGTTCCGCATCGACGGGGATATCGTGATGATCGTTCCTTCCGATTTTGATCCCGCGGAAATCGAGGTCCGCATGTATCCCGTGGAGCCGACCTTCATCGAGCGTGTGCGCGAAGCGGGCACGGCGGCTTCGGAAGGCGGTGAGTCGGTCGGTGGACGCGAGATGACGCGTATGAACACTACGGAACTGGGTTCCGGGCTGCCCACCGACCTGAAGACCTATTTCACCCAGATGGGGGTCAGGTTCCCTGCGGGTTCGTCCATCACCTACAATTCCGCCATCGGGAAGGTGATTGTCGGCAACACGGCGGAGAATCTGGCGGTGTTCGAGCGCATTCTGGCGGAATTGAATGTGGTGCCCAAGCAGGTGGAAATTGAAGCGCGCTTTGTGGAAGTCAATGAGACCGACCTGATGGAAGTCGGCTTGGAATGGTTGCTGACGGATGCCTGGGAACTGGCGACCAAGCCGGGCGAAGGTTCGTTGCTGGGTGGCAGCCAGAGGATCCAGATGAACCAGAATTCCGCGAATGGCGGATTTACACGCGGTATGCGTTTCTGGGGAACCGGCGGGGATGGAGCGGAAATTCCGCTGGCCGCCGGTGCCGGAACCATGGGGCGCGTGGCCTCGATCTCGAGTGTGCTGACGAATCCGGAACTGACCATGGTCCTGCACCTGCTCCAGCAGAACGGCAATGCCGATCTGCTGTCAGCGCCGAAGGTGACTACCCGCTCCGGCGCGGAGGCTTCCATCCGCGTGGTCACGGAATACATCTATCCGACATCGTTCGAGGTCAACGGCGGCCAGATCGGACAGAATAATGCCAATAACAACGCCAATATCGTCCAGGAAACGACGGTGACGCCGCAGGACTTTGCGACGCGCGAAGTCGGCGTACTGCTGACCGTGCTGCCGGAAGTCAGTCCGGATGGTAACATGATCAACCTGACCATGCAGCCGCAGGTTGTGACGGAGCCGACTTGGTACCAGTACGGATCCACGATCCGGCGTGCGGATGGTTCCGAGGTGACGCTGAACATGCCGCAGCCGTTCTTCCATGTGCGCGCGCTGAACACCTCGATCTCGATCTATGATGGAGCCACCGTGGTGATGGGCGGCTTGATCACGGAAGATCTGAAGAAGATCAACGACAAGATCCCGTTCCTTGGGGATATCCCGTTGCTGGGCGCGTTGTTCCGGAACAAGTCGGAACGCAGTGTGAAGAAGAATCTCCTGATTTTCGTCACGGCCAAGCTGGTGGATCCTGCTGGTCGGTTGATCCGCCAACCGGAGGATGCCACGGGTGCGCAGCCGGCGGTGGTCCCCGGTGCGCCGGCCTCGGCGCCGAAATGAGGCGGATAGCCGGGATTGAAATCGGTTTTATGCCCTGATGCGACGCGTATGCGTCGCATCGTTTTTTCGCCATGGAACATCGCTTGCTATTAATTGACGGCAACGGGTTTTTCTATCGTTCCTTCTTTGCCATTCGGAACCTTTCCACGCGGGACGGGCAACCGACCAATGCGGTTTTCGGCTTTATCCGGGCCTGTCATCAACTGTTCGAGGTCCTGGGCCCGACGCATGTGGCGGTGGCGTGGGATGGGGGGGTCCCCCGGGCACGGTTGGACCTCATCCCGGATTACAAGGCGCAGCGTCCCCCCATGCCGGATGCATTGCGGGCCCAGTTGCCGCACATTGCAGAATTCCTGGAAAGGGCTCAAATCCCCATGATACGCATCGAGGGGGAGGAGGCGGATGATGTCCTGGCTTCGCTGTCGGATTGGGCTGTTAAGCAGGATGCGGAAGTCCTGATGGCAACCAGCGACAAGGATATGTTCCAGGTCGTAGGGGAGCGAACCCGTATTGTCCAGGCGGCCAAGGACGCCCCGCTCATAGACAGCGATGCCGTGAAGGAGAAGACGGGAGTTCTTCCCCGTCAGATTGTCGACTGGCTCGCGCTGACGGGGGATGCCGTGGATAATATTCCCGGCGTACCCGGCCTCGGGCCCAAGACCGCAGCCCGGTTGCTGGGGGTTTTCGGGAACCTCGATGAGCTATGGCGGCGTCTGCCGGAGGTGGAGTCCGTCCGGTTGCGGGATTCCCTCGTCCAGTTCAGGTCGGTTGTGGACAGGAATCGGGAAGTGGTTCGGCTGAACGGCAGCCTGCAGTGCTCTCCGGGCTGGCCGCTGATGGAGCGGCGGACGGAAGAGGCGGCCCGGATGCGGTCGTTCTACGAGAAAATGGAGTTTCATTCCCTCCTGAAGGGCATGGATCAGCCGATGTTGCTGTAGGTATGATCCGGGCATGACCGGCGCTTGGATCCGATTCTTTCGCGGCTGCCTGGGTTGTCGTCTTTCTTTTCTTGAAAAATCCATGATTGACAATGAAGGCGCAGGTCCGTATAAATGCCTGCGTATTATCTTACCTGGTGTCTTCCTGGTTATTCATCACTTCCTTTTTCCATTTTCAAAGCCGGCGATTCGCCGGTGTTTCAATTCGTTCATCCCGGTGCGGATGCAAGTCCGTTGAGACGGGTTTGGTTTCCAATTCATGCGCAGAATCGCCATAACCGGTAACATTGGATGCGGCAAGAGCCTGGTTGGCCGGTATCTGGCGGAACTGGGCATTCCGGTGCGGGATGCGGATGATGTGGCGCGTGAAGTCCTGGAGGCCGGGGATCCGGTTCGGGACCGGGTGCTGGCCGAATTCGGGCCGGGAATTCTGGCTGGGGATGGGACGATTGACAGGGCGGCCCTGGGGCGTGAGGTATTCGGGGATTCGCTCAAGCGGGAACGGCTGAATGCGTTGATGCATCCGGAGATCCTGCGGAGGCTTCGCGACTGGGTGGGGGCGCAGGAGAATTCGGCGCCCTGTGCCGTTGCGATCATTCCCCTGCTTTACGAAGCCGGGGATGAGTCCAACTGGGACAGGGTGATCTGCGTGTTCACGCCTGCGGATGAGCAGAGAAGACGTCTCAGTGCGCGGGGTATGACGGAGGAGGAGATTGAGGCGCGGATGCGGGCCCAGCTTCCCCAGGAGGAGAAGATGCGACGGGCGGATGTGGTGATTTTTAACGGGGGCAGTGAGCAGCTGCTTCGTGAGCAGGTGGAGAGAGTGATCAAGGGGATCCTTGGAGGTTGATATGGACGAGAGAAACGAACAGCAGGGCGGACAGCAGAGAACTCATCAGGGCGGCAAACATGACTATCGGCGCCGGCGGCATTTCCATCGGGACCGGTCCGCCCGCATGGGATTGCCGGTACAGGACGAGGGGACGCCCGGCAATGAGGGCGGTGTACACAACGAGGCGGGCGGGCAGCCGCATCCTGCCGAATATCCCGGTGGGGGGGGGCCAACGGAGCGCCCGGTGCGGGCCCGGTTCCCCCGCGCCCCCAGGGCACGCCCCAGGCCTTGCATCTGTTTGACCTGCAGCAGAAGACCGTCCTTGAACTCAATGCCATGGCGGAGAGCTTCGGCCTGGTCGAACTCGGGGCGTTGCGCAAGCACGAGTTGATCTTCGAGATCATGCGCGCCAATGCGCGGATCAACGGCACGCTCCACGGCAAGGGCGTCCTGGAAATCCTGCCGGACAACTTCGGGTTCCTCCGTTCCCCGGGCAATAATTACCTGCCCTGTCCCGAAGACATTTATGTTTCACCGTCCCAGATCCGGAGGTTTGCGCTCCGGACGGGCGACCAGGTGGACGGCGAAATCCGTTCCCCGAAGGACAAGGAGCGTTTCTTCGCCCTGGTCAAGGTCGACAAGATCAACGAAGGCAATCCCGAGAAGCACAAGAGCAAGATCCCGTTCGAGAACCTCACTCCGGTTTTTCCGGACAAGCGGTTCATCCTGGAGCGGGAACCGGCCGAGGTATCCATGCGGATCATGGACCTCTTCACGCCCATCGGGATGGGGCAGCGCGGGCTGATCGTGGCGCCGCCCCGCACGGGCAAGACGGTGTTGCTGCAGAAGATCGCCAACAGTGTTTCAGCGAATCATCCCGACGTGCACCTGATTGTCCTGCTGATCGACGAGCGGCCGGAAGAGGTCACCGATATGCAGCGCAACACCAAGGCGCAGGTGTTGAGTTCCACCTTTGACGAACCCCCGGAGCGGCATGTGCAGGTGGCGGAAATGGTGATCGAGATGGCCAAGCGGATGGTGGAAGGCGGGCGCCATGTGGCGATCCTGCTCGACAGCATCACGCGGCTGGCGCGCGCTTACAACACCTTGCAGCCGCACAGCGGGAAGATCCTGTCGGGTGGCGTGGACGCCAACGCCCTGCACAAGCCCAAGCGTTTTTTCGGGGCGGCGCGCAATATCGAGAAAGGCGGGAGCCTGACGATTATCGCCACGGCCCTGATCGATACCGGCAGCCGCATGGACGAGGTGATTTTCGAGGAGTTCAAGGGGACGGGCAACATGGAGCTTTGCCTGGACCGGACACTGGTGGACAAGCGGGTGTTCCCGGCCATCAACATCGAGAAATCCGGGACACGGAAAGAGGAACTCTTGCTCCATCCCGATGAACTCGGTAAGATTTGGATTCTTCGTCGAGCCATCAACGGTGTGCCGCCGGTGGAGGCGATGGAATTGATTGTGAACCGGCTGAAGAAGACGAAGATGAACGCCGAGTTCCTGATGTCATTGAAAGAATAGCGAGAATATTGGAAGTCCATGAAAACAACAGTTGAGCAGGTTGGTCCTTGTAGGAAAGTGGTGAAGGTGGAAGTGCCCGCGGACGCGGTGGCGTCGGAATACGGGGCGGTTCTGGCGGAGTTCTCGCGGCACGCCCGTGTGCCGGGATTCCGGTCGGGCAAGGTTCCGCCCGCGATTGTCGAGCGTCGTTTTGCGAAGGATATCCTGGAGGAGGCCCGGGAACGCCTTCTGCCCCGCTTCTACCAGGAGGCGGTGCGCAAGGAGAACCTTTCCCCCGTGGCCGTGGTGGATGTGAGCGACATCCAGATCGACAAGCAGTTGCCGTTGACATTCAAGGTGACCCTGGATGTGATGCCGGAGTTCCAGATTCCCGCCTATGCGGGGATTCCGGTCAAGAGCCGTCCGGTGGAAGTCAAGGATGAGGAAGTCGACAAGGTGGTCACGGGCATCCGGGATCGCCAGGCCCGGTTTGAGGCGGTGACGGGGCGCGCGGCCGGCAAGGGGGATGTTGTCGAGGTCGACTATACGGCGACCTGCGACGGCAAGCCGATGTCTGAAGTGGCCCCGGAAAACCCCGAGCTTGGGCAGGGCAAGGATTTCTGGGTGCTGGTCGGGGATGACATGCCCCTGTTCCTGCCCGGCATGCCGGCCAAGCTGGAAGGCATGGAAATCGGCGCGGAGCGGGAAATGGAAATCGCCTTCCCCGAGGATTACCGGGTCAAGGCGGTGGCGGGACGGAAAGCCTTGTACAAGGTTGCGGCCCGCGGCTTGCGGGAAAAGCGCCTGCCGGAAATGGATGAGGCCTTTTTCAAGGCCATGGGGGTCCAGTCGCTGGAGGACCTGAAGGTCAAGATACGCGAGAATCTTCTGGATGCCGCCCAGTCGACGGAAAAGAACCGGCAGCGCGACGAGATTGTGAAGTGGCTGCTGGAGTCCACGGACCTGAAGGACCTGCCGCAGACCCTGGTGGAGGAGGAGGCCCGGCACATCATACAGGATGTGGTCCAGGAGAACATGCGGCGCGGGGTGGGCAAGGACGAAATCGAATCGAACCGCGAGGAGATCTTCAACCGCGCGGCGCAATCCTCGACGGAGCGCGTGAAGCTGAACTACATTCTGACCCGTATCGCGGATGAGAAGAAGATTGAGGTCGGCGAAGCCGATGTGGATGCGCGCCTGGCGGAGATGGCGGCTCGCTACCACATGCCGCCGCAGAAGATCAGGGCGGAAATGGAGAAGCGGGACGCCCTGCGGGGCATGAAGGGGAACTTGCGAATGGAGAAGACCCTGGATGCCTTGCTGGCCGAGGCCAAGGTTACGCCCGAGTAAGAGGCGGGTCGGACCGGTTTGAGTCATGTACGGGGAAGGAGGAGGATGGATGCAGACCAGGAATCAGATGCTGGTGCCGATGGTGGTGGAGCAGACCGGGCGCGGGGAACGCGCCTATGACATTTATTCGCGCCTGTTGAAGGACCGGATCATCTTCATTGGCTCGGGGATTGATGATGATATCGCCAACCTGATCATTGCGCAGATGCTTTTCCTGCAGAGCGAGGATGCGGAGAAGGATATCAGCCTCTACATCAATTCCCCCGGCGGGTCCGTCACGGCCGGCATGGCCATTTATGACACGATCCAGTTTCTCAAGTGCGATGTGGCAACCTACTGTGTGGGGCAGGCGGCCAGCATGGGCGCCGTTCTGCTTGCGGCGGGTGCCAAAGGCAAGCGGTTTGCCCTGCCGAATGCGCGGATCATGATCCATCAGCCGTGGGGAGGCGTGCAGGGACAGGCGGCGGATATCAGCATCCAGGCGAAGGAGATTCTCCGCCTGCGCGACCGGTTGAACTCGATCCTGGCGTTCCACACCGGCAAGCCGCTGGAGGTCATTGTACGCGACTCGGACCGTGATTTCTTCATGTCCTCGGAAGAGGCCAGGGAATACGGGTTGGTGGACACGGTGCTGTTGAGCCGGAAGACCAAGGCATAGGCATGCGTTGACGTCGCTTCGGTTGCGGGGCGGAATCGAAATCACGGGATGGCATCATGGCGAACAGGAAGACGACACGCAGGACAAACAACGAGGAACACTGCTCATTCTGCATGCAGTCGCCGGCCCAGGTAGGAAACCTGCTGGCCGGCCCGGATGGCATCTTTATCTGCCGCCGCTGCGTGAAGGTGTGCGACGAGCTTTTCCGGAAGGCGGCGGGAGAGCCGGCCAAGGGTGAGTCTGCCGCAGTACCCGCGTCGGCCCTCAAGGTGCCCAAGCCGCACGAGATTTTTGCTTTCCTGAACCAGTATGTGATCGGACAGGAGCACACCAAGAAGGTGCTTTCCGTCGCGGTACACAATCACTACAAGCGGCTTCAGCAGGGGAGTCATGCCGCGGTTGGACAGGCTTTCGGGGATGTGGAGATCGAGAAGAGCAACATCCTCCTGATCGGCCCTACGGGCACGGGGAAGACTCTCCTGGCCCGCACGCTGGCGCGCTGTCTCGATGTGCCTTTCAGTATTTCCGACGCCACGACGCTGACCGAGGCCGGTTATGTGGGGGAGGATGTGGAGAATGTTCTGTTGCGTCTTCTCCAGTCGGCCAATTTCGATGTCGCGCGGGCGGAGCGCGGCATCATCTACATTGACGAGATCGACAAGATCGGCCGGCGAATGGAGAATGTCTCGCTGACCCGTGATGTCTCCGGTGAAGGTGTGCAGCAGGCTCTGTTGAAGATCCTGGAGGGCACGGTTGCCAATGTGCCGCCACAGGGCGGACGGAAACATCCCCAGCAGGAATACATCAAGATCAATACGGAGCATATCCTCTTCATCTGCGGCGGGGCTTTCGTGGGACTGGAGGAAATCCTCAAGCGCCGGATCGACAAGCTTTCCCTGGGATTCGGGCCGGAGGCGGATCGTCCTGCTGCGGAACTGACGGGCCACCATGTGGAGCCCGAAGACCTCATGCGGTATGGCCTGATTCCCGAGTTCGTGGGACGCCTGCCAGTGACCACCATGCTGGATGCCTTGACGGAGTCGGACCTGGTCCGGGTGCTGGTGGAGCCGAAGAATGCCATGATCCGGCAGTACCAGAAGCTCATGGCGATGGAGAACGTGAAGCTCACGTTTGACGACGATGCCCTCCGGGAACTGGCGCGGATTGCCATCAAGAAAAAGACCGGAGCTCGCGGCTTGCGGTCCATCCTGGAGCAGCTGATGCTGGATGTGATGTTCGAGGTTCCCCGCCGCACGGGCGTGAAGGCCTTCCATGTGACAAGGGAAATGGTGGCGGCCCGGAGCCTCGTGCTCGGGCAGGAACCCTTCGCCGCCTGATCCACGCCTGTGGTTCAGGGCGGGGGCTTGTCACGGGGAATGGGGGATTTCGCGCCGCAACCACTCCAGAAGGGCTGAGCGGTCGGGGAAGGTTCCCTCCAGCTGTGCCTCGTAGGCCTTCTTGCGCCAGGCGCCGACCTCTGGCCCCTCGGGAATTCCCAGCGACAGGATGTCCCTGCCGGTAATCCACGGAGACGGGAGGACCGGTTCGGAATCCAACGCCTTCCGGAATTCCACCAGGAACCGGTAGTTGACCAGATCCCCGTGGCTGGCCTCGCAATCCAGGCGGTGCAGTTCCAGTTCCGCCGGGAAAGTCGGTTCACCGGCCAGCTGGCGCAGGGTGGAGCGGCGCATACGGGTGACTTCGGCGTATCGCATGTGGTTCCCGACGATGAACGCGATCGCTCCGGTGTCGTCGTTCGAGAACCGTAATCGCTCCAGGATGCGTTGCGCGGTCTCGGATCCCACATTCGCATGCCGTTCAAAACACCAGCGTCCTTCCTTCTGCCGGGCCGTCGGCGGCTTGCCGACATCGTGCAGGAGAACGGACCAGGCCAGCCGCGGATCGTCTGTCCGCATACGGTTCAGCATGATAACGGTGTGTTGGAAGACGTCGCCCTCGGGGTGGTACTCCGGCGGCTGGTTGACTCCCCGCATGGCGGCGACCTCCGGGAGAAGGACATCCAGAAGGCCAAGGTCCGACAGCAGGACCAGCGAATCGCCCGCCTGTTGCGCCTCCAGCCAGATCCGGGTCAGTTCCTCGCGGACGCGTTCCGCGCTTACGTTGGCGGCGCTTGCGGCGGTCGAGCGGATTGCCTGGGCGGTGGCCGGATCCAGTGAAAAAGAGAGCGAGGCCGCGAAACGGACAGCGCGCAGGAGTCGCAGGTGATCCTCGTGGAAGCGGGCCAGCGGGTTGCCGACGGCACGGATGACGCGGCGCTGGATGTCAGCCATGCCTTCCACATAATCGAGGATCCGCCCTCCCTCCGGATCCAGGAACAGGGCGTTGATGGTGAAGTCCCGGCGCAATGCATCATTCGCCGGGTCCGAGAAGGTCACCGCATCGGGGTGACGGCCATCGCGGTAGGCTGCATCCTGCCGGAATGTGGCGACCTCGTACCAGAGATCAGCGACGGGTACGCGGATCACGCCGAATGCCTTGCCGACCTCCACGGAACCAGGGAACAGGGCCAGGACACGGTCTGGCACGGCGTCGGTGGCGATGTCGAAATCCTTTGGCTGGCGACCCAGCAGGATATCCCGGACACATCCGCCGGCCAGGTACGCGGTGAATCCCTTCTCCCGGAGGCGTCGGACGATGGTCACGGCGCCGGAAGCCTCGGGTGTGTGCGGAATGGCCGGCGCGGCGTACGTTTGCAGGATGGGGGAGGGCGTTATCATGAATGACTGGGGCCGGACAATCGGAAGGCGTGCGGCAGAAGGTTACCCAGCGTGGTTATTTCCGGCTTCCGCGGACAGTCCAGCGAGGCGAGGAACACGGGGAATTCAGGCGGGCAGAATTCGGCCAGGACCTGGAGGCAGGCCCCGCAGGGTTGGGCCGGCTGGCCCCTGCCGCCGACGACGGCCAGTGCGTTGAACTGGCGATAACCGGCGGCCACGGCGATGGTGACCGCGTTACGTTCGGCGCAGAGAGTCAATCCGTAGGAACTGTTTTCCACATTGCAGCCGGTAAGGATCCGGCGGGATGAGGTCAGCAGTGCGGCGCCGACGGGGAATTCCGAATAAGGAGAGTAGCTTCTGAAGGCGGCTTTCCTGGCGGCGGTGAGGAGACGGTGTGCAAGGTTTATCGAGATTTTCATGGAATGCCTTTCTGGTGCGTGTTGTCGGCAAGGGTTCGCACAAAAGCCTGTAGAAGGCGGGTCAGCGCGGGAATGGCCGTCCGGGCGCCGGCCAGCACCTCCTCGTGTGAGAGTGTGCGGGCAAGGCCTGCCGCCATATTCGTGATGCACGATAATCCTGCGACGCGGAGACCGGCGGCACGGGCCAGGATGGCTTCAGGCACGGTCGACATGCCGATGGCGTCAGCACCCAGCCTGCGGAAGGCGGCGATTTCCGCGGGGGTCTCGTAGGATGGCCCGGGCACGGCCAGGTAGATCCCCCGCCGGAGGGGGACTCCAGTTGCGGCGGCGCAAAGGTTCATCTGTTCGCGGTACCGGGCGTCATAGACCTGTGACATGTCCGGGAAGCGGGGGCCCCAGAACGGGTCATGGGGTCCGGCCAGCGGGTTGAAGCCCATGTTGTTGATGTGGTCCTCGATCTGCATCAGGCTGCCCGGTTTGAATTCCGGGTTGAGCCCGCCCGCGCTGTTTGTCAGAAGGATGCCTTCCGAACCGAGAGTTCTGGCCAGATGAACAGGGAAGGCGATGGCTTCCAGCCCAGCGCCCTCATACCAATGGCGGCGTCCGGAAAAGACGAGGATTTCGGTTCCCTCGAGATTCGCGAGCAGGATTTGTCCGCCATGACCTTCCACGGCGGGCGCTCCCAGTATGGGA
>CAIVSY010000043.1 GCA_903908715.1 uncultured bacterium
AGATCCAGGCTTCCCTCTCTTGATGGGAGATGACAGATCCCAGACCTCCCTCTCCCTTGATGGGAGAGGGTTGGGGTGAGGGTGTTTTGAACTGAATCGTTCCGGCTTAAGGATCGCACTAACACCCTGATCTCCGGCTGTTCAGAAAAAAAAGAGGCCCCGGGTAACCGGGGCCTCCAACCATCTTGGATCAGCTTACGGCAGAACGTGATCTGTCCCTGTGCAGGTGGCATCCGTGCCAACCGCATTGTAGGCATACGTGCCATTCGCCGGACATTCGGGTACATCCTTCATGTAGGCATCCACGTCCGCCGTGACCACATCATCCCCTGTGGACTTCTTGGTCTCAAGCGCCCACTGCTCCTTGGCGGCTTCAATCTGGCGGAGGTTGTTGATGCAACCATTCTTCTGCGATGTCGTTCTGGCCTTCATGAACGAAGGAATGGCGATCGCCGCCAACAGACCGATAATCGCGACCACAATCATGATCTCCACCAGCGTGAAACCCATCTTATTCCTCTTCATCTTCATCTCCTTCTTTCTTGTTGTTCTTTCTCTTCTTCTTCGGTTGGTTCCCCACCAACTCTTCTTGCCATGGTTAATAAGCAAACACCGTGCCAATATCGAATTTCGCCACAAAAACTATCTCAAAGATGAAAAAATGCGATTTTTTAACTCTTTCATCGGACTTTTTCTCGACTTTGAAAAAAATGATGGCCGCTTATATGCAAATCTTTCATTCAGCACCTGCGGGTAACTTCCTGTAAAGGGTTGCAAGGCTGATTTTCAGCGCCTTGGCTGCTTTTTCCTTGTCCCCGCCGGTCATCCCCAGCACCTGATCCAGATATTCCTTCTCCCTTTCCCGCAGGAAAGCCTTCAAAGACTTGTTCCGATAGGCAGCGGCCGCATCCACCGCTCCACTCGTGACAACAGGCGCAGGCCCCATCCGTCCCACCTGATTCAAGATACGAGGCGGCAATACATCGGCTGTAACCTTGCCATCCTGAGCAAACGTCATTGCATGCTTGATGGCGTTCTCTAATTCACGGACATTCCCCGGCCATTGATACCGCTCCAGCATATCCTTAACTTCAGGCAGTAAGCGAGGCACTTCCGATTCCCCTGATTCATGACGCAGAACATGATATACCAGTGGCAGAATATCTTCCTGCCTTTCACGCAACGGCTTGATTTCTATAGGGATGACACTAAGACGATAGAAAAGATCCTCGCGGAAAGTCCCCTTCTGGATCAATGTCTCCAAACTGGTATTCGTCGCGGCAATCACCCGTACATCCACGGGAATGTTATCGTTCCCTCCAACCCTTCGTATCTCCTTTTCCTGCAACACCCTGAGGAGTTTTCCCTGAATTCCAAGAGGCATCGAGGATATCTCATCCAGGAAAAGGGTACCCCCATTCGCCGCTTCAAATAATCCTTCCTTGTTGGAAGTTGCCCCCGTGAAGGCTCCCTTCATGTGCCCGAACATTTCGGATTCAAGCAAAGCTTCCGGCAATGCGGCACAGTTAACAGCCAGAAACTTCTTGTCCTTGCGGCGGCTGTACGCGTGGATCGCCTTGGCTACCAATTCCTTACCAGTACCACTCTCCCCCGTTACCAGAACTGTCGTGTCGGCAGGGGCCACACGTTTGATCATCTCACAGACATTGCGCATGGCTGGGCTTTCGGCCACGATATTCTCAAACTTATAGCGCCCAACCAGTTCCTGTTTCAGTTCCTGATTCTCGGACAATGCACGACTGTATTCCAGTGCCCGCTGGATGGTAATCAATAACTCATCCATCTTGAACGGCTTGGTAACGTAGTCGAACGTACCAATCTTCATCGCCTCAATCGCCGTCTCAACCGAACCATATGCCGTCAGAATGATCACCGGCATACCGGGTTTCTTATCCTTGGCAATCTTGAGCAATTCCATGCCGTCAATCGGCGTCATCCTGATATCGGTAATCATCAGGTCAAACGCCTCATTGACAATCAGGTCCGGAACCTTGCTGCCATCCTGCACGGAAGATACCTCATATCCTTCCGCCTTAAGCAGACTGTTCAACAGGCTCAACATCCTCGGCTCATCATCTATCAGGAGTATGCGCGCCATAAGCCCCCACGTGGATATTCTACATACCACAAGTCATGAAAACCGAATTACATCATAATTCTCATTTCTTGGAAACAATAATATTTCTAAAACCCGAACGCAGCGCATCGCCATCACGGAAAGACTACCCCGTTGGATCAAATTCGCTGGGGCTGGATCCAGAATAGTGTCCTACGCCCGTAACAGCCACTCACTGCCATTCCCGGACAGGATCTCAGCGATACGCCTGGATGCATTCCCATCCCCGTACGGATTTGGGGTACTGGCCATGCGCTCGTACAGCGTACGGTCAGCAAGCAGCCGCTCCAACGCAGACTCGATCCGCTCACGGTGCGGCCCCACCAGGAGGCATGTTCCGGCCTCAACCCCTTCAGGCCGCTCTGTTACATCGCGAAGGACAAGCACAGGCTTCTTGAGGGCCGGGGCCTCCTCCTGCACCCCGCCTGAATCGGATAGCAGCAAATAAGCTCCGTTCATCGCATGCAGGAACTCAACATAGTCCAGGGGACCGGTCAAAAGGACATTGCTCATCCCGCCCAGGATCTCCCTGGCCGGAACCTGCACGTTCGGATTGGGGTGTACTGGATACCATATAAACATATCCGGATGCCGGGCCGCAAAATCCCGGACCGTCTGGAAAACCTCCCGAACCCCATGCCCGAAAATCTCACGCCGATGACAGGTCATGAGAATATAAGGGGCCCCGGCTGGAACCGGTTTGGGAGGAGGGGTTGTCCGTCCAAGAACATACCGTAAAGCATCGACCACGGTGTTGCCCGTGACGTAAATCGCATCAGGGTTCATTCCTTCCCGCAGCAGGTTCATCGCCGAACCACGGGTGGGGGCAAAGTGGTATTTGGCCACCAATCCGGCCACCCTGCGATTGAATTCCTCCGGGTAAGGAGCCCAGCAATCTCCTGTCCGCAATCCCGCTTCGATATGCCCAAAGGCCGCATGCCCGTAGAAACAAGCCACCGAAGTCGCCATGACGGTTGTTGTATCCCCTTGCGCCAAGACAACATCAGGCTTCTGGGCGGCAATATACTCATCCATCCCGTGAAGAACCCGGCAGGTAACATCCCGCAAGGTCTGATTGGGCCTCATAATGTCCAGATCAGTGTCCGGCTGGATTCCAAAAACCGCCAGCATCTGGTCCAGCATCTGCCGATGCTGGGCGGTCACCAGGACATGCACGTCAAACGGCTCCGGATACCTCCGCAATTCCAGGATTACAGGAGCGACCTTGACCGCCTCGGGGCGGGTACCGATCACACAGACAATCTTCTTGCGTGTCATGGCCCATCTTCTACCAAAAAGGATCCGCCATCCGCAATGGCTTACGATATCCGCCTGTCCTGAGCCGGAACGATTCCATTCAACACACCCTCACCCCAGCCCTCGCCCATCCAGGGAGAGGGAGGTGTGGCTTCTTGACTCTCCCACCCAGGGAGAGGGAATTTTGAATGGTTGCGAGGGCCCAGAGCGGCATCACCTTCTGGTGAAGGCATAACTGGGGTCGTTGGCAATTCCTCTCCCCTTGCGGGAGAGGATTGAGGTGAGGGGAATTGCACCCGGTAACTGAATCGTTCCGGCTAAGCCCTTGCATTGGATCCAGTCTGACCTTGTCGATTCCCGGGAAAGTCCCCTTTTCGCTTGACCCTCCAGACCCGCTTCGTCAGGATACCGCGCCATGACAACGTCCACATCCAAACTCTCCATGGAGAATCTGGCCTCTTTGTGCAAACGGCGGGGATTCATTTTCCAAAGCTCGGAAATCTACGGCGGCATCAATGGCTTCTGGGACTACGGCCCCCTCGGATGTGAACTCAAGCGGAATATCCGGGAAGCCTGGTGGCGTGACATGGTCCTGAACCGCGAGGACGTAGTTGGACTGGATTGTTCCATCATCATGCACCCCCGGATCTGGGAAGCTTCGGGTCATGTCGGCGGATTCACGGACCCGATGATTGATTGCCGCTCGTGCAAGAAACGTTTCCGTGCCGACCAGTTGTTCGAGGAACTGGGGATCGAGCCGGAAACCGGCAGCGAGATCGAGAAGAAGTTCAAGCTGCCACCGGGCACCAAGTGCCCGGCTTGCGGATCCCTGGAACTCACGGAACCGCGCGCCTTCAACCTGATGTTCAAGACCTATGTAGGCCCGGTGGCGGATGAATCGTCCGTGGCCTACCTGCGCCCGGAAACAGCGCAGGGAATCTTCGCCCAGTTCTCGAACGTCATGTCGGTTTCGCGCCAGAAGGTTCCCTTTGGCATCGCCCAGGTCGGCAAGGCCTTCCGGAACGAGATCAATCCCCGGAACTACACATTCCGCTCCCGGGAATTCGAACAGATGGAACTGGAGTTCTTCGTCAAGCCGGGCACCGACCAGCAGTGGCATGACTACTGGGTCGAGGAACGCATGCGATGGTACCAGTCCATCGGCCTCCCGAAAGAAAGCATCACCAAGTATGTCTACGGCAAGGAGGAACTGGCCCACTATGCCAGCGCCTGCGTGGATATCATGTATGCCTTCCCGTTCGGCGTCCAGGAACTCGAGGGAATCGCCGCACGCGGCAATTTCGATCTCGGCCGCCACCAGGAATACAGCGGAAAATCGATGGAGTATTTCGACGCGGATACCCAGGAGAAGTTCGTGCCGCACGTGGTCGAGCCATCCGCCGGCGTCGACCGTATCGCCCTGGCCCTGCTCTGTAACGCCTACCGGGAGGAGTGGATCCCGAAGGAAGGCCCCGCCGTCGAGGCGGAACCCGGAAAACCCGTTCCGGAAGGCTATGAATTGCGCACGGTCCTGCGCTTCGCCCCGCGTGTGGCTCCTGTCAAGGTCGCCGTCTTCCCGTTGCTGAAGAACAAGCCGGAACTGGTCGCCAAGTCGCGCGAAATCTTCACAGGACTCAGACGCCACTGGAACTGCTTCTGGGACCAGACCGGAGCCATTGGCCGCCGCTACCGGCGCCAGGATGAAATCGGGACCCCCTTCTGCATTACCGTGGACTTCCAGTCCCTGACCGATAATACCGTCACACTCCGGGAACGCGACAGCATGCAGCAGGTCCGCATCAGCCTTTCCGAATTGACTGCGGAACTGGACCGCCGCATGGGCTGAGTCATGCACCCTGGAAGAAACCAGCTTTACCGGTACTGCCTGTTGCTCCCTTTGCTTGCCTTGGCATTCGCCCGGCCTTGCCGCTCCCAGGAGACGAACAACCACCCGGATGCAGCCCCCCCACCCCCGGCCCCAACCCCCGCCGTCGCTCAACTGCCTTCGGTCGACCAGCTGATGGGCGAGTTGCTCGCCCGGCTCCCCTCCCAGGCCATCCTGGTTTCAGGCGACCTTGTCACAACCCCGACAAATGGCCCTAAAACCCGCCTGTCGGTCGACATTCTTCTTTCTTATCCGCAAACTGCGGTCTACACGATCCGGGATGCGTTCGGAAAGGAACTGGAGGAGTTGTCGGTCGTCCGCGAGGGCTCATCTGTACGCTATACCTACAAGAATAACGGAGCCGAGTCACCCGCACCGCCTCCCGGACAACGGATCCAGGACACCGCCTTGACGTGGATGGACCTGACGCTGGGGTTCCTCTGGTGGGAAGGCGGACGGATCATCGGCCAGATGGAAAGCCGTGGCCAACCCTGCTATGTCCTCGACCGGCATGCGCCGGCCGGCAGCCCCTCACCCTATGCCAGCGTCCGCATGTGGGTCGACCAGCGCGTCTCCATGCTGCTTCAGGCCGAAGGCTACAATATGCCCGGCGACTGCATCCGCCGCCTGAGCGTCAAGAGCTTCAAGAAGATCAAGGACGAGTGGATGATCAAGGACCTGGAGTTCGAAGACCTCCCTGAGGGGCCACGAACCCTCCTGCGCGTGCGGACGGCCGACCCGGTGAAACCCGCGGCGGGATTACCTTGACTCCACCGCCCTTCATGGTTTGATACGGGGCCATGGCAACTCAAGTCAGGCACCGATATCTTCCCTGCCTTCTGGTCACCGCGGCCCTTCTGGCCCTTGCCGCGGCGATCCTGCCATGGGATTCGCTCATCGACTCGAACGTGCGAACCTTCTCACACCGCGTTGGGGCCAGGTATTTCACCCAGGAACTCCTGACCTTCATCCGCCCGCTCGGGAAAGGCGAGGTCCTCCTGTTGCTGGCGTGCATCCTGGGCGTATGCGGCGCCCGCAAACGAGCCACCCATATCCTGTTGGCAGTCCTCCTCACCGGCATCCTCGTCTGGCCCCTCAAGCTGGGAGTCGGGCGCGAACGCCCGAACCGTTCGAACACGGAATCATTCCCCAGCGGCGACACCGCCTCCGTGGTGGCGTTCTGCACCCCGCTGGCAGCCGCGTCCCCCTGGGGCTCGGTCATGACGGTTGCCGCCGGAAGCGCCGTTGCCGCAGGCCGCGTCTATGACGGGAAACATTTCCCCTCGGATGTTCTCACAGGCGCCGCCATGGGCGTTCTATCCGCAGCCATCGCCTGGGCCATCCTTCGCAGGCGTACCCCGCGCATCAAGCGCTTCTGGTTCTTCCTGGTTGTCTGCGGAATCCTGTTATATGACCTGGTGAAACTGCCGTTTTCACGGGCGCTTCCCTTCAGCTTTGCATTCCTGTCCGTCTGGGGCCCCCTCGTCACGCTCCTCGTTTTCGCCCGGCTGTGGCCCTCGTGGTCCCGCCTGATGCGTATCCGCAGCCGCCCCCTGATCCGGGGACCCCTCCTCGCATGGCTGGCGATCCTCCTCCTGTGCGTCTATTTCGCCCTCACAACCGCTTCCACCCTCTGGGACCGGGATGAACCGCGCTTTTCCCGCGCAACCGTTGAAATGGTCCAGTCGGGCAATTACCTGTATCCGACCTTTAATGGCGACCTGCGCCCGGATAAGCCGATCCTGATCTACTGGCTGATGTCCCTTCCCGTCCGCCTGCTGGGCGCCTCCGAACTGGCCTGCCGAATGGTGGCCCCCCTGGCAACCCTCGGTACAGCACTGCTGACAGCCCGAACCGCCGCCCTGCTGGGCGGACCCCCGATGGCCATCCCCGCCTTCCTCATGCTCTGCCTCTGCCCGTTGATGGTGGTCAGCGGTTCCGCAGCCACCACGGACGCTCTCCTGCTCTTCTGCATGACAGGCTTCATCTGCAGCTTCCTGTTCGCATGGCGGCAGGGATTCCGGATGCACCACGGCATCCTGATGTGCCTGGCACTGGCCGGCGCACTCCTGACCAAGGGACCTGTGGGGCTCTTGCCGGTCCTGATCATCCTCCTTTGCCTGGCCCTCCTGGGTCGCGGCTTGTTACGGCCGCTCCCCTTCACGCTCTGGATCCTCGGCGCCGTGGCCATCGCTGCAGGCGTCTTCCTGGCTTGGGGGATTCCCGCAAACCTGGCCACCAACGGGGAGTTCGGCGCACGAGGCATCGGGCACCATGTGGTGAAACGGGCCGTCACGCCCCTGGAAAGTCATGGAGGACAATCCTTCTTGTTTTACTTCACCTACCTGCCCGTCATCGGGGTGGCTTTCTTTCCGTGGACCCTGTACCTGCCGTTCCTGTTTTCCCGCACATCCGCCCCGTCTGATCGCCAGGCGGACGACTGCACACCTGTTCTCCCTCTCCTTCGCAAGGTTGTTCTCGGATGGGCTCTGCCGGTCCTGGGTCTGATGAGCCTGGTCGCCACCAAACTTCCGCACTACATCCTGCCCGCCTTCCCCGCGCTGGCCATCGGTACGGCAGCCGGATTCCAGCAGGCCCGCAAAGCCGGCTTGAAACAAGCCTTGGGCCCCGCCTCCTGGATTGGACTGACACTCTTCTGTATCGTGGGGCTTGCCCTGGGATCGGGATTGCTTTTGGCCCCCTGGTTCCTTCCTGCCTTTGGCTTGCGGGTTCCCGCGGCCGCCATGGGACTGGTCTTCCTTGCCATGACAGGAATCGCCGTATACCGGTTCCGCCGCGGAAGGCACGATGCCACCCTGGCTACCCTTGCCGCCGGCATGACCCTTGTGCTCTGGACCGCAACCCTGTCCCTTCTCCCCGCCATCGAAGCCTACAAGGTCTCCCCGCACGTCGCATCCTGCATTCTCCGCGAAACCGCACCGGAAGTCCCTGTGAGCACCTGCGGATTCGGCGAACCCAGCCTGACCTTCTATCTCGACCGGGGTATTGTGGAATCGCTGGATGAACCCAGACTTCCGGAGTGGGTGGCACGCCGTACTCCCGGTGTACTGGTCATCACAAAGCCGAAATTACGCCAGCACCGGTCCCTCTTCCGCAAGGATCACATCCGCAAGATCGCCCAGATCCGGGGATTCAATTATTCACAAGGCAAATGGGTCACTCTGGTGATTCTCGAGCGGAAGGCCTGCGACTGAAATATACCTCCAGCCATTGGGTTCAAGGGGCAGAACAAACAGAACCGGAAAACCATGCCAGAAGCAGAAAAGATGGAAGAAAAAACCCACCCCGCGCCGCCGCAGGGGGAAAATCCTCCGATCGAGCTCGAGATGGAGGCGGCCAGGTCCGCAGGCTCGTCCGAGCGGAAATTCCTCATCATGGCCCTCGTGGTGACCGCCTGCATCCTGCTCCTGCACCTGACCCCGTTGAAACAATACGTAACGAACGTGCAATCCTGGAAGAGCACGATGGACCGGTTCGGCATCCTCGGGTCATTCCTCTTCACCATTGCCTGCACACTCGTCATCGCGATCGGGGTCCCACGGCTGGTCTTCTGCGCGGCGGCGGGGATGTTCTATGGTTTCTGGGAAGGATTCTTCATCGGCCAGTTCTCCTCCCTTTTCGGCTCGTACCTGACCTTCGTTTTTGCCCGCTGGGGCGGGCGTGAATGGGTTTCGCGCAGGATCGAGAACCGGCGGCACCTGCGGGAACTCCTGCGGATCCCTTCCACTTTCACGGTATTCCTCACACGCCAGCTGCCGATTGCCGGGATCGTTCCGAATCTTGTCCTGGGCGTAACCCCGGTGCGGCACCGCGTCTTCCTGCTCGGCTCATTCCTTGGCTACCTGCCAAGCAATGCCATGGTGGCCCTGATCGGCAGCGGTCTCGGGAAGCACTCCCTTGCCCGGTCCATGGGCCAGATTACCATCGCCATGCTGGGACTGGGGATCGCCTCGCTGGTCATCTGGCATCTGCGCCGCAAACTGATTTGCTCCGGCAAGCCCAGGTGAGCTATTTCAAGCGGGATGTCAGCGACGCGCCGATGGCCAGGAAGACAATATTGGGCAACCAGCCGGCCAGCCAGGGCCAGATGATCTCGCGCTTCCCCAGAATCATGCCGAAATTCACCATGAAATAGAACCCGAACAGGGCCGCCAGGCCAAACCCCACGCTGCGCAAGGCCGGTCTCCGTACCCCGCCAGCCGTTGCCGGCAGGCTTAACAGGATCAGCACCATGCACGACCAGGGCATGGCGATCCGTGCATAGATGTCAACCTCCCGCCGGGCACGCGCCGGACCACTCAGATTGGGACGGGCCTTCAGGAAACGAATCATATCCCAGGAGGACAAATAGTCCGTCTTGCGGATCTCATTCAGGAGATCCTCCGGCGTCTCCGTCAGTTCCGGCATCTCGACCGGCGTCTCGGAGGGCTCGGAAATCGGACCGGCAGGTTCCCCCGCCTCATTGTACGGACGGCTTTGCATTCCATAAAACCACCAGGAACCGTCCAGCCACTCTGCCCGCCGGGCGAGGACCTCGGTCATCAACGTGCCATCCTCCCGCTCCTGCAGGACCTTGACGCCCTTCATCCTTTCAGGCTCACGCATATTGAAAAGGTCCACCAGCCATTGCCGGTTCGAGTTGCCCGCATGATAGACATAATGCGGAACCACATCCTCGGACTCCGCCACCCCCTTCAGCACCCTGCGGTTATATTCCGACACCCACCGGGTCGCTATCGGCCCCAGGGTCTCCTGCACGACCGCACCGAACAGGCTCGCGCACAAGCCCACCATCATCAATGGCGTCATCAGGCGCCTCACACTGACCCCGCTGGCGCACATGGCCGTCAACTCATTGTGCCGGGCAAACAGGGTCAACGTGTACAAGGCCGACAGCAACAGCGCGATCGGCAGAATCACCACGATGAACGGGACGAATCCGTTGACGGTAAAGAGATAGAAAAAGTAGAACTGCAGCACATCCATAAACGGCACCTGGGCCTCGACAAAGGCCGGGAAACGATCAAACAAGTCGAGTACGATGTACAGCATGCAGAAGGAACCCAGGATGTAGCCCAGGGGCACCAGGTATTCCTTCAGCATATAGCGGTCGATAATCTTCATCTTGTGGGTGACCCCGTCCTTCCGCCCGCCGCCCTCACCCCAGCCCCCGCCGTGCCGTCCGCAAGAAGCCGGGCCAGCAGAAGTTCCACCTGGACCGCCGCGGGAACACTGCTGGAAACCAAAGCCTCCTGAACCGCCATGACCTGCTGCTGGGCGCGCCGGATCATCGCAGGCGAATACAACTGCGCCTGCTGAGCCAGCATCCCCACGCGGAACGGATGCAGGGATCGAGGATTCCTCTTCAGCACATGGGTCAACTGCTCCTCCACCCCGGGCTCCATCTGCCCCCATTCGGCCATTCGTCCGCCGGACTTGAGCCGTAACCACCCCTGATCCAGGGCTTCACGGTATACCTGCAGATCCTTCAACCTGCCGAGGATCATGGTGACAATCCCGATCGGACTCTCCCTCTGCTCGAGCAGGTTTCGCAGAACCTGCAGGCTCTTGCCAAACTGCCGCTGCCCGACCGCATCCTGGATATCCCACATTGCGGATTCCGCCGATGGCGAGACAATGGCATCCACGTCCTCCACCGTGACTTCCTTGCGCCCCTGAACATAAAGCGAAAGTTTTTCCACCTCGTTGACGATCTGCCTGGAATCCACACCCACCCTGGCAAGAAACCGCAGCAGCGCCTCCGAATCCGCCCTCAAGCCATGCGAAGCCAGTTCATGCTGGAGCACTGACTGGGCATACCGGCCCGCGTCCGCGCTCTTCTCCGGCACCAGGAACTCCCGAACGGTAAAACGCTCGCTGCATACCTTGAAGAATAACGACCGGCGATCGACTTTCGGGGTGGTGATGATCAGGATATTCCCCTCTCCCTCCATCTCCCGCAACATCTGCGCAAAACCCTTGATCCGGTTCTTCACATCCTCCGACTGGGCCGTCTGGCCTTCGGACAGGAAGAGGACATCACGCCACCAGACCACTTTGGCTCCCGTCATCAGGAAACCAGGCGTCAGGAAGGCTTCCTCGCAACGTTTGATAGAAGCGAAAACCTCCTCCTTCTTTTCCACCTGCCCCTCCACCACCTCCAGTCCAAAGGCCCGGTCCGACTCGGGAACAAGGGAATCCATGAGTTCGCCCGCCGTCGTGCGCACGGCGAATTCGTCATCTCCCGCAAAAAGGTGAACCCGGCCTTTGATACTCATACCTTGCCAGTCTCCAGCAAAAAGTGCATTAATACCTTCTACCAAGTCAGCGTTGATTTGTCACGAGACACTGGATCATGAAGCAAGGTTTATCCAGATTCCGGTCACAAAGGCTGCGGGAACGCATGAAGGAGTCGTGCCTGCGTGGCGGCCCCAATGAGAGCCATTGGACCCGCAGGCCGGTCCTGGGATGGGGCATCGGGATTCTCCTCTGGCTGGCAGCCTGGGCGCTGTTGTTCAGCCGGACCGGACCGGCAAACCTGGCCGGATTGATACAGGGGGCTGCCATTCTGCTGCTGGGCACCATACTTTCGGCCCTCATTCTTCGGGTTCTGGATCCGGCCATTCTCACCGACAACTCCCGCATCCTCCTGTTGGCCATGAGTTGCCTGCTGACTCTCATCCCGGCAGGCCTGCTACGGTACCTATCGGGGCAACCCCACCTCATCCCAGAGGATATCCTTCCATCGCTGATGCCGTTCCCCCTGGCCCCACTGTTGACAGGTCTCCTCCTGGGAGGGCCAGCCGCCATCGTGACCGGGTGCTGGACAAGCCTGGCCTCGATGGTCCTCCTGCAGTCCGATATTACAAGCCTTTTCGCCGGGTTCTTCGCCGCCGTCGTCGTGGCTCTTCTCGTTCCCGGGGTGCGCCGGCGCACCCAGATCATCCGGATCGGCGTCATCGTGAGCCTGTGTCAATCAACTGTTTTCCTGCTCGAAATCAAGGACTTCCCTCCCGACTGGATTACCATGGCCAGACAGGTCCTCTTCTGCGTCATGGGGGGCACCGGGGCGGCGCTGGTTGTCGTGCTGCTGCTCCCCCTCTTCGAATCCCTGTTCGGGATCACAACCAATATCACCCTGCTGGAGTTGTCCGATCTGGGGCACCCCCTCCTGCGGCGCCTCGCGTTCGAGGCGCCGGGCACCTATCATCACAGCCTGATGGTAGCCAACCTTGCCCATGCCGCCGCAGATGCAATCCAGGCCAACTCCACCCTGGCCAGGGTCGGCGCCTACTTCCATGACATCGGCAAGATGACCAAGGCCAAGTACTTCACCGAAAACATCCAGGAGGCCGAAAGCCCCCACGATGAACTGGCCCCCAGCATGAGCGCCCTGGTCGTCATGGGCCATGTAAAGGAAGGCCTCAGCCTGGCCATGCTGCACAAACTGCCGGGCGTGGTCATGGAGATCATCGAACAGCACCACGGGACGGGTCTTGCGGCTTATTTCCACCATAAGGCAGGACAGCAAGCCCTGACCGCGCCCCGGGATGCCGGCAACCGCGGAAAAAACCCCACAACAGTCAGCACCGTGGATGAATCGCCCTACCGTTACCCCGGCCCCCGCCCCTTGAGCCGTGAAGCCGCCATCATCATGCTCGCGGATGCGCTGGAGGCCACCTCGCGCTCAATGGAGAAACCGACCCCCGGTCATATCACCGAACTCGTCGACCGCCTCGTCGATGGCCGGTTCGAGGACGGCCAGTTTGACGAATGCGAAATGGAATTGGCGGAACTGGCCCTGGTCAAGAAGGCGTTTGTCGCATGCCTGACCAACATGCTACATACGCGCATCACCTATCCCAAGACATGAGAATCGCCGTGGTGAACAACTCCGGCATCAGGGTGAACCGGACCGGAGTCCGGTCTCTTGCCGAACGGCTTCTTCGCAAATCCGCCCGGCGGGCCGGATGCCAGTGGGGCGAAGTATCCATCTGCCTTGCCGATGATGCCCGCATCCGGGATATCAACCGGTCCTTCCTGGGTCACGACTATCCCACGGATGTCATCAGTTTCACCTACGAGTCCATCCCGGGCGAGGGCAAAGCCCTTCTCTCCGGGGAAGTCATCATCAATGCGGCCATGGCCCTGCGGCTGGGCAGGCGATTCGGAGGCGCCAACCGCGAACTGGCCCTATATCTTGCGCACGGATGCGATCATCTATCAGGCGCCGAGGATCACACCCCCGCCCTGCGCCAGCGCATGCGCCGCCGCGAACTGCGCTGGCTTCATGAAGCCCGGCGGGAAGGACTGCTGCAAAAACTGTGGACGCAATGAGCCACCCCGGGCGCTATGGGATGGTCAGGATTGATCGGATCTTGCGCGCGATCTCGGTATTATCCTGCTGTCCGGAAAAGGCGCCCGCCCCCACCCCTTGTGCCCATACCGGAACGTCCGCTCCCGTATGCCCGCGCGATGTGAAACGATATCCTGCCTGCGCCACCAAAACCTTGCATCCCTCCGCCACCAGCGGATCCAACCTTCCGTAGAGGCTCTCAATAAGCTTTTCGGTCAACCAGAAATCGTCCCACGCCTTTTTCAACGACTTGCGGTCTTCTTCCGGAAGTTCTGCCAGCTTCAGGCCCAGCCCTTTCTCCAACGCCGCCAACGCTTCGGGCCAGCCCGCCTTGTTCTTCCGCAGGGCCTTGATCTCTCCGGTCAAACGGCTTCCAGACCGGCTCTGTCCGAGCAGCCGTTCCGGCCGGAATGGCCCGCCATCCAAGGCCGCCAGCCCGCCGGTCTCATGATCGGCCGTGACCACAATCAAGGTCTCCCCCGCATGCGAACGACTGAACGCCACAGCCTCGCGGATGGCCTGGTCGAAGGCCAGTAGTTCCGCCGCCATCGTTCCGGCATCATTGTCATGGCAGGCCCAGTCGATCTTCCCGCCTTCGACCATCATGAAGAATCCCTTGTCCTGCTCCAGCAGACGGATGCCGGCGCCCGTGAATTCCGCCAACGAAATGTCATCCGGGAGCGCATCCGGCGCCCACGGCAGAGCGGCGAACCCAGCCAGCCGGTGGTTGAACGCCAGCACCCGGCCGCCCGGCCGCAGGTCCGCCAGACTCTCCCGTGTCCTCGCGACGACAAACCCGTTGCTGATCGCACGCTGAAGGTTGTCCGGTTCCCCCGCGTTGCCCGGCACCTGCCCCTCCAGCCCCCCGCCCCCGAAGAAATCGAACGTCGAATCTGCCAGCGCGCGGGCAATCTCGGAATAACTCCCGCGCCTGCCGCAATGCGCGTAGAACGCGGCCGGAGTGGCGTGGTCCAGACTGACAGAGGACAGGATCCCGACTTTCATCCCGGCCGTATTCGCCTCCTCCGCGATCGTCCGAAGAACCGATCCGTCCGGCGCCACGGAAATCATTCCGTTCCTCGTACGCACACCCGTGGCCAGCGCCGTGCCGGCCGCCGCCGAATCGGTAACATCACTGGAAGCCGACCGCGTTCGCTGCGTCCCCTTGACCGGGAAGTCCCGCACCGCCAACGGCTCGCGACCCGCGGCGGCCAGCGCCCGGTCCACCGCCTCCACCTGCGCCGCCCCCATCCCGTCGCCAATGAACAGGAAGACGTAGCGGGCGCGCCCCCCGGATTCACCCCGGGCCGGGGAAACCAACAGCAGCAGAAGCGCCAGACATCGTGCCCAATGGCGCTTCGTATTCATAGGAATCCCCGCCTGCAATAACGAACCTAGAGCAGGAACTGCACACCGGCCAGATACAGGTCCGGGTTGTCCCCCCACCGATATTCCAATCCGCAACGGACATTGTGCTTCTTGAGGAAATAATTGATCCCAACCGTGGTGTCCTGCTTTTCCTCACCTTCGTCAGGATCCTGGTCGGAAAGCTTGCCTGTCAGCTGGATCTGGTCCCGACGTACCCCTGCCTCAACAAACCGGGTGTCCCCTTCAAACGCTGCATTGTCCCAGACATACCATGCACCGTTCAGTGTCAACGCCAGCGAACCCGCATTACAGCCGGACTGGAAGTCAAACACCACGGCCTGGTTATCCGTGATCTTGTCCGGAGTTCCATTGGTGGAAACCACACGGGTGGCCTCCTCCTGATAATCGCCGCCCACACCAATCGTCAGGTACGGCTTGTCCGACAAACGTTCCTGGGTAAAGAACCACCCCGTTTCCGCCTCACCTACCAGGTTCAAGGCCAGATGACCGGTATACCGCAGGGGAGCGTCGGGGTTCTTGGTACTGGCGGAATCGTCATACCCGTCAAACACACCGGCCCGATAGGCGAACTTCTTTCCAAAGTTACCATGGAGTTCCGCGCCGTAATCGCGCCACACAAAGGTGTTCACCATCTTGATAACTTCGCTGTTGTAATCCAACCCCAGCAGGCTGGCGGCAGAAGACTTGTTCTCGAAGGAGAACGGCAGGAGGATCAGCCCGACCTCGACCCAGTGGTTTTCCGCAAGACGAAGGTCCACAAAGGCGTCCTGGATATCCGTCTCCACATCAGTCGTTCCGTTCTTCCCGGCATTGTCGTTGTCCGTCTCGGCAAAGAACCTCACACCATCCGTGATCTGGCCCGAGAGAATGATCCGCGCCCGGCGCAGATAGATATCCTCCTTGTCCGCCGCATCATCCGAGTATGCGGCATGAATCTGGCCCAGGAACGCGAGTTGCATATTGGAATCCTCGGAAATATCCCACTTCGGACCCGCGCCAGCCGGCCGACACACGCACACCACCATGAAAACCCACAACATCCGCCGGAATAACGATTTCACAATTCATCTCCTTTCAATGGTTGCCGGCAAAACTAGAGGGAAAACGGCAGGGAAACAAGCTCTTTTTGCCGCGGAATCAGGCTTCGCGCCTGAACGTTTCCTGTTCCTGCGGACAGATACAAGCTTGATCTGCCTGTCTTGTTCTGGCAGGGTGCAGGCTCGGGGTTCGACATCGACGAGAGGTTTAAACCGGGCATGAGCCTGGTCCGCTTGGCGGGCGATCCCGCTTGGGAATATTGAACCTATGTTACACCAGCCTGCCGCACCCGTTGGAAAGGACCCGGCCCAGCAATACAAGATGAGGCTTGGCGTCTGGATGGTCATCGCCTACTCGCTGTTTTACGGCGGATTCGTCGCCATCAACCTACTGAAGCCGCTCCTGATGGAGAAAACGGTCCTGGCCGGATTGAACCTTGCCACCGTATACGGCTTTGCCCTGATCATCGTCGCTCTGCTGCAGGCATTGGTCTACGACGCCATGTGCCGCGCTCAGGAGCATAAACTCAGTGATCAGAAAATCGCAGGGGAGGTCCGTTAACATGGCTGTCATCGTCTTCCTGATCTTTGTACTGTTCGTACTCGGGCTTTCCTTTTACCTTGGCAACCGGACCAAGACCTCCAGCGGCTACTACGCAGCCGGCGGGCAGATCCATTGGGCGGTCAATGGAATCGCCTTTGCCGGCGATTACCTTTCCGCCGCCTCGTTCCTTGGCATCTGCGGCATGATCGCCACCATGGGCTACGATGGTTTCCTCTACTCCGTCGGCTACCTGGCAGGCTGGATCGTCGCCCTCTTCGTCGTGGCCGAACCCATGAAACGGCTGGGTAAGTACACGTTCACCGACGCCGTGGATTCAAAGTACAATTCCCGGGGAATCAAGCTGGCCGCCGCCATCAGCACGCTGGTGGTCTCCATCTGCTACCTGATCCCGCAGATGGTCGGAGCCGGAGTCCTGGTCCAACCCCTGCTGGGCCTCGCCCACCACTGGGGCGTCATCATGGTTGGCGCCATCGTGATCACCATCGTCGCCACCGCCGGCATGGCCTCCACCACCTACGTCCAGTTCCTCAAGGGAGCGCTCCTGATCCTCTTTTCCACCATCCTGGTCGTGGCCGTCTGCAACCGCGGCCTGCAGACAGAACCCAATCAGGGCGGACGCGTTCCTTTCCATACCTACGCATCCCTCACGGCCGTAGAGGCCGATGGCAAACTCACCGTAACCGATCCCTCCTGGACGGTTGTCGAGTTGCAGGAGGTCAAGACCGCCAAGACCACATTCGCCCGGCTGACCCGCGAGGGGCAGGAGTCCTGGTGGCTGGTCAGCCGCGGGAGTTCCAGCGTGTCCCTCAAGGAAATCGAAGCCAGCGTGGTCAAGCCTGACGGGCGCGTCCTGGTCAACGGCCAGCCCGCATCCAAGGACAACACCATCCGCCAGGTAGGCAACCTGGAATCCATCCGCGGCAAGACCCAATCCGACACCGGCCGTGTTTCCCCGATCGGGCTCCTGTCCGCCATGTCACACGATCAGACCCGCATCCGGCGCTGGAAGGAAGTCCGATTCCAGGATAGCGAGGGTGCCCGCATAACCGCATACGTGCCCGCCGCCACAGCCGGAAACCTCTTCATGCGACCGGGCCTGAAGTTCAAGGTTCAGGGCACCCGGCTCGAACGCCTCGATTTCCTCTCTCTCATGCTGGCGCTCTTCCTCGGAACCGCCGCCCTGCCGCATATCCTGATCCGCTACTATACGGTTCCCAGCCCGGCGAGCGCGCGCAAGTCGACCATCGTGGCCATCGCCTCGATCGGGTTCTTCTATATCCTGACCCTTTTCATGGGCATCGGCGCGGCGATCAACGGCGTGTTGAATCCGGCCGACAGTAATATGGCTGCGCCCCTGCTCGCCCGCTCGTTCGGCGAACTGTTATTCTCGATCATCTCGGCCATCGCCTTCGCCACGGTACTGGGAACGGTCAGCGGCCTCATCGTGGCCGCCTCGGGTGCAGTTGCCCACGATTTCTGCGACCGCTTCCTGAACCTGAAGATGGACGACCACGCCAAGATCCGCGCCGGAAAACTCTCCGCGTTCCTGATTGGCGCCCTGGCCATCGTTCTGGGAATCCTTTTCAAGGGCATGAATGTGACCTTCCTGGTCGGGCTCGCGTTTGCAGTGGCGGCATCCGCCAACCTTCCGGCCATCCTGATGCTGCTCTTCTGGAAGCGGACCACAGCGAAGGGCATAGTCGCCTCCATCTTCATGGGTGTGCTGTCCTCTCTCCTCCTGATTCTCTTCTCGCCCGAACTCTACAAGCTGTACGGACTGGACCCGGCCTCCGCCCCCATCCCCTTCAGCAACCCGGGGATCATCTCCATCCCGCTGAGTTTCATCACCCTCGTGGTGGTCTCCTTGTGTACCAAACCCCGCAACCCGGAACCCGATTCCCCCGCCTGAAGGCAGGCCCCGGGTCCCGGCCGGGACGAAAAGGAAACGCAGACCCGGCATGACGGTGTCCATACGAGTTGACTTTCATTGCCATTCCACCTGCAGCGACGGATCCCTGTCGCCACAGGCACTGGCAGATAGGCTGGCCGCGGATGGCGTCGCCTTCGCAGCTCTTGCGGACCATGATACGATCGCCGGTCTTGAAGCCTTCCGCAAGCGCCTGACGCGACACGGCATCGGATTCATTCCTGCCGTCGAAATCACGGCCCAGCACAAAGGCAAGGCGGCCCATCTCCTGGCTTACGGGTTCGATCCCGGCCACGCCGGCCTTCGCGCCACCCTTGACGCCATGCAACTCAGTCATGATGCCGCCACCGAAAGCATCGCCGGTTCGGTCCGCGGCAGGAATGCGCCCGCCACGGCCTCCAGTCACCCACCCCTCCCCGGCGCCGCGGAAGGACGGGTGGAACTGGCAGATGCCATCGCCCTGGTCCACGAGGCAGGCGGTCTTGCGTTCCTCGCCCATCCCCTTTTCCTCGCTCCCAATCCCGAAAAACTGGAGGCCATTCTCCCGGCACTGCAGGCTGCGGGCCTGGATGGTATTGAGGCGATCTATCCTGCGTTCAAACCCGCCGACCGGGCCCGCCTCATCGAAATGGCCCGACGTTTCCAACTCCTTGTCTGCGCAGGCAGTGACTTCCACCACACCGGGACACATACCGGAATCGAGATTCCCTCCGATCTCTGGAAAACATTCCGCGACGCCCTTCTCGCTCGCACCAAAGGCTCCGTCCTTCCGGCCGATGAACGGCCCAGGCATTTCTCGATCCGCCGCCGTCACTCCGTCCTGCGCATCATCCTGCCCTCTCTGGCCGCCATGCTCCTTTTCAGTTTTGCCCTGCTGGTGATCATCCTCCCCGCCATCGAGCGATCCCTCCTGGAACGAAAACGCGAGATGATCCGCGAACTGGTCAACTCGGCCTGGGGTGTCCTTGCAGAAGCCGAGGAGGAGGCGCGCCTCGGCATGGTCCCGCTGGAGAGAAGCCAGGAACTGGCAAAGAAACGCATTTCCACACTCCGCTACGGGCGCGAGGGCAAGGACTACTTCTGGCTCCAGGATATGCATCCCCGGATCATCATGCACCCCTACCGCCCTGAACTGGTGGGGAAGGATGTTTCCAGCTTCCGGGACCCGCGCGGCGTCCGCATCTTCGTCGAATTCGCCGATCTCGTCCGCCGCCAGGATGAGGGGTTCATTGACTACGTGTGGCAATGGAAGGACGATCCGAAGCGGCTGGTTGCCAAGGAATCCTACATCCGCGGATTCAAGCCCTGGGGATGGATCATCGGCACCGGTATCTACATCGAGGATGTAAGAGCCGAGATCGCCCGTTTTGAACGCCATCTGCTCCGCGTCTCCGCCGGAATCGTCGGCCTGATCGCCCTCCTGCTGCTCAGCGTCATCCGCCAGAGCCTCCGTACGGAGCGCAGGCGGCGGGAAGCCGAGGAAAGCCTCCACGAAACCACCGAACGCTACCGGACCCTCGTTGAATCCGCCACCGAAGGAACCCTGTTCGTGGTGGACCGTCACTGCCGGTACGCCAACCCCTCCCTGCTGCACAAACTGGGGTGCACCGCCAGTGAAATCGAACTGCTGGAACTGGCCGATATCCTTCCTCCACTGCCATACAACCAACCGGCATGGGACATCATCCTCCGCCTCCGAAGCGGGGAGTCACACCCCGGAGGAGTGGCGGCATCGCTGCGTCGCCGGGACGGCCTGCCCCTCGAGTGCCTGCTCGCCTTCAGCCGCATCTCCTATGCCGGCAGGGACGGTCTCGTGATCCATACAACCGACATCACCCCATCCCCGGGTACAAGAAGCGATGCCGGGACCCCCGATACCCCCGCTTTACACCTTGCCGAGGCAGCGGGCAATGTGCCGGTCGGCCTCTTCCGCGCCAAGGCTGTGCGAAGGGCCCCCCTGCTGAAAACCAACCGCGCCGCCAGCACCCTCCTGCCGGCTCTTGCCCCGCAGTCGGGCGCCGCCATCGCGTGGCTCGCAGATGTCTTTCCGGACCCCGGCACGTTCGACGATTTCCAGCGCCGTCTCGAACGGGACGGCACCGCGCGCCAACGCTTGCATCCACCCGCCACCGCCGGCCAACCACGCACCCTGACCCTTGACGCCCGCCTCGTCCGGGATTCCGGGGGTGCGCCCGCCTATATTGACGGCCGCATAGAGGACACCACCGCCGATGCCCTGCGCGAAGCCGAACGCGAGTCCCTGATTGAAAGACTCCAGACTTCACTCCTCTACCTCCACGAACCAGTAGACCGACTGTGCCATCCGCCCGCCTTCTGCTCGGCAGAAACCCCCATCCGGAAGGCCGCCGCCGTCATGACAGCCCAGGATACCGAGGCCGTTCTTGTCCGGGGCGAAGGCAATATCATTCTCGGAATCCTGACCGACCGGATTCTGCGGGCCAGACTGATCGCCGAGTCGGGTGATCCGCGCGAACCCGTCCGGGCCATCCTGCGCGAGACTGTCGTCACCATTCCCCGCCGTGCCCTGGTCTACGAGGCACTCCTGCTCATGCAGGAGAAAGGGGTCGAGCATCTTGCGGTAACGGATGAGGACGGCGGCATCGCCGGAATCCTTCACAGCCGGGATATTCTCCAACTCCACAGTAGCGAGGCCGCCGTACTGACCCGCAAAATCGCCGATGCCTCCACCGCCGAAGAGGCCATCCGTTGGTGCCAACGCGCTCCCGCACTCGCTCGCACCCTGCTGGAAAGCGGCGCCCATCCCCGCCAGATCACCCGCATGATCACAGCCGTTTGCGATGCCGCCACAAGCCGGTTCATCGAACTGGCCCAAGCCCGGCTGGGGCCTGCCCCATGCCCGTTTGTGTTCCTTGCCCTGGGCAGTCAGGGCCGGCGAGAAATGTCGCTCTTCGCCGACCAGGATAACGCCATTGTCTACGATCCCGGACCCGCTGGATCATCAGCCGGGAACGGGAACCGCTATTTTCTTGAAATGGGACAACAGGTCTGCGACTGGCTTGCCTCTGCGGGTTACCCCTATTGCCGCGGTTCCATCATGGCCCGCCATGCCAGGTGGTGCGCCCCCTTGTCCAGCTGGCAGAGAACCCTTCACGACTGGATCCAGCAGCCGGAACCACAACAAGTTCTGGATTCCGCCATCTTTCTAGACTTCCGCCCCGTATCGGGTAGCGAGGCGTTGGCACAATCCCTCCGCCGGTATGTGCACGAAATACTCCGGACAACTCCCGCCTTTCTGCCATTCGTCGCTCGTGACCTTCTCCGGTCCGAGCCGCCGCCAACCGCATTCCGCCGCCGACTCCGTCCGTGGAAGCACGGGATCCACCTGCTGGACCTGAAGTCCGCCCTCCTGCCGATCAGCGGCATGGCCCGCCTGTACGCCTTGCAGCACGGAATGGAAGAAACACACACGCTTGACCGGCTGGAAGCCCTCGCCAGGCGCGGACTGATCACGGAAGGTAATGTGCGCGAGATCACAATGGCCTATGAACATCTCCTGCGGCTCCGGCTGAACCGCCAGGCGGAATGCCTGCGTGAAGCCTGCCCTATGGATAACATCACGGACCTCCGGAAACTGACCCGCATGGAACAGGCCCAGGTGGATCAGGCCATCCACCGTATCGAGGCCATCCGGCGAAAAATCAGCTACGACTTCCTGGGCGGCACATGACCGCTTTCCCTATTCTCGGCATAATCACATACTCGGCATGAGATCTCACATTCCTCCCTTTGTCTACGGGTCGAATCGGGCAAACAGACAACGAGAATGTCGGGAGCTGGCACTGCAAGCTCAGCAGTGCGCATCCGTGCGAAGCGCTTTTCCCGCTCACACCAGGTCGCAGGCCTCCGGTGGCATCCAGTGGGCATCCTGGCCTTCCCACTTGACGTTACAACCGATCGGGTTGGTCAGCGGCACGCGGACCGGGTGTCCGGCGAAATGGTCTTCCAGGGCGTTGGCCAGATCGTTCACCTTCATCTTCGAAGGGTCGCGCGGGTTGTCAACGCCCCGTCCCGTGTAAATCAGCTTGCGGGCGGCGTCAAAAACGTAGAAGTGCGGCGTCCGCAGGGCGCCGTACGCGCGGGCAACGTCCTGGGTCGCGTCGTGCAGGTAGATCCACGGGAAGCGGTGCTGCTTCATCCGCTCGACCATGTGCTCGAACGCGTCCTCGGGATACGTGTTCCGGCTGTTCGAGTTGATGCCCACGAAGCGTACGCCCCGCGGCGCGAATGTCCCGGCCGTCTCCCGGGTAACCTCGTCCGAGCCCGTGACGAACGGGCAGTGGTTGCAGGTGAAGAACACCACCAGCACCTTGGCGTCCTTGAAGTCCGCCAGGCGGTAGATGCGTCCGTCCGTTGCCGGCAGTTTGAAATCCGGCGCCTTGTCACCAATCTGCAGCGTGAATGCCATCGTGACCTCCCACCGATTAGGGTTTACCGTTTCACCTTCTTGCCACCGCTCCGAATTTAGCACTGAGGATCGGGAAGATTGCAAGCTGTATCCTCGCGCAGGCCCTATTGGCACAGCACGGAGCCAACCTCGACCGGCTCCATCTTCCCGCGCTGAACACAGGGCCAAGTTACGCCCGCATTCGAAGTGAGTCAATGCCCCAAAAGACATCGCCCCGTAAATTCTCGCTTGCCTTGCGGTTAAAGTTTCCCATCATAGCACCCATTTGCAGAATCATTTCACGAAAGGGAGTATGACCATGACCATCAGGAAAGTAGGCATTCTGACAGCCGGCGGTTTGGCGCCTTGTCTTTCCACCGCAATCGGACGCCTGATCGAACGCTATACCGAAGTCTCCCCGCAGACAGAGATCGTTTGCTACGTAGATGGATATAAGGGCTTGCTGCAGGGCAACAGCATCCGCGTCACGGACACCGTGCGCAAAGGCGCCGCCATCCTCTACAAGCACGGCGGAAGCCCGATCGGCAACAGCCGCGTCAAACTGACCAATGTGAAGGATTGCCTGAAGCGGGGCCTGATCAAGGAAGGGCAGAACCCCTTGGCGGTGGCGGCCGAACAGCTCGTGAAGGACGGCGTGGAAGTCCTTCACACGATCGGCGGCGATGATACGAATACGACAGCAGCCGATCTCGCGGCCTATCTGGCCAGGAACAACTACAAGCTGATCGTGGTGGGACTGCCCAAGACCATCGATAACGACGTCTTCCCGATCCGGCAAAGCCTCGGTGCCTGGACGGCGGCAGAGGAAGGCGCGAGGTATTTTGAAAACATCGTCGCGGAACACAATGCCAACCCCCGCATGCTGATTGTGCATGAAGTCATGGGCCGGAACTGCGGATGGCTGACCGCCTACACCGCCAAGGTGTACCGGGAACGCCTCATGCAACTCGATTTCCTGCCGGAAATCGGGTTGAGCCGGGAACGGAAGGATGTTCATGCCGTGTTCGTGCCGGAAATGGCCATCGACCTGAAGGCTGAGGCCGCCCGCCTGGGCGGGGTGATGGACAAGCTCGGATGCGTGAACCTCTTCATTTCTGAAGGCGCCGGCGTGGATGCCATCGTCAAGGAAATGGAAAGCGCCGGAGAGGAAGTGCCGCGCGATGCGTTCGGTCACGTGAAACTCGACGCGGTCAACCCGGGAAAATGGTTCGGCAAACAGTTCGCCGCGTTGCTCGGGGCCGAAAAGACACTGGTCCAGAAATCGGGGTACTTTGCCCGGGCAGCCGCTTCGAACGCAGCGGACATCCAATTGATCAAAGCGTGCGCCGACAAAGCCGTGGAATGCGCGCTGAAGGGAATCGGTGGTGTCATCGGCCAGGACGAAGACCGGCAGGATGAACTGCGCGCCATTGAATTCCCGCGTATTGCCGGCGGCAAGCCTTTCGACATTGACGCGCCGTGGTTCGGCAAGCTTCTGGCAGATATCGGGCAGCCGAAGGGCGCCAAAGTGAAGGTTGCGCATTAAGCAGGCAATCCACTGGCGCGGCAAAGGGGCCATCCGCCGGGAAATCCGCTATGATTTTCCCGGCAGCGCCTGACAGGCCACCCGCATCTCCATCGGACACTCCACCACTGTCACCGCCCACCATGGGCCTTCGCTCTTCCGGAAGGCTGCCGACCAGAACCAGCTGGAAATGTCCGACCACGCCTCACCCCGTACATCCCGGATACGAGTCCTCACCCGCATCCGTTCCGCACCCCGTGACGCCAGGAAACTCCCCCATCGGTTCCCCTCCCTATCCACAAACAGCGGTTCCGCAGTAACCTTGTACCCCTGCGCCTTGAAACAGGTTTCGATCGGATGCAACTGGCGGGAGGGACGCGCCAACCATCTGAGGATGATGACGCGCCGGCCATCATGGAATTTACCTGTCCGCCCGGGAAAAGTCCGCGCAAACTCCTCCTCCCTGGCTGACATTCTCATGGTTGTCAGCCTCCGCCCTTCATAAGTTTCCGGCCATCCCGGGAATCCCGCCGGCGGCTCCGGCATGGGGTCGGGCAGGCAGGGCGCCAGGAATGCAAGCACACAGGTCAACCGGAAAAGCGCTCCACCCCGACACAACATCGGCAAGGGAAATCCCGTCCGCATCGCCCTTGTCCTGACCGGAAATCCTTTCGTACCGCCCCGCAGCTCCAGCCGCACAACCATAAAGGCAATCCCAGCCGCCACGCCCGTAAATGCCGCCAATCCAATCGCTGTATGCCACCCTGGCGGCGCCTTGAGGATCCCGCTTTCGATAAGGAATAGCGCCGCCGTGCGCATCACATTTCCCGCCAGCACCAGCAGGAATGCCCCTGCACCGGCCAGAAGCGTCCGCCTTGTACCCAGTCGGTAAAGGCAGGCAAGCGTCAGGGTCAGCCAGGCTCCCACCCACAAGAGCCGGATTCCCGCACAGGGCGCATCCACAACCACCTGGAGGCCCTGCCACGCCAACTGGGTTCCCGCTGGCCCGACAGGAAAGCCGCACAAACCAAGAACCTGTGCCGCCATCCATGCCACGGCCACGCGCAACGGATAGCCGGCGTAGTATTCAAACGAGAGCATAACCGGAAGGGAAAGCACCATCAGGCCCCAGAAACCAAGATGCAGGGGACGCCCCAGCCAGCACACGCTGATACTGCAAGCCAGCGCTGTCACCGCCAATCCGGAACGCACAAGAGGCGGCAGTACCGGGTATGTGACTCCATAGGCAAGCGTGAGCAACGCGGCCGGGAGGAGCGAAGCCCCCACCTTGGCCGGAGTCGGCAGCCGATCCCTTCCCATCCCGGCGCGCCCGCGCTCCACCCACAAGAAAATGCCTGCGGAAACCAGCGCCAGAAAACCCCAGGGCTCATCCGCCGGGTCCATCATGCGGCGCCAATACCACCCGGCCAGCGGCCAGAACGCCAGTAGATGGAACCACGGGACAACGGCACGCCAGTTCATGCAGCCCGCCGCCGGATAAACACCGCACCCCCGACGATCACGAACCCCACCACCAGAAGCATCCATGTCTCCGGCTCGGGAACCGTGGGAACCGATTCAGCCGACACCGGTTCAAGCCCCGCCGCTTTGAACTGCTCCTGCGTCTCCAGCACCACCGCACCCGACACCGGAGTCACCAGCTGGTACCGGTTGGCCATTGCAACCGCCTTATCGCGAACCGCCTCACTGCGGGCCGCCGCTCCCTGCATGATCTCCCCCAAAGCCCATAGCCGGACAATGTGCGAGGAACCCTCCTTGACCGACGCATCCAGGGATGCCCCCTCAATCCACATCCGCTCATACTGGAACTGCGGCGTCCGCCCCGCCCACACATCCACGCAACGCATGACATCCTTCTCAGGACTCTCCGTACGGCCCACCTGGCGGATCACAGGCAGATCCGCCAGAGACTGCAACACCACATCCGGTCCCGCACCAAACTGCAGATTGAACAGCAACGGATTCCCCGGCCGACGTTCCCAGCGCTGACGTAAAAGCTCAACCCCGCCAAAGGTTATCGGCTGCGTGGCGTGCAACCATAGAATCGCCCCGCCCGGAACCCCGGCCGCCAAATCCCAGGAAGATTCCAACGCCTTGACATTGTCACATCCGCCCGCAAAGCGGACCTTGTGAACCGCAGCCGACGCCACCTCGCGTGTGCGGTCAGAAGATTTTTGCAGCGGGCAGAGGACCTGCACTTGATCCCCCGCCAAAACCACGCTGAATTCCATCCCATCCGGGATGCCGTCCAACACTCCGGACAGCGTCATGGCATACGGCTTCATCCGCTGGGAACCGTCAATCAGCACCACAAGCCGCTCCGGCGCCGCGGGAGTCACCTGCCGGATAACCTGCCGTACCAGCCCCGGCTCCGTGCCGCGGGCATCAGGGGCCGCCACCTCGGTCACCGCACCGTTGCGCAGGACGCGGATGGACATCCCCTTCTCCAGCACCCCCGCCTCCAGTACACCACGCAAGGCATATCCACCCTTATCCGTCCGCTCCTCCACCAGGTTGGTGGTCGCCACAACCGCCCCCAGCTTGTCCGGGGACTCGAGCCATAACCCGTGCACTGTCGTCTCCGGCAGATCAAAATTGTGTTCGAGCAAAGCAGGCAGGCGCAGCACACCGCTGTCCATCGCATCCAGATCCACCGGAGCCGTGATCCCGAACCGGATCTTCATCGTGCCCTTGTCCGGCGGAACCGGGAAGCACTGCACCAGCACACGGTCGGGACCGGCCGTGGTGACCAACACCGGATCGCGACGCCGCTGGACAACCCGCTGGTAGGCCTCCTTGACCTTGCCACGCCCGCCAAACGCGGCTTCACGCTCCTCGCCGTCAATCCACAACGTCAGGCGGGAAACCACGGCGCCGGGCGGCAGGAGAATCATTGCACGGGCTTCCTGCTGACGAGGCGAAGTGTTCTTGAATACCATCGTCCATTCACTGTAGGCCACGGCGCTGTCCGGGCTGACCACACCATCCATCCGGGAGTCCTGCAGCGAAAGGCCGCGAATACGCCCCTGCACGGCATCACCACCCACATTGGGGTCAAAATCCAACCAGCTGTTTCGACGCCGCCCGAACATCGACTGCGGCGGTTTGACCATATTGAAGGGGGTACCCGTCACTCGGTAGAAGACCTCACGGGCCTGCTCCTGGCTCACTCGGGCCCCGAATTCATTGAAAAGAAACCGGACCACATCCCCCGCCACCGGACCGTTCGCATAACAGGCTTCCAGCAACCGGTCACGGCTGCCGCCGGTCCTGAGCCAGGCCAGACCGCGCGCCTGGACATCGTGATCCTCGGAAACAGCCATCTGAAGGCCCACCTGCGTGATCAGTTTGGGCGCCTCCAGAAACGCAATCGCCAACAGGATCACCACAAGGCCGCCCCATACACTTCCGAGCGACCGGCCGGGCAGTTCCCGCACCAGGCGTCGCGCCCGGACCCGTAGCAGGATGGCCGTGACAAAGGACGACATCGGGGAAAGAGGCAATGCCCCGAATCCGAAGAAGAGCAAGCCCAGCAATGCGAACGGCGTGAACGGGAGGAACAGCAGCATGTAGTAGCCCGCCACTCCCAGCACCAGGGCATTGAGCCACCCCAGCAGCCGCCACTGCCCGCTGCGTCCCGAACGCAACGCAAGGATCATCCAGAGGTTCGCCGACGGCACAAGGGCGATCAGCAGGCCATGGAACACGGATGGGATCGGGTCAAAGAGGACATCGGCACACATGTGGGTCACAAGCTCGACCGCAAGCGTCAAGCCCGGCATGACGACCCCCAGCAACAGGAGAAAAATCAGGCCGAGAATCCCCATGGGTTTGTTCTTCCTGCTGTCATTCCGTACCGCTGTTTCTGCATTCATCGCAACCTCCTTTTTGAAACCGATTTCCCGCAAACGCCCACAACACCGCCGAGATCACAAGGATCGGAGCCAGTACACTCGCCAGCAGGAAGCATAATACATAAGCCACCCCTGCATACGCCGCAAGCCATGCCGACCCGTCGGATACCGGCATCATACCGCACAGAATCGTCGTATGTTCCCGCCACCCCATCAGGTGAACCCCCGCAAAAAGCGCAAGCAGTACTCCGCCGCGGATCAGCAACCCGCAGGTAAACCGATCGCAGATCAACCGTCTTTTCATGGTCGGCTCCTTTCCAGGCGGCGGACTTCCTCCCAGGCCGGACCGAGCACCAGGGCATACAGCAGTACAGCATCCCCGACCTGGTTGCTGGCGCAAAACCGCAATTGGCCTCCGCTCCGCACCGGGAATCCCCCGAAGTGAAGGGAGGTCAGCAACCGGCACAGGAAGGGGTCATCCCCGAACGCCGCCGCCCCGACAAGCGCCAGGCCGCTCGATCCGGCGCTGGCACCCAGCAGCGGAATGATCGGTCCCGAATCCACATCCGCAGGCCCCTGCCACGATACCGGCCATTCCCGTGCATAGCCAAAGCCCAGCAGGTCCCGGCCGAGTTCATTCCTCGCCCGCCTGTACTGGTCCTCAGCGAACCCGGGGTCCAGCAACTGCAGGCAATGGGCTACCATCCAGATCGTCGAACCTTCAGGTCCGTCGTAATGATCCCCCCGGAAGGAATAACTGGAGATGAGCAAGCCGGTACGCGAATCGGTCAGCCGCTGTCGCGCCAAGGCCAGCCAGCGGTCCGTGAAGGCCCGATGGTCCCGCCCGTCCAGCACGTCGTGGATGCGCATGGCCGTCAGCCCAAGCACATTGCAGAATGTCCAGCACTCATCCGGATAACTCTCGCCCGATAACACCGGGCTCTCCAACATATAGGACTCCATGGCATCGATTCGCTGACGGAGCAGTTCCGCATATTCCGGCTTCTCCGCCACGAGGCGGCGCACGGAAAGCATCAGGGCGATTTCCCCGTCCTGGAACAGGCTCCGGCCACCCTTGGCGATAAAAGCGCCGCTTCTCGCGTAGTCCATTAAAAAATGAAACTTGCCGCGTTCCTTCTCCAGCCGCAGGGTCTCATCAAGGATCCGGTCCATCACATCCAGGTATTCATCCCGGCGTTCCGGCTCCCGCAAGGCCATGTTCCCCAGCGCCAGTACCAGGAATGTGCGCCCCATGAAATCCCATTCGGCATTGCTGAACCGCATGACACGGATTTCCTCCTCCCGGAGGGACGAATCGGACCAGATATCCAGATGGCGGCGCGCCAGGGCCGCCGCCTCGCGGGGAATTCCCTCCGCCTGGCGGTAGTCCCGCAGGTTGGGCCGGAAGAACCAGTGCAGCGACGACAACCAGACCAGCGCACTGCACAGAAGGACCGCCGCCATCGCGGTCACCGGAATCCATCGGCGACGGGCTGCCCCGCCATCGGCCCCGCCTTGGTCTGCCAGTGCGGCAATCACCGCGCATTCGAGCCCGAACGGAAGATAGCCCGCATAGCCCAGCACCGGCATCTCGAAGATCCGGAACCGGTTCACATACGGCACGGCGTAGATCCATTTCGCCAGACTGTAGTAGTTCCACAGCTCCCAGAACACACCGCACACGAGTGACGCCAGGGCCAGCCGGACCACATGGCGCCAATCACCCCGCGCCACATCAGCCAGCAGGCTCCGCCTTCCCGCCAGCGTCTGCAAGGCAACAAGGATAACCAGCGGCGAGATCCAGAGCAGGGGGAAGAGCGTGTCGGGAAATACACCAATACACGCCAGACCCGCACCCGCCAGGAGAAGGGCCAGACCGGCAATCCGGCGCGGATGCGCCGGTGCAACCGGCAGGAAATCCTCCAAGCCAGCCGTCAGCCGGGGGAAAGTGGCCAGCCACTCATCCGTGGACATCACCGCGGGCAGGACCGTGGAGAAAGGCAGGGTGGCAAACAGGAAGTACTGCCACGGAGTCAATACACCGATGCCGAGATAGTGCCAGTTCTGGACAAAACGGTTCAGGTACTCGAAGAACCACCAGAACGCCGCGCTGAGCAGGAACAGTCGCGCCAGATACCCCGGACGATCGGTCAACAGGCAATGCCCGCTCCGGGCCCGTGTCCATGCATTGATCACCACCACGTACGCCAGCCACTGGGGCGTAAAGGTGAACCGCTGGAACGGCTCGAACCAGGGGAACCGCGTCCATGCAAGTCCCCAGGCCACCAACCCGCAGGCGATCCCCGCCCACCCCCACCACGGGAACCGCTCCCCGGCCCCGGGGTTCCCGTCTCCTGACGCCGGATGACCGGATCCTGCTCCATGAATCCTTTTCCAAAACACGGCCACTACCGCAGCCAGCACGGCCGCCATGCCGATGAAAACCCACCCGTTGAAGGGCGCATGCACCACATGCCGGGTCACAGGCGGGAACTCCAGATAAGCGGACAGGGGCAGCCCGGCCAACTGAACCCCAAGAACCGGCAGGAACAGGAGCATGGCTCCGCCCAGAAGATTCCAAAGCCCCTCACTGACTTTACGTTCCTTGCTCATCCCTATGCTTTCGATTTCGGCTCCCGCGCATACCAGTCAATGTTACGGGTCAGGTACATGACCAGTGCAAGCGCCAGGAAAAGCCCCGCCGTTCCAAACAGCAGGGAGTAGTCCTGCAACCGGAGAATCACGAACAGGAATCCATAGATCGCAGCCAACTCGACGCCGATCAGGAGCCCGCGTCCGAACCGCTTGAGTACCGCCATGCTGTAGCACAGGATCATCAAGGTTGCCGCCGCCGCACTGCACAGGTACGCCAGCCCGAATCCGATGACCTCGGAGAGGGAAATCAAGGCCAGGTAGAAAAGGCACAGCGCCATCGCTACAAGGGAGTACTGGAAAGGATGCACACGAAGAGGCGCCAGAACCTCGTAGAGGAAAAACGCGGTGAATACCAGGACCACGAACAGCAGGCCATACTTGATGGCCCGCTCAACGTAGCGATAGGTATCGACGACCTCGATGAGATCCACGCCAAACGCCGCGCGGTTCGCCGTCGCCGCATTAAACCGCAGAGGCGTGTCACGGCTCGTCCACTGCTGGGGAAATTCACGGCCGTAATATGAAACCTTCCAGACCGCATCAAAACCATCCGGCCCCACCTTCCGTTCAACCGGAAGGAAAGCCCCCGAGAAACTGGGGTCCGCCCACGGCGAGGACAACTGCACCTGCGTCTGCTGCCCCACCGGAATGAAGCGGATGCCCGTACTGCCGTTCAGCGTCAACTGGATCTCAAAGGGAACAGGCTGGCCACTTTCCCATGAATTCTTCCCGACCTTGACATGCACGCCGGAGGCGAATTCGGCCAGCTTGGAGCAAGGCGCCATCGGGAGGTCCTTTCCACCCCATTTCGTCGTAATCGCCTCCTTCGCGCCCCGCAGGTCGCTGACCGCCATCGTCAGGACCGCTTCATCCCACAACACGTCCGACGACTCCACTTTCCACTCATCAAAGGCGGGCACCGCAAAGCGCCCCGAGAGGCGGATCGATCCCCCATACACCACGGCCTGGTAGATTCCACGGTGCAGGACCGAGGGCTTCAGGTCACCCGAAACCTGGAGATCCTCCGGCAGGAAATGGGCATTCGCCGTCAGGACCTCGGTGACCGGCACCTGCGTGTACTGCCCGTTAACCATCTGGCTACGCTGCGTGGTCACGCGGTAACGGTAGGGCACAATCAGCACCGGCCCACATACCGTCTGCGCCGCGCCCCAGGTGGATGTGATATCGGCCACCGCACTGTTGCGCCGCTGAAGGCGTTCGGACAGGACTCCCTGGATCAATGCCTGGGGAATCAGGAACAGCAGCACAAGCACAAACAGAATGGCCATGCGGAACAGCGTGCCGGACATCCAGGCCGCATTCGCCGGCAACGGCGGGGGCATATTTGCAGAGACGTTCTTTTCTTCATTCATCGGGTTCCTCCTTTATGCATGTACCATGCGGCCCGACAGGACCGCCTTTGTTCTCCGTGTTTCCGGAATCACACTCCGTGCGGTGTTCAATAGATCCTCCAGGGCATCCAGATATTGCCGGAAGCGCTCCACCCCCCCGGATGAAAGGAAAACCGTGGTTCGCGGCTTGAGTCCCACAAAGTTTTTTTCGATCCGGACGGCCCCCGCCTCCTCCAGTACCTTGAGGTGCCGGTTCAGATTCCCGTCCGTGAGTCTGCACTCCTCCTTCAGCTCCCCGAAACTGCGCCCCTGCCGTTCCACCGCACAGAGCGAAGACATGATCGCCAACCTCGCCGGCTCATGAAAAATCCGCTCCAGGGTCTCCCCGCTGTCCTGGGCCCGCCCTGCAGACAAGCTCCCCTGTTCATTCGTTATCCGGTTCATTCTGCCCCTCCACTTTAACTTCTCCGGTCCTGCGGCACTGATCCTTCATCAGCACCGCCCCGCCGGCGAACTCCCCCGATACAAAGACCAACCCCATCGGCCAAGGTTCAACAAACGAAATGCCCGGCCACAAAAGGCACACCGTCCCGGCCACAAGATAGAACACCCCCACCCGGTAGATGCCCGCCGGCAACGCATTCCGGTAGGCCACCTGCGCCAGACCATAGAGACACATCCACACACCGAAAAGAAGATCAAACTCCCCCTTTAGGACAAGCGCCAGCGACAAGACCCCGCCCGCCGCCAGCGCAGGCAGGGCATCCAGGGCCGGCTTGAGCATCAGGGGGTTCCGTCGCACTTCAGGATCAAAAAGAAACCAATACAGAAGCGCGGCATAATTTGCCGCCACACCGACCGCAAGGACGATCCCCCAGCCAAACAGATGCAGCCAGGGATCCGCGTGGATCCTCTCACTCCCGAGGGCCAGGGTTCCCGCGAGCGCAGCAAATCCCGCCACAATCCGCGCACGCCCGGAATACCCCTTGAACCGGTTCCGTTCAATCAGAAACGCCCTCAACGTCCTTACCTGCGCTAACGCATCATGAATGTGATGGGCAATCATGGTTTCTCCCTGTATCCAGAACCGTAGTAACACATACGCAAAGCACTTTGCAATACAAAGTGTAAAGTTTTTATTTGCCTTGAATTGAACCCGGCCATGGGTGGATCCGGCGAACACGCCCCTTCAAGTTCACCCGGCGGGTTCGTCTGCGCCTTTCAGGAAGAGTGCCGACCACATGTGCCGCGAGTCCTCTCGCCTGCTTTCATTCTCCCTGGCCATCCCGCGCCGCACCCGAACCAGGTCCTCGGAAACCAGCCGGTCGAGCAACTCCTCGAATGAATCCCAGACAACCACGTTCTTTTGACGATAGAAATACGCCAGTTTCAGCCAGTCCCGCTCGGCATCCGCGGTGTATTCGTTCGGTGAATATGCGTAGTCGGGGCACACCTGGCCCATCTGAAAGGCAAGATACTCGTTCTCCGTACAATAGATCGGGTGCAAGATGCGGTCCTTCATCATCCTGTTGCGAACAATGAAATCCACGGAAGGCACAAACATGGGGATGCCCAGTTCGTAGAGCTCCGCCATCGAAACGGAAAAAGCCGAATAGGGCAGGAGAACAACCGCCGGATGGCGGCGCAGATCCTCCAGTTCATAGTTCCGGTACAGGCTCCGGATCAGTTTGAACACCGGGGGTTCCCTTTGTGAGCCAAGACCCCTCTGAATCGCCAGTGAGTTCATCTCGCGAACCCTGGCGTCTGCACCATAATCGCCGGCATGCACAGGCCCCACCAGGATCTCCCGTCGCGCAGGCTGAGTCTCGCGCAACGGCACATGAAAGCACGTCAAATCCAACCGGACCGGTTCGATCCCGAGGTAGTAGCGCACGTAGTGATAGTCATATTCACTCATGACCGCAACCACATGCCGTGGTGACGCCCGCATTTCGTATATTGCGTTCATCACCGCCCGGTTGTCTCCGGGTGTCCTGACGCCCAGGTTGAACCGGTGTCCCATGTTCCAGATGACGCGCTTGTTCAGCCGCTTCGCCAGATGGAGGAACAGGAGAGCCAGGGGAGGAGGGAAAGAGCAAAGAAAGCCGTCAAACGAATCCAGGGCCTCCATGAGCCGTCTGTCTCTCAAAAGACGTTCCGCATCCGCTTCCCGAAACTGCCCCCGCCATCCGGCACCCCAGGCGCCGGCCATCCTTTTCGCAATCAGGGACTCACAGCCTGAAAGGCCGGCCCCCTGTTTCAAATACCTGCCGTGCGATGACATCGAGGCCACGGACACCTCCACACCCAGGGTCTGAAGGGCGTGGCTCTGCCACATCTGGCATCCGACGTGGAAGTCGGAAATCAGTATCTTCTCCCCGCTTTTCATGCCTCTCTCACGACAAAACGCACTTCGCCGCCTCGGGAGCCCCCTGGTGGTCGCGGCAACGACTCACCACATCATGATATCACCCTTCGAGGGAAGCCTTACCCGCCCATGCCGCCAGTTTCCGCACGGCGGGCCCTCCATTCCGGATCAGCATCCCAAGCACGAGACGAAAACTCATACAGGACCTCCAATGCGTCCGGAACACACGCCGTGCCTCGACTCTGTGTTCCTTCCCGTAACGGGGATCCCCGGACAACCCGACCGGGCTCATACAATAGACCCCGGGAATCTTGCAGAATATCAACCCCTTGCCCGCGGCACGCATCCACATGTCCAAGTCCCCTGCGGAGCGGAAAGACTCGTCAAACCAGCCGCACATATCGTGCAGGCTCCGGCGCCATACCGGGCAGCCGCCGGGAGCGCCATACACCACATTCCTCCCGGGAAAAGATCTCTGATGCGGTTGCACCACATTGCGCGCCCTGATGATTCCGTCCAGCCCGTTCGAGAAGTCCCGGGAACAACGATCGGAGTAGACAAGCGCCGCTTCATCAAACTCCCGCAAATGCCTCGCATGGACCTCGATATGCTCGGGAAACAGCCGATCAGTAATGTTCACGCCAGCAATATACTCGCCGGTGGACATGCGGATCGCGTGATTCCACGCAGCGAAGAGGCCCGGATTGTGATCCAACCTTCTGCAGACGATATTCGGATAACCTTCCAGGCACCTCTGAACCCCGTCCGCCTCTTGGTCGGGCAAATGGCAATCGACAAGGATCACCTCGCAACTACTGAACACTGTTTGGCGGATAATATTCTCCAGAAAGCCTTCGATGCATGGGCTGCCCCTGTTCACGGATGCAATGATCGACACCTTGGGCACTTTTGGATCCGGGGAGGCAATACACCGCTCAAGGACCCGGGCATATCCCTGATGCGGTCGGCCTGACGAGTCAAACACTTGTCCCACGAACTCGGTCCCGATCCTTTTGACCGGGAAGGGCCGGCGCTCAAAGAACTCGTCGTGCACAATGCAGTCAGCCCGGATCAGAGGATAGACGTGCGTATTCAGGAACCACTGGTCGCTCTGCCAACAGTTGGTCTTCCTGAAGCGATCCATCATTGTCTTCATCTTCGGGACCGTTCCCCGTCTCGCACCCCACATTCCCCCAAGGATCACACCTTTCTGGTTCCCTCCCCCGTGACAGGGATGATCGCGCATGATGTGGAACCCATTGCCACTACCAAGCCACTCCGTCACAGCCGCCTTTTCCCGGAGGCTCAGCCGCGAATCTGTGTCCCGTGAAACCATGACCTCCACGTCGGGCTCCGATGCCGGTGCAAATCGCCAGAAACATCCTTTCCAGTTCCCCGCCTCGTCCATCCGGACAACTTCGACATTCTCCCGGGATCTCAACTGGCTGAGGACGTCCGCCGGGACCGACCGGCCGCAGTAGAAGCGGCAGATCCAGCCGGGATAGATATCCCGAGCCAAATCCGCATTCCGAATCGCTCCGACTGTGTATTTGGGATCCCCGCCCCAGAGGGAGAAACTGATGATTCTCTTTCCCGTGTTCATGGCATTCAGGGTTGCCAGGCAGGCGTTCTTTCCGGCGCCAGGTTGTCCGGCAAACCGGAGATAAATCCTGATCGCGCTACGCCTGTCCATGTCCAATCGTTGCGTGCTTAGCACGTGATGATAGCGTGATGCAAAGACATTTTGGTATCATGCCTGGATGAACGCTGGACAGAGGCCTCCATTGGCAGACCTGCCTCCGCCGCCACCGGGCAGGAGCGGCTGGCCATGGGAACCGGAAGGTGCCAGGGTGCCCGGCACCATGGCCGACGGTTCCCCCTGGCCGCCAATCAGCGTCGTAACGCCATCGTATAACCAGGGGCTGTTCATTGAAGAGACAATCCGCTCCATCCTTTTGCAAGGCTATCCGAATCTGGAATACATCATCATGGATGGAGGCAGTACCGACGGGAGTTTGGGTGTCATCCGCAGCTATGAGCCATGGCTGGCCCATTGGCAAAGCAAGCCGGACGGAGGACAGGCACAGGCAATCAACACCGGTTGGCGTTCTGCAACCGGCGCGGCCATCACCTGGCTGAACTCGGACGACCTCCTCACACCGGGATCGCTCTTCCTGTCGGTGCAGTCGCTCTTCTCCAGTGAAGACACCGATCTCGTCTATGGAAACAACATTATCATCAACCAGCATTCAAGAGAACTCTACCGGCTTGCCGGCCGCACCTATGACCACAAATCCTTGATTATCAAGGCCGAGAACCCGATTCAGCAGCCTGGATTCCTGATGCGGCGTTCGCTCCTGCAAAGGGTGGGATTCCTGGACGAATCCCTCCTCTTCGCGATGGATTTCGACTATTGGGTGCGCGCCTCACTGCACGGCTTACGCATCAAACACATACCGGAACCGCTGGCAATGTTCCGGGAGCATCCCGCGGCCAAAACCAGTACCGCACATGTAACCCATATTTGCGACCGCTACCGCATCTTTAAGAAGACCTTCTGCGATGACGGGACGCCACCGGACCGCAAGCAACAGCGTAAGTGTGCAGCCGCACATGTCGAGTCCAATGCCGCCTATATCGCTTACAAGGCGTCGGATTATCGACGCGCGATCCAGCATGCACAACAACATCTGAAACTCGCCGGCCTGCAGCCATCGCTGCTCACTCTTGGCGTGCTGGGAGTTTCATCCTTGCGTTCGCTTCGCGTATGTCGGCCTGGCCCCGTACACACCTCCCGGCAAGGATTTCCACCACAAGGCCGCTGCAGGTGACGGTGGCGGCGCTGGTGCCGGCGGGGCTCCCGAAAGTTCTAGTCACCCGCCTGCGAGTTCACCCTTTCATACTATCTGACCCCGTGAGTCTGGCAGCCTGACCCCGTGAGTCCTGACGGGCCAACTTGTCGCTTGTGTCGGGAACGTCGGCAGCTTACGGCTGGCTTGGGACGGCACAGCTGCAACGCAACCCTATGCTTCCATCCCGTGCATTCGGGTAACCGTAAGACCCGGCCGCGGAGCGGCACTCTGACGCACCGTTGTACCAAGCTCCACTGCGACACTTGCGAAACGACGCCGTGGACGAAGTACGCCCCTTCGGGTCGGTCACGGGCCCCGCAGGGTAATTACCGTACCAGTCCAGACACCATTCCAATACGTTGCCGTGCATGTCGTACAGACCCCAAGCATTCGGCAGGTACGTGCCGACCAGTGCCGTTCCGGCATTTGTCGCGACATTCGCATCGATGTCGGAGTCGCTGTTGAAAGCGTAGCGCCCCAACACATCCATGTGCGTATCCTGTCCCACATCCGTCAGGTTGTGCCCGGAATTGAGCGCCGTCGTGGTTCCCGCCCGGCAGGCGTACTCCCATTGCGACTCCGTCGGAAGATCGAAGCTCGGAAGACCCGTTTTCGCCCGCAGCTTGCCCATGAACGAGTTCGAGTGCACCTGGCTGGACTCCGGCCAGTGCGGGCTGATCGCGGTGTTATTCGTATTCTCCCGGATGTCGTAGTAGCTTACCCTCTCGACAGGGCGAGACTGGTAGTACGTCGCGTTCGCAAAGAAACTCGGCTTGGTCCCCATCACCAGTTCCCACTGCCGCTGCGTCACCTCAAAAACCCCGATGTAGAAGTCGGACGACAGGATCACCTCGTGCTGAGTTTCGTCAACGACGGTGGACCGCCCCATTTCATCCGTTGGACTGCCCATGATGAAGCTGGGCGCGGTGGCCGGAATGCGGCGCAGGACCAACTTGGTCGTCTTGTATTCCTGCGTCCACCCTCCTGCAGGCGCCTCCGAGAGGTAAGACACCGGATAGCTTGCTGCCGAGGGCCCTCCCGAAAGGTCCACCACAAGGAAGAGCCCCCCCGATTGCGACTCTGCGTTCGTATGGGCCATGACCCGGAAGAAGGCCAGTGAGTGTGCAAGCGACACGGTTGTAGTGAGCGAATTGCCAGCAGTGGGCGGAATTGACTCGACGGCCACGGCCCATCTCCCTGTCAGCGTGGGCATGGTCTCGATCTGGTAGTTGGTCGCGCCCTGAACCGCGCTGAAGACAATCTGTCCATCTGCGCCAAACGACTGAATGGTGAATTCATCAGCCCTGACTGATGCTCCGCACACCACCAGAAAGAGTGTCACCATCATTCCTAAACACGTTCTTGCCTGGTTCATGCTGCCTCCTGGACTGAACTGAAAGGTAATCGCTTTCCATGCGGGATGGGCACATCCGTGCCCCTGAATTGATGTTCACGACCAGACGAAAGTAGCTGAACCAAGCTGGCTGAGTCAAGATGAAGGATGCTCCCACAACAACTCCACATTAACAGCGGTGAGCAGGGACGCGATCGACTCAGGGAACGCTGACGGGGTCAGAGAAGACTGTAAACAGTAAGTTTCGTGGACTCCACCACGCTTATCCTCTCAATACTTCGGCCGGACCAACTCCACCAGACGCTCCGCCTCCTGTTCACCAAGCAGGCCCTTTACCCGCTTCCGAGCCATCGTCACCGCCTTGGAGCTAACCCCGCCCTGCCGACGTCCGATCTCGCGCTGCGTCGAACGGCTTAGTCGGCGGTTTCGGCGTCAAGTTCCTGCAGTTCGCGGGAGGCCTTTTCCCACCGGCTAAAGGCCTCGGCAAGGTCAATCTCGATCTCGTGGAGGCGGCGATTGACCGCGGCATAGTCCGTGCCGGGCGCAGGCTTCATGAGTTCCCCGGCCAACCTGTCGCGCTCCTGCTCCAGTTCCGCGATCCGCCGTTCCGCCTCCTTGACGCGGTTCTCCACGGGCTTGCGCACCTTGTTGCGCTCCTGACGGCGCTCGGCCCGCTCCCGGCGCAGGGCCTTCCGGTCTGCACCTCCCCGCTCCTCCAGACTCCCCTCACCCGCCGGCAGGCGCTCGTCGGCCGCCTCTTCCTGTTTGCGCAATTCCGCATCCATCTTCTCGCGGTAGTAGTCGTAGCCGCCGGAAAACCGCCGGACGCCGGGCGGAGCCATGGCCAGTATGCCCGTGGCCACATGGCGCGTGAATTCAATGTCATGGCTCACGAGGCAGATCGTTCCCTCGTAATCCTGCAGGGCATTCTCCAGCGCCTCACGGGAGGGAATGTCCAAGTGGGTGGTCGGCTCATCCAGCAGCAGCAGATTGGGCGGATTCAAAAGCAGGCGCACGAACGCCAGCCGCATCTTCTCGCCTCCGCTCAGCACCCCCACCTTCTTTTCCACGGCATTCCCGGAGAAAAAGAACCCGCCCAGTGCCCCGCGCACCTCGCGCTCGGAAAGGTGCAGGGCATTCGACCGGGCTGTCTCGAGAACCGTCCGGTTGGGATCCATCAATTCGGCGAAGTCCTGCGCCTGGTAGCCCATCACAACATTGTTGCCCACGTACCGCCGTCCCTCGCTGAGCGGGAGTCGCCCTGCCAGAACGCGCAGGAGGGTCGTCTTGCCCATGCCATTGAGTCCTACCAAACCCAGTTTTTCCCCGCGTTCGATGCGCAGTTCAAGCCCACGCAGAACCCAGTTCGTCCCGTCATAGGTCACCCCTGCACCGTCCAGCCGGACCATCTCGACACCGCAATGCGGCGGACGCGGGACATGTATGCGCGGCGCGCGCATCACGATACGGGGGATCTCCACTTCCTCCATCTTCTCGAGCATCTTGATCCGGCTCTGCACCTGGGAGGACTTGGTGTTCTTGGCCCGGAACCGCTCGATGAATCGCTCAATCTGCTCGCGGCGCCGGTCCTGGTTATCCCGGGCCGCCTCCATCTGCTCATGGCGCCGGAGGCAATCCTCCTCGTACTTGTTGAAGTTCCCCGCATAGCGCGTGACCATTCCACCGGCCACCTCGATCGTGACATTTGTGAGGGAATTGAGCAGATACCGGTCATGCGACACCAGCGCCAGCGTACCCTTGAAGTCGCGCAGATAGCGTTGCAGCCATTCGACTGCGGGAATATCTAGGAAGTTGGTCGGCTCATCGAGCAGAAGCAGGTCCGGTTCAGCCACCAGGGAGCGGGCCAGTTCAGCGCGCATCTGCCAGCCGCCACTGAATTCACTGAAGGGCCGGTGGAAATCCGCCGTTGTGAACCCCAGACCGCCCAGTGCCGTTTTGGTGCGGCTGCTGATGGCGTACCCGCCCATGTGCTCGTACTCGGTCTGCAATATGCCCATGCGCTTCACGATCCGGGCCCTCGCCTCCTCCGCCGCCGTCTTCAGGTTTTCCTCGAGCTCCTCGATCTCGCGCTGGATGGAAATCAGGGCAGGAAGAGCGTTCTCCGAGTACTCCAGAAGGGAAACCCCTTCGACGCCCGGCTTGAGCTGCTGGTGCAAGTGGCTGATCCGCAGGTCCCGCGGCACCGTTACACTACCCCGGTCCGGTGTCATTTCCCCTGTGATCAGTGCAAAGATCGTACTCTTGCCCGTCCCGTTGGGACCCACAATCCCCACCCGCTCCCCGCGGTTGATGCGAAAGGATACCTCGTTCAGAACCTGCTGGGTCCCGAACGAAACACTCGTGTTCTGGAAATCAATCATGCTCCGCCATCCAACCGTTCCCCGTCCCTACACAATCCCCTTCAAACGGTCCCGCAATGCCGTGCGCCGCCCGGCCACATGGTCGTTCCGGGTGGCAATGGCCACGGCCTTGTGCGACCCGACCACACAAACCAGCTTACGCCCGCGCGTCATGGCCGTATAAAGCAGGTTGCGCTGCAGCAGCTTGTAGTGCTGGGTGGTCATCAGAAGCACCACCGCAGGGTATTCGCTGCCCTGCGACTTGTGGACCGAACACGCATAGGCAAGATCGAGCTCATCCAGTTCATCGAGTTCATACTCGACCTTGCGCCCGTCGAAATTGACCGTCACCCGCTGGTCTTCCATCTCGATCCGCACCACAATCCCTATGTCGCCGTTGAAGACATCCTTGTCGTAGTTGTTCCGCACCTGCAACACACGGTCCCCTTCGCGATAGTGGCGGCCAAAGCGCTTGACCGACTCCCCGCCGGGATTGAGCGCCTCCTGCAGGATCGTGTTGAGATTTTCACAACCCAGCTGATTCCGCCGCATCGGGGTCAGCACCTGGATCTCCCGCATAGGGTCAAAATGGAACTTCGCAGGAATGCGCCGGGTCACAAGGTCCAGCATCCGGGCAATGGCATCTTCGGGCGACACAACTTCGAGGAAAAAGAAGTCAGCCCCCGGCGTGTTCTCCGGGGGAAGTTCAAACGGCTGGCCCTCGTTGACACGGTGCGCGTTGCGGACAATCCAACTCCGCGCTTCCTGGCGGAAGATCGTGTCCAGATGCGTTACCGGCAGAACACGACTGTCGATCAGATCCCGCAACACGTTTCCGGGGCCAACGCTGGGCAACTGGTCCGCATCCCCGACCAGCACCAGGGTCGCGGAATTCGGAAGGGCGGTCAGGAGCGACTGCATCAACCGGATGTCGACCATGGAGACCTCATCAAGGATAAAGACATCCCCTTCGAGGGAATTTCCGGGCCCATGCTCGAACCGGTGGGTCTTGGGATTATACTTCAGCAGCCGGTGTATGGTTCTTGCTTCCAGATGCGTGGCCTCTTCCATGCGCTTGGCTGCCCGACCGGTCGGGGCCGCAAGACAGACCTTCTGTTTGCGGGCCCGGAAGATATCCACAAGGGCCCGGACAATCGTCGTCTTACCCACACCGGGTCCGCCTGTGATAATGGAAACCTTGCTGGCAAGGGCCATCTCAAGGGCCGCACGCTGGGCAATGGCAAACTGGATGCCCATGCGGCCCTGCGCCCATTCCACAGCCTTTTCAACCTGTACAGGCGGAGCCTCCGTCGGTGCGGCCATCAACCGCTCCAGAGCGCGGGCGACCCATTGTTCCGCCTCATGCAGGGGCGCGAGAAACAAGTTGCCCCGTTCCTCCACCAGCACGCCCTCCTGAACAGCTCGCAGCAAGGCATCCCGGAGTACGACCGCGGGAATCTCCAGCAACTGTTCAGCGGTCTCTGTCAATTCATCGGACGGGCAGAAGCAATGTCCTTCCTCGGCCAGCGTCTCCAGCAGGTACATCAAGCCCGCCCGCGCCCGCGCCTCGGAGTCCGGCGGCACCCCAAGGCTCATCGCAATACGGTCTGCCGTCTTGAAACCGATTCCCCAGACTTCCTGGCACAGCCGGTATGGATTGTTCCGGACAGCGGAAATGGCCTGGTTGCCATATTGCTTGTAGATCCGCATGGCGTGGGCGGTCCCCACCCCGTGCGATTGAAGGAAAACCATTATATCCCGGATCGCCTTGCGCTGATTCCAGGATTCCTTGATCATCTCGCGCCGTACCGGTCCGATCCCTTCCACCTCCTCCAGGCGTCGGGACTCGCGGTCAATCACCTCCAGCGTCTTGTCCCCGAAACGCTCTACAAGCCGTTCGGCCATGACCTTGCCGATCCCCCGGATCAATCCACTGCCCAGGAACCTCTGGATACCGGCCAGGCTCGCGGGCGGATGACACTCGATCTGCACCGCCTGGAACTGGCGGCCATGCTGCTTGTGCTTCACCCATGCGCCCTTCGCCTGCAGCAGTTCCCCTTCGCAAACCGATGGGCAAACCCCTACCACAACAATTTCCTCCTTGCCGGTATTGCCCCGGGGCAGGATGCCGCACACCGTGTACCCCGTCTCCTCATTGTGGTAGACGATCCGGTTGACCACACCCTCCACACACTCCGGATCCGGTTCGGCGGCTTGTTTCCCTGCTGCCGGACGGGACGCGGCAAAGTCAATCTGCTGTTGCATGGAATCCATAGGCTGCTGTTGATTTCGTGCGATGCTAACGGTTTCAACCCCCATCGTCAAACTCCGTCCCCCACCGAACGAAACCATTGCCCTGCCCCTCACGCTTTTGGTACAAATCGCTTCACGAGACCACCTATGTTGGCCGTCCGGGATTCAGCGACCGCCGGACAAGGAGTAGTTATGTTCCTCTATTATATTGATTCCGAGGGTAAGCGGCAGGAAGTCAGATTGTCCGGCAGAACCGCCTTGACGTTCGGACGCTCCAGCGAGGCGGATGTACTGCTGCCCGACAACAAGGTCTCCCGGATCCATGCTGAAATCCGCCCTTGGGCCGGCGATTACATCATCAAGGACCTGAAATCACGCAATGGAATCCAGTTGAACGGCGAAAGCATCGAGATCGCTGTCCTCAAGTCCGGTGATACCATCCGCATCGGCGGTACGGACATCCACGTCGCCAAGTCCGCGGAAAAGGGAACCGAAACCATCGTCAGGGAAGTGACACAGGAACTCGATCAGGGCAAGAAGGGCTACCGCACCATCCTGCGCGAAATCGTCAAGAGTACCGAGGCCAAGCCCAAGTCCTGATATACCAGGCTTAAGCCCTGACGCCAGCACAATCCCGAGAACCCGCGGCCACAGGCAATCCCGTTGCGTTTGCCCGTAACACACACCTCCCCATCTCACCCTCCAACCGCACCTGCCTTGCTCGCCTCGCACAATCCCGCCCGGCAGACGCCTTTTAATCGACATAATTGTATTTAGTGTTCAAGGAATAACAATAGTGTAATTTTACGCCTACCGCTTATGCGCGCCTGAAAATTCCTATTCAACTCTTCCTCAACATCTTGCAAACATCACACTCCCGGACGGCCGATGGTTGGCATGATGCGTGCTAAATGAGCATGCACTTTTGAACCAACAGCAGAAAGGTTGTTCGTTATGAGAAGAATGGTTAGGCGGATCGCGGCAGTTGTGGGCTTGTTGTTATGTGGCGCGGGATTGCTTTATGCCAATGAACCGGCCGCCCCCGTGCCGGCGGCAGAAATTCCGGCGCCTGTTGTCAGCACGGGTGACACGGCATGGGTACTCCTGAGCACGGCCATGGTAATGCTGATGACCCCCGGCCTGGCTTTCTTCTACGGGGGACTGGTGCGGAAAAAAAATGTTCTGTCGATCCTGATGCAATGCCTGATCGTCCTGTGCCTCATCAGTATCCAGTGGGTGACTTTCGGGTACAGCCTTTCATTCGGGCCCGACATACGCGGCGTAATCGGGGACCTTTCATGGTCGTTTCTGAAGACCGTCGGCGGCGACCCCAATCCGGATTATGCGGGCACGATCCCCCATCAGGTTTTCATGATGTTCCAGATGATGTTCGCGGTGATTACCCCGGCGCTGATCCTGGGCGCCTTCGCTGAACGCATGAAGTTCAGCGCATTCTGCATCTTCATGCTGCTCTGGGCCACACTGGTCTATGATCCGGTCGCCCACTGGGTTTGGGGGGTCGGCGGATTCCTGCGTCGGCACGGGGCGCTGGATTTCGCAGGCGGAACCGTTGTGCATGTCAACGCGGGCATCGCCGCCCTGATCTGTGCCCTCGTGCTTGGCAGGCGCCTGGGTTATGAGCGCAACATTTCCCCGCCCCACAACCTTCCAGTTGCCGTGCTGGGCGCAGCCCTGCTCTGGTTCGGGTGGTTCGGATTCAACGCTGGAAGTGCACTCGCAGCCAATGGTCTGGCCGGTAACGCCTTCGTGACCACACATGTCGCGGCCGCCACGGCTGGGCTCTCCTGGGCCGTTCTCGACTGGATCTTCAACGGACGCTCCACCATGCTGGGGGTCATCACCGGAAGTGTCGCCGGCCTTGTGGCCATTACCCCGGGCGCAGGTTTTGTCACGGCTCCGGCCGCGATGGCCATCGGCCTGGGGTCAACCGTGATCTGTTTCTTCTTCGTGGCGTATGTGAAACCCAAGCTCGGCTACGACGATTCCCTGGACGCCTTCGGCGTACACGGGATCGGCGGAATCTGGGGCGCCATCGCAACGGGTATCTGGGCCACGAAAAGCGTGAATTCCGCCGGCGCCGATGGCCTGCTGTATGGCAACCCCGCACAGCTGGGAATCCAGGCTGTCGCTGTTCTCGTAACCCTCGTGTACTCCGGCGTCGCCTCCATCATCCTGCTGAAGCTCGTGGACTGGCTGGTAGGCCTGCGCGTGAACGAACGCGAGGAACGCATTGGCCTTGACCTGACCCAGCACAGGGAGTCCGGTTACACCATTATCGACTGACAAAATGAAAGGAATATCCATGAAATACGTCATTGCCATCATTCAACCCGACCGGCTGGATGAAGTTCTCGACCGCCTGTCGGCCAAGGAAATCCATCTGGTCACCGTTACAAACGTCGTCGGACGCGGCCGGCAGAAGGGTATAGCAGAAGTCTACCGCAGCCACACGGAGGCCGGCAGCCTGCTGAAGAAGATCAAACTGGAGATCGCCGTGAACGACTCCTTCCTGGAGGCCACTATCGACGCCATCCTTTCCGGCGCCCGGACCGGCAATGTCGGGGACGGGAAGATCTTCGTCCTGGACCTCCCGCAATGCATTCGCATCCGCACCGGCGAGTCCGGATCCGAAGCCATTGGATAAGCCTCTCCTCAACCCATCAGCAGAACAAAGGAAAAGCAACATGAAGGGATCTCTGGCGAAAAGCATACTGGCAGGACTGGTCCTGAAATCAGGCCTTGCCCTGGCAACACCGACCACGACGTACTGGACACCGGCTTGCACCGATGTCCAGCCGTTCGGCGTACTCCACATCGGGATGGACAGTTATACGACAGTGTTTGAAAAGGCGGACGACGGCGGCGGCGATTTCCCGACCGACTACGGCTTAACCATGGGGGTTCTCCCGCTGGAAAAAGTCCAAATGGAAATAGGCATGGACCTCATGGAGCCATCGGATGATCCGCTGTTCTTCAACGCCAAGATCGGATCGCCGGAAGGTGCATGGTTCCCCTCGGCACCTGCGGTCAACATCGGCCTCTTCAACGTCGGCACTCGGCAGGATGTGACCGACCAGAACGTGGCCTATCTCATGATCGGGAAGACCCTTCCTTATCTGGGCCGGATTCATGCGGGTCCGTACTTCGGCAACCGGTCCACACTCCTGGATTCCGACGGCAACCCCGAAAGCAAGGGGTTCATGATCGGCTATGACCGCGGGTTCCTGCCGACCCGGGATGCCGCAGGCAACGAATTCAACCGCATCCTTGTGGGCGCGGACTATGCGTCCGGCGAAAACGCCATCGGCGGCGGCGGTGTCGGGTTCTCCTATTTCTTCTCCCGGGATATCAGCTTGCTGACCGGACCTGTCTGGTTCAACAGCCCGGAAATCAATGGCGACTGGAAGTGGACCATCCAGCTCGACATCAACGTTGCCACCAGTAACCGGTAATTCCGCCGGCTACCCGCGGGGGGTAGCGGCAATATTGCCTTATTCCGCTGGTGGACTTGGGTGGCAAACAGGTCTAGTATGAGGCCTTCGAAAAGGAGGGCCTCATGCGTTGCGAAATCGGCTTTGACAACGATCTGTACTTGCGCGAGCAAACCACTTCCATCCTCGAGCGGGTCCGGCGGTATGACAAGCTCTACCTGGAATTCGGCGGCAAACTGTTATTCGACTACCACGCCGCGCGCGTGCTGCCCGGATACGACCCGAACGTCAAGATGCGCCTGCTCCACCAGCTCAAGGACCAGGCGGAAGTCATCCTCTGCATTTTTGCGGGGGATATCGAGCGGAAGAAAATGCGGGCCGATTTCGGCATCTCGTATGACACGGATGCCATGAAACTGATCGACGACCTGAACGATTGGGAAGTCAACGTCACGGCGGTGGTTATCACGCGATATGACGGGCAACCCGCCGCCGACCAGTTCAAGAACAAGCTGGAACGGAGGGGTATCCGAGTCTATACCCACCGCGCCACAAAAGGCTATCCTTCCAACGTGGACCTGATTGTCAGCGATACCGGATATGGAGCCAACACATACATTGAAACCACGAAGCCTCTTGTCGTGGTTACGGCGCCCGGGCCGGGCAGCGGAAAACTGGCCACCTGCCTGACCCTGCTCTACCACGATCACCGCCGCGGCCGGAAGGCGGGTTATTCCAAATTCGAAACCTTTCCGATCTGGAATCTCCCCCTCAAGCATCCAGTCAATATCGCCTATGAAGCCGCCACAGCCGACCTCGGCGATGTGAACATGATCGATCCGTTCCATCTGGAGTCCTACGGCAAAACCACCGTGAACTACAACCGGGACATCGAGGTTTTCCCAGTGCTGAGGAAGATCCTGGAACGCATCACCGGCGGCGAGGCGGTCTATCGCTCCCCGACCGACATGGGGGTCAACCGCGCCGGGTTCGGAATTTGCGATGACAGCGTCGTCCGTGCCGCCGCCGGCCAGGAAGTGATCCGCCGCTTCTTCCGTTATTCCTGTGAATATGCCCTGGGCCATGCCGACCAGGACGCCATCCACCGAACGGAACTGTTGCTGCAGCAACTGGGATTGCGGCCCGAGGACCGGGCTGTGGTTCAACCTGCCCGCCAAGCCGCACTGGAAGCATCCCGGAACGGCAAGGGGAACCAGGGAATCTTCTGCGGCGCCTCCCTTGAACTGCGGGACGGCCGCATCATTACCGGCAAGAATTCACCCCTCATGCATGCGGCCTCCAGCCTGATCCTGAATGCCACCAAACAACTCGCGGGCATCCCTGACAACATACACCTGCTGCCACCCAACGTCACCGCCTCCATCGGAACCCTGAAGCGCGACATTCTCGGCCGCAAGGCGGAGAGCCTGAACCTGGATGAAACCCTGATCGCGCTCAGCATCAGTTCCACAACAAACCCTGCCGCCCAGGCGGCCATGGAACAGCTCAAGTCCCTGTCAGGTTGCGAAATGCATTCCACCCATATTCCCACACCCGGCGATGAAGCCGGCTTGAAGAGACTTGGAATTAACGTGACCAGCGACCCGCTGTTCCCCACCCGGAACCTGGTGGAAATGTAGGCAGGGAATCAAATCACATAACTCAGCACCGACCGGGATTGGCTCTCCCGCTGCTTCCGGACAAGATCCGCAAGGGTAATCCCCCGCATAATCTCCTTGATCCCGTCCTCGACCTTCCGCCACACGTCGCGGGTTGCGCATTCAACCTGCAGGCCGCACGCATCCTCGCCGGAAAGGCATTCAACAATCGAAACAGGACCTTCCAAGGCGGTCACCACATCCAATACTGTGATTTCCGCGGGATCCTTCGCCAGCATATAGCCTCCCTTTGAGCCGCGCAGGGAATGTACAAACCCCGCAGCCTTCAGCGGGTTGATCACCTGCCAGAGATACTTCTCCGATATGGACTGCCGCCGGGCGATGTCACGGAGAATCACCGATTCGTCAGGATGCAGGGCAATATCCACCAACACCCTCAGCCCATACCGCCCCTTTGTCGATATCCGCATTTTACACCCCCGTCTCCCGCATACTTCTTAACTCATCCCTGCGGGTCTTCCCGACCCCGCGCAATCCGCTGCACTCTTGAACTCAGACGCCAACACCTTCAAACAGCACGGTGGAGAGGTATCTCTCGCCGGCATCCGGAAGAATCACAACGATGGTCTTTCCGGCAAAAGCCTCCTGCTTTGCCAGACGGACCGCCACCGCAGCAGCCGCACCGCAGGAAATTCCAACCAGCATCCCCTCCTCGCTGGCCAGTCTCCGGGCATACGTGACAGCTTCAGCGGCATCCACCTGTTCCACGCGATCCACCATCTTCAGGTCAAGAGTATCGGGCACAAACCCCGCCCCAATACCTTGAATCTTGTGGGGCGACGGTTTCACCTCCTGGCCTGCAAGCGTCTGGGAAATGACGGGGCTCTCCTTCGGCTCGACAGCCACCGACAGGATCTTCTTGCCCTTGGTGTTCTTGATATAGCGCGAAATCCCCGTAATGGTTCCGCCTGTACCCACGCCGGAGACCAATACATCAATCCCGCCCTCCGTGTCATTCCAGATTTCCGGACCGGTGGTCTTCTCGTGTATAGCCGGATTGGCTGGATTCTTGAACTGCTGGGGCAGGAAATACCGCGCAGGATTCGAGGCCGCCAGCTGTTCCGCCCTCTGGATGGCTCCCTTCATGCCTTCCGGTCCGGGCGTAAGAATCAAATTGGCGCCAAATGCCGCCAATACACGGCGGCGCTCAATGCTCATGGTCTCCGGCATCGTCAACGTCAGCTTGTATCCACGTGCCGCCGCCACATAGGCAAGCGCAATACCTGTATTCCCACTCGTAGGCTCCACGATCTCCACGCCCGGCTTTAAGACACCCCTCTGCTCCGCATCCCAGATCATAGCCGCCCCAATACGGCACTTCACCGAATACGCAGGATTGCGGCCCTCCATCTTGGCAAGGATTCGAGCCTTTGCCCCCTCCACAATGCGATTCAATTGCACTAACGGTGTATTACCAATAGACTGCGAGTTGTCTCCATATATCTTGCTCATTTTTTCCCTCCCATCTAAAAGAATTCTCTTAAGCAAACAATTTCTATCTATTTAGTAGACTATTTAACCTTTATCTTCTTCCATGTCAATGGGGATTTTACAGTTTTCTCAACCGGAACGATGCAGTTCGAAACACCCTCTCCCATCATAGTGGAGGGAATTCTGAATCGTTGCGAGGTTCCAGCGGTATCACCTTCTGGCGACAACATAAGGGGATTCGTTGACCCTTCCTCTCCCCTTGCGGGAGGGATCGAGGTGAGAGGAATTGCACCGGAAACTGAATCGTTCCAGTATAGCTCGCCATACTGCCAAAGGCTATCGCGCGGTATCCATCACGACAACTTGACCGATATCGTCTTGAATCAGTATTCTCCCGATTCGTCGACAGGGAGCAACCGGACATAAACGATTATTCCAATTTCTATTACAATTCGAGAAGGACTATGAAAAAGATCGGCATCGGACTCATCGGCTGCGGAAACCGCACACGGAGCGTGGTAAGGGAACTGCGTAACGCAACCGAACACGTGGAAGTGGTTGCACTGCAGGATCCGAACCCGCACTCGATCGCCGCCGCACATGCGGATTTCGGAACACAGGCAAAGGTCTACGAGGATTTCAATGCACTCGTGCGGGACCCAAAAGTGGCCTGGGTCATGATCGGTTCCTGGAACTGCTATCATGCCATGCATGCAATCGCCGCATTCGGGGCCGGCAAGCATGTCTTCTGCGAAAAACCTCTGGCCCTTACCCCCCAGGACTGCCTGGCCATGCGGAATGCATGGAAGTCCTCCGGCAAGATGTTTACGATCGGCTTCACGCTCCGGTATTCCCCCCATTACCGCCGGATGAAGGAAATCGTGGCCGCCGGGACCATCGGAAAAATCCTGAGCATGGAGTTTAATGAAACCCTGGATTTCAATCATGGCGGCTACATTCATGCCGATTGGCGGCGCAAGACCCAATGGGCCGGAAGCCACCTGCTGGAGAAGTGCTGCCACGATCTCGACATCGTGAACTGGATCACAGACTCCCTCGCCATCAAGGCGGCTTCTTTCGGCGGATGCGATCTCTTTACTTCAGCCAACGCGCACTATCCGGAGCGCGTTGGAGCACCGGCCGGCAGGACCAACGCCTTCATGACGTGGAACAGTCCCGATATGTACGGCAATGTCATCAACCCGTTCAACGATGACAAGGATATCCTCGACAACCAGGTGGTCATCCTCCAGTACGCCAACCGCATCCGCGCGACGTTCCACACCAACTGCTGCTCCGCCATCCCTGAACGCCGCATTTACATCTGCGGCACCGACGGTACGCTCCGGGCCGACGTGACCTGCGGTCAGTTGGAAGTCAAGCGCATCGGCTTCGATACACCGATCGAGAATTGCAGCACCGATGTCAGCGGTGGTCATGGCGGGGGCGATTCTGTGCTTGGCGAAAGCCTGGCCGCCACGATGTTGAACGGTGCGCCACCCCTGACATCCCTGGAGGACGGACTGCGGTCCGCCTTTACGGCCTTCGGCATTGACGAGGCCCAACGAACCGGAACCATCGTGGATCTTACACCACTCTGGCGCCAGGCCGGCATCGAAATCAAGACACCCTGAAGCGCTATTTCACCCCTATGATCTTGTGCAACTGCAGGTGCAGCCGCACAGGCAAGCGGGCATCCATGATCCATTGTCCGAGGGAAGAGGGTTTCAGTTCACCGTGTACAGCCCCGAACAAAACGGCATGGCACCTTCTGGGCAGATCATACCGCCGGACAATCCCCTCCGCCCATTCGAAATCATGCCGGTCGGCAATCACAAACTTAACCTCATCGCACGGCCGCAACCGGCCCAGATTCGCGAAATCCATGGCAGCCGCATGCCCGCTGCCCGGGCATTTCATGTCCAGGATGGCAATGGCGCCTTCCGGAATCCGTGAAATATCCATACTGCCGTTGGTCTCAATCAACAGGGGCTTTCCGGTGGTCTCCAGGATCCGCTCCGCCAACTCGCAACACCCCTCCTGAAGCAAGGGTTCCCCCCCGGTAATCTCCGTGATAACCGCCGGGCTCTTCCGCGCCCATTCCACCAGTTCATTCACAGGATGCGCGACCCCCGCCTCGGACGACGCCGGAGTGTCACAGTAACGGCATCGCAGGTTACACCCGCTCAGCCGGATAAAGAAACACGGCAGTCCGGCCCATGTGGATTCACCCTGAATGGAAAGAAACGTGTCGGACACATACAGCATGGTTTCGCTGGCCATGAACTTCTCCTGCCCCGTCATCCCCGGTTGGCATCCGGACACCCTTCACGCCTGTCAGGTGCTGCCATCCGCCCAATAGCTCGCGCTGGTGCCCGGCGTTTCACACACGATGACCTTATGAACATACAGGGCATCGCCATTCAACAGGCCGGAAAGACGCTCATGGAGAAACCTGGCCAGGTTCTCGGAAGTGGGATTCTCCCGCACAAAGGCCGGCAAGAGGTTGAGGTCGCAATGATCCACCTCGTCCATCGCCGTCCGGACCGCCTTCTTGATATCCTTGAAATCAATCAGCATTCCCAACGGGTTCACGCAGGGTCCACGGACAAACACTTCAACATCCCAGTTGTGGCCATGGGGATTGGCACAAGGCCCCGCATATCCCACCAGCCGGTGCGCAGCCGAGAAATGAGTCTTGATGCTCAATTCAAACATATGTCACCCCATCCATCGCCGGTCTGTGTTCCTCGATTGGCATCCGCCCGATTCACCCGGGCTCACTTAACCCTTATTCCCGAACTGGTAACACGTCCGCACATCGGCCGCGGTGCGGTCCTTGAGGTACGCAGCAATCGCCGCATCATACGCCGCCGTATGCGCAAACGCCTTCTGCGCCAGGCGGAAACGTGTCTCGAACGACAGCACACCCTTCGCCGCCTCCAACTCCCGAATGATCCCATCATAGTCCGCCGGATCGGTGACTGAAGCCACGCGAAGATAGTTCTTTGCCGAGGCCCGCACCATGCAGGGGCCGCCAATATCAATATTCGCCCGGGCCTTTTCGGGTGTCGCATCGGCCTTGGCCACAGTCTGCGCGAACGGGTAAAGATTGACGATCACCATGTCGAGCGCTACCGCGCCGGTCCGCTCCAGATCCCCGGCATGAGCCGGGTTATAGGTTTCGCTGAGCAAGCCAAGGTAGATCTTGAAATCCAGCGTCTTGACCAGCCCGCCCTGCATCTCCGGCTGGCCGGTGTAATCCGAAACCTGCACAAGATTCCGGCCGGCCCCGGCGCCAAGCATATCGCGTATGGCAGCGTACGTGCCGCCCGTGGAATAGATCTTCACGTCCGGATTGACCCGTATCAGCGCGGGAACAATCCTTCCCAAGCCCTCCTTTTCGGATACGCTGGCCAGAACGTTCCGCACCCTCACTCCATCATCGATCCGTTCAACAAAATTGACCGCCATAAGATTCTCCTGTTGCAGGCTGCGACAATCCCGGATAATGCGTGCCGCGTTGCAGGCCGTCAATGAATAGTTTGCCGTTCTCCTGCGTCAGAACACGAGAACACAGCCTGGTTTCCCGTCAGGGTTCCGAATCAGAATCTCCATCCGATATCCAGGCCGGCCGTCACGCTGGAAATCGAAAAATCCTCATCGATTTCCGCATAGTACCCCGCCAACTCGCCCCCATAGCCCTCCTGCTCCTGAGTACCCGTGGCTTCCACAGCCATAACCTTCATGTTGGCCGCAACAAACACCGACCGCGAAAGATCACACCGGACCTCAGCCATCCCCTTGAGTCCGATACCCGCCATGCGTCCGTTCGAAATCTTCTGGCGCAACAGGTGGTCATCCTCGTCGGTCACCGATGCCGGCCCGACTCCCAGATCCATCCGGCCATTCCATCGCCCCCTGCGGGCCATCAGGCCCAGATCCAAATACGCCATCACGATCACGGCCTGATAGGTCGCAACCCGCCCGCTCTCGTATTCATGCGGCTTTTCCGGATGGGACGGATACCACTGGTCCAGTTGGCTGACCGTCCAGTCAAATCCTGCCACATACAGGCCGGGCCCGAATCCAAAACCCCAACCTGACGCCTCCCCGTCAGGGATCCGCCTCAACCAGTATCTTGCACTCCCGTCGAGAACGACAGCGTCCAGTTCCGCATCGGACTCGGAATAGATATCCAGAACCCCGTCACCCAGCACATCCCAGTCGGAATCCTTTACCGGATCCGACGGATCCGAAAGGTTGACCATCAACGAACCCTGGAACTCGATCCGCCCGTTTCCCATACGGGCGCCAACAAGGCCATACGGAACATCAACAGGGAAGGTCAGCTCACTTATCTTGCCGGGAAAATCGACAAAACCTTCCTCGGGAATCCACGCCTGCCCGCCGATAGAATACGTGGCCTCTCCCGACCACAGACCTGCACCGGCCCGGATTTCCACCTGCCAGGCATTCGGCCGGGCAAGATCTCCTTCCGGTTCCCCCTTGGGCTTTGCTTCTGCATCCTCCCCATAGGCATGAACCACACCGGTCATGGCCATTCCGCATACCAGTGCAACCACCTTGCCGACCCATGACTGCTGATTCATCCTGCCTCCCTTGCTGGTTGACGCATCACTCGTTCCGGCGGGATCCGGACCCTGCCGTGTACAACACGGAATCATACCCGGTTTCCTGCAAACCGGGTAATTCATTTTCATGGGGCCCGAGGTTCCGCCGCTCCTCCTCACCCAATCCGGAACGATTCAGGTCAAGACACCCTCACCCCAATCCTCTCCCGTCAAACGAGAGGGAGGCATGAATCCTGTCATCTCCCGTAAAGGGAGAGGGAATTCTGAATCGTTGTGAGGCTCCAACGGCATCGCCTTCTGGTCTCGGCATAAGGGGAGTCGTTGGCACTTCCTCTCCCCTTGCGGGAGAGGATTGAGGTGAGGGGAATCGCAGCCGGCAACTGAATCGCTCCGGCCAAAACACCGCAACTCATTCTTTTTCCTTGTGCCAGCAGGAGCTTGTCATTATGAAGAAGCTTTCACGGCAAAACAACAGGATGAATCATTGAAATCTTCCTCACGCAGGTTTGAAAACGTCGCTGTCCTGATGGGAGGGCCATCGTCTGAAAGGGATATCTCACTGAAGTCCGGCAGCGCCGTCACGCGGGGCCTTCGAAGTGCCGGCTATTCGGTGACCGGAGTAGATGTTTCCGGCCGCACCATCCGGTTGCCTGTCGGAACGGAAGCCGTCTTCATCGCCCTCCACGGCGAGTTCGGCGAGGACGGAACCGTGCAGGCGATTCTGCAGGAACAGCGGATCCCCTACACCGGGTCAAGCCCTGAAGCCAGTCGCAACGCATTTGACAAACGGTTGAGCAAACGGATTTTCGACCGCGCCGGGATTCCCTCGGCGCCTTACGAAGTCCTTGCCGATCCCGCGCACAGGACGTTGTCCCTTCCGGTTGTGGTCAAACCGCCCTGCCAGGGATCGACCATCGGGATTTTCAAGGTGGCGGAGGAGGCGGAATGGAAGAATGCCTTTGCCGAATCGATCCGCTATGACGGCGAGGTCCTGGTGGAGGCTTTCATTCCAGGCCGCGAACTGACCGTCGGAATCGTCGGCGAAACGGTTCTGCCGCCCATCGAGATCCTGGCGCCGGAAGGATGGTATGACTTCCACGCCAAGTACACAAAAGGACAATCCCGCCACCTCTGCCCCGCCCCCCTGGATGCCTCTGTTGAACGGCAATGCCAGTCCATCGCCCTGTCCGTGTTCCGCGCGCTCGGATGCAGAGGGCTCGGGCGCGTGGACTTCCGGCTGGATCCGGACGGAAACCTGTTCGTACTGGAGTTGAACAATATACCCGGTTTCACGGAAACCAGCCTGTTGCCGGAGGCCGCCGCCGCCGCAGGCATTGAATTCCCCGAGCTTTGCCGTCGTATTATGGAAATGGCAGCACTGGAAGAGTAGAACCAGAGGCGACAAGAGAAGGAATGCAGCCTATGTGGTTTGCGAAAAAACAGGATGCGGAGAGCAAGAAACGGCGGACAGGCATCCCGGAACCCGGTCGGCGGGCCCGCGGCCTGCCCGGCATTCCCAAACCGACCTGGATTGTCCTTGGCCTGATCGCCGGCGTGAGCCTGGTCTTGTATCTGGTCTGGTTCATCGGCGCTTCCCTGTTCTGGGACAACCCCCGCTTTAACATCAAGACAATCTCAATCCAGTTGGAGGGCAAGACTCTGACACCGGCACTGATCCGGGAATACTCCGCCGTCCGCGAAGGACAGAACCTTTTTTCCTTCCCCATCGCAAAGGTCCGGAAGTCGTTCCTGGAAAAGTCGCATATCACCAAGTCCATTTCCATCCACCGCAAGCTTCCCGATACCGTCGTGATCACCGTGCGGGAACGTGAACCCATCGCACGGATCGGGCGGGGCAGCAGCCTGGCCGCGGATAAGGAGGGTCGGACATTCGCCCTGCGGATGGGATCCAGGGAACTACCCTCCATCAACGGGGGAAGCGACAGGAACTTGAAGCCGGGAATCGACGTCGATCAGCCGGTCCGGAATGCCCTGCTGGTTCTGGATGCCTGCCACCGGAGCAAGTCCGGCGGCCAGATCCATATTGACTCGCTGGATGTTTCCGACAAGGAGGCCATTGAACTCTACCTGACGGCCGGCGAACGCATCCGACTGGCATGGGCCGGCATGGACAAGATCACGGATGCTGGCATTCAGGAACTGGACAGGAAGATCACCCATCTGGCCGATATTCTCCGCGCCTCGGAGGAACGAGGACGGAAAATCGTCAATCTCGACCTGACCTACGGGGACCAGTATGTCCCCGCGCAGGAATACTAGTCCTGCACGATAAACATGTTGCACTTCGGAACCTTTTGCGAAACACTACTGCGCATCATTTTCAGGAATCGGGTACGTATGGCGCTGCCACCTGTTGTAGCGATTGAAATCGGAACCTCAAAGGTTGTCGCCCTGGTGGGAGAAATCCGGGACGATGGCCACATCGTCATCACCGGAATCGGGGAACATCCATCCTCCGGAATCCGCAAGGGCGAAATCACCGACTTCGACCATGCCCTCGTATGCGTCCGCGGCGCCCTGGCCGGCGCGGAGGAAACCGGACAGGTCGCCATCCACCAGTTGCATGTCGCATTCTCCGGCGGGCACGTGGAAGCCCTGGTCAACCGCGGCACCATCCCGGTCAACAAGCCGGCGGAAGGGGTCACCGAGGATGATGTCGAGCAGGTCACCGAAGTCGCACGCGCGGTGAACATTGATCCCGATCGCAAGGTCATGCATTCCATCGGCCAGATTTTCTACGTGGACGGGGAACGCGTCGGCCGCCCCCAGGGTTTCGAAGGAGAAACCCTTGCCCTCGACATGCTGATCCTGCACACCAAGCAAAGCCAGATCCGGAACACGGTCCGCCTGCTGGAAAGCATTCCGATGAGCGTTGCCGATGTCGCCTTTGGCGGCCTGTGTTCGGCCCTAGCCGTCCTGACCCCCGAACAGAAGGAAGGCGGGGTCCTGGTGATCGACCTGGGCGGTGGCACGACAACCTATGCAGCATACGCCGGGGGCACCTTCGCCACGGCAGGTGCCCTGCGCCTGGGCGGCGACCACGTCACGAACGACATCGCTCTTGCCTTCAACATCCCGAGAAGCCAGGCGGAACGGCTGAAAAAGGAGGCCGGGAGCGCCAGCGGAGATGAAACCGTCCGGGGAATGCGCGTGGAAATCCCCGCCGAAGTCGGATATCCCGCAAGATCCGTCAGCCTGGCCAGCCTGCATACGGTCATGCATTTGCGTATGCAGGAAATCCTTCGCATGATCCGGGAGGATATCGAGCGGCAGGGATTCCTGCACCAGTTCGGTGCGGGTGTGGTCCTGACCGGCGGCGGCTCCCACATGAAAGGGATACTGAAACTGACGGAACAGGTATTCCGTGCCCCGTGTATTGTGGGCCGCCCGGCAGGGTTCAGCGGCCTGGCAGCTGTTTCGGATCGGCCTGAGTATTCAACCGTTGCCGGCCTCATCCGCTATGCATTCCTGAATGCGGAACGGCAAAGGCAGGGCACATCGCCGCTGGTCAAGGTCCTGCGGAAACTCTTTGGAGGCTGATCACGGAGCAGTACCCATGAAACCAGTGGATCCAGTCATCACTCCCGAACGGATTGCCGTCGTTGGAATCGGCGGCGGCGGTTGTCATGCCGTCAGCACCATGGCAAAGCAGTGGGAGCATGGCCCGGTCCTGATCGCGATCAACACCGATGCCCAGTCGCTCTCATCGAACCAGATCCCCAGGCGACTGCAGATCGGGGAGAAAATCACCCGCGGCATGGGAGCCGGCGGCGATATGGAGGTCGGACGGCTGGCCGCCGAGGATGACTTTGAGGCCTTGCGGGACCTCTTCCGGGAAATCGATCTCGTTTTCGTTGTCACCACGCTGGGCGGCGGCACCGGCTCAGGCGCAGCGCCAATTGTGGCACGGGCCGCCCGCGAGGGAGGATCCCTTGTCATTGCGCTGGCCACCCTGCCCTTTGATTTCGAAGGAACCCAGCGTGCGGCGCTGGCAGGGAAAGCCCTGGCGGAACTCAGCGACCAGGCCGATGTGGTCATCACCGTCCCCAATCAGGCCCTTGCAGCCACCGCGGGGGAAGGCGCCACGGCCGTCGACGCATTCCAGCAGGCGGACTACATCCTCGGAATGGGAGTCCTCGCGCTCTGGAAACTCCTCGTTCAGCGCGGACTCATGAACGTGGATTTCGCGACCCTGAGAACCGTTGCCCGCTGCAGCGGCGGGTTCAGCGTCTTCAGTTATGGCGAGGGCCGCGGCGCCCACCGCACCGCCGACGCCTTGGAAAGCGCATTGCAAAGCCCGCTCCTGGAAAACGGCCAGGCCCTGGCCGAGGCCGAATCCGCCCTGGTCAGCATCCTCGGCGGACCGGACTTGACCTTGCGCGAGGTCGATACCCTCATGGCTGGCATCCGGAATTTCTGCCGCAAGGATATCCACCTGACGATGGGCACAACCATTGATCCCCTCTGGCACGACACCGTGGCTGTGGTCATTGTCGCTTCCCAGTATTGGCGTCCGGACGAGGAAGAGGAACCCGCAAGCCCGCCAACGCCTGAACCGGCACCCGCCGCGGAAGGCACGCCCGCTCAAAGCGGAAAGCGAAGGAAACGGTCCGGCACCACCCAGGGGCAACTGGGTTTTGACGCCATCGGCAAGGGCATTTTCAAGGACGTGGAACCGACGTACCGCAACGGCGAGGATCTGGATATCCCCACCTTCCATCGCCGCCGGGCCACACTGGAGAAATAGTCCGGCACCCGGACCCGTGCACGGGACTCCTGCATGACAGAAAACCATCCCATGAACCTGTACCGAAAGATCATCCTGTTCATCGCCACCGGATTCGGCCTCGGCTTCAGCCCCATCGCTCCGGGTACCGCAGGAACACTGCCGGGAATCCTCATCGTCTGGGCCATCTGGTCCAGGCACAACGGATGGCTGACGACATCGCCCCTTCAGATCGCCGCGGCAATCCTGCTCCCCCTGCTGGCAATCCCGGCCTGCAGTTTCGCCGAAAAGCATTTCGGGAAAAAGGACGACAGGCGGATCGTCGCGGATGAGTATCTCACCTTCCCGATCACCATGCTTGGCCTGCCCTTCACCCCCTGGGTGGTCGCTATAGCCTTCCTCACAAGCCGGTGCTTCGACATCCTGAAGCCGCCGCCCGCCCGCCAGTTGCAGTCGGTCCATGGCGGAACCGGCATAGTGATTGACGACGTGTTCGCCTCGCTCTACAGCCTGGTTGCCAATCACGTCGCGTACTGGGTCATCAGCCGCTGGTGGCTTGCGTGATCCGCGCCACGTAGTCCGTCGGCACGGCCGGGGGAGGTACGGGCACGGAGAACCACGACTGCATTTCATTCTCCAATCCGACGCCGTGCATGTAATTGAACAAGGCCTTGCGCAAGCCGCGCCCGAGCGCCTCGTGATTGCATTCCACAACGTCCCTGTAGGGCGCCTCGTTGCGCGCAAACCTTCCTTCCGGCAACGGCAGAAGGCGTACACCGTATCGGCCGGGCGAGCGATAGACAGGACTATGCACGGTCAATGCGAAACGATGCCAGTAGGCCGACTGCAGGTAACCGCACTCGAACAACTGCCGGACGAACTCAAGCCCGTCAACCGTATCCTGCTCCGTCTGCGAGGGACAGCCATACATGAGGTAGGCATGCACCAGGATGCCGGCTTCCGAAAACGCGCGCAGCACCGGCACTGCCTCTTCCGTGGTGAAGCCCTTGTCCAACAGCGCCAGCAGTCGATTATTCGCGGCCTCGAGCCCGCCGGTCACAGCCACACAGCCTGAACGGGCCAGAAGGCGGACCAGTTCAGGTGTAAAGGTCCGGTCAAAGCGAATATTCCCCCACCAGGTGATCTGCAGCTTCCGCCCGATCAACCGCTCCGCAACCTGCCGCAGCAGGCCTGGCGGCAGGGCTTCGTCCACAAAGTGGAACCCTGTCTGCCCCGTCTGCCCAATCACTGCCTCGATCTGCCGGATCACCTGGTCGGCCGGCGTTGGCAAATAACGGGCAATGTAATCCAGTGAAGTGTCGCAGAAGGCGCACCTCTTCCAGTAGCACCCCTGCGCCAGACGAATCTTGTTCCACCGCCCGCAGGACCAGAGTCGATGCATCGGGTTCGGCGTTTCGGCCATGGAAACATAATCCGCCAGGTGCAGTCCGCCGAAATCGGGCGTGGCAAAGATCGCCGGCTCCGCTGTCTGTGCGGGCTTGCCGGGTGCAACCACCATCCCGTCCGGACTGCGGAAGAAGGTCTGGGGCAGGTCTGCCGGCGTATCCCGCCCCTGCCCCTCGATCAACCTCAGGAGAGGCAGTTTCCGCTCCTCCAGGTGACGGATCAGCCACAGCAAGGCGGACTCCCCCTGGTCAAGGACAACAAAGTCCACGTAATCAAATACCCTGGGATCCGACAATTCCCTTAACTCGGTGTTCACATATCCACCCCCCAGTACGAGGGTTGTGCCGGGGGAAATTCTCCGGATGCACCGGGCCATGCGGAAGGCGGCATACACATTTCCGGGAAAGGGAATCGTGATCCCGACCAGTTCCGGCTGGCGATCCCGCACAAGGGATTCGGCAAGCTCATCAATCCATCGATCCAGCACTGAGGCCTTCCGCCGCAAGGCCGAGGCAAGCCCGTCAAAGGAAGCAGCGCTGGCAGCGAGTTTCTCGCCATACCGGGACAGTTCGAAGCGGGAGTCCACCCCATCCCGGATCGCGTCGCTGATATCATCGAGGTACAGGCTCGCCAGATGCACCGCGAAATCCTGCAGGTCAGATGTTCCGTGGACATCCGCCGGCGCCTCGAGCCCGCCAAATCGCGGCCCCTCGGGAAGATAGCGGCGGGAAACAATCCGGTGGGCCAGGGTCGGATCCTTTCCCTGCAGGAAACGGACAACCGCCTCGATTGTGTCGAGATAGTCGGCCTGCCGGGCCCGGAATTGACGCACGGACAAGGAACGGGCAGTGCGCCGGATGGCCCGTCCGGCTTCCCGCAGACCGGCCCGGGAAAACAGTTTCAAGGCAAGCGCCAGGGAGGCATCAAACTGCCCCGCGACATACCCGTGTTCCTTCAGGAAACCGGCCAGGTAGGCGGTCGCCGGATAGGGTGCATTGATCTGCACCATTGGCGGGGTAACCAGCAATATACGCATGCGGGGAAACTCTCCTGTTGCGGCAGTCTGCCACAACAGGAACAAGTCAATCCACCGTTAATTCAGGGCCGCATGATAACTTTGCAGGGACCGGACCTCGGATTTCCCGCTACGGGATGCCGCGATTCCCCTTGCCGCCGCTGCCGCTGCCGCAAGCGTGGTAAAATACGGCACCTTGTGCTTGATCGCCGCCTTTCGGATATAGGAGTCATCCGTCCTCGCCAGTTTCCCCGCAGGCGTATTCACAACCACATGGATCTCCCGATTGACAATGGCATCCGCAATGTTCGGGCGACCCTGATGCTGCTTGTTGATTCTTTCGCAAGTAACGCCATTCTGTTCCAGGAAGCGGCAGGTCCCCTCGGTCGCCCGGATCCGGAATCCAAGCGCCGCAAAGGCCTTCCCGACCTCCACCACCAGGCTGTTCTTCTCCACCGTGCTGATGAGCACCGTCCCGCCCAACGGAAGGCGGTTGTTCGCCGCCTCCTGCGCCTTCAGGAAGGCCACGCCAAAGTCCGTCGCCAATCCAAGCACCTCTCCGGTCGACCGCATTTCCGGGCCCAGCACCGGGTCGACTTCCGGGAACTTGTCGAACGGGAAAACCGACTCCTTGACGCCATAGTGGTTCATGCGCGCAGGGTGCCGCAACCCCAGTTCGGCAAGAGGCACACCGAGCATAAGGCGGGTGGCCGCGCCCGCCATCTGCAGCGCACACACCTTGGAAACCAGGGGCACCGTCCGTGAAGCCCTCGGATTGGCTTCCAGGACATACACCTTGCCCTTCTCGATCGCATACTGCATGTTCATCAATCCGACGACCTTCAGCTCCCGCGCAATCCGGCTGGTGTAATCCTGGATGGTTGCCAGATGCTCCGCGGAGATGTTCACGGGCGGAATCACGCAGGCGGAATCACCGGAGTGCACGCCAGCCTGCTCAATGTGTTCCATCACAGCCGGAATGAACACCTCGCGGCCATCCGAAAGGGCATCGGCCTCACACTCCAAAGCATCCACAAGAAACCGGTCGATCAGCAATGGACGTTCGGGCGTCACACCCACCGCCTTCGCAACATATTCCCGCAGCATGGCGTCGTCATGCACCACTTCCATACCCCGACCCCCGAGGACAAAGGAGGGCCGGACCATCACCGGATACCCGATGCGGAGCGCCACGGAAAGAGCCTCTTCCACGTTCGAGGCCATGCCGGATTCAGGCATCGGGATCTTCAGGCGCTCCATCATCTGCCGGAACAAGTCCCGATCCTCCGCAATCTCGATCGTCTCGATGCTGGAGCCGAGGATGCGCACCCCCGCGGCCGCCAGGTCCGCCGCCAGATTCAAGGGCGTCTGCCCGCCGAACTGGACAATCACGCCGCTCGGGTTCTCCTTGGCATAGATCGACAGGACATCCTCAGCCGTCAACGGTTCAAAATACAACTTGTCCGACGTGTCGTAATCGGTCGATACCGTCTCCGGATTGCAGTTGACCATGATGGTCTCATACCCCTGAGCCCGCAGGGCGAATGCCGCATGGACACAGCAATAGTCAAACTCGATCCCCTGCCCGATGCGGTTCGGACCGCCGCCAAGAATCATGACCTTCTTCGGGTTCCGGCTGGATGTCGTTGTATCCTGCGCGTTGTAGCTGGAGTAATAGTAGGCGGCATTTTCCACACCGCTGACCGGCACCGCATGCCAGCCCTCGACCATTCCCAGCGCGATCCGGCGCTCACGGATCTGTTTTTCCGGCACACCCAGCAGCCGGGCCAGGTACTTATCCGCGAAACCATCCTTCTTGGCCTGTACCAGCAGGGGATCCGGCGGCAACTTCCCCTTGTGCTGCAGAATCTGCTCCTCCAGAACCACCAGTTCCTTCATCTGCTCGATGAACCACGCCTTGATGTGGGTCAGCTCATGCAGTTTCCGGACCGATGCGCCCTTGCGCAACGCCTCATACAGGATCCACTGCCGCTCGCTGGATGGCTCGGCCAGCATACCCAGCAATTCATCGAGCGGGCGGCTGTTGAAATCCTTCGCGAACCCAAGCCCGTGTCGCCCGTTCTCCAGGGAGCGAATGGCCTTCTGGAAGGCTTCCTTGTAGGTCTTTCCGATGCTCATGACCTCGCCAACCGCCTTCATTTGCGTCCCGAGCTTGTCCTGTACGCCCTTGAACTTCTCGAACGCCCAGCGCGAGAACTTGACCACCACGTAGTCCCCGGAAGGCGTGTACTTGTCCAGCGAGCCGTCCCGCCAGTAGGGAATCTCGTCCAGGCTCATGCCGCTCGCGAGTTTCGCCGACACCAGGGCGATCGGGAAACCCGTGGCCTTGGAGGCCAGCGCGGATGAACGCGATGTGCGCGGATTGATCTCGATGATGACAATGCGGCCATCCTTCGGATTGTGGGCGAACTGGACATTCGTACCGCCGATCACACCGATGGACTCCACGATCTTGTAGGCCTGCTCCTGTAACCGCTGTTGCGTATTCTCGCTGATTGTGAGCATCGGGGCGGTACAGTAGGAATCCCCCGTGTGAACCCCCATCGCATCGACGTTCTCGATGAAGCATACTGTGATCAAGCGCCCCTTGTGGTCCCGGACAACCTCCAGTTCCAGTTCCTCCCAGCCAAGAACCGATTCCTCCACAAGAATCTGACCGATCATGGACGCCTGGATGCCTCGAGCCGCAACCGTTCTCAGTTCCTCGATGTTGTAAACCAAGCCCCCGCCGGTCCCGCCCATCGTGTAGGCAGGGCGGATGACGACCGGATAACCCAGTCCTGCGGCGATCTTTTCCGCCTCCTCCACCGTGTAGGCCAGTTCACTCCTGGGCATGTCTATGCCAAGGGCTTTCATGGCCTCCTTGAACACCAGCCGGTCTTCCCCGCGTTCAATGGCGTCCAGGTTCACGCCAATCACCTTGACCTTGTACTTTTCCAGAACCCCCGCCTTGTTCAGTTCGGAGGAAAGATTGAGCCCCATCTGCCCGCCAAGATTGGGCAACAGGGCATCCGGCCGTTCCTTCTCGATAATCTGCGTCAGGCGCTCGATGTTCAGGGGCTCGATATACGTCACATCCGCCATGCCCGGATCGGTCATGATCGTTGCCGGGTTGGAATTCACCAGCACAATCTCATATCCGCAGGCTCGCAATGCCTTGCACGCCTGGGTGCCGGAATAATCAAACTCGCAAGCCTGGCCGATAACAATCGGACCGGAACCAATAATCATCACTTTCTTGATATCATCGCGCCTGGGCATGGCAAATTCCTCCTTTATCGGAATGGCAAGACAATCACGGGGGGAATCTACCGTTATTCCCGGCTAACGGCAAGGCGAGGCACCCCAAAAAAGCCGGGAAAACTCACCATTACGGCCAATTTGCCGTTATGAAGAGGACTCGATGCAGGCAATAGGCGGGAACCGCAAAAAAAAGCGGGAACTATGCGCTAAACTTGGCCAGTCGTTGCCGCAAAAGGGCCGCCCGCCGCTCTGCAGCCTCCATTTCGCCCTTGTAATCCGAGGCGATCTCCGCGAAGAGGGCCTTGTACTCCGACAGTCTGCGTTCCAGGTCAGCTACCTTGCGGTTGAGGGCGACCGATTCCACAGCCCGTTGACCTGCCATGTCATGCAGGGCCTTCTCCGCCTCCTCGGCACGATGACGGGCATGGGCCAATTGTTCCTGGAGTTCCTGCAGTTCCGCCTTGGAAGCCGGTGTCGCAGGGGACTGCACTGCCGCAGCTACGGGAGAAACCACGCCCAGCCCTGACAGCGGCTTGATCCCTGTCATGGGCGGCACAGGGGCAGACTGAATGAGAACGGGGGTCGGCGCCGTAGCGCCGGGCAGCGGACCCTGGCTTTGCGGCTTGATCGCGGGAGGGATCACCACGGAGACGGGGCCCGGCTGCACAGTCGGCGCAGGTGTAGCCGCAGGAGCGGCAGACTCCTCGCCCACCTGGATGATACCGCCACACTGCTTGCAGCGGATCTTCTTCCCTGCAAACGCGGGGAGCAGTTTGGTTTGCCACTGGCAGGAAGGGCACTTGGCCAGCAGGGAAGGAGCGCCCTGATCCGCCCCGGCGCCGAGCACAATCGGAACGGCAGGTTTCTTTACCTCCGCTTTCGGTTCCTCGGGCACGGTCGCGGCCTCAACACTTTTCGCATCGACTTTCGGCGGGATCACGACCGGCGTCACAGGGGGCTTTTGCGCTGCAGGAGCAATGGGTGCCGGCGCAGGCGGCGGGACCGGCGCCGGAGAAGGAACCGCGGGGGCAGGCGTCGGGGCGGCGGGAGCCGGGACCGACTCAGCGCCCGGAGTATTCTTGCCGAACGCGGTCTTCGCGCCACATTTCGGGCACTTGATTTCACCGCCCGAACGGCCGGGGGGAAGTTTCACCTTGAGCCGCGCCTTACACCCTGAGCAATCCACAACAATGGTTTCCATGCTTCACACTCCTAATCAACCTGAGACAAGCATGAGGAAAATAGCACTCCATCCCCCCGCAAACAACCGGTTTCTTGCATTCCGCAGTTAATACTCCAAACCTTGACTCCCCGCCATTTCCAGAACATCCCGCGTTGCTTTTCGCAAGTCGCCAAGTCTATACTGGCATTCTTAAGAATATGAGTGAAGAGGTTATGCCGCGCATAATCCTCGGGCACGGAGTGTATTTAAACGGAAACTAGGCTGCCCACAGAAACAACGCGCTGCCGAACCGCTGCCCGCACACAATCCCTTATACGCAATCAAGAGGGCCAAGAGACCGACATTTACCTTTGCGGCCAACAGAACCAGGGCTCACCCATCCGGAAATGAGAACCTCGCACTTTCTCGCCTTCCTGCCCCGAGCATACAAATCTGCAGTGCTTTGGTCAGGTCTTGTCACAATCGTTCGTGGCACAGGCATGGTCCTTGTCATGGGGTACGCCTTGCGCTGCTTGCCAGCCAACGAGATGGGCTTGTGGTATGTAATGTCTGCCATTGTCGGATGGGCCTCTTTCGTGGAACTGGGATTCGGATCCACAATTAGCCGTTTTGCAAGCTATTACCTTGGCGGGTCAAGATCCGTCCAAGCCATCGGCCTGGATGCGCAGTTATCGGACTCTACCGCAAATTACGCCGCCATTGCAGGCTTGATCCACACAGCACGCATACTCTATCGGCGCTTCGGATTCTTCCTGATCCTCCTTGCCCTGAGCCTGGGTCTCTTCTGGATCGTCCTGCGCATTTCCCCGTCTGAAGTCCCAAACAGGATGATCACCTGGTTCATCGTACTCGCCATCGGGTCCGGCATGAATATGGCCGGCCAGTTCTGGGGCAATATCCTGTTCGGCCTGAACGAAGTAAGAGCTTATAATCAAACGCTGGTTCTAGGCTTACTGCTGAATTACCTCGCGGCTTATGGCGGGTTACTGGCCGGCCTTGGCATCGGCGCCCTTGTGGCCGGCCAGTTAATCCTCAACTTTGCCCCGCGATGTCTGGCATATCTGCAAGTAAGAACATTGATCCCTGCGGCAGACGAAAAAAAGACAAACTGGCGGGATCTCTGGCCCACGGCCTGGAAGACAGGCGTCGGTTCGTTTGCCGCCTTTGTCTATCTGCAAGGCACTACCCTGACCTGCTCGATCCTCACAGATGCCGCAACCACCGCCAGTTACGGACTAACGATGCAAATAGCCCTCATGCTGGGCGGGATCGCAGGCAGCTGGCTTGCTGTCAAATACCCGGAAATAAGCCAGTTGCAGGCTTGTGGCGCCCTTGCCCAACTGAGAAAACTTGTAAGACGACGCATGCTCATGGCACTGCTGACATATGCCGCAGGGACGCTCACTGCCGTCATACTCCTGCCTTTCGTGATGAGGTTTATCCGCTCACAGACTCCTTTGCTTCCACCGGCCCAGATGATATTCCTATTCATCCTGGTGGGCCTGGAACTGGTAATCGGCATGCATGTTGCAGTGATCCAAACCGGCAACAAGGTTTCATATCTCCCGGCTTTCGTCTTTAGCGGAATTTTGACAATCGTTTTAACCCTCTTGCTCAACGCTTGGGCGGGAACCCTCGGGGTCTGGAGCGTTCTCCTGCCCCCCTTCATGGCACAGTCGATCTTTAATTACTGGCATACCCCCTGGTTGTGCTGGCGGGGGCTGAAACCATGCGCAACCGCAACCCCCCACCGCCCATCCTGTTGATGAACAACAAACGGCGACTTTCGTTTGCACGTTTCCTTCTGCGGCACAGCCGCGATCCGGTTACCATCTTCCGGCTGTTTCTGGCCGCACGCCACGGCCCGCGCAACCGCGCCAACCCGGTCCCCTTCCATGCACGACTCCGGTTTGACAGGCGAAACCTGGACCTGTACCTGCGCGATGGCACCACGGATACCGGCACCTTCGCTGAAACTTTCCGCGACAGCATCTACGACCTGGCGCTTGCGCACCCACCACGAGCGATCGTCGACGTGGGTGCAAACATTGGTATGACCAGCATCTTTTTCGCCCTGCGCTATCCACAGGCAAAAATCTACTCCTTCGAACCCATACCCGGTAACTACACCCTCCTGAATCTGAATGTGGAGGCCAACCGCCTGACAAGCATCCGGACATTCCCATACGGCCTGATGGACAAGAACGAACCCCTGTCCTTCTCCACTTTTCAGGCAGGCGACCGCTGGTCATTCAGCGCTGTCTTAAACCGCGGGGAAACGACCGTGGGCGCGCTCTGCCGGAAGGCAAGCGATGTCTGGGATGAACTGCAACTGGAGGAGATCGATATCCTGAAAGTAGACGTCGAAGGAGCCGAGTTCAGGATCTTCCATGACTTGAAGCCGCGCCTGGGACGAATCCGCGCACTGATTGGCGAATTGCATCTTGACGCGGGTAACCCCGAAGACATCCTCGACATGCTTCGGCCCACACATAGGGTCTCCGCATCCAACCCTGGTCCCGGCACGACGATCACCTTCAAGGCATGGCGGCGGGACAGCGATCCAGGGGAGGTTGGATGAACATGACAGGCGGACAGGACTATCTTCGGCTCTACCACTTTGATCCGTTTGAGTCCGGCGCACCCGAATGGTGGCTGCGGGATTTCCACCGCAAGCACGTCCCTTATTTCTCGGGCTGTTCCCAGGTGCTGGACCTCGGCTCCGGCTCCGGCCTTTTTCTTGAAGAGTTGCAGGCAGCAGGCATCCATGGAATCGGCGTAGAGGCCTACGCCCCTGGCGTCTCGAAGGGAAGGGCCCGCGGTCTAACCTTGATCGAGGCCGATATCCTGACTTTCCTGTCCTCCAAAGAAGGACTTGCAACCGCCGGGAAATGCGACGGAGTGTACTGCAGCCATGTGCTGGAACATCTCGACCCGCCTCAGGTTTTCAAATTGTTTGAGGTTCTCCATAGCGCCTTTCAACCCGGAACACGAATGAGGATCATTACAAACAATCCGGAAGACATCAGCGTGCTGGGCAATGTGTTCTGGGGCGATTTAACCCATCAACGCCTCTATCCCGCGGAACTGCTGCGACGCATAGCAATGAATCGGGGGTTAACCGTGCTCTCCTGCCACTCTTTTCTCGGGCTTCGCATCGGGAAGCGCCAGAACCTTCGCCGTTTGTGGGATCGCCTCTTCTGGGGGCGGCACAAATGGCACCCGAACCTTCTCCTGGACTGCGCGCGCGAATGAACCGCTCCGCAATACTGGTCATCCGCCCGGAGAAAATCGGTGATCTCGTCGCCGCCACACCCTCTATACGAGCGTTGAAGACATCCTTTCCCGATGCCCCTCTCCACTTGCTGACAGACGACATCAGCGGGGAGTTGCTTCGGCATGACCCGAATGTCGACCGGCTTATTTCGATCCCTTGGCGGGGCAGCAAACCCCATGAAAGGCCGAGCTGGCTGCAAATCCGGAGTTTACTAACCAGTGAAAGGTACCGGCGAGCCGCCGTCCTGTATCCAAACAACAGCGGCTGGAACTGGCTTTGCGCGAGTCTGCAAATCCCGCAGGTTGCACAACTTGGCGGGACCTGGGCTTCCCTGCTCCTCGGCCATCACCGGGTCATGCGCAAGTCGTATCGTACTCCCCGGCACTATAGCAGGTATTATCTGGAGGTGGCGATGAGACTGGGAGCCAAACCACTCGAAGACACACTACCCCGCCTGTACCTAAACCCGTCCGAAATGGATGCCTTGCGGACGAGATTCCCCGCCTACTTTGCCAGGCGGCCGAGAATTGTCATTCATCCGTTCGGCCTTACCACACAGTTCAACCTCAGCATCGAGTCCTACATAGCTCTCGCCATGAAATTGTCTATCCGATACGGCGTCACGGTCAGCCTGATCGGCACAGCGGCCGAGGCGGCGCGCCTCACAGACATCAAGGCATCCCATGTCGACCTCTCGTTCCTTGGCACTCTATCCATCCGGGAGATGATGGGGGTTCTGAGCCAGGCGGATGTTGTGGTCGGAGGTCCTTCGGGCATCGTCCATGTCGCCGCAGCCACTGGTGCCGCCACAATCGGACTCTATTGTTCAGCCTATCATCACGACATCGTATGGGGGCCGCAAGGACCACGCGCGGAGACCCTCGCCGTTACAGCGGCTGAATGCCCATGCCTGCAAAACGGTGTGGAAGTTTGTTCGGGACGCCGTTTCTGTGATCTCACCTTCGCCCTTCCTCTGGAACGTATTGCCTCCCGGGCAGGGGCGCGCCTCACAGAGGCGGGCATCCCCGGCTAAAGGAATGAACAAATGCGTGTGCTGATCATCCGGATTGACCACCTCGGGGATGTAATTCTGACCACACCCCTTATCCGAAGTGTGGCGAAGGCAGGTCATGCCGTGGAGTTCCTGTCACGCAAGGCCACGGAGCCGGCCGTCCGTCACAATCCGAACATCACCGCCTGCTGGACGCTTGAAGACGTGGCTCCGTCTTTCCCGCGCGGATGGCATCAACTGGCCCGCTGGCTGCGGGATCGGCGGTATGACGCACTCCTGATCCCACACGGCAAACCGAAGGAACTGTTATGGGCCTCTGCCTCTTCACGAACACCCATCCGTATTGCCAGCTGGGCTGGCTTGTGGGGGCGCGTGACATTCCACCGGTGTCTGCGCTCCCGTTTCCGGCAACAGACAGAACATGTGAGCCGCGTGATCCTCCGCTGCGGAGAGGCTCTGGGGGCGAAACCAGACGGCCTCCTTCCCGACCTTGTCATCCCTGCAGGCGCACGCGATTGGGCCAGGGAGGTGTGCCAGACCCGTTTCCCCGCACTTTCACTGGTGGGAATACACCCCGGCTGCGCCGGCAACACCTGCAACCTGCCGGGCGCCGAATATGGCCGCCTCGCAAGCCTGCTGGCCCAACGCCCGGATGTGGCCCTTGTCGCCACTGGGCTCGATTCAGAACGGCACCTTTTAAGCCAATGGCCGGCGGCAGTCCTGAACAGCCCGCGATTCTGGAACTCGATGGGTCAACTGGACTTCTTCAAGCTTGCCGCCCTCATTGAATGCATGGCCGTACTCGTCGTCGTGGGTACGGGCCCCTTGCATATGGCGAGCGCCCTGCGTGTAGCCACGGTCTCCCCGTTCTGCCGCTTTGAACCCATTTCCGCCTCTGTGTGGGGAAATCTGGGCGGACAAGGAGTCGCGGTGGAACCCCCACAGGAATTCTGCCGGTCCATACACCGCAGCGGATTACGGTTATGCGATTTCCGGGGATTCATCACAGCAGAAAAGATGTATGACCCTGTGAGCCGACTTCTGGAACAGGAACCCACGCAATGAACATCGACTCAATCCATGGGCAACCCTTTTTGAACAGTGTAATTTCTGCAGACACATTGGGTGTCCCCGGACTACTCTTAAGCAAACTTGCTCTCGTGTTTCCCGCCACTGTGTTACCGCATGAATCCAGGGGTGGAAATATGTTCTTCACCGATGAAAGGCGGACACGCAAATTCCGCGAAAACCTGCAAAGGGGTGTTGCATGAAGATTGGACACCTGATTCATCTGGACGGGCCCGGCGGAGGGCCGGAAGCGGTGATGAACCTGGCGAGAGGACTACACGAAACCGGCGACGAACAGATTGTCTTCCACGGGGGAGAAGGACGACTGCCGGCATTTTGCGACAGCCTTGGTATTCGCCATGTACAACTGCCTATTGAACGAAAATCACAGCTGTTGTACGGCTTTTTCCCGTTGGTGCGCGCTTTCCGCCGTACGCGTCCCGATGTAGTGTTGACGCAAGGGCAATGGGCGGGACCAATCGGCGCCTTGGCGGCCGCGCTGGCGGGCGTGAAAACCATTTACATTACCCAGTGGCCGGCTTTCTATACGGACTGGACACCTTTCCGCGCATGGCGCAATGCCTGGGCTGAATGGATCCCCTGCAAACTGGCTCGTCGCGTAATTACACTGACCCCATCCGTCTATTATCAATATCTTTACCGCGGCTGGGCATCGGAAGACAAACTGGTCATTCTTCCAAATATTTTCAACGCCTCCTCGGTCCCTGGGCAGGAAGAGGCCGCATGTGTGAGACGGGATTTTGGCTGGGATAACAAAAACATCCATGTGGTAAGCGTGGGACGGCTCGCGGACCAGAAACGGGTGGATTGGTTGCTGCAGGCGTGGCGCGAAGTCCAGAACGAATGCCCTTCTGCACGACTATGGATTGTTGGAGATGGCCCGGAACGCAGCAGGCTGGAAAACATGGCAAGAAGCCTGGGTATTGCAGAAACCTGCCGGTTCCTGGGTGCCCAACCGCGAGGCATTGCGTTTATGGCCGCAGCCGATGTCGTTGCCATGACGTCCCTGTATGAGGCCTGCGCATTTGTTCCGCTGGAAGCCAAGGCCTGCGGAAAACCCTTGGTCGCAAATGCCGTGGATGGCCTTCGCGACAATGTGAACGATGGCGTCGACGGGTATTGTGTCTTGCCGGGAAATCCGGGCGCTCTGGCTCAACGCATAACGGAAGTCGTCAAGGACCCCCACTTGCGACTTCGCATGGGGGCTGCCGGACGCGCGGCAGTAGCCGCCATGAATTCGCGGCAAACGATTGAACACTACAAGAGTCTTGTTGCTGCGGTGGCAAGAGAAAGATAAAGGGATTTATGTCATTGCATCAGGTCGCGGCACGCAAACTGCAGACGGCTTTGGCGATCCGCCGTCATACGTCCAACTGGGGATGGCTATGGATCAGCAGGATATTGCCATGGCTGTATCAAGGCCCCGTTCGGCTTCGCTCCGGGATTTCCATATATCCAAGGGAAACCTTGCATGGAAGTTGGGGAGAAATATTTGAACCGGCCATTGCAGATTGCTACGGATTACGCAACGTTCCTGCCATTGATGTATTTTGGGATGTTGGCGCGAATATCGGAGCATTCTCATGTGTTGCAGGCCATATGTTCCCAGAAGCCCGGATTGTAGCCTATGAGCCAGATAGTGACGCGGTCCATGCATTACAGCGCAATTTGAGCGGAAACCGCATCGGCAACGTAACCATTATCCCATTCCCCGTGACTCGTGACGGACGTGACGTGACATTCACAAGAACAGCAGGCGGAGCCTCAAACATATACGGATGCAATGAGGGTTCCCTGATGCATATGCCCAGCCGGATGCTGGAAACCTCAGGAATGGATCCACGGCAACGACTCCTTGTGAAATTGGATTGCGAAGGGTCAGAGGGGGAGTTGACGGAGTGGATTGCAGAGAATGGCAGCCACTTGCCGGCCATGATGCGCGTGATCGGTGAATTTCATCCTTGGTGTCCAAGGTCACCGGATGACATTAGCCGCTCCCTGCAAGCGGCGGGATTCAGGGTCACCTGGGGTGATCGTTTCGGCGAGAAGTATTTTGATGCGGTTCGGCAATGGTGAGCCCCATCCTTCTCCAAATCTGTAACGGAAACCCGGACTGACGGATAGCGCCAGGCATGCTGAACAGCAGTTATTGAGACCGGAATGACAACTCCACGACGGGAATGCTTCAGGACCTGCTGGCGATACGGCCTTGCCGTGGTGTCCGAGTGGCTCGCATCGCCGCTTCGGGTCACAGCCCGTGTTATTGTGCGTCATCCTGCAACTCCACCCTCTCAATGGCGTCGGCTCCTGCTGCTGGGGGATGATCATATTGGCGATGTTCTTTTCACGACCGGCAGTATCCCTTACCTGGCCGAAGCCTTCAGCAACTGCAAGCTGGATTTCCTTTGCGGGGCACCCGCCAATCAGGTTCTGAACAATAATCCGTATTTGCATCGCGTGATCCTGCGCGACTCCGGCAAACTGTGGCAGCGCACAGTGCGTGAATCAGGCTATGACGCAATTCTTTGCTACAACATGGCGCATCATATCGGTGATCTTGCCCTCGCCCTACGAACACGAATTCCCAACAGGATCGCTTATGCCCACAAGGGGTTCTCCGCATGGGTTACCCATCCGCTCCCGATCCGGCACCCCCAGCCGTTTGCCGCCTATTTCCGGGATGCGGTGGCCCATCTCACCGGGCAAGACGGATCCTGGCCGCTGCGCCCCATGGTCTATCCTTTGCCCGCTGACAGGATTGTGGCTGACCAAACCGCCAACCGGATCGGCCTGGACCGGGAACAACCGTCCATCGCATGCTTCTGCTCCAGCCGCCAACCACGGGGCGTTGCGCCTCCGGCCCTTTTTATGTCCCTCCTGGCCGCCTTGCAGCAAGCCTCTCCCGGGCTCCGGATCGTGCTGATGGGCGCAGCATCGGACGGGCCGCTCCTCGAAAATATCCGTGCAGTCTCGTGCCCTGGGGCATCGATCCTGGCAGGAGTTCTGCCGCTCCATCCGCTTGTGGAATTCCTGAAACACTTTGACCTGGTATTGACACCGGATTCCGGTCCTCGGCATCTGGCGAATGCCGCCGGTGTTCCGGTTGCCTTCTTCCGCAACATATGCGTTGTCGCCGCGGAGACGGGAAGTTACGGCGTTGAGACAGAACTGGACCTTGTCCCGCCGGATGTGGAACTGTTGCCCATGAAAGCAGAATCCGGCTTCTGGAACAGTCAGGAAGAACGGGTGGCCGGTGAAATCGCGCCTGCCATCCTCCGGTTGTTGCAGCAATGCAGGATGGAGCGTCCGGGAAAAGGAGACATATGCCACGAAAGATAGAGGGAAAGATACTGCCTTGGCCACGCCTCATTGAATGCCGTGAGGAATGGCGGCATGCAGGTTGCGTTGTTGTCTGGACAAACGGGTGCTTTGATTTACTGCATATCGGGCATATCCAAAGCCTGGCAGCAGCCCGCAATTTCGGGGATGTCTTGGTCGTAGGGCTGAACAGCGACGCCTCAGTGAGGCGTTTAAAGGGACCTCAACGGCCTATCATTTTGGCCGAGGAGCGTGCGCTTATCTTGGCGGCCCTGGAGTGCGTGGATGCCGTCGTTATCTTTGACGAGGACACCCCTGAACAGGCTATCATGCGCCTGAAGCCAGATATTCATGTAAAGGGAGCGGACTATGCGCCGCCATCCGGGAAGCCCATCCCGGAAGCCGCACTCGTTCAATCCTACGGGGGTCAGATTCGCTTTGTTCCCCTGGTGGACGCCCATTCGACCAGCAGCTTGATAGAAAAAATTCAAGGCCGATAACAATGCCGCAGTCGGGCCCTGACAACAGGAACCCCGGGAGACTCAAGGAATGATCGACCCGAAGACAGCTCGTCGCGTAAGCCAGTCTGCAATCTTGATCGCTGGATTGTTGGGGGCTTTGTTCCTGATACAAACCACAGCCAAGCAGGGGCTTTTTGGTTTCTTCAGCACGCTTCTGGCGATCCTGCCGGTTGCCTGGATCATTTTTGCCGGGTCTCGGTGGTGGATTCTCATGCCACTGGCAGTCATGTTTGGAGGCATCTTCGTCCTGGAATACAAGATCTTTACGCACGAAATCGCCTTGCCGCTGTGCTTGTTGGCACTCCTGCCGATGATCGCCACCCGGCGACTGGGCGTCCATCGGCGGGCCTTTCTCCCCTCGGCATCCTTGCTGCTGCTGTTGCTTCTCACGGGCAATGCGCTCGCCAGCCTGTATGTCGCACGTCTGGGCGGGACAGGCGGTACCGGCAGTATTCTCCGCATCTATTACCACGGGCTCTGGGCGGTTATCTTCACGCTGGCATTCTATCGCTTCGGCGAGAGTCGTCATCTCAAGCGACTCCTGATCCTCATATATTGCCTTGGAGTTCTCCGGGTTCTGGTAAGCATTGTCACATACTTCCTCGGGCGGTACATCTATGTCCCGTACCTGAACTACGTGCTCGGCGGAATGGCCCAGGGGCTCCTGGATCTTCGGTTCACCGGAGTGCAACTCGCCATCCTTTCCTTCGCCTGCTCCCTGTGGGTGTCCAGCAAATGGGCGAAAGGATTCCATGCCGCAGTCGGATTAACCTCCGTGGTACTCGTGGTGATGAGCGCAGGCCGTGTGAGCGTAGCCATGGTTTGCGCCGTGCCAGTGATCTGGGCATTGGTGCGCAGGAAGTTCGGCTGGCTCTCCGTGATTGGCGGGATCCTGTTGATCACAGCGCTGACACTGAACCAGGCACCGGACATTCTCTATCGCCTTCCAGAGGAAGCCCGTCGGGCTCTTTCAATCCTGGTCCGGGAATCGTCAACGAGATGGGTGGATCAACATGAGTTGGTGCAGGCAAGCAACGAGTGGCACCTCCGGCTGATGGAACTCGGCCTCGAACGCTGGACGGAATCGCCTTGGACCTTCCTCTTCGGCAACCACGTGGAGGCGTATGACAAGGGATATGAATCCCTCTCCGCAACCATGGAGGTAAGAGCCCAGGTTGCCGCACGGATGGGCTTGTATGAATCCGGCCTGTGGACGGTCCTTGCCGTCGCCGGCGGCCTTGGGCTGGTGCTTTACCTTCGTCTTTTCTTTTTCCTTCTGAGAGATCCATGGCGGGAGATCCATCAGCACGGCGTGCAGGATCTTGCGCATGTCTTCTATCTCTGGGCCATTGTGAATTTCTTCCTCTGGGCTTGTTTCGCCTGGATCGCGGGAGGATACCCCAGTTTCGAACTGATGATGGCCGCAATTGCAAAGGCGGCGTACGAAGATCGCAAGGAGCCCTCTCCCGCGCCACAGCCAACATGAATCCCGTACTTCTTATTCTGGAGTGGCACCGGATCGGCGATGCCATTTTGAGTCTTCCATTCCTGCGCGGGGCGGCAGGAAGATTCGATGTGCGTGTGATCTGCTCGCGCATCACAGGCCCCGTGTTCGAGAGCGTCCTGCTGCCGCCACAGGTCATCACTTGCGACCCTCCCTGGGATGGGGGCGGCTGGCGGGGCTGGAGTCGTTGTCTGCAAATCATCCGCAAACAGGCACCGGACATCATCGCAAGCGTATGGGCGGATGCACGGGTTCACGCTCTCATGGCGGCCAGCGGGGCAAGAAGGAGGATCGGTTTCCCCATGACCACCACCAACTACTATGCAAGCCAGGTGCCATGGCGAAAGAGAAACCTGCACATGGGAGTCGCCCTGTCAAAGGTCGCAGGGCTGGCGCTCGCACGCCCCCTCCTCACCGAACCCCTGCACCGGCACGATCCGTTCCAGCCTCACCTTCAGGCGTGGCGGCAGGTGGCACATGCCCTTGAAACTCAGTGGATGGACGCCACCCCCTGGATGGCGGTCCCGCCTTACGGGCAGAAGTTACCGGACTACCATCCCTTGTGGCTGGTCCATCCGGGAGCCCAGAAAGCCATCCGACAGTGGCCCATGGATCGTTTCCTCTCGGTTGTCCGGAAAATGATCGATGCCGGCAAGCCCATTGTAACCGTGAAGCCACCTGACAGCCCGGGTCTTTCCATTGAACACCCTCTGATCCACCCTGTGGCGCCGTCCTCCTTCATGGAACTCGCGGCGCTCGTGAACCGGGTGGACGCCGTACTCTGTAACGATACGGCCGTCGGCCATCTGGCAGCTGCCCTTGGCAGGAAAGTCGTGAGCATCTTCGGCCCCATGGAACCGCGACTGTATGCACCGTACGGCAATGAGTCCCATGTGGCAGTCCAGGATGTCTGCCCCTGGCGTCCCTGTCTGGACTCGTGCCGCATGCCCTCGCCCATCTGCATGGAAGCCGTGACCGTCAAACAAGTGCTGGACAGTATCACATCGGTGGAGCAGGAGCTAACCTCCGCCCCAATGAAAAGCGGAAAACCGCGATGAAAAAGGCCTTAAGGATTGCCCTGATCGGTTCGCGCGGAATTCCGGCCCGCTACAGCGGGTTCGAAACGTTCTACGAGCAAATCGGCGTGCGACTGGCGCAACGCGGCCATCAGGTGACGGTCTACAACCGCTCCCACTTTATCCGTGATGTGCACGACACCTATTGCGGAGTCCGCATTGTATCCCTGCCTTCGATCCCAACCAAGCATCTGGACACGCTGACGCATACAGCCCTTTCCTCCCTCCATGCTCTCTTTCAAAAGTATGACGTCGTCTACTACTGCATCGTCGGCAACAGCCCGTTGGCATGGATTCCACGCCTCGCCGGCAGCAAGGTTCTGCTGAATGTGGACGGGGCCGACTGGGCTCGGGAAAAATGGGGACCCTTCGCCCGATGGTACCAGCGCCATTGCGAACGTGTCGCAACACGGGTGGTCCCTACCCTTATTGCCGATTCGCGGGTTATCCAGGAGCGCTACCGCACCTTGTATAACGCAGAAACCATTTTTGCGCCTTATGGCGCCAATATCTGCCGCGACGAACGTGTTGATGCCCTCAACCGATGGGGGCTGAAGCCTCGAAAGTACCTCCTGTACGTGGGGCGGCTGGTGCCGGAAAATGCTGTCGATATGCTGATCCGCGCATTCGGAACCGTAGCAACACCCATGAATCTGGTCATCATTGGCGACGCGCCTTTTTCGGATGACTACAAGGCCAGCCTGCGGGCCATGGCCGATAGCCGTGTGATTTTTACCGGTTATGCTTTCGGTGATGAATATGCCCAGTTGAGCAGCCATGCCTACCTGGCAGTCCAACCTTCTGCGATCGACGGCACACGACCGGCCCTCCTGGATCAAATGGGTTTCGGGAACTGCATTGTTTTCCGTGACAGCGCGGCGAACGTCGAGACGCTCGGCGGGTATGGGGAGCCTTTTGAGGGCAAGGGCGGGGTGCAGAACCTGGCCCGTAAGCTTGCGGAATTAGTTGCGGATCCCAGGCGCTGCGAACATTGTCGCGAAGGAGTTGTCCAGCGCATCAGCCAGTATTACAATTGGGAATGGATCACGGACTTTCATGAGGATCTTTTCAGGCGCCTGATCGCCGGTAGCGGCAGAATTTCCTACTATGAATTCATTGCCAACAGGTGAGATAAAGCCCCGGCGTACCGTGCCGTGGCAGGGCAGATCCCTGCTGCTGTGGGTTTGCATCGGCGGGTTGCTGACCTGGATGTACGGGGCCCGGGGAAACACCGAGGAGGTCACCCAAGCGGGTCGTTCAGCCATGGCGTGGATGACCAGGGAATGGAACACTCGTGGCGGGGAATACAGCCACGGATGGCTTATACCGCTTGTCAGCGCCCTGGCAATCTGGCGCCGACGCAGGGAACTGGCAGAGCTACCCCGCCATGCGACGTGGACCGGGGTCGTTGTGGTGGCTAGCGCACTGCTGCTCTATGCCGCTGGCGTCAAGATCCAGCAAACACGTATCGTCCTCGTCTCCCTGGTCCCTTTGGTTTGGGGCATCGCGCTTGGCGCCTGGGGGTGGTCCATCGCCCGAAGGCTCCTCTTCCCGTGCGGCTACCTCCTGTTCTGTGTGCCGCTGGTATTCATCGAAGCATTGACGTTCCCGCTCCGTCTGCTGGCCAGTCGGGTTGCGGAAATACTCCTCAATGGCATGGGCATTGCCGTGACCCGGGCGGGAACGGCGCTGTTATCCGCTGCGGGCGGAGGCATCAATATCGACGTGGCTGATCCATGCAGCGGCATGCACTCGTTGATGGCCATGGCAGCACTGGGGGCTGCCTACGCGTATTTCACACAGCCCAGCCAAACAGGGAAATGGCTGCTGTTCCTGGGCAGCCTGCCCATCGCCATCGCCGGGAATGTCACCCGTGTCATCAGTATTGCCCTCGCAGCGGCATGGTTCGGACAGGAACGGGCCATGGTGTTCTACCATGATTTTTCAGGCTACGTGCTGTTCGGCGCCGCTGTCATGCTGATGATGGGCTTGGCCACGGTCCTGAACCGGTGGCTGGCAAGGAAAAAGGGAAGCCATGCGTAATGACCGTTCCAGGATTCTTCTCGTAATCGGACTTCTGATGGGACTTACGGCGCTGGCGACCGCTTGGCTTCCTGAAGTGGCCTACACGGGCTATATCAGGCTTAGAACCGATACCCTCCCGACCCTGGTTGGTGAATTTCGCGGCATGGACATACTATACTGCCAGAACGAGAGTTGCCTGGGGGTGTACCCATCCGAAAGTCTCGAAAATAAAGCGGTCTGCCCCCGCTGCCAAGGGCGACTTGAGATGACAAGCCTCGCCGAACGGATTATCCTGCCCGCCGATACCTGTATCCTTAAGAAACAATATCACGACGGTTCCGGAAACGAGATATTGGTAACCATCGTGTTCAGTGCAGAGAACCAACGCAGTATTCACCGTCCTCAACGATGTCTCCCGGGGCAGGGGTTCGTCATTGAGAAGACCGAAACACTCACCGTTCCCCTGCCTGGCCGCCCCCCGCTTGAAATCATGGTGCTGACCGTCAGGCAGCAGGCTACACCAGGCAGCCACTTCTCCCATCTCCTCACCTTTGCCTATTGGTATGCGGGAGGCGACTACGAGACACCCTCTCACTACGACCGGCTTTCGCGGACTGCTCTAGACCGCATCTTTCGAAACCGCCTTGATCGCTGGGCCTACGTCTCATTGTCCGTATCGCACGCAGCAGGGGTGGATCCCTGGCCTTGGCTGAAGGGCTTCATCGCGGATCTGTATCCCCTGATTCAGTCGCCATCCGACGCCGGCTCCAGCCGGTAAAGACCCGCCCGGGCTTTTCCGCAGCGCCATTCCCTGAGCCGGGTAGCCTTACCGGGAAAACGGGCAAGAAATTCTTCCTCCGCCGCATTCATCGTCAAGATCGTCGCCGGCCCGGATCCGGGAGTATTGGTTTTCCACCAGGCAAGGTTCCTTACGTCAATGCCCGTGATGGGGTGGAGAAAATCATGGAGCGACGCACTGCTCATCGTCTTCTGTCGAGAGGCCTTCTCAAGGTCCCGCATCGGCAGGATATCCCGCTCGTAAACCAGCCCCATGTCCTGGTAATCGATCACCAGGAGTGTCCCTGGAATTTCACTTCCCGCATTGAAAAAATAATCCACGCTCATCGCCAACGTCTGCCGATGGGCAGAGAGGAGCCGTAAGGCTGTAAGTTTTTCCGAAAGCGAGGGCAGTACGACCAGTATGGCAAGCGCGGCTATGGCGCCCGCAACCACTATTACCGCCCACTTCACGCGTCGCTTCGCATCCCGGCAGATTGCCTCCACGGGGAACGCGATACGGCACTCATGAATGGCGACACCACACGCCATGGCAAGCCCGAAGGAGGCCTCGACCAGGTAGGTCCTGATCATATAGCCAATCGTCATGATGCCGAGCAGTGCCGGAACCGCCATGATGCTCCCCAGTCCCGCAGGATGCCGCAGAAGCACAAGGACCAGAGAGACACCGATCAGCCCAGCAAGCATAACGGCAGGATTCGCTCTCAGTAAAAGCGTAAGTATGGCAGCGCCCGCGAGCGCCGTCGCTGCACGCCCGGCCAATGAGATCCTCAAGGAGTAAATCAAAAGCTGGATGACGAGGAACATCGGAGCCGCCACAATGATCAAAGCAGGGGGAGCGGCAAAGAATTGGGCGTAGTAGGTCCACCGGGGATAGATAAACGTCCGCCATACGACAGCCAACGGCTCACCACAAATTCCCTGGCGGGATCGTAGCGAGGGGTTCATAAGAATCCATGACGCTCCGACCACCAGCATCAGCACCGCCACCCCAGCCAGCCGGATTCTATCATCCTGTCTCAGCGTCTTCCAGCGCAGGAAGACCAGGAAAACAAATCCGCATGGTATCATGAAGGCGGCAGGCTCCTTGGCGAGGACAGCCCCAAGGAACAAGACCAATCCCGCCGCCAAGCGCAGCCATGAGAAGGCATTCACCGCAGCAGCCAAACACCAGAGGGCAGCATGGGCCAGCATGATTTCAAGGGTGTAGGTAAGATCGGAAAACCAGAAGATGATGTACATCAGGAAATGGAAACCAGCCAGATAGGCAATCGCCGTCATCCAGGCCACGGATCTCGACAGGGCGGAAGCCGCGAAACCCAAAAAGCATGCGAAGGCGACCAGATAGGTCAATGTAATCACAACTTGGTACGGATAGGGATCCAGACCTGCCGTATGGTAAAGCAGCCACCAGACGACGTTCTGGACCGGGCGGAACATTCCGAACAGCGTAGCTCTCCCCGGATCAAAACTGTCCCAAAAGCCATAAGTGCGCGCCCAATGAAGATAGGCCACATCGTCCTCCCGGAAATACACGGGAAACGCCAGAGGCAGCAGGAATGAAACCGCCGCGATCAAGATGCTGCCAGCCAGAAAACCCTGCCACCGCGGGCGCATCTCAGTAAGCCCCCCGCGCGAACACCACCACCCCCACGGTCCGGACCAGCAGTTTGCAGTCCAGGATGGCGCTCTGGTTCCTCAGATAGTAGTCGTCCAGAATGCACATGTTGTGGAAGCTCACGTCGCTCCGCCCCGATACCTGCCACAAGCATGTCAACCCCGGCAACCCGCTATGCCGGCTATAGTGCCACTCCTCGTAGTAGCTCTCGAAGTCCCGCTTGGGCAGCGGACGCGGCCCCACCAGCGTCATCTCACCCCGTACCACGTTGAGCAACTGGGGCATTTCATCCAGACTGAAGCGCCTCAGGAACCGCCCCACCTGCGTCACCCGCGGGTCCTTCCGGATCTTGAACAACCCTTCCCCCGACTCGTTGAATTCCTCGACCTGCGCCTGGAGTTCCTCCGCGCGGTCATGCATGGTCCTGAACTTGTACATCCGGAACGGCTTGCGGTTGAATCCAATCCTCTCCTGGATGAAAAACACGGGACCCTTTCCCGACAAACGGATGGCCAGCGCGATCGCCAGCAGCAACGGCCCGAGCAGAATCAGCAATGACAGCGCCAGCAGACGCATCACCGCCAAACGCGTGCGTAACACCAATGACTTCTCATGCGGCGGAATGGCAAAATGCACAAGCGGTCGCTCAAAGAAGAAATCCGCAGCCATTCCGCCCTCATTCACCAGCACCGCCAAACGGTCGGACAGGACCTTGACCTCCTGCCCGAGGACCTCGGACTTCTCCAGAAGCTGCATGATGCGGGCGACCGTCATACGCGGATCGGCACACACGATCATCCTCGCCTCCTGCTGCCTGACCTGTGACTCCACCCGCGAAAGAACACCCGCCATGGGCTCTTCCGGATCATAGGACAGTACCGAAGCAACCTCGAGGCCGCGGGGCCGGCGGACGCGGATATACTGCCCGATGAAACGCCCTTCCTCCCCATCACCCAATATCACAACAGGGCACCGGATCAGGCCGGACCGCTCCAACAGCCACGCCATCCCGCTCCGGAAAAGGACAGCGCAAACCGAATTCAGCGCCAGGAGGGTGGCAAACAGGCTGCGGGGATGGAAGGCGTTGCGGGTCAGGTAGAAGTACGCGAAGAACAACAACAGGGCGCCCAGGTTGGCCAAAATGATGTTCCGGGCCTGGTACCGCCGCCGGATAAACCGCCGCCCCACGTATAGATCCAGAAACGCATACAAGAGGATGAGAGTGGCGCTGAGCAACAGGAGGATTCTCGGCGCATGCAGGTGATAGAAGCTTTGCAACTGCAACCCCAACTCGGCGGTTTCCCGCACACCGAGGGTCACATTCACCCAGGTGAAGAATCGCGAACCCCATTCACTGTGGAACCGCAGCACCAGCATCCCGTAGTAGGCGCAAACCACCGCGAAAATATCGCTAAGCACGTACGGAAAGGCAGACTGGTATAGTTGTTCTCGGCGAGTCATCGATTCCGTTCTCTTGAATTGCCCCGGTGCGACTTATACCACAGATCCGCCCCGCGTGAGAATACTATCCTTGATTGCCTGACCAACCCCCAGCTTCCCTGTTGAATCCTCCGCATAAATGCTTATAGTACCGCCTTTTGCCGCTCTTCGGTGCGGCGGGAGTTGCAGATATGAACGAGAAATACCCGTTTCAGGATATTGAACCCAAGTGGCAGCAGTTCTGGTCCGAACAGGGCGTCTTCACGGTGGATACATCCCGCCATGAGAAGAAATACTACTGCCTGACCATGTTCCCCTACCCCTCCGGCACCATGCATGTCGGACACGGGCGCAACTACATTATCGGCGATGCGATCACCCGCTACAAGATGGTCCGCGGATTCCGCGTCCTCTCCCCCATGGGCTGGGACGCCTTCGGCTTGCCGGCGGAAAACGCCGCCAAGCAGAGAGGCGTCCACCCCAAGGAATGGACCTACAACAATATCCGGCAGATGAAACGCCAGCTCCAGTCCTGGGGTATCGCCTATGACTGGAATCGGGAAATCGCCACGTGCCATCCTGACTATTACAAGTGGACCCAGTGGGTCTTCCTCAAACTGCACGAGCGCGGCCTGGCCTACCAGAAGAATGCGCCGGTGAACTGGTGCGACTACTGCACCACGCTGGCCAACGAGGAAGTCCTCGCCGACGGCACCTGCGAGCGCTGCGGGCGAACGGTCCACAAGAAGGATCTCACCCAGTGGTTCTTCCGCATCACGGAATATGCCGCCAAACTCCTGGATGACCTGGCCCTGCTGGATAAGTGGCCTGAAAAAGTACGGACCATGCAGTCCAACTGGATCGGACGCTCCGAGGGAGCACGTGTAGAGTTCACTGTTGCCGAGACAGGCGCCCCCTGTCCGGTATTCACCACCCGTCCGGACACAATCTACGGCGTCACCTTCATGGCCCTGGCCCCGGAACACCCCCTGGTCGAAAAACTGCTCCTGGGCAACCCGAGGGCCGCCGAGATCCGCACCTTCATCGAAAAGCAGAAAATGGTCTCAGCCGCCGAACGCACCGACGACGCCACCCGCAAGGAGGGCGTATTCACCGGCTATCATGTGCGGAACCCGTACAACGGGGAGCTTGCCCCCCTCTGGATCACGAACTACGTGCTCATGGAATACGGCACAGGCGCCGTCATGGCTGTACCCGCCCACGACCAGCGGGACTTTGACTTCGCCCGCACATATGGACTGCCCGTCAAGATCGTCATCCAGAATCCGGAAGGCACCCTGCAGGCACCTTCCATGAAGGTTGCCTATGTCGAGGACGGACCCATGGTGCAGTCCGGCCCCTTCGACGGGCGCGGAAACCGCGAGGCGATGCATGACGTAATCCAATTGGCCGTCGACCGCGGGTTCGGGGAATTCACCACGCATTACCGCATACGCGACTGGCTGATCAGCCGCCAGCGTTACTGGGGCGCACCGATCCCGATCATCCATTGCGAGTCCTGCGGCGCAGTTCCGGTCCCGGAAAAGGACCTGCCGGTCCTCCTTCCCGATGATGTGGATTTCAAGACCGAGCGGGGCAACCCCCTGTCGTTCCACGAGGAATTTATCCGGGCCCAATGCCCCCGCTGCGGGAAGCCGGCCCGGCGGGAAACCGACACCCTCGCCCAGTGGCTTTGCTCCTGCTGGTATTACCTCCGGTATGTCAATCCCCGCATGACCGATGCGCCGTTCAGCCGGAAGGACGTGGATTACTGGCTGCCGGTGGACCAGTATATCGGCGGCATCGAACACGCCGTCCTGCACCTGCTCTATTCCCGCTTCATCCTGAAAGTCCTTCACGATAACGGAAACTGCTCGTTCCGCGAACCCTTTGGAGCGCTTTTTACCCAGGGGATGATCTGCAAGCGGAGCGAAAAGGACGGACAACTCTATAAGATGTCCAAATCCAAGGGAAATGTCGTCTCCCCCGACGAGCTCATCCGCGAATACGGCGCGGATACCGTCCGCCTGTATACCCTGTTCATCGGCCCGCCGGAAAAAGATGCCGAATGGAACGATGACGCCGTGGAAGGCGCCTTCCGCTTCCTGCGCCGCATCTGGCGGCGCGTGTACGAGACCCGTGAACTTCTCCTCTCATCCCGGGAATTGAAGCCGGACCTGGACCGCATGGACCCCCCGGAACGGGACCTCTACCGCAAGCTGCACGAGAGCATCGCCAAGATCACGCACGACCTTGAGGGCGCCTTCCAGTTCAACACGGCCATCGCGCAGATCATGGAACTCATGAATGCACTGGATGACCTCAAGGTGGAATCCACCAGCAGCGATCAGCGCCGGGCCGTTTACCGCGAAGCCATCGAATCGCTGGTCGTCCTGATCTCTCCCTTCGCACCGCATATTGCAGAGGAACTCTGGGTGGAACTGGGCCATCAGCCCAGCGTCCTTTCCGCCGTCTGGCCGGAAGTGAACCCCAAGGCCCTCGCCCGCGACGAAGTGGAAATCGTCATCCAGGTGAACGGGAAGATACGCGGACGGGAAATCATTCCAACCCGGCTCTCGCCGAAGGAGATCGAATCAAACGTTCTCGCACGGGACGCCGTGAAAGCCCTCGTGGCCGGCCTGACGGTCCGCAAGGTGGTTGTGGTCCCCGGGAAACTCGTCAACATCGTGGCGGCCGGATGAACCGCTGGCGGGAAGGCTTTTCCGCGCTTGGCCGGTCGGTCTTCCTGTTGACCGATGCGGAAAGACGGCTCGTCTGCGTCATTATCGCCCTGGCCCTGCTCGGACTCGGCGTCCGCTGGTGGACCCGCCAGAAAGCGGGCGGCCCCGCCTCCTCTCCCCAGCCCCCCGCCCCGCCGGCCGCCCAACACCACGCCGCGCCCTAGCCCTGGCCCTAACCTTGCACTGGCATTTCACGTGTAAATCGCTATAAGTACGGAATCCCTGCATGGAAGTACCGGAGGTGGATGCATGAAAGTCGCCGTTGTTGTGCCCGTATATAACGAACAGGACAACATCCTGCCGCTCGCGGCGGAAATGGACCGCCTGTCCAGCCAGGTCCCCGGAATACAGGTGCTCTTTGTGGATGACGGCAGCCGCGATTCAACCTGGGGCCGCATCCAGGAAGCCAAATCCCGCTACGCCTGTGTACGCGGCCTGCATTACGACCGCAACCGCGGCCAGAGTTCGGCCATGCTGGTCGGTCTCCGCATGGCGGACGCCGATGTTCTTGTGACCATTGACGGCGACATGCAGAACAATCCGGCGGATATCCCGCGGCTCCTGAACGAACTGGAGGGATGTGATGCGGTCTGCGGGTACCGGGCCAAACGCAAGGACACATGGGCACGCCGGATCGGTTCACGAATCGCCAACAAGGTCCGCAATGCCTGCACGCGGGACGGAATCCGCGACACGGGATGCAGCCTCAAGGCATTCCGGAAAGCCTGCGTGGAGGACCTGCCGCCCGTAGAAGGTGTGCACCGCTTCATGCCGGCCTATTTCAAGCTGAACGGAAGAACCATCAAGGAAGTGGCCGTTGACCATCGCCCGCGCACCATGGGCGTCTCGAAATACACGAACATGAAGCGGCTGCCTCGCACGATTTTCGATCTCTTCGGGTTCATCTGGTACCGCAAACGGCACCTGCGGACACTTCCCGCATCGGACGTCCATCAGGCCTGACCCGGAAATCCACCACCCCTGCCCCCAGTCGCAGCCGCCCACCCGCTATGGGCGCTCCGCCTGCCGGGCTTTCCACATCATCTGGCGAGCGATGCCCATGAGAATCCTCACATCGTCCTCCGTCAACGGCGCCCTCGAGAAAATCCGCCGCATGCCCAGCATCATGTGATCCGCCTTCTCCTCGTCCATGAAACCGATCTGGAGCAGGACCTCCCGCCACATCGTGAACATATGCTCCCGGGTACGGGTCAGGCATTCCACCGTCTTTTCCTCCAGCGGCTCATGAACCCCCGATGCCACAAAAAGCTCGTAACAGCAAACCATGACCGCCTGCGCCAGGTTCAGCGATGGATAGTCCGGCGATGACGGTATCTGGATCATGTTGGTACAGATGGCAATCTCCTCGTTCGTCAGGCCGGAGTTCTCACGACCGAAAACCAATGCCACCTGGTTGGATCGGGCCGATTCCAGGATTTGCGGCGCCCATTCCCGCGGCGCCTTCGCGTGCTGGCGGTACAAACCCACCCGGGCTGTTGTCCCCATCACAAGACTGCAGTCCCCCACGGCTTCCTCCAGCGTTGCGACTTCCCGGCGTGACTCCAGTATGGAATCCGCCGCCACGGCCATCATCCGCGCCTCGGCATGGTTAAGCGTCCTGGCCGGCGCCACCAGCACAAGCCGGGAAAGCCCCATGTTCGCCATCGCCCGACAGATGGATCCGACATTTCCACCATACATCGCCCCCACCAGCACAATCCGGATATTCTCAAACATCATGCCCACCTCACCCGACCGCACAATCCCTCTGCCAAACCCCATGAAAAACGGAGAACTGTCTCCCCGTGCTATTGACTTTCCATGGCCAAAGGGATACTCATAATTGTTTTCCGGCTGGAACGCAAAAGACTATTTACGGGAGCATAAAGACTGATGAGCACCGATTCCTCCAAACCCCGGCATTCAACGCCCGGCAAACCGGGCCGCGATTTCATCGCCGGCTACCTCCGGGATATCCCCCGCTCCGGGATCCGGGACTTCTTCGATATCGTCAGCAGCCGGAAGGATGTGATCAGCCTGGGAATCGGTGAACCGGACTTCGTGACACCCTGGCATATCCGCCAGAAGGCCATCCACGCGCTGGAGCAGGGCGCCACCACCTATACCTCCAACCGCGGCATGCTGGAACTGCGCCAGGGCATTTCGCGATACGTCCGCAGCCAGTTCGGCGTTGAGTATAACCCGGAAACCGAAATCCTCATCACCGTCGGCGTCAGCGAGGCTCTCGACCTCGCAATCCGGGCGATTGTAAACCCCGGCGACGAGGTCCTCTACCATGAGCCGAGCTTTGTATCCTATGCACCCGAAATCCGGTTCGCCCACGGCATCCCTGTACCGGTTCCCACTCGCCGCGAGGACGATTTCCGCCTGACCCGCGCCATGCTGGAGGAAAAGGTTTCCCCACGCACCAAGGCCTTGCTGATCAACTTCCCGACCAATCCCACCGGCGCCACACTGACCCGGGCCGATGTGGAGGGAATCGCGGAATTCACAAAGGCCCACGACCTCATCCTCATCACGGACGAGATCTATTCGGAACTGACCTATGAGGGTGACCGCGTAAGCATCGCCGCAATTCCCGGCATGAAGGAGCGCACCATATTCCTGCATGGATTCTCCAAGGGCTGGGCCATGACCGGCTTCCGTCTCGGCTATGCCTGTGCCCCGGAGGAATTAAGCGAAACCATGATGAAGATCCACCAGTACATCATGATGTGCGCTCCGATTCTCAGCCAGACGGCGGCCATCCAGGCCCTGACCACAACGTCCGACACCGAATCCATGCGCGCATCGTACAAGGAACGCCGCGATTTCATCTGCGCCGCCCTGAACCAGGCCGGCCTGCCTTGCCATACCCCGAAAGGCGCGTTCTACGTCTTTCCCTATATCGGGGATTATGGCCTGACCTCGAAACAATTCGCGCTGCGCCTTCTGGAGGAGGAGAACGTCGCCTGTGTGCCCGGAAGCGCGTTCGGCGCCTGCGGCGAAGGATTCCTCCGCTGTTCCTACGCCACGGATATCAGCAGGATCAGGGAAGCCACCGTCCGGATCGGACGTTTTGCCGAACGACTCCGGAGAAACCATCGCTCCGCCCCATGAAAACCCGGGGACAGTTCGCCGCAATCCGGAAGGCTGCCAGCCCGGAGTGGATTGTGGTGCGGGCTTTCGCCTTCGCCATCCTCCTGGGAACCCTCCTCCTCTGCCTGCCATGGGCAAACAGGCGCAGCGAATGGACCGACCCCCTGACAGCCCTCTTCACAGCCACCAGCGCCACGTGTGTCACCGGACTGACGGTCGTGGACACAGGTTCATTCTTCACCCTTTTCGGGCAAACGGTTGTACTGCTGCTCATCCAGGCCGGCGGCCTGGGCATCATGACCCTGGGAACCTTCCTGCTCATCCTGACGGGCAGGCGCCTGGACATCGAGGATGAGTTTGTCCTCATGGACTCCCTCGGTTACGACCGGATCCGCGGACTGCCTTCGCTGCTGCGACGAACCATCCTCTTCACTGTTCTCCTGGAAGGCGCAGGCGCGGTCATCCTTGCCCATCGCCTGTACGCGGCCCACAACCTCCCGCTCGGCACCGCAGCCTGGCACGGCCTCTTTCACGCCGTGAGCGCATTCTGCAATGCCGGCTTTGCCCTGCAGGCGGATAGTCTGGTCTCTTTCCGGGATGACCCCGTCATCCTGCTGACGATTTCGGCCTTGCTGATTCTTGGCGGTTTGGGGTTTCTCGTCCTGCACGATCTATCCTCAATCCGTTTCTGGCGCAGGAACCTCATCACCAGGGGGCGCCTCTCACTACATACAAAAGTCGTCCTGAAGACGACTGCAATCCTGATTGCCGGCGGCTGGATCCTGATCACCCTGCTGGAGTGGAACCACACGCTAGCCGGCTTATCCGCGCCAACCCGATTCCTGACATCCTTCTTCCACGCCGTCACACCCCGCACAGCCGGATTCAACGCAGTGGACATGACCCTTTTCCATCCCGCGACCCTTTTCCTGACCATGATCCTCATGTTTATCGGCGGCTCCCCGGGCTCCACAGCCGGCGGCATCAAGACCACAACGCTGGCGATCCTCTGCAGGGTGACCTTCGCCATCACCCGCGGCCGCGCAGCCGTCGAAAGCCACGGGCGAACCATCAGCCAGAAAGTGATCAGCGAAGCCCTCTCCATCTTCCTCCTCGGGGCCGTGCTCGTCATTTGCGCGTTCCTGGCTCTGCTCATCATCGAATCCCCGCCCCTCCTCGTAAAGGGATGTAGCCGTGCAGACGAATTGCTGTTTGAAACCGTATCCGCCTTTGGTACGGTCGGGTTGTCCACGGGCATCACAGCTTCCCTTTCCGCTGCCGGGAAGCTGATCATCATGCTGGTCATGTTTGTCGGACGGGTCGGCCCCCTGACCTTGGCGCTCATTGTCGGCCGCAGGGCTGTGCAACAGGCAACCCGGCTGCCGGAAGAGGAATTAATTGTGGGCTGAAAGCGAGGGGAATATGCAGAAAATCGGAATCATTGGCGGAGGAAGGTTCGGATCCTATCTGGCCGTTTCACTGGCGCAACAGGGCGTGGATGTACTGTTTCTGGATAAGGACATCTCAGTGGTGCAGCACATGCGCGACGTTGTGGCGCGTGCCGTTCAGGGCGATGCGTCCGATCCGCAAGCCCTGGCGGAAGCCGGTTTCGCCGGTTGCGACGTCGCCGTGGTCGCCATGGCCTCCAACCTGGAAGCCAGTATCCTCGCGACAATGGCCTTGAAGGACCTGAAGGTACCCCGGGTCATTGCCAAGGCAGCCTCCGAAAACGCAGGAAAGGTCTTGGACAGGATTGGCGCCGACCAGATCGTCTACCCCGAACGGGATCGGGCCATGCGGCTTGCACGGACCCTGTGCGCCAAGAGTATTATCGACTATGTCCAGGTCTCTGCCGGAACCGGCATATTGAAGATCGAAGCACCGGAAAAATTCGTCGGCAAGCGGCTGGCCGATACCCGCATCCGGAATCTGCACGGTATCACAATCCTTGAAGTCCGGCGTCACAATACGGATGGAACAACCACTTCCATCGCCGCGCCTGGCGGAGAGGAAGTCCTGCAGGAAAACGACACCCTGATTATCTTCGGGAGCGATGAACACCTGCGGCGATTCGAGAAGGAATTGACGTAACCCGGACCCGCAGCCCTTCCAATCCCTTCCGCCGGTCTCCCTCAGCCGGAACGATTCAGTTTGGGGGGTGCAATTCCCCTCACCTCAATCCTCCGAGGCTCGCTGTAGCGCTTGCGCGGAGGCGGCTCCCGCTTTACCCCCGTCAACACTACGGTGGACAAGAAAGGGGAGAGGAAGTTCTAACGACCCCACGTATGCTGTCACCAGAAGGTGATGCCGCCCGGGCCCTCAAAACCATTTATAATTCCCTCTCCCTTGACGGGAGAGGGCCAGGGTGAGGGTGTTTTGAACTGCATCGCTCCGGCTCAGGCAATGGTCTTCTTGGTCAGTTTGACCAGAACCTTCCAGAGCTTGTCGGGATTTTCTTCGGCCATCAGCGCCTTGCGCGCGTCGGCATCCGAAAATGTCTCAGCCAGACCCGCGAGCAGCTTGAGATAGAACGCACTGGCCGCCGTGGGAATCACCAGAAAAAACACAATGCGCGTCAGGGTCTTGTCATGTCCGTCGAACTTGATCCCCTTGCTGCTGATACCCAACCCCAGCGTCAAACCGCCGCCTTCAACACCCCGAACGTGCGGAAATGCCAAGCCATGATCCACAGCCGTGCTGACGATGGACTCTCTTCGCAAGGCCGCCTCAACCAGCTTGGATGCATGATCCACAAACCCCTGCTCCTGCATGCAGTCAGCCATCTCGAGGATGGCCTCCTCCCTTGTTGAGGCTTGCAATTTCGGGATCATCAGGCCCGGTGCCGAGAATCGAGCAATCCCTACCTTCCGCGGTTCACCGCGCCGCGGCGCTGCGCCGATATGCCGGGGCAATCCTTCCTGGTAATAGAGAATACGAGTGCAGATCGGACAAACCTGGATATGCTCCGAAACCTTGACCGATTGTACCAGGCTTGTGGGAATCCTCATGCCGCATCCCGTACAGATACCATTGGACATCGGCACAATGATAATCGGGTCCCGCTTCTGCATCCTCCCCACCAGCCCCTGGATGTCCGCCGGCAACTGCTCGGTCAGCGACTTCACTGAAGCATCCAACTCGTCCAGGCGATGCCCATGCCGATGCGCCTTCTGCTCGGTTCGAATCAATGACAATTCCTGCAACTGAATCAAATGGTTGATCTTTGGATGCATACCAACCCCTGTCCTTTCGCAAATTGTCGCCGCGGATATCCGGCGATGCCCCGGAAAAAAGATGGCGTACCTGGCAGGAGTTGAACCTGCAACCCTCAGATCCGTAGTCTGATGCTCTGTCCAATTGAGCTACAGGTACACCTTGGAATCAACGGGCAAGTGAATATACTTTCTCGCACATCTTTTTGCAACACCCATCCATGTATTTTTTGGTACGATGACGGAGATGGAGGTAATCATGAGTGAATGCTGTACGGAAATCGAAGCCATCCGCAGGCAGTCCGGAAGTCAATTGCTGATCCTCGGCCACCAGTATCAAGGACCTGACGTGCTGGCCCACGTGGATGTGATCGGTGATTCACTGGAACTGGCCCGCAAGGCGGCGGCCAGCTCGGCGGAACGTATCGTGTTCTGCGGGGTTCATTTCATGGCCGAGTCGGCGGATATCCTGACCCGGCCGGACCAGCACGTCTACATGCCCGAAACCGGCGCCGGTTGCCCCATGGCGGATATGGCGGATGCCTCCGCCGTGGACAGGGCCTGGTCCTTCCTCCGGCGAAACGGAGACGGCTGGCTGCCCGTGGTCTACGTGAACAGCACCGCCACCGTGAAAGCCTTCTGCGGAAAAAACGGAGGAAGCGCCTGCACATCCAGCAATGCACCGCGCGTTTTCCAATGGGCCTTGAAACAGGATCGGAAGATTTTCTTCCTCCCCGATATTCATCTCGGCATCAACAGCGCCCATGATCTCGGGATTCCGGATGAGGAAACCGCCATCTACGACTACCGCCGCCCGGACGGCGGCCTGTCCGCAGCCGACCTGCACCGCAGCCGGATCCTTGTCTGGGGCGGCTTTTGCCCCATCCATGTGAACTTCACCGTCGCCGATGTGCAGGCAGCCCGGTCCAATTGGCCGGACGCGAAGATCATTGTCCACCCCGAAGCCCCCAAGGAAGTCGTGCGCATGGCCGACGCACACGGCTCGACTTCTCAAATCATCACTTATGTCCGCAATGCCGCCCCGGGCTCTACCATCGTCATCGGCACGGAATCTCAACTGGTGAAGCGGCTGGCATCCGAATTCAAGGACCGGCTGTCTATCCGGATGCTCAAGGGCTCCTTCTGCCCCAACATGGCCAAGACCAACGAGACCAACCTGCTGCGTGTCCTGCGCGACTGGCCGGACCGGAACCGGGTGCGCGTTGCGCAATACCTGGCAGCCGACGCCCGCCTTTGCCTGGAAAGAATGCTGTCGCTGTAGGAACGGAACATTGAATTCCTCCTTCACTCTTCACTCGCCCTACCAGCCGACCGGCGACCAGCCGGAGGCGATTGACGCACTCTGCCGCGGGCTGGCCACAGCCGCCCCGCCCCATCGGTTCCAGATCCTCGAAGGGGTTACCGGCTCCGGAAAAACCTTCACCGCCGCCAATGTCATCGCACGCCACGGCCGCCCCGCACTTGTCATCTCCCACAACAAAACCCTTGCCGCCCAGCTGTATTCGGAACTGAAAACGTTCTTTCCCGGAAACGCCGTTGAATACTTCGTGAGCTATTACGACTACTACCAGCCGGAAGCCTACATCCCCCAGACCGACACCTATATCGAAAAGGACGCCTCGATCAACAAGGAGATAGAGCGCCTGCGCCTCTCCGCCACCAATTCGCTCCTTTCCCGCGACGACGTGATCATCGTGGCATCCGTCTCCTGCATCTACGGACTCGGATCGCCGGAGGATTACCGGCAGATGGTTGTATCCCTCTCCGCCGGCGACACAGTGGATCGCGATGAACTTCTGAACAAGCTGGTCACCATCCAGTACAACCGCAATGATTATGCCCCGGAACCAGGCACCTTCCGCGTCCGGGGCGATACGGTGGACATCTTCCCCTCCTATTCCAACAAAGGCGTTCGGCTTGATTTCTTCGGCGACCAGCTCGACCAGGCGTCAACCTTCGATATTGTCACCGGCCGCGCAGAAGACCGCCTCGACCGCGTGGTCGTCTCCCCGGCCACCCATTTCGTCATGCCCTACGAAAAGATCGAAGGGGCCATCGCCGCCATCCTCGCCGAAATGGAGGAACGGATCCGATGGTTCGAGACCAACGGTAAACTCCTGGAGGCCCAGCGCATCAAGATGCGCACCATGTACGATATGGAAATGCTGAAGGAGATCGGCTACTGCTCGGGAATCGAAAATTACTCCCGCCACCTGAGCGGACGCGCCCCGGGATCACAACCAGCCACACTCCTGAACTATTTCCCGGGCGAATTCCTGACGATCATCGACGAGTCCCATGTCACCATCCCCCAGCTCCGCGCCATGTACAACGGGGACCAGGCCCGCAAGAACGTGCTCATCGAGCACGGATTCCGCCTGCCGTCGGCACGCGATAACCGCCCGCTGAACTTCGAGGAATTCATGCGTACCGTCGGAAAGGTCATCTTCACTTCCGCCACACCCGGCCCCTATGAGCGGCAGGTTTCACCCCCGGCCATCCCCCAACTCATCCGCCCGACCGGGATTGTGGACCCGCCGGTCCTGGTTCGCCCGCTGAAAAACCAGGTGGATGACGTCATGGAGGAAATCCGCGCCCATGCCGAACGCGCCGAGCGGGTGCTGGTGGCCACCCTGACCAAACGCACCGCCGAAGATCTTTCGGACTACCTCTCCTCCGTCGGATTGAAGGTGCGGTATCTGCACGCGGACATCGACGCCATCCGCCGTGTCGAAATCCTGCGCAGTCTGCGAAAGGCGGATTTTGACTGCCTGATCGGAATCAATCTCCTCCGTGAAGGGCTCGACCTCCCTGAGGTTTCGCTGGTCGCCGTCCTGGATGCCGACAAGGAGGGTTTCCTCCGTTCGGAAACCTCCCTCATCCAGACGGCGGGCCGCGCGGCCCGCCATCTGAACGGCAAGGTCATCCTCTACGCCGACCAGGTCACCGACTCCATGCGGCGCATGATCGAGGTCACCAATGCCCGGCGAAGCGCACAGGAAGCCTACAACAAGCGGCATCGGATCACTCCCACGGCCATCCAGAAAAACATCCAGGAAAGTCTCGTCCTGGAGAGCTCAAGCCGTGAGATCGAGAACTGCGTTGCCCGGGAAAGCGGCGCCGAATATGACGTACACGCCACCCTCCGGGAAATGGAGGCGGAAATGCTGGAAGCCGCCGACGCCCTGGAATTCGAGCGCGCCGCCATTCTGCGCGACCAGATCAAGGAACTGCGCCTGGCCTCCGGTATCCCGGGCGATCACGGCGAACCGCAGAAGCAGACCGCCATCCAGTACAACAAGCCGCGGACAGGGAAGAAACGCCGCAATTGAAGCATCGGATTCCGCGGAACCGGATCCGCCACGCAACGCAGGCCGATCCTTGCCATGCTCTTGCCGCCACCACGCACCCGTGTTACGTTGCTCCCATGAAACGCCTTTGCCCGGCTTTCCACCCCGCCTGCCTTGGGATCCTCCTGGCGCTCGGGCCGCTTTCGGGGCAAGCCGGCGAATCGACGTTGATCCAGGACTTCGAAACCCGCATCACCATCTCCCCATGGCCACCGGACACCGCTCGCGCCGGAATCTCGACGAATTGGGCTGCCGACGGACAGCATTCACTTTACATCGGACGGAACTCCATGGTGGCCATCGAGGAAATGAACACACGCAACTGGAGCCCGTACCAGTTCCTGCGCTTCCATATCCGCGTGCCGGGGCGGCAGGGCGCCCACATCGGACTGGAAATCGCCGATTCCATGAGCGGCTACCACAACCGCCACCAGAATTCCGCCAGCGCCTCCGCCGGCGATTCCGTCATCTCCGTGGACATAGGCGCCAACCTCTGGCGCGGCGAACGCAACCGCCCCTACCGTGACAACAAGACTCCAATCAACAAGAAGCGGATCCAGCGCTTCTCCTTCACGGCAACCGACACGGAGTTCTATGTCGACAAGATCGAGCTAATGAAGTCCGCCTCGCCGGCTTGTCCCGGCGCCTACGCCTTCGATTTCGGCGGCGAGAACCAACCGGTGCAGTCCGGATGGATCGGCCTCTCCCCCTCCACCTGCTGGCAGGAGGAAAACGGCTACGGGTTATCCCAGGGCGCCTCTTCACTCGGCAACAGCACGCCCTACCCGACCCTGGTCCTGGGCGACGGAATCAGGATGAATCAGGCAACCCTGAAGGTGCGCCTCCCCGGCGGCCCCTATATCGGCTGGCTCGTCCTGGAGCGCTCGGGATTCTGGGAAGGCGAGCAGGCGGTCTACACCAATGCCTGCCTCTTCGCCAACGGTAAGCCGGTCGCCCGCCATTCCGCCCGGGCCGACGATGCATGGTTTCTCCTGGAAGATGTGGAAACCTTCTCGCAGGACGACATCATCGACCGCCTCGTTCTCGCCAGGCAGGGCACAGCGGATTTCGCATTCCACGCGATTCCCGGACATAACACGTTCACATTGTCCGTTCAAGGATCCCAGGGGGAAGTCCCGCGCCTGGCCGGTCTCATACTGGCACCCGACACCGATGAAGGCAGAACCTTTCTCGCCGGCCACAAGGCCCGTCAACGCGATATCATCGCTTCCACACATCGGCTCCTGTCGGGTCCCCATCCGCCCGTTTCCCCTTCAGCGGATCCGGAGGCGCCCCTCATCCTTGCTCCATTGCCCACGGACTACGCCATGTCTCCGGAGGATACCCCGCCCGCAAATACAACCCAGCCGATCCCCGTATTGACAGGTTTCGCCGGCATGACGGTACACCAGCTGGTCGGCCTGTACGCCGCAAAGGATCTCACCCTCTCCGCCTCTGTTTCCCCCCTGCGGGATCTCACAGGCACCCTCCCCCCGCAGGCGATTCGCCTGTCCGGAAATCACTATCTTCCGACGCACGGCTACGACACAACTGCCGTCACGATCGAGACCCATGACTATCGCCCCTTCGAGCAGCTCCGCCTCAAACCCGGACTTGCCCGCTGCATTCTCCTTTCCGTGGATATTCCAGCCGGAACCACACCCGGAACCTATACGGGGGTAATGCATCTCGCCGCTTCCGCCCCGCCATCCCCCATCCTGGATGCGGAAATCAAGCTGGAGGTCGTGCCCGGCCGCCTGCCCCCGCTCGACTGGCCAGTCGGTCTCTTCTTCAGCGGAGTACCGATCCCGCGACCTCTTCTCCCGGACGATGCATACTGGCGCCTGACCGAGGAATTGTTCCGCCTGCTCGCCCAGGGCGGGAAAACCATGCTGACTTCCGGACCCGACTACCAGTGGGTCGGCAATGGATTCGAAGGCGATGAAGCCATTCGTTATCTCCGGTTGGCGGCCCGCTACGGACTGGACCAGAAAGTCATCGGCTATGGGGGATTCGATCTGCGCTGTGATCCTTCCGACCCCGCGTCCGGGCGCGCATGGGAAGCCTTCCGACGCGTCAATGGCCTGCCAGAGCATTACCTGAACACCTATGACGAACCCTCCCTGCCGAAGGATTTCCCGCCGGCCTTTGACCGCCTCCTGAAGCGAAAGGCCGCAGGCTTCAAAACCATCGGATGGACCAGCGTGGCCGATCCGGGAAAGACGGACGAAAACCACACCCGCCTGGTCCGCGAATCCCACGCAGCAGCCTTTAACATCCATTCCCCGGAAACCCTCCGCTGGGCAAACCAGATGGGCGTCGAGGCATGGGTCTACAACAACGGCCTTTCCCGCTACTCGCAAGGGCTGCACCTGTGGCGCAACCGCCGGGAAGGCGCGCGCGGACGGGTGGACTGGATTGCCTCGATCGTCCAGGGATTCCAGTTTGACGCCCTGGACTCCCGCGAGCCGGACCTTTCCTGTTTCTATTTTCACCGCCGGCTGGGCGTGCTTCCGGCCCCCCGCTATCTGGGAGTTGTGGAGGGAAGTTTCGATGCCCGCCTGCTATCGGAGCTGGAACTTCGCGCCCATCACAAGCCAAGAGCCGCCTGGTCCCGCAAGGTTCGCCAACTCTTCGCCGAACTGGAGGCCCGGCCGTACCGTACCCCGATCCCATGGAGCGAGCAGGCGGCCCTGCGCACCCGTATGATCCGTCTTCTGCGCGAAGATCAACCCTGAACCATTCCGGCAATCAGAACGACTTGCCGTTGTAGGATGCCCGGACAATCCGTGCTTCGGGATAGGATTGGAATTTCGGTTCCAGAGCCGCAGGCCCGGAAACCTCCACTGCCAGGCCCTTGCCCCGCCGCTCCCAACGCACGCGAATCCTTCCGGAAGGTGTTGGAATCACACCTTCAGCCTGCGAAAAGCGGTCAGGATAGGGCTGGACCAGGAACTGCCTGAACCCAGGCCGGAGCGGGCGCACACCCAGAACCCAGGCCTGATAGTAATACACCGGCAGGGCACTCCAGCCGTGACACAGGCTGCCTGCCGCGTCAAAGTCATCACCGCCCCGTGCGGTTTCCCAGAAACTGGTCGCGCCCTTCAGGACCATGGCCGACCATTCGGCCTGCAGGCTCTCCGCCATCCTCCACCGTTCGCCTACCCCCTGCGGCATCAGGCCGAACACCTGGTAAATACGCGAGGACAAGGTCATCGGCACACAATCGGATCCATCCATCGCGCGCAAGAGCGCGGACACCTTGCCGGGCGCGACCAGGCCGGCCTTGAGCATCAACATCTGGACCAGCTCGGCATAATGCTCGCGCCGGCCATGATCCAGATAGCTGGCAAACAGGCGCCGCGCAGGGTCCCAGAACGACCTTCGGACGGCCATCCCGAGAACTTCCTGCCGTCTGCGCAGAACGGCCGCTTCTTCCATCTCTCCGGCCTCTGCCAGCATCCAGGAACAAGCCCCCAATGCCTCGTGCAGGAAAAGATTGAAGGGCGCATCCACGCGGCCACCGGGCTTTTCATCGCCCAGGCGACCGGACAGACCCGGCGCCCACTCATAGAAATGCCAGATCCCGGGAACATCAGGCAGCCGGTACAAGCCCGTATCCGCGGAACGCAACCTCTCCATCCGCTGAAGAATTTCCAGCACCTGCCTCCTGAATCGCCGGAAAAGCGTGCCCCTGCCCGAATGCATCCAATGCTCCGCCAGCTCCACGATCCAAACCAGCGTGAAGACCGGGATGTTGATGTGCAGGAAGGATTCACCGGACGGCCACCCCACCCGAGCCGGGGCACAGAGTTCCAGGAGGCCATCCCATTCATGATACCCTTCTCCCAGCAAAGCCAGGCTCGCTTCCGCAAAATCGTAATTCCCGAACGCCTGGTAGCCGCAAAGCGCCTGGTTGCGGGAATCGAAGGCATACAGGGCCTGCTCGCGCCAAGGGCAGTCCTCGTAGTGCTCGTGAAGGCAAAGCTGCAGCGTGCGCCGCCCGATTCTCCAGGTCTCATCGGCCAAACGATCCCCGCTCCGGAAATCCCCCTGCAGGGAAACCGGATATTCCACGGGACGAAGCCCGAGATAAGAGATTCGCACCGGGCCGCGGGTCCCGCTTATATGCAGTTCCAGATACCTTGCACCCAGCCTGCGGAAGGGCAGAGTGAACTCCTGATCCCCCTCCCGGCAGATGTAACGATCGGCAAAATTCCGCCCTCCAACGGCCGTACGGACCCGCCCATCGTCCAGATGTTCACCATGGCCGATATCCAGAACCGTTCCGGCAGGCGCCTGAACACACAGGGCAAGCAGTCCAACTTCCTCGCGCCCGCAGTCCACAACAAGGAACCGGCCTGTAAAACCTTCCGCGGGCGGCAACAGGACCAGACCCCCACCGCCAGCCGCGGGCAAAGTCAGAGCCTCACTCCCGGCCTGACCTTCGAACACATCCTCCGCACGCCGGCTGACGAGTGCATCCGCGGACATGGTCCGCGCCACAGTGTCCAACGGGGCGCCTCTCAGGAAGTCACCGTGCATACACACCGTCGTCCGCAACGGCGGCAGAATCCGGCAGGAAGGCACTGGCCGCGGATGAACCGGATTCGCGACTCCTTCACGTATAGCTGCAGAATGCCATGCGGAATCATTGAACCCCGGGCATTGCCAGTCCAGATCCCTGCGGGCATCAAACTCTGCGGTGAAGCCCATCTGCACCGAAACCTTCGGCATCGGGCCGGCGCGAAAGGCCGGATGCGGCAGGCAACGCCAGTTCCGATCGGTCACCAGAACATTCCGGCCGGCCGTCAGGACTGCGCGCAGGCCGGGAGGTCCGGCACGATGATCGGAGGAATCCGCTCCACGGTGATAAACCAGCACGGCCAGAAGGTTCCTTCCAGGCCTGAGCAGGGATTGTACCGGCAATACGGTGCTGGTCTTCCGTTGTGGCCAATCGCTATATTGACCCCGGCCGGCTTCCACGCCGTTGACCCAGGCAATGTAATCGGACCCTGCGGCAATCTCCAAGTCCGCCCGGCCGGACACCCGCTTCCCCAGCAGGAAATCCCGCCGGAAGCAAACATATTGATGAGGACCTTCCGGCAAGGCCGGGTCCCAGATCCATGCCGCATCCCGCATCCGGTTCCCCGTTTTTCTGTTTTTCACGAATCCCTCTCTCAACTCCGCCGTTGCCTGAACCGGTCCAGCGCCACCGCGGCTACAATGATCCCGCCGGTCACAATCTCCTGCACCCAGTTCGGAAACTCCATCTTGGTGCAGCCATTGGCCACCACCGTCATGATCAGGGCGCCCGTCAAACTCCCGAGAACCGTTCCCTCGCCGCCGGCCAGACTGGCCCCTCCAATGATGACCGCGGCAATCACGTCCAGTTCCGCGCCCGTTGCCGTTGTTGGATCACCCACCGTCAGGTAGGAATACTGCAAAACGCCGGCCAGTCCGGCAAAGGTGGAACCGAGAATATACACCAGCACCTTGGTGCGAGCCACGTGCACACCACAGAGATGTGCCGTCTGCTCATTGGAGCCAATCGCGAAGATATGCCGCCCTACCCGCATGTACCGCAGGAACCCGGCGACCAGCAGGGCCAGCACCAGCAGCATCCACACCCCCGGCGGAAGGATCATCCACCGGTTCCCCGAATCCAGCGTCCGCAACAGGTTGTTCAGCCAGGTTCCCGGCGCCACCACCATCTGCTCCCCGGCCAATCCCTTGGCCGCCCCCCGCAAGGCGCCCCACATTCCCAGCGTGACAATAAAAGGCGTCAACTTCAGCCGCGTGATGAGCGTCCCGATGCACGCCCCGCACAAGGAACCCGCAAGCACACCGCCAAGCGCCGCGAGCAGCGGCGGAACCCCCTGGTTCAACAGCAACGCGATCGTCACCGTACTGAGCGCGATCACCGACCCCACGGAAAGGTCAATCCCGCCGCTGATGATCACCATCGTCATACCCAGCGCCGCCATGCCGACGACAGTGGTCTGAAGCAGCATGATCTCCAGGTTGTCCGGCCGCGTGAATTTCTCCCATCGCAACGCGGCAAACAGGGAGAACACAAACACCAGCCCGATCAGCGGGCCAAGCTTCTTGAACCATGTCTTCATAGGCTGCCTGTCGCCTCCTGCATGATGGCATGCGCATCGAGAGTTTCCACCGCCCGCGCCGGTTGCAGCCTTCCCCGGCACATCACGGCAATCCGGTCGCACGTGCCGAGCAGTTCGGGCAGATAACTGCTGACCATGAGAACCGCCTTGCCGCGCATGGCGAGGTCATCCATGAGCCGATAGATCTGGGCTTTCGACCCCACATCGATCCCCCTCGTTGGCTCATCGAGCAGGAACACATCCACGTCGTGATACAGGAGCCTGGCCAGCGCCACCTTCTGCTGGTTGCCCCCCGAAAGGTCACCCACAGCCTGACTCGCACCGCGGCACTTGATGGGCAGCGCCTCGATCCACTTCCGGGCCGCCCGGATCTGGCGGGCAGGCGAAATCAGCCCGAATGGACCCAGCCCGCACAACCGGGTCAGGGTCATGTTATCGGCAATCGAGAGGGACAAGGCCAACCCCTCCTTCTTGCGATCCTCACTCAGCATCCCCATCCCCTGTCCCCAGCGCCGCGCCGCCGTGGCACGCCCGGAATACAGGCCAACCTTGATCCGCCCCTTGCGCACGGGATCAAGCCCGAAGACCGCCCGCAGGAATTCCGTCCGCCCCGCTCCCGCCAACCCGGCTATTCCCATCACTTCTCCACGACGCAGTATCAGGGAGGCATCCTCGGGTTTGGCTTCCCCCGCCAGAGATTCGATTTCAAGGATCGCCTCACCGGGCGCGTGCGGAGAACGGGGATAAAGATCCTTCACCTCGCGCCCCACCATGAGGGCAATGATCCTCTCGGCTGTTGTCGATTCCGTCTCGCCTCCGCCGACCGTAACCCCGTCGCGCAGGACCACGAACCGGTCGGAGATCGTCTTGACCTCATCGAGAACATGGGAGATGTAGATGATCCCGCAGCCGCGGGCTTTGAGTCGCCGCACCAGGGCAAACAGGCGCTGGACATCCCCCGCCGTCAGGCTGCTGGTGGGCTCATCGAGGACCAGCACACGGCATCCCACCGCCACGGCGCGTGCGATCTCGACAAGCTGCCTTGCCGCGATCGGCAAATCGGCCACCTTTGTCTCCGGGGTGATATCCGGATGATCCACCTCGCGCAGGGCCGCCTCCGCACGCTTTCGCATCTCGGCGCGCAAGGTGAATCCGAACCGCGCCGGCTCCATCCCGAGCAGGATATTCTCCGCAACGGAAAGGTGCGGCGCGAGGGATAACTCCTGGTATATCATGGCCACACCGGCTACGCGCCCGTCATGCGGATTGCGCGGCCTGAACCGTTCGCCGTCGAGCCAGAGCGATCCGGAATCCGGAGGATGCGCTCCGGACAGCACCTTCATGAGCGTGCTCTTCCCGGCGCCGTTCTCCCCCACCAGGGCCAGAACCTCACCCGCCTGAACCGACACATCCACGCCATCCAGGGCCACAGTCGCCCCGAAACGCTTCCGGATGTTTTCCATCCGCAATAGGGGCATGGCGTTGATCATAACCTCCAATCCGAAGGGAAACCGGCACAGGCACCAGGACCGGATCACATGCGGAACCCTGCCGCACTCCTCAGTCGCTGATCCCCAGCAGTTTCTTCACCCCGGGATCCTTGAGGTTTTCCAGCGAGATCAGCTGGACGCCGGTATCCACCCGTGTCTCCGTCGCTTCGCCGCGGATGCGGGCAACACAGGTCTTGACGCCCAGATACCCCATCCGGGTTGGATCCTGCGCCACGAGGGCATCAATCTCCTTGCTCTTCAGAGCGTCCAGGAGGGGCGGCGACGTATCGAAACCGACGAACCGGACCTTGCCGGCAAGATTGTTCTGCCGCAACGCAAGCAGCATCCCGAAGGTTGAGGACTCATTGGGACAGAAGATCCCATCCGCTTCCCGCAGCTTATCCAGCAGGTTCATCGCCGCGTTCTTGGCTTCCCCGGCCGTAGCCCCCGCATACCGGTTATCCACCAGGATCTTCAGTTCCGGGTTCTTTGCCATGGCATCCATGAACCCCGCCTCCCGCTCGTCCGTGCTGGCGGATCCAACCTGGTAGCGCAAGAGGACAACCCCGCCCTTTCCACCAAGTAGCGAGGCCAACCGCTCTCCACCCATGTTGCCGCCCTTCCGGTTGTCCGTCGCCACCAGGCTCACGAAATCCTTGCCGGCTTCACCCTTGAGGGCGGAATCAATGATGACCACGGGAATGCCTTTCGTGGTAGCCGATGCCACAGGCCTTTGCAGGGCTGTGTCATCCAGGGGCGCCAGCACCACTCCGTCCACTTTTTCGGCGGTGAACTGTTCAAGGATGGCAATCTGCTGGGCGCGGTCGTTTTCCTTGACCGGCCCCTTCCAGACGATATTGACGCCCAGTTCCTTCCCCGCGGCCCTGGCCCCTGCTTCCACGGATTTCCAGAACACGTGGGTTGTCCCTTTGGGAATCACGGCAATGGTGAGCGGCTTTGTCTCTGCCGCTGCAGCCGCCATACCGCACGATACAAGACCCGCCACCGCAAGCAATCGTCTCATGTTCATGGCCTCTCCTTTCGTAGTGATGTCTGAATACTGCCGCACTTCCTCGATTCCATCAAGTGCAGAGCATACCCCTCCCCGATCGCCCTTCTTCGCGCCCACTTGAACAACCGGGCCACAAGGGAACCGACCCAATCCGCAAACATCCGAAACAGGAATTGACTTGCCCCATGCCGGTGGGTAGCGGCAATGCCCATATGCCCGACATTCACATGACACCACCGGATACGCCCGCCCCCGCGGTCGAGGCCTTCATCACCCGCTGGGAACGCTCCGGCGCCGCTGAACGGGCCAACTACCAGCTCTTTCTCTCCGAACTCTGCGACCTGCTCGGCGTCCCGCGCCCGGACCCCGCGACGGCCGACGACACCCGGAATGCCTACGTCTTCGAACGGACCGTCGTCTTCCAGCACGGCGACGGCAACACCAGCGCCGGCCGCGTGGACCTTTATAAACGCGGCTGTTCCGGGTTAGACTGAGAAATCATCCATAAAGCCCCGCGAGATTCATCGAACAGCGCCTTCGGACTGAATCTCCCCCACCACCCCGAGCAATCCCTCGACCACCACCGCGAAGCGGTCGTAGTCGAGCTTTTCGGGCGTGTCTTCGGCGGTGTGATAGTGCGCGTAACGGAACGGCGCGGTGTCGGTGACCATCACACCGGGATACCCGTTCTGCCAGAAGGCCCAGTGATCCGACCAACCCACCCCGCTGATCAACCCCGGCAACGCCGCCCCCTCGGACGGGAACACCGCATGGCGGCGGAACGAAAGCAAAGCCCGCTCCACCAGCGCGCGGGACTTCACGTTGCCAATGAAGGAAATGAAATTTCCTGTCGTAGGATAAAGCCACCCGAACAGTCGCGACGGATAATGCTGGCTGCCGGGCGCATCGTCGTAGTACCCCAGCGTCTCCAGGCTCAGCATCGCCACAATCTTGTCCCCCCGCGCCCGGCAGGCTGTCGCATACACCAGGCTCCCCATCTGGGACGTCCAGAAGAAGGGCGGCTCCTCGTTGGCGAACGCCACGAACCGCAAGGTCCGCGCCCCGCCCTTCCCAGGGAACCTCCGTGCCAGCGCCAGCAGCGCCGCCATACCGGATCCGTTGTCGTTGGCGCCGGGACAACTCATCTCCGTATCGTAGTGCGCGCCGACCACCACGATTTCATCCGGCTTCGCCGTCCCCTTGATCTCGACTTCAAGATTGCGGCAGGGCTTCCCCCGCATGGCCCAGTGGTCCGGCTCATAGTCCTGTCGCCGGACCTCGTAGCCCATCCCGCTCAGCGACTTCTCGATGAACTCCGCCGCCCGGCACAGGTTTGTGTACTCGGTCACGGCGCTCCGGGGCCCAATCTCCCCGCCCAGCACGGCCACGTCCCTCCGGAGTTCCTCCCGCAAGACGATCTGGGCGGGCGTCAACGCCCGGCGGGACTCCACCCGCTTCCGGCCATCCCCGCGCCCCACCGTCCAGAAGGTGCTGGCAACCACCAGCCCGATGGCCAGCAGCACCGGCACACAGGCTGTCACAAGCAGTGTCACAGCTGTACCCGTCTGCTGCCGCCGCGCGATCGCCGCCACCGCGCGCGGGATCGCCAGGATCGAAAGCAACACCCACCCCACCGCGAGAGCAAATGCAGCAACTGAAAGGAATAAGCGCCAACCGTGCGTCGCTCCGTGTTGCCGGAAGGGCAGCACCACCAAGAGTCCAGAAACCGCCAACAACGAGACCAGCATCACCACGAGAATGACCAGGACCTTTACAGGCTTTTGCATGAAACAGAGACTGGCATTGTCTTCTGGTGCCGTCCATCTCAAACAGTCAAACCTCACCACAAAGTCAGCGATTGACTTGCCACCCAAGTCGTTGTATTGGTCTCTCCGGATAGTCTGTCCAGATTGAGTAAATATCACGCATGGTGAACAAGATTGGAGAAGGAGTGCTATGATGAACAAGTTGTTTTTCTCGATTGCTGCTGCCGGAATGCTATCAAGCGCAATCACATATGCCGGTGATGCGGCAGGTAACGCCGGGCAATGGAGAATCAGCGGCGGCGCTGCAATCCGTACAATCAAGGCCGACCAGCACATCAATGCGCCTGCTGCGCTCCCGACATCGCGCAACCTGAGCGGCAAGGGCGATGTGGGGCTGTTCACCATCAACGACTCCCAGATTATTTATGACGACGGCAGCCTCGGCCCCATCTACAACTACTACGGCACTATTGATGGAACGTGTTACGGCACCATCAACAACCGCTCCCAACTGGTCGAAACAGACCGTCCCTATTCGGGTAGCGCAAACTTCTACCAGCTTAGCTTCCATACGACTCGTTCGGAAGACATCACGACCTACAAGGCAACGCCATACGACGGGGATGATGAGGAATCCGTAATAGCACCTTTCGTGCAGGCACGGCGTAATCTGGGGAATTTCGGCCGGGTCCAGTACGGCGTTCTGGCGGGCTACTCCCTGGTCAAATCAGAACTCTCCTCCGGAACCCGTTTACTGGCCACCGAGAATGTGGATCGGCAAACTAAAACCTACACGTACAAGTATGATCATGTGGCCTCCGCCAGCGGAGCCAGTTCGCCGAACGCCCAATTCCCATACACAGATTATTACTCCTGGACCGTTTATGATCCGGCCGTGCTGGATCAGTATTCATGGGCTGGCGTAACCACGGCTTTTGCGCCCCGCCAGTCGGATTCAACCTCGTACCGCCGCCGGACCTCCTATGAGGCCACCGGTTGCGTGGAAAGCGACGTCATGCTGCATGAAATCATGCTGGCCCCTGAATGCGTGATGGATGTCATGAACCGCGGCAGGGTGGGCCTCGCAATCGGGCCCACCATCAATATTGTCGACGTGAGTACCGACGCAAGCCGCAAGTGGACGCAGGTGGGCGGAGACACCCTGGTTTCCGAAACGGCATCGGATGATTCCACCGAGGTTAAGGTCGGCATTGGCGTGGATGTTTCCGCGCAAATTGACATCACCAAGCGCATCTTCGGTCAGGTCGGGATCGGCTATCGTTATGTACCCTCCATCGATATTGACGCCGGTTTCGCATCCTCCGAGATTGACGCTTCCAGCTTCCAGGGGTCTGTCGGCGTCGGAGTCATACTGTAACGCGCCCCATTCCATCATCAAACCTTTGAAACGCCCGGACCCGATCCGGGCGTTTCTTTTTCCCCCTCCATCCGCCCCGAGCATCCCGATCCCACGAAACCAATAGACTTGCATGGGCCGTCTGGCCAGTGTAAATAGACGCACGTGTCCTCCAATGGCAAAGGCCTGAATGGCGATCCAGGGAGCAAAGGCGGGCGTTCCCTGCTGTTTGCGTTAAGCCTGGCAGCCCTGGGTGTGGTGTATGGCGATATCGGCACCAGCCCCCTGTACGCCTTCCGGCTTTGCTTCACCGACGCCACTCCGCCAACCGAGTCTTCCATCCTGGGTATTCTCTCGCTGATCTTCTGGTCCCTCGCCGGCCTGATTACGCTGAAATACCTGGCTCTGGTCCTGCGCGCCGATAACCGGGGCGAAGGCGGTATTCTCGCCCTGATGGCCCTCATCAGAAGCGGCGACCGCGGGAGTTCCGCGTTGCGGACCCGGATCATCGTTGCATTTGGATTGTTCGGCGCCGCCCTGCTCTATGGAGACGGATTGATCACTCCGGCCATCTCGGTGCTCAGCGCCGTCGAAGGCCTCGAAGTTGCCGCCCCGAATCTTGGCGCGTGGGTCGTCCCCCTGGCCTTGATCATCCTGATCGGCCTGTTCTGGTTCCAGAAGCACGGCTCCCAGCGGGTCGGCAGCGTCTTCGGACCGATCATGGCTGTGTGGTTCGTCGTCATCGCCATCCTTGGCATCCGGCAGATTGTGCAAATGCCATCCATCCTGGCAGCGGTGAATCCCGCCCATGCCGTTTCCTTTTTTGCCACCCACCGTTTTCACGCATTCGTAACCATGGGAACCGTCTTCCTGTGCATCACCGGCGGCGAAGACCTGTACCTGGACATGGGCCATTTCGGCCGCCTGCCGATCCGGATCGGATGGTTCACGCTCGTCCTGCCGGCCCTGCTGCTGAATTATTTCGGACAAGGCGCATACCTTCTCATGCATCTGGGTGAAGCCGAGCCGCATTCCCAGCTGTTCTACCGGCTGGCCCCGCAATGGTCCCTCTACCCGATGGTGGTCCTTGCCACCGTTGCCACCGTCATCGCCTCGCAGGCCGTAATCTCAGGCGCGTTCTCCCTCACACGGCAGGCCATGCAACTCGGCTATTGCCCCCGGCAGTCCATCGTTCACACCTCCAAGGCGACCATCGGCCAGGTGTATCTCCCGGGCGTCAACGCCACACTCCTCGTCGGCACCATCGCCCTGGTCCTTGGCTTCCGCAACTCCGACAGCCTGGCCGGCGCCTATGGCCTGGCTGTCAGCATGACCATGCTGCTGACCACGATCATGTTGACGATCTGCATGCTGCATCTCTGGCGCTGGCATCCCGCCCTCACAGCCCTTGCCATTGCCCCGATTCTCATTTTCGACGCCACCTTTTTCACTTCCAACCTCCTGAAGCTCCCCCATGGCGGCTGGGTTGGACTGGGCGTGGCGATCGTCATGTTCACCCTCATGGTCACCTGGTACCGCGGCCGCTATCTCCTGAGCCGGAAACTCTCTGACGAAAGCCTGCCGCTTGATCTTTTCCTCCAGGAGATTTCGCGTAAACCTCCGCAACGCGTCAGCGGGACCGCGGTCTTTCTTACGGGCAACGCCAACATTGTCCCCCGCACCCTCCTCCACAATTACAAGCATAACAAGGTGCTGCACAACACCATCATCCTCCTCCGGGTCATGAGCGAGGAAGTACCGCGGGTCGACGATAGCCAGCGGATCTCGGCGGAGCGGCTGGAGGCGGGCTTCACGCGAATCGTCGTCCGCTACGGCTTCAGCGAGGACCCGAACCTTGCGACCCTGCTGCGCGGCATCCAGGTGGAAGGCCTGGATCTGGACCCCATGAAATGCACTTTCTTCCTCGGACGAGAAACCTTGATCCTCGGACCAGGCCGCAATATGCGCCCCTGGCGTAAAGGTCTTTTCGCATTTCTGTCGCGTAACGCGCTCGACGCCTCCAAGTTCTTCCGCCTGCCGCCCAACCGGATCATCGAAATCGGAATTCAGGTGGAACTGTAAGCCGGAATGATGCAGTTGAAGAGACCCTCACCCCAGCCCTCTCCCGTGAAGGGAGAGGGAGTTGGGCAGCGCTGCGGCGCTCCAGCAGCATCACCTTCCGGGGATCGCACAAAGGGAGTCCCTGGCGTTTCCTCTCCCCTTGTGGGAGAGGATTGAGGTGAGGGGTCTTCTGCCTGGCAACTGCATGGTTGCGGTTAACCCGGCCTCACCGCCGGTCGCGCAGGCGAATCCTGTACCGGTAGAACTCCCTGTCCCCGGCGCCGGCGTTCGTGCAAACCACCGTCTGGCCCAAACCCGGCACATCGCTGAAGCCCGGCACATTCGTCCATGATCCGGCAGACATCAGGTTGGTCACCCAGTCCAATGTGTACAGGCGGGCATCGTATTGCCAGTACTGCTGCCCTGCAGGCGGAAGGGTATCGAACTCCACCGTCACCACCGCATTGCTCACACGGATTGCCAGGCTGAGCTGGTCGGCGTCGCCCAATGTCGGGTCCAGCCCCGCCACCCACTCCACACCGTTGGGAACTCCATCACCGTCAAAATCATCACTCTCTGAAACCCCCTGCACATTGGTGATGACATCGCCGCCATCGGCATCCGCGATCCGCTGTTCCCATGCATCGGGTAACCCGTCCCCATCACGGTCGGCCGCGACGGAATTCACCCACCCCGGCGTGCCGACCACCAGGGAGGATTGCCAGGCCGCACCCACCCCGTTATTCGTGGACGGATCGACCAGTTCAATCGAGGCAGTTGTGCTTGTGGGCCACGGAACTGCAGCCGCGTACGCGACCGTGTCAACCACATTACTCAACCAGTCCCGCAAGGTAATCGTGGCACCCGCATCGGGCAGGGTAATCGCCGGTACTTCGATCACCCGGCTGGCATATTCGGTGGCCGTGGTCCAAACCACCGGCCAGTCCCAGACTGGCGTGGCCCGATAGCGTTGCACCATGTCCGGCCCCAGTTCCGTAAAGAACTGGGTCAATCCCATCTGCGTATCCGCCACCACAAGATAGGAGGTTGGTCCCAGCATCGTCCCCATCGGCAGGCGGTAGCTTTCATTGCTGATCGTCAGCAACCAGTGGCTGAGATCCACTGAGCAGGCGCCGCGGTTGAAAAGTTCCAGGTATTCCCCGCCCGGTGCCGCCCGGCTCATGATCTCGTTGATCACCACGTTCGTGACGACATACACGTTGGTCGGATTCCACAGGGCGGCATTCTTGTCCGACCAGTCGCCGTTGATCAGGAAGTCACGGCGCTCGGCAATGAATCCCTTCAAGACATCCAGCTGCTTGGCAAGGTTCGTGGTCACCGCGCCAATCTGCGTGTAGGCAGGCGACAGTGTCGACCAAAGGGAATCGATCTTCGGATTGAGCGCATTTGTCGTGAAGAAAGTATGGCAGTAGCGCCACAAGGTCATCTGGTGCCGGTGCCGGTAAGGAAGGCTGTACTCCGCATCCATTCCTGATTCGGGATAGAACAGGCAGGAAGGCAGCAGCCGCTCCTGCCCTGTCCCGTCCGGGTGGAGTTGTGTCTTGTAGTACGGATGCAGGTTGTTCGAGACATAAAGGTAGTTCAGGCTGGCGTCTGTATCCCACGGGTATTGCCGCCACCGCCCGTCCGCCGCGGATCGATGGCAGATCATATTCCAGAACAGCCATTGATCGGAATTGGCCAGCGCCATAACCAGCGCGGCCGAATGCTGTACGGACTCGAGGCAAAGATTTGTCGCCACAGCAGCAGTCTTGGTCCAGTTGGTGGCCGCCTTCAGGTCCTCACTCATCGCGTAAAGGTTGTCGAGACTCACATCACACTCTCCAATGGCCTTGCGCCCGGAATAGCTGAACCTCGTAACATAGTCGCTCAGCGGAATTCCATTGCCTTCCAGATACGCGTTCTCAGGATCCTCAAGCTCCAGAGTGACGGAGGGCTCTCCATTGATCCACAGGCAGACATGACGGTAGCGGGGCGTCGCCAATCCGATCTGCCTCTGCAGATCGTACGCCACAACCTGTCCCACGATCCGGGCACAGTACTTGGCGCTGTCCCTGGGATTGTCACTGTCATTCTTCCGGCTGATAAAATTGATGCCGCTCTGGTTTTCCCCGAACCACATGTCCAGCGACTGGCCTTTGTTCAGCCGCAAAGCCACCCCCGTCCGCTCCGGATCCCGGATTGGATTTCCCCGGTGACGGATCAACACGTCCGTAACAGCCTGGCCGTCAGGGCTGACAGCACAGGCCCGCGCAGTGATCGGGTACAGAACGGGACCGCCATCGGCAAAGACCGTCCAGTTCGGAAGCTGTGTCTGAACATGACTCGCCGGCTCGATCCAGTAGCACTCGTCCGTCGCGGGATCGTCCAACTGCGGCCAGCGGGCCGTCATGCCGTTGGTCGCCGTGGCCAGAATGTGGAACCGGACCAGCACACCACCAACGGCGGAAGCGGGCAACGCAGCCGCATACTCCCCATCCCCCGCCCCGAGGTCCGGCGCCGTGCCGTCGTCCTTCAGGTTCACCGGCGTGTATTGGCCGTCCGTGAACTCGTAGCTGTTGGATCCGACCATGCGGTACCACGCCACGACATTGCTGATCACAACACCCGGCACCACGGCTGCGCGGACCACGTTCCCCACTCCTGCCGGGCAAACCTTGTTATCACGCGTGACCGAGGTTATCCCGGGTTGCGGTTTCGTTGTGTGCCGGCTGTTCAGCACCCCCGGTGTCCCCCGGTGGCCAAGCCATACCGTGTTGCTCAGTCCGCCTGAAAAGCTGTGAAAACGTTCCGATAATCCTTCGCGGCGGATCCAGAACGAAACCACATAGGAAATTCCGTTGGATGTCGGAAGGGTTGCGGAATGCACCCGGTTGCTGAAGGGGTCGCCATATTGCTCAACAAGGCTTTCCACCTCATCCGGGATGATCCAACGCGTGACATTACAGGCCACCGCAAGACCCGTCGATCCACCCCGCCCCATACCCGCTTCGACACGGGACCGGGCGTGGTTGCCTTCCGGGGTCCATCCGTTTGTTCCGCTCTCGAATCCGCCGTTGACCGTCAGTTCCGTGTTGGATCCCAGCGCCTTGACCGATACATCGTCGAGCCAGCACTTGCCATCGTAATCCAGATAGAACCCGATCCCGCTGTTGGCCTGCACAATGGTCCCCGTAAGAACCACCTGTTGCCAGTTGGTCTCAGCCAATGCCCCGGCCCAATTGACGACAACGCTTGTAGCGGTCCCGGGTGTCATCCGCTCCAACGAAGGCCCCAGCCCATCCGCCGCAACCGGCCATGGCTGGCGGTCGTCATAATCCAGCCGATCCAGTTCCCGCCCGAAGGTGTTTTTCAAGACCAGCGTTTCACCGTCATTCTGCAGCGTACCGAACCCGCCACCGATCACGTTGGTGATGCCGTAGTACGCCTGCACCGCGCCGGCATTCGCGGCACACACCAGATAGCCCGTGGCGCCGATCCACGTACCGGCGGGAATCGTGAAGCCGGCCCCGTCCAGTTCCCACCCGGATACATTCACCGCCATCAGACCCGGGTTGAACAACTCCACATATTCATAGTCCGCCTCATTGGTCTGCGCCGGATGATACATCACCTCGTTCAACACCACGTCGGATGGAGCCGCCCCCACCTGCACCCATAACCAGTGCGGCACCCGCAGCCTGGGTTGCCGGGTACGAAAGGATAATACAGCCGGTGTGCCCGTCACCATCTGGGGGTAAAGCGTCTGCCCAACGTTGTCCCAGCCAACGGGATCAACAGGCGTCTTAAGATGCAGCACACGATTCCCGCCCTCCTCGGCAAGCACCTCGATGCAGGAGTTGCTGTGATTCCCGTTCAGGGACCAGGGTCCGGATAACGCAGAGTCGAAGGAGCCGTTTCGCACGTGATTCGTCCCCGCCATGTCGACAAGCGAGACATCGTCCACCAGCGCCTCTCCTGCCGCGAGAAGCTGGAAGTAGAAAGTCTCCGCATGCGACGCCAGCCCTGTCACGGTGCAGGTAACCCAGTCAGCCGAAGGCACCACCGATATTCCCGGCGATCCATAACTCATTTCAGCCTCAAGCTCCGGCGATTCCACATACTCCACCTGCGACTCCGGCAGACTGAAGACCGATCCGCTGGCGGAATAGCCGTCAAAGGCATAGTACAACCACGTATTCGTAAAACCGACGATCACCACCGTATACACCTGGTCATTGGACACCGCGTCGCCGTTGATGCCGTTGTCGCGCATCACGCGGTTGCTGGTCACTCCATCCACCGAAGTGCGGCACACCACCTGAGTCGGCAGCGGCTGGGACACCACCGACACCGTCACGGTAAATGACTGCCCCGCCGCCGGGGCTGATGGCGCCACCCTCGGATTGAAAAACCCTCCGACCGGCCCCCCCCCGGGCGAACCGCCGGGCGATCCCACGAACCAGTTCGATGCCGTATTGGCCATATTGGTCGCAACCAACCGCTCCAGTGACGGGCCGTTCCCGTCGGGCGCTGTCGGCCACGGCGTGGCATCAAGGTAGTCCACACGGTCGACCAGGATTTGCGGGACAAACCCATTGGTCTCCGGGGCCCCCGGCTTGTACAGCCGCACACTGTCGCCGGCGTTGTCCAACTGGCCCTGCCACGCCCCGTAGACTGGCACGTTGGTCGGAATATTGTATGCGCTCCGGAACGCCGGAATGTTTGTCGCGCCCACCACCAGCAAACGGCCGCCCGCCGGCAACGTGACATTGGTTGGGAAAACATAATCCACCGCCTTGGCAATTCTCCAGGTATTGGATGGATTTGCCGGATCGTACAGCGGTACCGGGCTGGCGGTGAGGTTCAGCAGTTCCAGATACTCCTCGTCAGCGTTGTCACTGGCAGGATGGTACATGATCTCGCTGAGGATAACCGGCCCGACACGGGCCGACCGGTTGGAGGCCCCAAGGGTGTTCGTCACCATGAACGTGAAACCGCCCCATCCGTCAGGCGAGCGCCCGTACGACACCCCGTTTTCCGAGGCGCCAAAGGGCACATGGTCGGCAAACCGGACCAGGTTGGAGGACGTCAGGTACAGCTTCTCCCCCAGTTCGCTCAAGGCAAACCGGTTACTCGCCGCCGCAGAAGGATTATCAAACTGGTTGGTATTGAGAACCAGGAACCCGCCAGCAGGAATCGGCGCCGCATTTGTGATCCGATACTTGGCACGCAATACCGCGTCGTCGCTGACATACCAACCCAATACCGAGACGGACTGCGTGGTGAGGTTCAGCAACTCAATGGAGTCAACCTGAGGTGCATCCGTGTGGGCCAGGATCTCATTGACGACCACCGTGGGTGTCCATATCGAACCCGCCCGGCCGGGCGTGCCCCGGAATGCATCGCTGTGCCCCCAGTTGTTCGGATCATCCCAATTCCCATCCGCATCCTCCAGGACCAGAGAAGCCCCCTCCCCATCCGCGGCTTCAACCCAGGGGAACGTATCGCCGTATGTGACGCTGAACAGAACCGTCCCGTCACTTCTGCGAAGCGTCACCTTCTCCCCCTCATTGGCCAGCTTTCCGGTATATACCCCGAGAATATTGGTCAAGGCCCCATAGCGGTTGGTCATGGAAGCAACGCTGCGCACGAGCAACCCATAGGCTCCGGCGGCCAGGTTGGTTCCTGCTGGAAAGGTAAAGGTGATCCCGTCGGAAAAATAGGCCCCGGACAAGTTTACCGGTGAAGCCGAAACATTGCGGAGTTCCAGGAATTCAAACAGGTCATCGTCCGCGGCATTCGTCGCCGAAGGAAGGGGGTTGTACATGAGCTCGCTGAAAACCACCGTCGCGGCCCGGGCTCCGCCGGCCAGAAGGAAGCCGGCAAAGACGCATGACATCCATGCGGCCGGGAACACCCGTCGAGCCTGAAAAGGAGACTGCACAAGGGGAATTCTACCTGATTCTCACCGAAACACAATCCCGGCTGCTTGCGATCCGTCCCAGGCAGGAAAACTCCTGCCATTCCCCTCTGATGCCCGTTCGCGGAGCGCGGAATTCGCGCTCCGCGGGCCCGCTCCCTATTTGCTGACCACTTCGCTCATCTTGAAGATCGGCAGGAACATACAGATCACGATACCGCCGATCACCACCCCGAGGAACACCATCAGCAGGGGTTCCATCATCGAGGTCAGCGAAGCCAGCATGGCTTCAACTTCGTCATCAAACGTATCCGCAACACTGTCCAGCATTTCGTCGACCTTGCCGGTCTTTTCACCCGCCGACATCATGCGCACCACCAGCGTGGGGATGCAATCCTTGCCTGACAATCCGGCGGACAACGTTTCCCCATGCTCCACGGAAACCCGCGCTTCCATGATGGCCTTTTCAATCACCAGGTTCGCCGCCGCCTTGGCCACGATTTCCAGCGCATTCAGGATCGGCACACCGCTCTGGACCAGCTGCGCAAGTGTTCGCGCAAAACGGGCCACCGATACCTTCTGCGTCAGGATGCCGACAATCGGCGCCTTCAAGGCAAACCGGTCCATCGCCCACTGCCCGGACGTCGTCTTCTTCCACTTCTTGAACAGCCAGACAGCCAGCGCAATCGCCGGGACGATGAAAATCGCGTATTTCTTGATCGCATTGCTGACATTCACCAGGAACTGCGTCGGTCCCGGAAGTTTCGATCCGAAGTCCTCATACATCTTCCCGAAAACCGGGACGATAAAGATGATCATACCTGCGGCAATCACCAGCGCCATGGACATCACCACCACCGGATATGTCATGGCCGACTTGACCTTCCGTCGCAAACGCGCGTTGGCTTCCAGCAGCTCGCCGATCCGCTTCATTGTCTCCGCGAACTGACCGCTCTGTTCTCCCGCCCGAACCATGCTGACATACAGCACGTCAAACACATCCGGGAACTGGAGCAGGCTTTCGGAAAAGGAGGCGCCCCCTTCAATGCTCTTCTTAACCTCACGCAGGACAATCTTGAAATTCGGATTGGTCGCCTGCTCCTCCAGCGTCTCCAGCGCCGCCACGATCGGCATACCGGCCGCCAGCATGGCCGCCATCTGCCGTGAAAACGCAGGCAGGTCGGTCCTCACAATCTTGGTGACGCCGCGCACCTTCTTGGAAACGGAACCGATGGACTTGCGCGCCGTCGTCGGACGACTGGCCTGCACTGCACCGCTGGATGCCGAACGAACAACCGGACTCATGTCTGATCCTTTCTTCCTGGGATTTCCCCGGCCGCAGTTATTCGCTACCGGTCACTTCCAACGCCGCCTCGAGGGACGTAGTGCCGTCCCTGACTTTCTTCAGGCCGGCTTCCTTGAGGGTGATCATTCCCTGCAAACGGGCCTGCTCGCGGATCTCCGCGCTGGTCCCGCCCTTCATGATTAATTCCTTGATCGTGTCATCCACCAGCAGGACTTCCATGATCGCGCCCCGTCCCTTGTAGCCGCCCCCGTTGCATTTCGGGCAACCCACCGCCTTATAGACAGTCATGAACCCGTCCCGCCCGCTCCGGCCCTCCCCGCCCGCATGGCGAAAGAATTCCGGATCAATCTTGTTGGCCTCCAGAACATCCATCGGCAGTTCAACTTCCTGGCGGCAGGCCGTGCAAAGTTTGCGGAACAGGCGCTGGGCCTGCGAGAGAATCAGCGAGGAGGCAATCAGGAAAGGCGGAATCCCCATGTCAATCAATCGGGCGATCGCGCCGGACGCATCATTCGTGTGCAGGGTACTCAACACCAGATGTCCGGTTAGCGCGGCCTTGACGGCAATTTCCGCGGTCTCACCGTCACGAATTTCACCCACCAGGCAGATGTCCGGATCCTGACGCAGGATGGAACGCAAGGCAGCCGCAAAGGTCAGGCCGACCTGGGAATTCACCTGCACCTGCGTAATACCCGGCAACTGGTATTCCACAGGATCCTCGCAGGTCACGATGTTCACGTCCGACTTGTTCAACTCCTGCAGGCAGGAATACAGCGTGGTCGTCTTGCCGCTACCGGTTGGCCCCGTGACCAGGATGATGCCATGCGGCTGGCCGATGGCGTGGCTCATGGCCTTGAACGCCTGCTCGTCCAGCCCCAGTCCGCTCAAGCTGGGGAACAGCGCGCTCTTGTCGAGCACACGCATCACGATCTTCTCACCGAAAATGGAGGGCAGTATGCTGACGCGCATATCCACCTCCTTGCCCAGCGCCTTGATCTTGAAGCGGCCATCCTGCGGCACACGGCGCTCGGCAATATCCATATCGCCCATGATCTTGATACGCGAAACAATGGCCGCATGATAATTCCGGGAAGGGCTGGGACGCTCAATCATCGAACCGTCAATGCGGTAACGCAGCCGCAACGTCTTTTCCTGGGGCTCAATGTGAATATCACTGGCGCGCGTCCGAAGGGCCTCCACGAGAATCATGTTCACCATCCGGATGACCGGGGCGCCCTCGGCGCTCTCCATCATCTCCTCAAGACTGACCTCGTTTCTCTCTTCCTTCCCGATCTCCACATCACTGTCGGACCCCTTCATGATTTCCTCGAGGTCCATCCCCTGTTCGGGCTCCTTGCTGGCCACCACACGGCTGATCGTGTCCAGGATTTCCTTCTCGCCGGCCACCAGCGGCATGATCTCCATCCCCGTCAACACCTGCAATTCATCCACCGCCATGATGTTGAACGGATCCCCCAGCGCCACAACCAGGATCCCGCCGATCTTCAGCAGCGGGACGGCCTGATGCTTCCGCAGTACGTCGGGCGAAATGGACTCCATCAGCTTCTGGTTGGGGCTGAAACGCGCCAGGGAAATTGGCGCCATGCGCAGGTAATCCGCCAGACCGAGCGTCATCTCAACAGGCGGAACCACCTGATGTTCCACCAGGTACTTCTCCAGCCGGATCCCCTGTCCGTCCGCCCGCTCAATCGATTCCGCGAGCGTCGCCTTGGTCAATGCCCCGCGCCGGACCAGGATATCGCCAATTCTTGAGCTTTGCGAAACTGCTGCCATGGATACCGTCCGCTATTCGCCAGGAGACTTGATACCCTTCCTTGTAATCCATTTCCGCCCGGCAAGTCAATGCACACCTGCCGGGTTCATCTTGCGCCGCACTTCGCGGATCGCTATTCTTTCCATCCTTATGAGCCTTCAGGATCGTGATTATATGCGCGGACAAATCCATAAACCGCGCAACCCCTATTCACCGCCACCCCTTTCGTCCCGCCTGAAGTTCCTCCTCTGGCGCCTCTTCCACCGCCGCCAAACCCGGGTGCCGGAAAGCACAACGCCCGTCAATGCCGGTAAACTACCAGAAGAAAAGGCAAACGAAAATGACAAATAACCTATCCATCGGCCTGGGAAACACCCACTCCCTGCTTTCGGAAGCGGACGTCGCGAATATCTGCAGTCAAGCCCTTGCCGCCTGGAAACCTGACGGCAAGCGGATCCTCTTTATCGTCCCGGATCACTCCCGAACCTGCCCCCTCGACCTGATGTTCCGCCTCCTGTACGGGCAACTGGCGGATCGGGCCAAGACCCTGGATTTCCTGATCGCGCTGGGTACACACCCCGCCCTGACACCGGATCAGATCTACAAGCGTATGGGCATCACCGCCGCGGAGCATCAGTCCCGCTTTTCCCGGGCCCGCTTTTTCAACCATGAGTGGAAAAATCCCGACCAGCTGGTCTCCGTCGGACGGCTGACCCGGAAGGACGTTCGCGAAATCACGGAAGGCCGCTTTGAGATGGACGTGGAAGTCACCTGCAACCGCATGGTGCATGACTACGATCTTCTGGTGATCATCGGCCCCGTGTTCCCCCACGAAGTGGTCGGATTCTCGGGCGGGAACAAATACCTTTTCCCGGGAATCGCCGGACAGGAGATCATCGACTTCTTCCATTGGCTCGGCGCGGTCATCACGAATCCCGTCATTATCGGTAATAAATGGACCCCCGTGCGCAAGGTCGTGGATCGCGCTGCCGCCATGCTCCCGGTGGAGAGACGCGCTTTCTGCATGGTGGTCAGCCACCACCAGCTGGCCGGACTGTATGCGGGAACGCCTGAGGACGCCTGGTCAGATGCGGCGGATCTTTCCCGGCAGATTCACACGGAGTATCACGAAACACCCTTCCATACGGTCCTTTCCTGCGCGCCGGAGATGTATGACGACCTGTGGACCGGCGGAAAGTGCATGTACAAGATTGAACCGGTCGTCTCGGACGGAGGCAAGGTCATCATCTATGCCCCCCATATCCACGAGATTTCCCCTGTCCACGGCCCGGTCCTTGAACAGATCGGCTACCACACAAGGGATTTCTTCCTGAAACAATGGGATCGGTACAGCCGCTATCCATGGGGAGTTGTGGCACACTCCACCCACGTCAAGGGCATCGGGACCTACGAGAACGGCGTGGAGCAGCCGCGGGTCGAGGTCATCCTGGCCACGGGAATCCCGGAATCGGTCTGCCGGAAGGTGAACCTCGGCTACATGGACCCGAGATCCATTCAGAGATCCGACTACGCCGGGAAACAGGATAAAGGCATCCTGTATGTGGAACGGGCGGGCGAAATCCTCTACCGTTGGAAAAACGCCCCCGCAAAACTGGGCGGGCAGTAACCTCCGGCACCGGCTTCGTTCACCCGAGATTGAAGAATTTCCGGATCCTGGCCGTCAAGGCAGCCCGCGGGACAGGTCCGCTGGGTGCGACAACCCCTGTCGCCATCCGGGCTTGGCGCTCATTCTCGCGTTGCTCGAGGATGCCCCCGAGTTTCTCCGCCAACACCGCGTCCTGCTTGAGCAACACCGAAAACACCTCGTTTGTCACCTCCAGAACTTCAACATCTTCCTCCGCGACCACCGTCGCCGAGCGGGCTTCACCTGTAAGAAGCGACATCTCCCCGAAAAACGCCGACGGACCGAGGTGGGCCACCGGTGTCTCAGGACCATTCCCGCCCGCCACGCGGATTTCGACCCGCCCGGACTGGATCACATAGAACGTGCGTCCGGCTTCCCCCTGGCGACAAAGGGCCTCGCCCCGGGCAAAGACAAGACTTCTGACGCTGTTCGCCAATACTTCAAACTGTTCCGGGGAAAGCGTCTGGAAAAGGTCGACACCGGCCAGCAATCTCCGTATGGCCTGGCGCCCCGTTTCCTGGCTCCGTTTATCCGCCACATCCGCATCCCGAATGCGTACATCACGGATCGGGAACGGAATGGAAATACCCGCCCGCCTGAAAGCGTACCAGATCCGTTCCATCACGCGACTCTCAATCGTGTTCAGCCGTTCGAAATCCTCAATGAAGAACTTGAGGGTGAAGGTAATGGCAAAATCGGCATATCCCGTCAGGTACACCGACGGCTTCGGGTCCCTCGCCACTTCCGGCGTTTCCGCCAGCACACCCAGGATCACCTCCTGGACCTTCCCTGGCGGTGTCTCATAACTCACCCCGACGTTCAGGTAACACCCATGCTTGCCTGTCGGGCGGGAGTAGTTGACAATCGCCTCCTTGGCGATGGCCGAGTTGGGAATGACCACATAGTCCTCCGCCTTGGTCTTCAGCCGCGTGGCCCGCCACGTGGTGTCGACAATCCGGCCGGTATGCCCCGCCACCTGGACCCAGTCGCCGATGTGGAATGGCCTTTCGGCATTCAGCGCAAGACCGGCAAACAGATTACCGAGCGTATCCTGGGTCGCATTGCCCACAATGTACCCCACCACCAGGGAGGACACCGCCAGGACATTCAAATTCACCCCCGGAAAGAACCCCCGGACGATCAGGATCAGGACCACGGCCGAAACCACGAGTCGCCCGATGTCCCGCACCACTAGCGGCGCTTGCGGCCGGTTCCGCCAGCGCGCCAGAATATCGAAGAAAAAGGTGTCGAGCGCCGTGATGATCACGGTAAGGCCGAAAAACAAGGCCGCCGCGTGGACCACCCGCATCGCCTTGAACGGCAGGATATCCAGTACCGGCCCCAGGAAAATCCAAAACAGAAGGGTCAGGACAAGAAAATTGAGCTGGATTGCAATGCGCCTCAAGAGGTGACTCCGGATCAGGAAGCGCTGGGCAACCGAAAAAAGCCCGTACACCACCAGAAGTTCTAGGACCCGCATCGCCAGAAAGCCCCCGGATAACGGGGCCGTCCGCACCGCACTGACAACAGCCTGAACATCAAGAACGGGGGAGTTGGTCATCCTTTACCGCACTTTCTTCACGATGGCCGACCCCTGCGCAGCTTGCGCTGCCTTCACAGGGCTTTGAGCCCGGCTTCCTTCGCGGCCGCGTTATCCACCGGCTTTCCGGCAGGCGCCGCACCGCCGCCTCCCGCAGGATTTGCCGTCTTGGCGCTGATCAGTTCCTCCAATTTCGTCTGCACAAGCTGGGCTGCGGAGGAAAGCGCTCCTTCCTTTTCGTATTCCCTGGCCAGTTCCTCCTTGCTCTTCTTCTGCCCCTTGTTCGCAAGCTCCTTTTCCCGGGCGCGAAATTGCTTCTTGCTCTCCAGATCCTCGATGGCCGTAAGCTTCTGCTGCGCCTTTTCCTGGTTCGAAAACCTTTCAGGTGTGCCGACAATCTTACGGGCCGTCAAGCGCGAGCCGGCGAATGGCGTTCCCTTGTTCAATTCGTCTTCCCGCCATTCCTTGGCCGCCAATTGCACAGCCTGCGGGAAATACCGGCCTTCCATCGCAATGGTTTTCTCCAACACCTTGTACTGGGATTCGGTCATCATTTCCGTCGTGGCTTTCTTCAGCATGTCCTGCCATTTGACAATGACATAGCCCTCCGCAAGGCTCCGCAACGGCAAGGCCAAGAGAAACCCCGCCAACAGAACTGAAATTGTACGGTTCATTTTCACAAAACGCTCCTTTTCAGCAACCGGGACATCCTGCAATCGTTTCCAACCTGGAACTCCATTATGACAAACCGGACGGGTCCGTTCAAATCCGTTGTTCATCCATTGTTTCACCCATCAGCCGCACCCCGGTCCGGTCTCTGGCGCCCCTTCAGGAAACAGCGGGGCCCGCCTGTCGCTTTTCCGCTTCACTCAGGACCGCATTCATACTGCCTGTCCTGTAACCATCGAGGTCCGCTGCCACATAGGTGAAGCCCGCCTCGCGCGCCACCGCCAGCACCCTGGCGCGGACCTCGGGACGGCACAACTCCGCCAATGACCCGGCCTCAACCTCGACCCGCGCCACCTGGCCATGATGCCGCACACGGCATTGCCGGAAACCCAGATCGCGCAAGACATGCTCCACCTTGTCGACCGCCGTCAGCCGCTCGGTTGTAATCGGCGTCCCGTACGGAATGCGCGACGCAAGACACGCCAGCGAAGGCTTGTCCGCCGTCGGCAATCCCATGCCGCGGGACAGTTCCCGCACATCCCGCTTGCTCAGGCCTGCCTCCAGCAGCGGGCTCAACATCCCGCCCTCCCGGGCCGCACGCCTTCCGGGCCTGTGATCGTCCAGGTCATCCACCGTTGTCCCGTCGGCAATAACCGGCAACCCCTGCTCCGCAGCCGTCCGGCGAACAAGGTCCACCAGTTCCCTCTTGCAGTAGTAGCAGCGGTCCGGCGGATTCGCGAGAAAATGCGGATCCTCCAGTTCATGGGAGTCCACCTCCACGTGCCGGACTCCGATTCGCCGCGCCAGATCCTTTGCCTCCTGCTGTTCCCAGGCCGGATAGGTCGCTGAAAGCGCCGTGATCGCAAGCGCCTTTTCCCCCAGCACACGGAATGCAACCGCAGCCAGGAACGTGCTGTCCACCCCTCCGGAGAATGCCACCGCCATCCCGCCTGTGCCGCGGATGATTTCCTCCAAGCGGGCCGATTTCCCCCGCAGTTCGTCATTGCCCTTCTGCATTCTGTCCCTCCCTCGGGTGAGCCGTCCCCGTCCATCTCCTGTCCCGCAGATACATCTTGAGAGGCGGCGCCGGCTGGTTGCTGGAAGCCACAGTCCAGACCTTCCACATTTCGCCCGCCTCTGGACCGTTCCGCCCCTCGACCATCGCAGTCCATCCATCCCGAGCGGCGGAATCAATGATCTCGCGATCATCCCTGCCCAGGAAGGACAACGCCGCGACATTTCCCAGTTGCGTCACTGTCTCATCGATGCCGCGCGCCATGCCACGGGCTCTGAGGGTCCCGATATGAACCCGCACAAGGACCGTTACGGTGATTCCGAGGATGACCAGGGCAACCAGCGCCTCCATCAGGGTGAAGCCCGCCCTGCGTCCCGTCCTCAGCGACCGGCCAACCGATTCTGCCTGGCCGCTACAACTGCGCGCTGGTGATATCCGCGGCATCCCCGGCGCCCCCCTCTTCGCCATCACTCCCGTAACAGAGGATCTCAAAGGTCTCTTTCTGCCGGCCGGGAATCAGATACACATAGGGATGCCCCCACGGATCGTCCGGCAGGGTTCGCCTTTCGAGATATCCCTCTTCCGGGTAGTTTTCCGGAACCGGCGGATCCGCGGGCTGCACGCATAACGCCTCCAGGCCCTGCGCCTGCGTGGGCAATTGGCCGTGGGCCGCCCGATACATCTGCAGCGCCGTCTGCAGGGTCTTGATCTGTGCCCTTGCCGCCTCGACCTTGGCCTTGCGCACATACTGGTACAACGACAGGCCAACCACACCCGATAGGATGCTGATGATCAGCATCGCAATCAGGATTTCAAGAAATGTAAAACCGCCCCTGGCTTTCATGGCATATCCTCCCTTATTCCTCCCGGCTTTCTCCGCCCAGCGTTCCACCACAGAACTTATCATAAAGCGCCTCCAGTTTGGCGAGATAATAGGCCACATTCTCATCCCGCGCCTCCGAATCCCATGCCGACACGAGGCGGGCGCTGGAATGGACCGGCACCGTCTTGCGGAGCCCTGTGACATAATACGAGATTGGATCCCCGGCCCTGTACTCACGCCCGGAAGCCAGCGCGAGTTCATACGCCGCGTTGCGACCGCGCCCCCGGGCCTCCACCTTGGCGGCATAGGTGCCCGGCGAATCCTGCAACGTCTCGGTCTTGGCCAGCCTCGCGATCGGCCAGCGCCGTTCTGCAATCTCCTGCGCATACCTCGCCTTAAGCCCGGGTAATGCCTCGTCCCGTCCCTCCAGCTTCAGCCGGATCATCTCCCGCAGGAATTGCCTCTGGAACGGCTCCAGCCCCCGCGACTTGAGCGCCGCCCCCTTGATCACAACCTCCCCGTTCACGTCGAGCAGGGCATAATTCTTGACCTTGTAGCTGAACATGGCCTCGTATTCGCCGTCAAATTCCACTTCGATGCCCGGCGGCAATGCCTTTTCAAATTCCCTGCGGAAGGTGTCCCGCTGCCCCACCGTTGCAAAGGGAGGTGGAACAAAGTAAATGCCGTCCGTGTCCATTTCCACCGGACGGGCCCCGCGCCCCTCCAGCCACTGAATCATCGATCGCAACAGGTCGCGGCCTTCCGCCGCAACCCGTTCCGCCGCGTCGAAGTCCCCGAAGCGGGCCTGATCAAAACCCAGGTAGCCGTAGAAGGAATTGATCAGCACCTTGAAGGTGGTCTGCAAAGCCTCATAATGAAGCCGTTCAGCCTCCGTGCGGGCCGACCTCGCCGCCGCCTTTGCCTCCAGGCGGAATCGCCGCAACTTCTCAAGCAGCTCCGGGAATGCACCAAGCACATCATGGCGCGGGCCGATGCGTCGTGACAACATGAGCGACGGATAGAGCGACCGGATGTCACAGTGATGAACCGTGCGCACCACGCCCTGGATGAACATATCCGCGTATCCGCCGGCAAAAGGGCGGGCCGGATCGGGTGCGGGCAGACTATGCCCTTGCCGCACATATTCCCGCAACAGGAGCGCATCAATCCGTGTGGCATTCCCGCGCACACAAATGTTCTGGTAGGAAAGCGGCACCATCTGAGCCTGCGCAAACGCGCTTTGCGACAGCAGGCGGCTCAAGGCCCCGGTCTCGCGGACATCATCCCGCGCATACCGGAGAAGCTTCCCGGGGTCCGTCCGGAAGACAGCGGAAATTTCCGGGCCGTCAATGTAGGTGCGATCGGCAGAGGAAAGTCCGAAATGCCGGGCAGCATCCTTGAGACCATGCCCTTCAAGCGAACGGTGCGTCACATCGTAGGCGTGGACCAGGAAAAGCGTATCGATGACATGCCTTCCGAACACATCGAAGCGGGTGTAGGCAATGGTGCGATCCCCCGCAGTGAAACGACCGGGCCGGATCGCCGGAACACTGCCGTCGCGCCCGAGGGCCAGCTTGATCCCGTGCCGCCTGGCGCGGGCCAGGAGATACGGCAGATCGAAATTGAAGATGTTATGCCCTTCCAGCACATCGGGATCGCGCTCCCGCACAAGGGACAGGAACCGGTTCAGCAATTCCGGCTCGTCCATCTCCGCGCCGGAAAGAACCATGTTCCACCCCGTATTGTCCGCCACGGCAATCACAATGATACGGTCTGCCGCCCGGTCGGGATTGCAGAACTCAAAACCTTCCGACGTCACGCACTCAATATCCACCTGCATCCGCCGCAACTGGTCAAAGGGCAACCGCTTGAATAATGTACGGCCTGTCGCCATCAGATATTGCTGGACCGGATCGCTGACCAGGAAATACGGCGCACCCGGATCCCCGGCCGTCCGCCCGGTGGCCTTGGCCAGCAAGACCTTGGCCTTGAGGCATGCTTTCCATGTGGGGAAGTTGACCCGCCACCGGAAAGGCAGAGTCCCCTTGAGCTCCGCCATCTCACCAGGCAAGCCCTGTCCCAAGGCCGGGTCGTTAAGGAAAAGAAACGGCCGGAATGGTTCGATCTCCCGCCGAACGACTTCGCCCTCGCGGACGAACAGCGCCATGGAATCACCTTTTTCGGCTTCCACCAGTTCCACGGCCACAAGGCCGGCCAGGGGGTCGGCACCGAAAAGAAGGGAATCCTGGACTATTGCCTCTTTCATGCCTCATCCCGGAAATCGGACCGGCCCGTCGCAGCCGGTCTCGGATCAGTTCCTGGGCGCACTGCCGAACCGGATATTCGGGAAAGCGGTGAGCCACATCTGCACCGTGGCCCGGTAATCATCCTCCCGCTCCGTGCCGTCGTCACGGGTATAACCCGGCAGGTAACTGCCCCCCACGCGAATCCCCATGCAATCCAGCATGCGGGTCAGATAGACCCCCTGCTCCTCGAGTTGGGAGGTCTCGAACTCATACCGGTCATAGAGGCCAAAGGCCCAGTTCTTGTTCGGCGCGAATTCAAGATCGGCGCCCAGCAGGTTGCTGTCCTCATTGCGATACCGGTGCTCAATACTGGTGTTCCACCGGTCTCCGCGGTACCGGGCACGGCTGTTGAAGGAACGGAGATCCCCTTCCACCGTGTCATACAGGCCATCCATGAACACCTGGAACGACTTGGAAAAACTGAATTCCGAGTTCAAACCGACCTCCGAAATGGGATCATCCTCGGCTTCCAGGTCATAGGTCGCGAAGAGGTCCAGGTCCATGATGTCATCCACACGCCCGTCGCGCCGCGTCTGGTACCGGTTCCGGGCACCAAACCGAATGGTATTGTTCTCGTCCAGCCGGTCAATGGAGTCAAACTCATAGAGGTTCTCCGGAGTCAGGTTCGGTTCCGGAATGAACGTATAGTTCGCATAGGGCTCCACGACATGCCGGAGCCCGCTTCCAAACATATTCTCCTCGTTGCTCAGCACCTTGAAGGCCCGGAAGGAGGCCTCAAGGCCAAGCTCGAACAGGGACCGGACATCGCTACCCAGATCCCGCGCCACACGGGTGGTGTTGGTTTGAGTGACGGTTGTCAGGTTGGTGGTCGCCACCGCAACCGTCTGGGTCGCCGTGCTCCACTCCACGGTTTCGGAGTAATACGTGGCGCGGTATCCCGTCCGGGGGATCAGGTTCAGGAATCCGAAATGGCGTGTTGGGTAGTAGAGCTTGTGACTGGTGTCAAGCCGGCCTGCGGAATAATCCTCACTGCCGTCCTCCTCGGAAAAGGCCTTGTTGAGGAAGGAGATCGAGTTCCGGCTCTCATAATAGAGATCCGAATCGCCAACCTGCATGCGGTTGATATCCAGGAACCCCTCCGGCAGGCGCTCAACCGTGGTGTAGAAATCATTCAACCGCTTGTAGGCGGACAGGCCCATGGTCAGGCCTTCGCCGCGATGCGTAAGCGTGGCATGGTTCTGCGGCTGGAAACTGGCCCGGTAATCGCTATCAAAGAAATCCTCAAGCAGGAACTCATCGCTCAGATAAGTGGCATCGAGAAGGAAATAATCCCGGCTGCCAAGGTTCTGCTGGTGCGACACCCCGATCCGGTACCGCCCCTCGTCCACATTCTCGCGATCCACTCCGTCGTAGTCCTCCTTGGCGCCGGAGTCGGCCGCATAATACCCGTACAGTTTCCCGTGCCCGGCGTCCCTGTCGAGCAACCATCCGACTTCCTGCCCTGCCGCGGGGCCCCGTTCGCTCCGGTAATCCACCTGCGTGATGCCCCGGAAAACGGGCGACATCCAGTACTTCGTACTGGTGAGGAGGAACGCGCCCATACGGTTGCGGTATCCCGCTTCCGCGCTGAAACCGACGGATCGATCACTCAGGGACCGGTACACCCAGGGGAGATAGAATACCGGGACCCGACCCATCCGCACAACCGCCCCGCTTCCGGTCAGTTTCTCCCCGGGCACCAGCCGGATCCTTCGGCAGCTGAGCGTGTAATGCCGATGCGGGGCCGCATTGGTGCAGGTGGTGATCACCGCCCCGTTGAGGACGTACTCGGTCTCGTTCGTGCGATAGGAGGACTTCGCGGTGACAAAGAACGGATCGTAATAGGAGTCAAATTCGCCCGTCTTCCATGCCCCCGTGCTGAAGTTGTAGTTCAGGGCATTGCCTTTCCACACCGTCCTCCCCCTTGTGAACACCACGTTCCCGCTGGCCTGGGCTTCCTGGGTCTTGACATTGAGCGTCACGCTGTCCGCACGCAACTCCTCCTCGCCGGAACGGATCACGACATTGCCCGAAGCCACAATCACTTCGCGGGCCTTGATGTATTCCATGCTGCCGGCGCTGATATCGACGGGCACCGAGGAGGTACTCGCCACAGCGGCCGGCACCACCGGGTTCAAGGGAACGGAAACCGCGTTCACCACCGCGGCCGTCGCAAGCAGGCCCAATGTCATCAGAACTTTGCGCGTCACCATCGTTTTTCTCCTGGCCGTGTTCAACCGCCAACCGGAAATCCGTTTGTAACCATACAACAACCCGCCTCGCGAAAGCCAGCGTTAAGGCATCAGCCCTGCCCCACCGGCGTCGACTTCGGCGTGGCATACATCACCTCGCCGGTCTCGGCATTCCGAATCTCGAACTCCTCGATGTGGCGGACCGGATCAGGCCGGAAACTCAAGTATCCGGCAAACTTCGCCTCCAGGTCAACCAGCACCGCCTCATCCTCCTTGCGCAGGCGGTCAAGGATGGTCGGATGGACAATGATCTGGAGCTTGCGCTCCTGTCCGCCGGCCTTGAAGCGCCGCATCACGGAAACAATCTGCCGCTGGATTTCCACGCTCATCGAGAGCGAGGACTTGACACTGCCGCGCCCCTGGCAGTAGGGGCAATCGACATACATGGCCGAAAGCACCCCCTCGTCCACCCGCTGGCGGGTCATTTCGAGCAGGCCGAGCTGGGAGATCGGGAGCACGTTGGTCTTGGCCTTATCGCGTTGCAGGGCATCCTTGAGGGTCTTCAGCACGGCATTGCGGTTCTTCTTCTGTTTCATGTCGATGAAGTCGACCACGATCAGGCCGCCGATGTTTCGCAACCGCAACTGCCGCGCGACCTCTTCCGCCGCCTCGGTGTTGACCTCAAGAATCACATCCTCCTGCGTCTGCCCCCCCTTGTGCCGGCCGGTATTGACGTCGATCGAAATGAGAGCCTCCGTTTCATCGAGGATGATGTATCCCCCGGACTTGAGCATGATCTTTCGGGCAAAGGCCCCTTCAAGCTGCCGCTCGATGTTGAAGTGCTCGTAGATCGGCGCCGACCCCTCATACTGCTGGATCCTGGACCGGACCCGGCGCGAAATGCGCGAAGCCAGATCCCGGATGCGCTCGAACTTGTGCGGATCGTCCACGACAATGCGGTCGATGTCTTCCGTCAGCCAGTCCCGCACCACCCGTTCCACCAGATCCAGCTCCTGATAGAGACAGCACGGAGCCGGCTTTTCACGGATTCCGCGCTGGATATCCTCCCAGACTTCCAGCAAACCCCGGATATCCCGCACGAAGCTCCTCTGCTTGGCTCCCTGTCCCGCCGTGCGCACAATCAGGCCCACCCCTTCCGGCATGGGAAGACGGGCAAGGACCTTCTTCAGTCGCTGGCGCTCCTTTTCATCCTCGATCTTCTTGGACACCCCCTTGAGGTTGCTCCCGGGCAGCATCACCAGATAGCGGCCGGGAATGCTGAGGTTGGCTGTCACCCTCGGCCCCTTTGTGCTGATCGGCCCCTTGGTCACCTGGACCAGGATTTCCGAGCCCACGGGGAACATGCGGGCAATCTCCTCGCCGGAGAATTTCTTCTTCTTCTGCGCGGTGGAACGAATGGAGATATCCTCCGCCACCTCCAGCCGAGCCGCATCCTCGGGAATCATGTCCCAGTAGTGCAGAAAGGCGTTTTTCCTGAGTCCGATATCCACGAATGCGGCCTGCAGGCCGTCTTCGAGATTCCGGACGATTCCCTTGTAGACTCCACCCACCACCCGCTCCTCTGAGGGGTGCTCCACCTGGAATTCCTCCAGTTTGCCGTTCTCGAGCACAGCCACCCGTGTTTCCAGGCTCTCGGCATTGATCACAATCTCACGCTTGAATGTCTTTCTTCCAAATCTGAATCCGAACATATTCCCTTCCCTTCTTTTCTCCCGCCTCGTTTCCGGCACCCGTAAAACCGGGCATCCGGACGCTGCGTATCAAACTCCCGGTCTTCTCACATGCACACTCTGCACCAGACCCAGCGCGGAGAGCGTGATGACCATGAATGTTCCGCCGTAACTGACCAGCGGCAGGGGGATGCCCACAATGGGAAGCAACCCGATTGTCATCGCCATATTGACAAACGCATGCGTGAAGACCATGGTCACCACCCCCACGCATAACAAACGACCCATCTTATCCCGTGCCGCCATGGCCGAATACAGGCCGCACAAGGCCAGCACACCATGCAGGCCGATCACCGTCATGGCACCGGCAAAACCCGTCTCCTCCGCGATCACGGAAAAAATGAAGTCGGTCGGGGCCACCGTCCGGGGCAGGAATCCGAGGATATTCTGCGTTCCCTTCCGGAAGCCCTTTCCTGTCAGGCCGCCAGACCCCACGGAGATCTCCGACTGCCGCTTGTTCCAGCCCGTCCCCATGGGGTCCCGGGAAGGATCCAGGAAGACCTCAATGCGGTCCCGCTGGTATTCCGTCAGGTGTATGGCCCGGAAGAACTTCTCCTGCTTTTCCGGCGACATGCCGATTTTCTCCGGCAAGGCGACCACACCCAGGACCAGGAATACCAGTAACAAGCCGCTGAGGACGAGGATCACCAGCGGACGCGCCGCGCTGCCGGCCACAAACAGCATCGCCAGCATCACAGGGGCGTAGACCAGCGCACTGCCCAGGTCCGGCTCCTTGAGGACCAGCAGCATGGGAACACCCGCGAGGAAAAGCATCCAGCCAAGCGGAGGCAACCGTTCAAACTTCCCGGCCGGCGGGCTGAGCAGGCAGGCGGCAAGCACGATCACAGCCAGCTTGCCGAGTTCCGATGGCTGTATTCCCGTCCCGAAGAACATCAGCCAGCGCCGCGCACCGTAGATCCGGGTCCCGAAGAACAGCACCGCCACCAGCAGGATGAGAGCCATGGCGTAAATCCACCAGGCGGCATCCCTCAGCTTCCGGTAGTCAAAAAGCGTGGCCGCCACATAGGCGCCAAGCCCGGCCAGGGCCCAGAGGATCTGTTTCTGGTATAATCCGGAAGTCACATCCTCCCGCACGTGGGTGGCGCTGTGGATAAAGATAATCCCGATCGTCATCAGGGCCAGTACAGCCGCCAGCATCAGCCAGTTCATGCGCGAAAGGAGCAGCAGGAATTCGGACCTACGGTTCATCCACCCGCTCCTTCCGGATGGAAGATGCCATCCATCAGCGCATGCAGGCGCGGCGCCACCGTCGTGCCACCCGAAACCGCCTCATCCACAACCATAGCCACCGCCACACGCGGATTCTCGTACGGCGCAAAGGCAATCATCCATCCATGCTTCCGCCGGTTCCCCGAAGTCCCGTATTCTGCCGTCCCCGTCTTGCCGGCCATCTCAATCCCCGCAATCCGCGCCTTTCCGCCCGTACCCGTCGGCGCCATGATCACATCGTGCATCCCCCTGCGAACCACCTGCATGGATTCCGGACGTACCGCCACACGGCCCGCAAGGACGGGGGGATAATTCGTCAGGACCGCACCATCCCGGCCCCGGACCTCAAGCACCAGCCGCGGCGCGAAGACATCCCCGCCGTTGGCCAGAACCGAGGCCACCACGGCCATCTGCAATGGGGTCACGGAAAGAGCACCCTGCCCGATCGAGAAGTTGCAGGTATCACCCGGCCGCCATTTATCGCCCAGGGTCTTCTTCTTCCACTCCGGCGTCGGTACAAGCCCGTCGGGCTCACGGTCCAGGGCAATGCCGGTCTTGCGCCCCAGCCCGAATTCCATCGCCATGCGTCCGATCGCCTGCTCCCCGCATTGCATTCCCAGGGCCGCGAAATACGCATTGCAGGACTGCTCAATCGCCTTGCGAAGGTTCACCGTCCCATGCCCGTTCGGATTCCAGCAGCGCAGGCGGTATCCGCCCAGCAGGTAATACCCCGGACAATGGACCGTCATCTCAGCTGACCACTTGCCGCTTGCAAGACCCGCCAGCGCAACGACAGGCTTGAAAATGCTGCCGGGCGCATAGAGTTCGGTCACCGCCCGGTTGCTGAGCGGTTTCTCGGGGCTCTTGAGGAGTCCTTCCCAGACTTCCGGCCGCAGGGACGGAACGAAACTCCCCGGGGAAAAGGCAGGGGAACTGGCCAACGCCAGGACATCCCCGTTGGAAGGGTCCAGCACCACCACCGCACCCGGAACACCCCGGATGGCCACCTCCGCCAGTTCCTGGATCCGGCCGTCCAGGGACAGGATCACATCGGCTCCGGGATCGGGCTCCCGCTCGCGGGCTTCGGAATACTTGAATCCTGCCGCATTGATCCGCACAAGCCTGCCGCCCGCCTCGCCGGAAAGCACGTCATTGAAATGACGCTCAATGCCCGACTTTCCTTCCACTTCCGGCAACCGGTACTGGTATTCGGCCTGCACCCCGTCCGGGAGCACAGCGCTTCCCACATAGCCGAGCAGATGGGCCGCCTTTTCCCCGCCGGGATACACCCGCATCGGCTCGATGTAGATGTCGGTGCCCGAGAGATCGACCGTTGCCTCAGCCAGCCGCGCCAGGGCGGCCGGGTCCAGGCTGCGCCATGCGACAAGGGGAAGCGGAAGCCGCTTACGGATGTGCATCCGGATTTCTTCCGCCCCGACAAGCGAACGCCGCCCCACCACGGGCTCCAGTGACTTGATTCGCCGCAACACCTCATCCACGGTATTCTGCCAACGCCCGGGCTTGCGAATATCCTCAAGGTAGAAGGCAAGGCAATAACACGGCTGGTTATCCGCAAGGCGTCCGCCTGATCGGTCCAGGATCCGTCCGCGCGTGGCGGGCAGACGCACCCGGCGCAGGCTCTGGCGACGCAAGCTCTGCTCGAACTCCTCGCTGCGGGCCACCTGGAGCTGGAACAGAACCCCCGCAAGGACAAGCAGCATCAGCACCATGATCACCAGGATCCCCCGGATGCGCTTCAACTCAAGAGGTATGACTTCGTGTGCCACCATCTCAGATGCGCTCCTCGTGAACCACGCCGACATGCCGCTCCGCCAAACCGGCCAAACCCCAGACAAGAGGGGTCACAGCCATTCCCAGCAATACGCGCCCGCCCATCTTCAAACCCAGCCACCACAGAGGGACCGGTGCCACCTCCGTTCCCACCCTCAACATGACATACATGACCAGTGTTTCGAGCGCCGCCACCCCTCCACCCAGCGCCGCCACGGTAAAAGGGCTGTCGCGGAACAGCGATTCCCGCGCGTGGTGAATAATCAGCCCGGCGGCCACAAAGCAAAGCGCCGAATAGCCGATCGGCAACAGACTGAGCGAATCCTGGATCAAGCCTCCCATAATCGCTGCCGCCATCACCAGGCCGCGCCCATGCTTCAATGCATAATAGATCGTAACCGCCAGCAGGAACGGCATCTTGGCCGACGCCAACAGGGCAACCGCGGGCGTCAGGCTCTGCAACAACGCCGCCACAAGGAGCAATAAGGCCATGACTGCCAACGTCATGCCATCCTCCTCATGCCGCCCATCCCGGATATTCCATTCCCCATTTTCACATCTGCTTCTCTTCTGTCTTCGCTCTCCACTCGTTCGTCCTATTCCCCCAGCACCACCAGCACATGCCTCAATTTCGAGAGGTCGGCCGCAGGCACCACCTCCGCTCTCTGGAACAAGCCCGTCTCATCCGCCGACTGCGCGATGACCCGGCCGACAATCAGCCCCGGAGGAAAGACGCCGCCGAGCCCCGAGGTTGTCACCACCTCGCCGACCTTGAATTCCAAGTCCCTTCGCACATACTCAACCTGGAAAGGTATGGGCGAACAAACCACCCCGAGACTGTGCCGGCCGCGGAGGGACACACCGCCGCCATGCAGGATGCCGTAGGAGCCTTCGCCCTCGAACCGCACCGATACCTTGAAGTTCCGATCGGAAATCAGCAGCACATCACACGTCTGCTCTGAAACCTCCATGGTTTTACCGATCAGGCCATCAGGCGTGATGACCGCCATGTTTTCCGCCAGTCCGTCGGCCCGCCCCTTGTCAAGCCGCACCGTCTGCCACCAACCGTACCCATCATCACGGGCGATCACATCGCACGCCGCGGTGCGATACCCCAGGCGCCGCCGGAACCCCATCAGATCCCGCAGCTCTTGATTCTCCCTCTCCAGCAATTCCAGGCGCCGGACCTGGGCCCGGAGGCTTTGCGCCTCCTCGGCCAGAACCTCGCGCTCACGGACCCAATCGGCCACCCGTCCGGACGCCACGGACCCGCTCCGCACACCGCCCCACGCCTTCATCACCGCCTGCTGGTAGGGCGCAATGCCCTCCCGGAAGGCACCCCGGAAAAAACCGGAAACCGAATCCGGCAGGTTCAGGATGATCAGGAAGAAAGTTCCCAATAGGATCAACACGAGATATCGATTTTCCCGCACCTTTTACTCCCGCCTTTTCCCATGATCCGGCCGGGAATCCCCGCAACAATGCAGGAACCCGGTCCTTTCCAGGCGGAACGCGGACCCAGCGGGTCCAGAGGCATGCAAGCCGGCTTGCGGCCGGCCCATGATTGAAGAGCAGATCAGTACGTTTTCTCGTTGGCGGCAATCCGGCGCAGGACATTGAGCTCACTGAGCACAACTCCCGTTCCTTCCGCGACCGCACTCAGCGGATCATCGGCCCGATGAACCGGCAACCCGGTGTGCTCGGCGATCAACTGGTCAATCCCGCGCAGGAGTGACCCGCCACCCGACATCACCATGCCACGATCCACCAGATCAGCCGAGAGTTCCGGCGGACACCTTTCCAGTGTCAGACGGATCGCATCCAAGATGGAGGAAAGCGGCTCCTGGAGCGCTTCCCGGATCTCTTCCGATGTAATGGTCAGCGTCTTGGGCAAACCGCAAACCAGATCGCGGCCCTTGACTTCCATTGTCATCTCCTCCGCCAGCGGATAGGCGGAGCCGATCTTCATCTTGATGTCCTCGGCTGTACGTTCGCCAATCATCAAATTGTATACCCGCTTCATGTACTGGGCGATGAACTCATCCATCTCATCGCCGCCGACGCGGACACTGCGGCAGAACACGATCCCGGCCAGCGAAATCAACGCTACTTCCGTTGTACCGCCTCCGATATCCACGATCATGTTCCCGGCCGGCTCCTGCACAGGCAGGCCAACCCCGATCGCCGCCGCCATCGGCTCTTCAATCAAATACACCTCTCGCGCCCCGGCGTGCATGGCCGAATCCTTGACCGCACGCTTCTCAACCTCCGTAATCCCGCTGGGCACTGCGATAATCACCCGCGGCCGTACAACCGTACGGCGATTGTGCACCCTGCGGATGAAATACCTCAGCATGGCTTCGGTGATCTCAAAATCCGCAATAACGCCCGCCTTCATGGGGCGAATGGCCACAATACTGCCGGGTGTACGCCCCAACATCTGCTTGGCCTCGTCACCAACCGCCAGAACCCGGCGCGTTCCCGCCTGAATGGCAACCACAGACGGTTCCCGCAGGACAATACCGCGATCCTTGACGAAGACCAAAGTGTTGGCTGTGCCAAGATCAATCCCGATGTCATCGGAAAACAGGCCCAGCAAGAGATTAAACATAGCGCTTCCTTTACCCCTTATCCCCCGACGCCTTGCCGAGGCATAAGATGGGTCGTACTTTGCGCAAATACCGCTTCTCCGTCAAGCGTGAAAAGCCGATTTCCGGGCTAGGTTCGGTACATCGTGACCCCGCTTTACGCAAAAAGTGAATCCCCCTCTTGACAGGCTCCCGATATGAGGGCATCATCGTCTTGACAAACGCGTGCTATCCTTCAAGCGGGCGCTCGAAAAAAGGGGGAAGTTTGAATGAGCATCAAGATCATCCTATGCGATGACCATCGGATTGTCCGGGAAGGATTGCGCTCCCTCCTGAAAAAGGAAGAGGATATGCAGGTGGTCGGGGAGTGCGTGAACGGGGTCGAAGCCTGCAAGAAGGCCAGGGACTGCCAACCGGACATCGTCGTCCTCGACGTGGCCATGCCGGACCTGAACGGCATCGCCGCAGCCCGCCGGATCCAGGGGGAAGCCCCGAACGCCAAGATCCTCGCCCTGTCCATGCATTCCGACCGCCATTTCATTACCGGGATGCTTCAGGCAGGCGCCTCCGGATATCTCCTGAAGGACTGCGCTTTTGCCGAACTGATCAACGCCATCCGGACCATTGTATCCGGCGGTATGTATGTGAGCCCGAAAATTGCGGAAAATGTCCTTTCCGAATTTGCGCAACGGGAACGGAATCCTCGCAAGCTGGCTAAGATGGAACTCTCCGCCCGGGAAGAGGAAATCCTGCAGTTCATCGCCGAAGGCAAGAGTACCAAAGCGATTGCCAAGGCCCTGGACCTGAGCGTCAAGACGGTGGAAACCCACCGGCAGAACATCATGCACAAGCTTAAAGTCGACAGCGTAGCGGGCCTGACGAAATATGCTATCCGCGAAGGTTTGACGACCCTGGAAAGCTAGCCGACAGGGCAACGCGCCTGCTTCCCCCGCCGGAAACGCCTACACCAATCTCAAACGCTTCTCAGGAAACACAATCCCGTAGACCGATGGCGGGCCCGTTCGACAGTCCACCGCGCCGCCCAGCTGGCCGGCCAAGGTAACCACAAGGTTCAGCCCGACGGATTTCTTCTTCCGCAATTCGCCCTCCGGCGGCAGGCCGATCCCGTTATCACTGACCTGCAATTGCAGCCGGTCCGGATCGACCCGCCGGAAAACCACCTGGACCCACTTACGCTCCTCCGGAAGCCGGCCCGCCGCCTTGGCGCCTCCCTTGCCGGCGGCCTCGGGAAACGCATGCTCCAGGGAGTTGGTCACCAACTCATGAAGGATCAACCCGCAGGGGATCGCCGTATCAATGCCCAGTTCCACAGGCGCAATCTGCAGATCCATCTCGATGCCCCGCGCCCACGCGTTGTGCGCACAGAACAATTCCCTCATCAACTCCTTCACGTAATCGTGGAACGGGACCTTGCTGATATTCCGCGACTGGTAGAGCGCCTCGTGGATCATCGACATGGAACGGATGCGGTTATGACTATCCTGGAAGATGCGCCGCGCCTCACCCTCCGGAAGATTCTCCGATCCGAGCCGCAACAGGCTCAGGATCACCTGGAGGTTGTTCTTCACCCGGTGGTGGACCTCCCTGAGCAACGTCTCCTTTTCAAGGAGCGAAGCCCTGAGCTGGGCCTCGACCCGTTGCCTCTCGATGGCATACCGAACAATCCTGGCAACGGTCCGGGACTCCATCTGCCCCTTGACGAGATACTCCTGCGCCCCCTGCTGGACAGCCGCAACCCCCAGATCCTCGTCTTCCTCGGCCGTCACCACGACAACCGGCTTATCCGGCGCCAGCGCCTGGAGGCGCTGCAGCGATTCCACCCCCGAACACCCCGGCAGACAAAGGCTCAGCACAACCACATCCACGGAAAGAAAATCCAGTATCCGTCCCGCTGCCGGCAGATCGCCGGCATGATGCCATTCACACCGGAGCCCGGATACCCCGGGAAGCAAGGCTTGTATCGCACGGGCATCCTCCGCGTCCGTCTCCACAAGCAGAATACGGATCACACTTCCGGCAGGACTGAAGATTGCGCGTCCCATGTCAGGCCACCTTCCGGCTCATTCCCCAAGGCAAGGGTACACCATCCGGAACGGTTGACAAGCCCGGCCTCCCCTGCAGGGGCCACCGCCGCTCAGGCAGCCTGCTGACCCTTCTTGAGGTCCTCGTAGAAGCAGGCCGTGCTGGTCATCATATAAGGCGCCAGCCACAGGAACCCGATCCCGAAGGTCAGGAGACACAGGAGCGCCCAGCCGAAGAACCTCCACTGCAGGCAGAAGTACTTCCATTTGTTGCCGCGCATCATCTTCTTGCTCCGGTCGATCGCTTCCATGGCCCCCACATTCGGATCATCCTGCAGAATAAAATAGGCCATGGAATACGACAGCGCGGCGATGAGGCCGGGAATGATCAGCAACAACATCCACAACATCACAAAGATCGCCGACAAGAGATACGTGGCAAACGCAGTGCCAAACCGCTTGAAGCCGTCAAACAGCATCCCCACGGACGCGCCTTCCGTGCGCGCGATTGCCAGGAAAACCATGGCAAGCCCGAGCGTCAGCGGGCCGCCAATAAGCATGGAGATCATCCATCCGATCAGGGGCAGCAGCGAAGCGACAATGCCGATCACCTGCATCAGCACAACCACCCCTACACCGAGCCCCCAGTTCCCGGTCAGGCAGGCCCGGGCCTGCGCCATGAGATCACGGTTGGACGTCCGGCTGGCACAGGAAGCTCCTTCCGTCCAGCCCGCCGCAGGCGGCGGCGGAACGGTCCCGGCCCCGGCGGGGGCCCCTTCCTTGAGAGCCGGCACATCGGCAACCTTGGCCCACTGGCTCCCCATACCCGGATTCCAGACCAGGTCGGATGCACCCACCTTGCCCTCACGGATCAGCGCCAACAACTGCTCTTGCTCAACAGGGCCGAATTGCTGGCCCTTCACCGCATAGTGCCATTGCATGAGTTGCTCCTTCCTGGATTTTTCAGCCGCCCCCGGGGAAAACGATCCCGCAGGAAACGACCACCTTGTGGCCGAAGAATACACAGGTTGCGCCAGCCAATTCAACATCAGAAAACGACACCAATTGCGCAAACCACGGCGGAAGTGTATCCTGCCCCGATGAAGAAAACATCCGGTTTGTTGGGCGAAATCAGGCGGTCGCTGAACCAGAAGGATCTGGACACCCTGATTCTGTTCATCACGAACGCATGCAACCTGCGCTGCAAGTTCTGCTGCTATGCCGGAAACCTGAATCAGGCCCGTGACATTTCCTATGAGAACCTGATGCGGCTCAGCCGGACCCTGCCGCCCTTCCGCACCCTCCTGCTTTCCGGCGGCGAGCCCTTCATGCGCCCGCGTCTGGATGAGATCATGCTGGCGTTCGCGCGCAACAACGGGGTCTCCTCGATCGCCGTCCCCACCAATGGCTGGTATACCGACCGGATCGTGGCCGCCTGCCGCGCCTTCCTGGACCAGGAAAAGGGCACCCTGCTTTCTGTGGGATTTTCCGTGGACGGCCTTGCGGACCGCCACAATGCCATTCGCGGACTGCCGGAAACCTTCGACAACCTCTGTCGGAGTCTCTCCGCCCTGACTCCTCTTTGCGGGCAGTATCCGAACCTGCGCCTCCGCGTCCACAGCGTGGTCACGGCGGATAATATCGGCGAAATGCGGGAAACCATGGATTTCTTCCACAGGAATTTCGACCTGGAGGAGCATTCGCTGGAGATCGTGCGCGACACGAAGTGGAAGGGCGTGCGGTATGACACACCGGAGCAGATCGCCCTGGTCGACCAGTTCGCCGGAGTCGCCCGGTACGCCTATGACCTTTATTACAAGAGCGGGAAGAGCATCCGGCCCAAGGTCGGCCATCTGAATGCCGGGCTCGCCAACCTGCTGACCTACGCCCATTGCCTGGCCAATGTGGCCGTCAAGCGCAGCCGAATCCACGGGCATCTCTGGCCGTTCCCGTGTACAGCAGGGCGGAAGATCATGGTCGTGGACGGGCCCGGCACTCTCCGCGCCTGCGAATTACGCGATGCCGTCGCGGACCTGCGGGACTTTGATTTCGATGTCCAGCGCGCCCTGGCAACCGGCCTCATGCAGAAGGAAGTGAATCAGATCCGCAAGGACCGGTGCGATTGCATCCACGGATGCTTTGTCGGCAGCGGCCTGCAGCATTCCCCGTGGGCCATCGGAACCCGGATCCTCCCCCAGGCGGTGCGGTATTTCGCCAAACCGGTTACTTCGGCCCTTCCAGCGCCTGCATCCAATCGGCACACACCCGATCCTCATCGAACCGACGGATCAGTTCCCGCCCGCTAAGGGAAAGACGCTCGCGGAGTTCCGGTGTGCGAACCAGCTCGAGCACATGGTCCACCAGCCGGTTGAAGTCACCCGCTGGACTCAACATGGCTGTCTGGCGGTCCCGGAGCACGTCCCGCGCCATTCCCGTGTCGGACGCCGCGATCGCACAACCGCAAGCCAGGTAGTCAAGAAGCTTCAACGGAAAGCGGGCACGATTGACCCGGTCCTCCCAGAGCGGCAATACGCCAATCTCCATGCCGGACAGGGCCTCCAGGACGGCGGGACGCGACAGGGGTCCGGTGATACGGATGATATCTTCCATACCCAGTTCATGCGTGACCCGGCGGCAAACGGGAAGTTCATCCCCGCCGCCGAGGATGACCATTTCCATTCCCTTCAACTCCGCACGGCGCCGGGCAAGAATCCGGATCAGGGCCTCATGCCCCTGGTAAGCCGTCACGGTTCCGGCAAACGCAACCCGCACGGGACCCTCCTTCGAGCGCACCGGCGCCGGCGCCTCGGAGACCCGCAGGAAATTAGGGATATAAACCGAGTCGGGGTAAATGGATGCCAGTTCCTTGCTGCATACCGTCACCCGGCAGGACCGGCGCGGTATCCATCGTTCCATCCAACCATACAGGAAGCCCATCAGGCGTCCGCCGCCGGCGGCTGTGAACTGCCCGGCGCTCCAGTCGTCCACGTCCATGCATAAACGGAAAGGCCGACGGGGAAGGCGCGCGGCGAGGAACAGGCTGGCTGGCAGGCTGGTGCTGATGAGTACCGTATCCGCCCTGCATTGCAACGCCCGCTCCCGCATGCGGTCTGTCAACTGGCGACACGCCGCAAGATACTCCAGCGGCGCGCGCCGTATCCGCCGTCCATCCGCCCCCACCCGGTAATGGGTCGGCCCGATGATTTCCACCTCGTGCCCGCGCACGGGATCGGGAATCCTGCAGGGATCCGTTTCAAAACGCGGATCCAGAGAAGCCAGGTGTACATGCCAGCCCTGGCGCCGCAGGTACGCCCCGAACGCGCCGATACGCTGGCCGATCGGCACACCAACCACAGGTTGACCGCAGAAAATCAGAATGGAACGATTCATAAGGGATCCGTCATGGGAGTTTGATCGCGGGGACCGGTTCCCTGCAGTTAATCCGGCAACCACTGGCCAACCGTCTCGATCTCCTGGGTACACTTCATGAATGCCTCAATCACACGGGGATCGAACTGGGTCCCACTGTGACGGCACAATTCCTCCGCCGAGCGCACCGATGTGACCGCCCGCCGGTACGGCCGGTGCGACCGCATCGCATCATAGGCATCCACCACCGCGAACACCCGGGCCGTAAGGGGAATCGCCTCGCCCGCCAGGCCGCGCGGATACCCGGAACCGTCAAACCTTTCCTGGTGGCAATAGACAAGATCCGCCACATCCTGCAGATACGGGCTGATCTTGAGAATGTTATACCCGACCTCCGGATGCGTCCGCATGACCGCCCACTCCTCATCTGTCAGCGGCCCCGTCTTGAGGAGGATCGCATCCGGAACGGCGATCTTTCCGATGTCATGCAGCAGCGCGCCCTGGCTGAGGACATTGATCTGGTTCTCCGAGAGCTGCATCGCCTTACCCAGCACAAGCGCGAGATCCCGGACACGGAGGCTGTGCCGCCCGGTGGCCCGTTCGCGGGCGTCCAGCAACCCGGCCAGCGCCTGCAACGTGAAATCATTCGAGTGCTTAACCCGCTCCAGGGCTTCCACAAGTTCGGAGCTTTTCTGCCGGACCATGTCCTCAAGCCGCATGCGGTACCGCTCGTTTTCCACGCGCAGCCGACGATGATCGTGCGCCCGCTCAACAATCGCCACCAGTTCATCCCGCCGGATAGGTTTTTCTATGAACTCGAACGCGCCATGCCGCAGGCTGGCGACCGCCGTATCCTTCGTACCGTGCCCCGTAAGGACGATCGGCATGACCAGCGGATCGGTGGCACGGACCTTGTCCAGTATCTTCCACCCGTCGATGCCGGGCATGATCAGATCCGTCAGCACCACATCGTATACGCCAATGCTCTGCTCCAGCCGGTGGCAGGCGGCATCCGGCGAGGATTCGACATCCACCTCATACCCGACGCTTTCCAGCAGATCCGAAACAACATCCAGGATGCATTTCTCATCATCCACCACCAGCACCCGGCCCTTGACCGCTTCCACAGGGGCCATCGAAGAGACTTCCGCTGTACCAGCCGACCACAAGCGGACACAGTTACGCCCCGCCCGCTTGGCCTCGTACAGGGCCATATCCGCGAGCCGGAGCATTTCCGCCGCCCGGGCATTGGTGTCAATATCCCGGCTGGTGGCGACTCCGATCGAAGTGGTCAGCTTCAGCTCCAGCGTATCCGCGCAGAAAACATGATCGGCCACGAGGCGGAGAATGCGGTTGCCGAGCAACAGCCCGGCGGGGAGATCCGTTTCCGGAAGCATGATGACAAATTCATCCCCGCCGTAGCGGGCCACCACATCCGTCGTCCGCGCCGCGTTCTTGAGAATCGCGGCAAACTCCCGGAGCAGGCGATCGCCCACCATGTGACCATGGCTGTCGTTGAAGATCTTGAAATGGTCAATATCCATGATCATGACCGCCATATTGTGCGAATGCCGGCGGGCCAGGGCCCAGGCACGCTCCATCTGCTCCTCCAGGTGCGCCCGGTTGAACAGCGTGGTCAAGGCGTCATGAACCGCTATCTGGCGGATACGGTTGACAGCCGACAGCACCGCCGAGAGAAGATTGGCGGTGTGGTACATGAATGCGACATCGGTCTTTCCGAACGCCTCCTCGGCAGCGGCCGCAAGAAGGAGGATGCCGTGCACCTCGTTGCCCACGAGGATCGGGATTGTCAGCACACGCCGCGGCTCGCTCACACCATCCGCCGCCGGCGGATGCCCTTCCCACTGGATCCGGATGTCGGCCCGCTCCAGATGTTCCCCGCCCAGCGCCCGGTACCTGTCAAGGATCTCATCCTCGGCCCGCGTCAGGAAGCTTTCCGCCACCTTTTTCTGGGCGCTGAGCACAAGGATCTTCTGCCCCTCGGAAAAACCCAGCAGCCCCGCCACGTCGCAGGACATCAGGACGGCCAGACCATCACTGAGTTCCCGCAGGGCTTCCACAAAGGTTCCGGAAGCAAGCGCCGCCTCGGTCAGGTGGCCGAGAATGCGCAGTTGCCGCTGATGCTGCTCGAAACCTATGGCGGAATCCCCCAGCCGCTCCCGCCGTTCCCGGAATTCCTCCGCAACCTGCTGGCGGATGTAGCTGACGTTAATCGGCTTCTCGACGATGCGCTTGATCCCCAGCCCGTGGGCCTGATCCTGCGACACGTCATCCACATAACCCGTCATGATGATGAAACCGAGCCAGGGCCAGATATTGCGGGCTTCCTGGACAAATGTGATTCCATCCATCTCCTGCATCCGGAGATCGACCACGACCACATCAAAGTCCTGCCTCAGGAGGATCTGGAGGGCCACGCGCCCGTTCTCGGCATCCTCAACGGCGCCGCCGACCGCGGAAAGAGCCCTGTGTACAAAGGTCCGGATGGATTCATCGTCATCGACAATGAGGATCCGAATTCCTGCGAGCAACTCTTGTCCCGGTTCAGCCATCATGATCCTTTTTGCTGTTGTTCCAGAACCAATTGAAGGGTGTCCGCATTCAGGACTCCCATATCCACCAGGATGTCGCCCAGCCGGCCTCCGCTCGTGCGCTGCCGCGCCAGCGCGGACTCCAGATCTGCCGCCGTTATCAGGCGGCGGTCCAGAAGCAGGTCGCCCAGCTTCCGGCGGAATGTCCGCAACTGATCCTCCGACGGATACGCGTGCGCCGTCTTCCCCCACTCAGGGACTTTTCCCGCTATCCTGGCCCGGACATACCGGTGAATGGCCTTGCATGTTGCCGCAAAGTTGAGGAAATTGCCATAGAAAAGCCGCGGAATGGACAACAAACCCTGGCTGAAGCCATAGATGTGCCAGGTACACCCGACCCGGTTGATCAGCCGCCAGAAGAACAGGCCCATGACCACCATCACGATTTTATAAGCCGGCTCGTCCACCGCCACCAGCGGCGGAACCGCCCAATTGGGATTCAACAGGCCGACCAGGTAGGACAACCCCCAGTAAGCCACCACCAGGTAGCCTGCCACGGTCAGCAGGTTTGCGACCACCGCCTTCCGGTCCCGGTACAGGCAGTAGTCAAGACCGGGGCGCCCTGTCCATCCGAACCCCCAGCCTTGCAGGGAAATCCCCAGGATCCACCGGGATTTCTGGTGGACGGCTGCCCCGAAGGTGGACGGAAAGAACTCACGGGTTGCGACAAATTCCTTGACCTTGCGGACCATCCGCGTGCCACTGTGCGCATCCTGCACGGGCACTTCCCGCTCCACCTCCTGTTGCAACAGGATCTTGCGGCCGGGCATGTCCTTGAGAGTCAATCCCATCATGTAATCCTCGGTCAGGGAACGGATGTCGAACAACTGGTTGTTGCGCAAGGTCGCCAGGTAATCCATGGCCTCGCGGCTCATGGCGGTCCCGACCCCGGCCGACGGAATAGCCGCGGAAAGGATTTCCCGTACTCGAAGATCCTTGGTGTGGTTCTCCGCGAATTCATCCATGTACACTCCGACGGTCCAATGGTTCCATTTCTGTTCCAGCGGGAAGACCGGCAACTGGATGAAGGGGATCCGCGGCATCAGGTAGTTGTAATACTTCAGGGATAGCGGATGAATCACATCCTCCGCGTCATGGAAAAGAAAAATCTCGAACCGGCAATCATGGTCCTTTTCGAAAACCTTGATGCCCTGGAAAACCCAGTTCAGGCAGTCAGCCTTGTTCGTGGGCCCGTTGGCCGGCGTAACCACCACCTGGATATTCGGGTAGATCTCGCGGATCCGCTCGACCTCGAGCTTGGTGGCCTCATCATTCGGATAGGTCCCGACAAAAATGTGGTAGTCCCGGTACAGGACCGTGTTGATCGTGTTGAGCAGCATCCGTCCGATGACCGCGGACTCATCCCAGGCCGGGATGATGATCACCATCTTCTTCTCCGGTATGGATTCCAACTGCGCGAGAGTCAGCGGCTGGATCACATGGCGGCGGAAAAGCTTGCGATAGAGGGTCCGGGCATAGAAGACCAGGTCAATCACCAGGTCGTCCAGACCGCTCCACAAATAGAAGCCCGCCAGCACAAAGAAAAAGTACCGGAAGAACAGCCATACCGAGAACGCCAAGTCCATAATCCGCGACTATATCCTGAACAGGGATAATTGCGCAATAGCCGTGAGCGTCAACTCATCTTCCCATGGCAGCCTCACAGGCCAGATCCTTCTTTTCTCCCGCCGGTTTCATGGATACTATTCCTGCAGTACGGTTTTCGGATTTGACGGAGAAGATGACCATGAAAAGAAAATCCGCATGCTGGTATATCCTGCTTGCACTGACTGCCGCCACCTCCGCGCCGGCCGCTGACTCCCCCGGACTGACCGCCCGCCGGCAGAACAAGGCCCGCGCCGGCGAATTTGATGCCGCCAACAAGGCTCTTGCCGTTGATTCAAATGTCTGGATCCGACCGGGCCTTATCGCCGACCGGAGCCGGCGCAGGGTCCGGATCGCCGCGGAAACCATCCGCCTCGACCTGAACAAGCCCGTCGAATTCCCGCTCATCTCCGAAAACAGCGGCAAGGATTACGAGGCCCTTGCCGTTTCGTTTGCCTCGCCTTCCGATGTCCATGCCGCATTGGAATTTATCGGATTGAAGCCGGGGAAAGGGGTTGATGCGGCGGGTGCCCGATTCTGGCCCAAGGGGGAGCGGGTCCGGGTGTTGTTTGAATACGAGGTCCGTTCCGGCGGCTCCAACAAACTGCAGGCCGTGTCCGCCAGCCAGTTGATCCTGGATGACCGCACAGGCAGGACCCTGCCGGAGGACGGGTTTGTTTTCACCGGCTCGGAGTGGGTTCCCCCGCCTGCCTCGGGCGGCGGAACAAACCGGATCTACGCAGCGGATGTATTCAGCCCCAACTGCATCGTTTCCGTCTATAACGAGCGCACCACCGTACTGGATGTGCCGCGCCGGGCCGCGCAGCACGAAGTCTATACCCACCTGATTCCCAACCCCGACATGCAGTTGCCTGACGCCGGCTTCGTTGTGGTTTCCATGCAGCCTCTGGACCCCCCGGGCCACCAGCGGGTCATGGATATCGGCCTTCGTGTCGGCTCTCGGGAAGACACGGGGCCGGAAACCGCGGCTGCCTTGCCCTGGACCCTGGCAGCGCCGGACATCCGGGAGACAGGCAACTCCATGCCCGAGATGACCAACGTCCTCGCGCGATGGATTGCCTCCGCGCGGGATCCCCATGTGGTGATCGAGCCGGCCGACACGATGACGGTGGCGGACCTTCGCCGGCTGGCTGGCTGGCTGGAGAAACTGGAGGACCAGGGTTGGATGCGGATCGACCCGCCGCTGGCCGGGCATCCCTACTACAAGACCTTCCTCCCGGATGAGCGGCACCGCCAGCGCGCGGGCCGACCTGTCCAGCCATGGGAAGTTTATGTGAGCCAGGCGGGTGCGGGTGTCACGGGTCAACTGGTGTATGTGGAGGAAGTCTGGCAGGAAGACGATACAACGTCCTCCTTCGGTGAAACGCGATACCCGGTCGGATCCGCGGAAGATATTCCCGAAGCACTGGCCCGGCACAAGGATGCGCCGGCGGTGGTTCTGATCTTTGCCGAGTCGACCCTTTCCTACGGAACGTTACGCGCCTTCATGGCGCCCTTTCTCAAGCGCAACATGATCGTGTATGTTTTTGAAGACCCGCGCAAACCCTAGCCCTGGCCGCACCATGAAACTCCGTTGCCCATATTGCAAACAGCTGTTTGGTCCGGAACCCGCGTCCCAATGTCCACACTGCGGCAAGACCATGCTGGTTCCCCGTTTGGTGCGGGACAAGCTTGGCGGGGAGGAGACATCGGCATCTGGCACGGGTGCGCGACGCCGCAGGCGGCGGGAGCAGGAGCCATCCATTGCGGGCCGCGCCGCCACGCTGTTCCTGTTCACGCGCAACCCGCGATACGCCGCGGTCCTTGTGATCCTATTTGTTGTACTCGGAGCCATGCTTGTCACCCGGACAACCCAGCGGCGCGAGGATGTGATCCGGCAATTCCTGCCCGAGCAACGGGCTGTCCATGATTTGACCACACTGCGGATTGCCTTGGAGATGTTCCGCAAGGACTGCGGGCGTTATCCCTCGACACGCGAGACCTTGTTGCCCTTATTACGGCCCTCCAAGGCCCCGGGCTGGGACGGCCCCTACATCCGGAACCTGTTTGATGATCCCTGGCATCATCCGTACCGATATGCCATATCTAACGGCGTGGTGCGTTTGAGTTCTGACGGGCCGGATGGCAAGCCCGACACGGCGGACGACATCGAGGCCCCCGTACCCAACCTCGAAGAACTCTTCCCGCAGCCTTCGCAAAGCGACGAAGAAACCGAACGGTAAGTGGAATAGGCTATTGGCAACCAAAGGACTGCGTCCCGTCTGGCTCTCCGGCTCCGTTCACCTGTGCTTCATTCCAATAACCCCTGCTCCTCACTCAATCTGATCATTAGCAGAAAATATGGATACTTTTGGCGCAATGATGTAATAATGTAGGCACTATTTACTGGTCAAGCAGGCTCATGCAGTCAATCCTTGGAGAGGCAGCAATGAACATTCTGGTTACAGGTGGAGCTGGCTATATAGGGTCCGTTATGGTTCCAATGCTTCTTGCAGAAGGCCATCGGGTGACTGTAGTCGACAATTTCATGTATAATCAGTCCTCCCTGCTTGACTGTTGCCATTATGAGGCGCTGACGATTATCCGGGGAGATGTACGAGACAAGGAACTCATCCGGAAACAGGCCGCAAAATCGGACGTTCTGATACCGCTTGCCTGCCTGGTGGGGGCCCCTCTCTGCGACCAGAAGCCGGTTGAAGCCCGCACCATCAACTTTGACGCGATCAAAATGCTTCTCGATCTCAGCAGCCGGAATCAACGAATCGTGTTCCCCACCACTAACAGCGGCTACGGCGTAGGGCAGGAGGGCATCTATTGCACTGAGGATACGCCCTTGAATCCCATTTCCCTTTACGGCGTGCTCAAGGCTGACATTGAAAAGGCCCTGCTGGACTCCGGCCACGCGATTACATTGCGTCTCGCGACGGCTTTTGGCATCAGCCCGCGGATGCGTCTGGACCTTCTGGTCAACGATTTCACCTACCGCGCGGTTACGGATCGGTTTGTCATCCTTTTTGAAGCGCATTTTAAGAGGAACTATATTCATGTCCGGGACATCAGCAGGGCATTCCTCCACTCGATCGAGCATTTCGACAGGATGAAGAACGAGCCCTACAACGTGGGGCTGAGCGATGCCAATCTATCCAAGATGGAACTCTGCCTGGAAATCAAGAAGCAGTTTCCGCCCTTCACCATAATGGAATCGCCCATAGGGAAGGATCCAGATCAACGCAACTATATTGTAAGCAATGAAAAGATTGAACGGACCGGGTTCAGTCCGTTGGTCTCCCTCCCTGCAGGCATTGCCGAGCTCCTCAAAGGCTACCAGGTAATCCGGCGCAACCAATATGCAAACGTCTGATACGGCACAGCCTCTTGAACGCTCCGGTTTCCGGCGAATCCTGGTCACTGGCGCCAACGGATTCCTTGGGCATCACATCACGCCTGCCCTGACTGCTGCATTCCCTTCAGCCGTCATTATACCTGTCGGCCGTAAGGCGTACGACCTGTTGGAGCCGGGCATACCCCAGCGTATGCTTCGCGATATTCAGCCTGATTGCGTCATTCATCTGGCTGCCAAGTCAGGAGGGATCACTGACAACCGGAAGCGTCCGGCAGACTATTTCTACGAGAACCTCGCGATGAATACGGCAGTATTCCACGAGTCCTACAAGGCGGGAGTCAGGAAATTCCTGACGCTGATGGGAGGCTGTTCTTATCCAGCCAAGGCGATTTCCCCCATTGGTGAGGAGCAAATGTGGAACGGTTTCCCGCAGGAGGAAAGCGCGGGTTACTCGGTGGCCAAGAAGATGCTGCTGGTGCAGTCCTGGGCATACCGGCGGCAATATGGATTCAACTCCGTTGTCCTGATCCCTGGCAATGTGTACGGCGAATGGGATAATTTCAATTTAACGCAGGCCCACGTGATTCCCGCCTTGATCCGGAAGTATCTGGAGGCAAAGGAACGTGGAGCCGCGGAGGTGGTGGCATTCGGGACAGGCCGTCCAACACGGGATTTTGTCTATGCGGGTGACGTAGCGGCTGTGATCCCATGGTTCCTGGCCAACTACAATTCCAGCGACCCAGTCAATATTTCGACGGGAACGCGGGTCAGCATCCGGGAGCTGACAGACACCATCAGGTCAGCCACAGGTTATATCGGGAAAATCACATGGGACACCTCGCAACCGGATGGCCAAATGGACAAGATCTTCGATCCAGACCGCCTCAATCGACTTGGGTTATCTTGCCGCACAACTCTCGAATCCGGCATCCGCAAGACTTTGGCATGGTTTCTTTCGGCACGAGAATCAAGTGAGGTCAGGCTGTGATTATCTCCCGAACACCTTTTCGAATTAGCTTTTTTGGCGGCGGCACCGATTACCCTCAATACTATCACAAACATGGCGGGTCCGTTCTGCTGACAACCATCAACCACTATTGCTACATCACGGTACACAAGCTTCAGCCATTCTTTGCGCATCGGTTTAAAGCCAGTTATGCGCAAACTGAGACCGTTCTTCACCCCCGGCAGTTTCAGCACCCACTAATCCGCGAGTGCCTCTTACTGCTTAATATCAAGCAAGGATTAGAAATATCCCATGTTGCCGATCTGCCGGGCAGAACAGGACTGGGCAGTAGTTCATCCTTCACCGTTGGGCTGCTACGCGCACTACACGCCTTGCGCGAAGATCGCGTAACCGCAGAAGATCTGGCGCGTGAAGCCATCGAAATTGAGCGTCAGCGTGTTGGCGACGCTGGCGGTCACCAGGACCAATACGCTGCAGCGTATGGCGGATTCCTGAAAGTCGACTTCCTGAAAGATGGCGGAGTCACTGTGCATAAAGTCGCGCTGGCCGCCAATTGCATTCGGCAACTTGAGGCCAATCTATTGCTGTTCTACACTGGCGTGGAGCAAACCTCGTCAGAGATCGCCGCCGAGCAGATCCAAAAGACCTCCAAAAATATCTACACACTCCAGGCAATGCGCGAGATGGTTGAAGAAGCTGAAGGTCTCCTCAAGAATGGAAATGATCTCGACAGTTTCGGACGTCTTCTACACCGCTCTTGGATGCTCAAGAAGCGTCTTGCCACACGGATCTCAAACTCTATGATTGATGAGGTGTATACGCTGGGCATGAGGGCCGGCGCCCTTGGCGGCAAGATACTTGGGGCTGGAGGGCGCGGATTCATGCTCTTGTATGTCCCCGGCAAGCGGCAACAAGCCGTCCGTTCGGCTCTACGTTCGTTGCGAGAGGTTCCTTTATCCCTTACTGACGATGGTTCGAGCGTGATTTTCCAAACAAAGGAATAGCCAAATGGACACATCGATAATTCCTTGGTTTGAACCTTGGATTGACGAGGATGACGTCGAAGCAGTTCGACGGCAGGTGGCAAAAGGGTATGTAAACGAAGGTCAAGCTAATCGGGAATTTGAAGATATTCTTACGACTTACTTCAACGTGCCTTATGCAATCACCACGCCGAGTTGCACGACCGCGCTTGCTTTGTCGCTGATGGCCCTTGGAGTAAAGCAGGGGGATAGCGTGCTTGTGCCTGACATCACTTTTATTGGAACAGCAAGCGCTGTGCGACTCGCAGGGGCAGAGCCCATACTTGTGGATGTGGATCCCCGAACCTTTACCATGGACCCCGGACATGCAGCCAAAAGGCTTCGCACCAACACAAGAGGGATAATCCCTGTGCATCTCAATGGTCGCTCAGCGGATCTGCCAGCGCTCAAGTCTCTTGCTTCCGCCAAGGGGCTTTTCATTGTGGAGGATGCAGCCGAAGCATTAGCCTCCCGCAATCGCAACGGCTATCTGGGCGCACAATCGGACGCGGGTTGTTTTTCCTTTGCGCCAACCAAGATTATCACTTGCGGGCAAGGCGGTTTTATCCTGACCCATAATGGGAAAACGCGCGATACCCTGATCCGGCTAAAGGATCACGGGCGATTATCACGGGCAAGCGATCTGCACCCTGTGACAGGGTACAATTTCAAAGTAACAGACATGCAAGGCGCACTTGCTATATCCCAATGGAAGAAGCTCAATCAGCGCATCGCACGAAGCATTCAGATAGACGCGTTGTACAGATCACAGTTAAACGACATCCCTGATATAACGTTTACCGCTCGCAACATGGATGGCGGATACTTGATGTGGCCGGACTTAATGACATCTCGAAGGAATGAACTCGTCATTCACCTCAAAGAGTGCGGCATCACCCCTCGCCCCTTTTGGCCTGCCATTCACTCTCAACCCGCATATGCCGATACCAGCCAGTTCCCAGGAGCTGATGAGGTTAGTCGAAAGGCTTGTTGGCTCCCTTGTTCACCCAATATTTCTGATGAACAGGTTTTGCGGGTTACTCAAACCATACGGGATTTCTTCATCCGGTAAACCGAAAGGATGGCCCTATGGCCCCCAGAATCAAAGTTGCCATAGTCTCGCGATATTGTCTTAAAGAACAACAGGCTTTGGCCGCGGAATTCGGCCCCATGCTTGAAGTCCTTGCTCAAGAAAATGATGTTCTCCATTTGAGCCTTTCCGGCCGTCGCGAAGGTGTATTATCCGTCCCGGATAAAGTCATCATCAAGGAACTCGCTCTTTCCATCGACAGGAAGCGTCCAAGCGACATCGCGATAAAATCCCTTCTTATGTACTTCTGGCTTCCCCGCATCGCCTGTGTTTTAAACCAGTTCAAGCCAGATGTCATTTTTCTCTCCGAAATACTCCCCCTCATGGGGATTCTCCTGAAATGGCTTACACGAGCACGCGTAGCCACCGCCTATGGCGACTGGCATTTACACAACATTTTTGGCCGCCGCAAAGGCAGCAAAGCATTTCTTCGCATGATGGAGTCTGCGGACCGCTTTGAGGTGCGTAGATTGGATGGTTTTTTTTGCCGTGCGGAAGCCGCAGGTTCGAGAGTACAGAGCTGGGGAGCTCCGCCTGCTGCCGTTCGGGTTGTTCGAGATGCGCCTGACCCCCAGTCATTCTTCCCTCGCGATGAAACAAGCCTTCGGGCTCAATGTGGGTTCACACCGGATGACATCATTCTCGTCTATCACGGCGTAATGCACCCCGGGAAGGGAATTGACCTCTTGATCCGATGGACATCGGAGCTATACGAAGAGGATCCCAGATATGGCTTGGTGCTCGTAGGGGGAGGGCCCGCGCAGTCAACCCTACGCGCATTGGCATCAAGTTTGCCCATCGGACCAAGAACTGTTTTCCCCGGTTGGCTGCCCACTGTTCGAGAGGTGGGTGCATATTGTTGCGCCGGCGATATCAATGTAGCGATGCGGACCGCGGCAGAAGCGAACGATCGCGTCGTTCCTGGCGCTCTACTGCACTCCATGGCTTGTCGCAAGGTCACAATCGCTCCGCGTCTTAGCGGCACCTCTGAAATCATCCGCCATGGAGAAAACGGATTTTTGTTTACCGCTGACAGTGGGGATGACTTCAAGACACTGGTCAAGTGGCTGGCCAATAATCGTCCTAGATGGGATGCTGTGGCAGATAACGCCTATTCTGACATCGAGACAAACTTCTCCGTAAGGGCCGCAGCACATTCGTATGCGGATGCTCTTACCCATTTCGCAACATACCCTGCCGCAAGGAAGTAAACATGGTAACGCCTGATAATCTCTTTTTTAAGTTTGCGGATTTGAACCACAAAGGCACTCATGTCATCATAGGAAAAACAGTAAGAATCAGAAAACCAGCCCAGGTCTCTATCGGAGACTATTCAATCATTGATGATTTCACCTATGTCTCCTGCGGTCTCAAGGTGGGCCGCTTTTCACACGTGGGAGCCAACTCTGTCATTATCGGCGGCGATGCCCATGTCTGCATCGGAGACTTTGTGAATATCGCCCCGGGATGCCGTCTGATTGCCGCATCCAACGACTATGCTGGCGGAGGCCTTGTTGGCCCCACAATCCCACCGGAATATGCAGGAGATCCCGTTGTCTCCTATATTCGCATTAAGGACCATGTTCTGTTGGGCGCAAACACCATCATCCTTCCCGGAGTTGACATACCCGAAGGTGTAGCAACGGGTGCCATGACGCTAATAACGCCGGACGTCAAATTACAGCCATGGACACTTTATGTGGGTGCACCAGCGCGCGCAATTCGCAAGCGTGATGGCAAACTGATTCTCCAGCAGGCCCATCGCCTGACATTTGACCCAAAGTACAGAACCTGATGATAACTCAAGCGATTATTCTCTGCGGCGGGAAAGGCACGCGCCTGAGTACGCTCTATTCGGATCGCCCGAAAATCCTCGTTCCTATTGCAGGGAGGCCATTTATTGAATGGCAACTTGAATGGCTGGGCCATCAAGGCGTTACCGATATCCATCTCGCCGCGGGCTACAAGGCCAATGTCCTCCAGGAATGGCTGGTGACCAGGAGCCAGGAGGCAGGGGATAAGCGGCAAGAGGAGGATTCAAGATTTGTCATTCGACAATCGGCATTCTCTTGTGCCATTACCTTGTCCGCGGAACCGTCCCCACTGGGCACGGGTGGCGGACTCCGGCATGTGCTCCCTTGGCTCCGCTCCAATCCTTTCCTGGTCCTGAATGGCGACAGTCTTGTCCCCCATCTCCGCGTGGCCGAACTGCTTGAGACCCATCGCCGTGACCACGCCGCGGCAACCATCGCCGTGACGCGCATTGAGAAAACCGGTCGCTACGGCACCGTGGAGTTTGACTCCTCCGGGCACATCACGGCATTTCAGGAAAAGACCGACCGGGAAAACGGATGGGTAAATGGGGGCGTGTATGCTTTGTCCCAAGACATACTCCAGGAAATTCCCGCCGGGCAACCGGTGTCCATGGAAACAGAACTGTTCCCCGCACTGGCCACCCGGGGCATCATCAAGGCTGTCCCATGCCAGCCGCCCCTCCTCGATATGGGCACCCCCGAAGGCATAGCGGCAATGGAGTCATACCTTCTTAAACGGCAAGATGACTAACCATAGAGTGAGCAGATCAGAAAAGAGTGGACAGGATAACGGGCTCTTCAGAAAGCATTTGTGGCGAAATGTCAGGCGTTCTTCTTCTGTAGCCGCCCTCGGTGAGGGCGGCCTTGGTTCGGGCAACACGCTCTTCAGGTTCAACCCCTGCAGCTTAAGTCCTTGCCCGGCCTGAATATCTCCACCCACTCCGCAATCCCATAGGCCAGGTGCGTCACCGGCACGAGCACGAACATTAGGGCATCCGAAGCCCGCCGTGTCTCCATCACCTTTTGGGCGGTAATGAACAACGCCGCGAAGAGGTACAGAACCAGGTTCATGACAAGCAGCCAGACGCACACCCGGCAGAACAGAGCACCAATCGCAAGAACAACCAGGGATAGCACCCACACCGCGGGAAGAACGGTCGCGGGCTCGAAATCCACTCCAGCCCGCATCAAGCGAATTCTCGTCGCGCCGTAACCATATATCTGCTTCACATAACCATGGAAAGATGACCTCGGATAGTGATACAGCCAAGCGTCCGGGTGGAAAATCAGCTTGTGCCCTTTCTGTGTAGCCAGAAATGCCGCGATCATTTCCTCACCTGGCCAGAAAGCCGGATCAAAGCCACCGATTTCACGGATCACATTTCTTCGGTAAGCCATGTTACAGCCAATAAGGCGGGACCACTTGACCGCGCGAGGTTCTGGATGACCCTTTTTGTACCGCTCCGCCACATATCCGGCCGCCTTCGAAGCCAACGTCACCCCGGCCAGGCGCGCCATTCGCGGCAAATCATCAGGCACGAGACTTGGGCCACTCACAAGCCCAACCATGGGATCGGCAAAAGGCTCCACAATCCTTGCCGGCCAACCGGGCGCGACCACCACATCATCATCAATGAACGCAACGATATCAGCCCTGCTCTCTCTCATTCCCGCATTCTTCTTTTCACTGGAGTCCCCCTTATGAAAAGAGAGAGACAGATGCCGGATTTGACGATTCTCCGCCAGCAGAGCCTCCAACCGGGAATGTACACTCGCGTCCGGCACCACGCCAACCACAAGAATCTCAAGCGTGGCCGCGCCCTCTGAAGCAAGGAGCGACTGCAAGGTCTGTATCAGAATCGGTCGCCCAAGCGTGGGAATGACAATTGAAAGCAGCGGGGCAGAGATCACGTTCTGCGTCTCCGAACTTTCTCCACAACCAACCACCCAATGGCAAGAAGGCAAATGGCAAAGCCAGCCAGTTGGACATATAGTCCCCAAATGGGCGGCGCATACTGCAACAGCACACGGTGCGAACCAGCAGGAATAAACACGCCCTGAACGATATAATCAACACGGTAAACCGTCGTGGACTTACCATCGATGAAAGCCTTCCAATCCTTGTCAAACTTCTCTGATATTCTAAGGATAGCAGGCTGTTGGGCCTCCACGCTCAACTCCATTCGCCCTGAACGGTATCGCTCCAGTTTGCATGAGCCGACGAATCCCGCGTTTGTCAGTGCCGCCCAATCCTCTTCCCTTGCTCCTGCCATGCCGTCATTCGCGGACGACAACTCGTTATGAGGCACCAAGAGGCCCTTGCTCTTCTCGCCAGGGGCAATCAAGACCGCCTCAAAAGGTTTCCAGAAGATCGATCCCAGAAGCTTGAGCGCTTCCTCATCTTCCACAACCTGATACTTGCCGATCAGGGCAAACCGTGGGGCCGGTTTGCGCAGACGGAGCACTACATGCTGCCCTGGATACTGAGGGGTCGCCGGATAAACAGTATAACCAGCCTCGACTCGTCTCGGGTCGGCGGGAGCCACATTATAGCTGTACACCCACTCAAAAGCATTGCTCCAGGCCGGGTCCCTCTGGATCTGTTGCCAGACCTGCGCAGGAGCCAGGACATAACCGACCGCCGACAACTCCCACATGCGCACGGGATTGCGACCAACTGCTGTCAGGAAGTTCTTGTAGTCGGTAGGCATGCGCGGCATCTGCGTAATGTTCACGGATAGAATGCCGTGATACGGAAAAAGATAAGTCAGCCACCAGTTATAAAACCCATCCTGTGTTATCAGGGCCACACGTCTTTCCGGCATGTCCTTCTTAAGCAGGGAGATTACGGGGTTCTCATCCAGCGCCGACATGGGCATGGTCTTTACATAGTCCCTGGACAAAAGCCACGCATCGATGGCCACGAGCAACGCTAAGGCCCAGGCGATGAAGTTTCGGCTGCGGACTACGGACCACAGACCACGGTTCGTGGCATTCTCCGCATTGGACACATTCCCGCCTGCTTGCTGCTGTCTTTGCTCCGCTTTCCGCCCCCGCTGTTGCTTTGTAGTCTGTAGTCTCTCTTCCCGCCGTCCGGCCAGTAGGAAGCCCCACAACGCTCCCCCGGCGCAGAAGGTCATGAATGCCGCATGCCAAAGGGCGCGGATCTTGTTATCCACAATGACACCCGCATATTGATCCGGCCAGCCGTCAGCGACAAAGCGGGCGATGTCCCGCGTGCGGTCCGCCGTGAGTGCAATGGCCCATATTGCCAGAATGCAGGCGCATGCGAGCACGCTCCAGACAAACCAACGAACCCATGCGGGAATCTCTGCACCTAGCGCATCAACTTTGCTTGCCATAACGTATTGTCCTGCAAATCGGGAAGCTTGTGTATGCCGTCTTGGTGATCGTTGAGAGAATGCAGAAAACCCTGGTTCAAATCCACACAATTCGAGTCATCGGCTAGAGAATGTTTTACCCCCTTTTCGAGACTTCGCGAACCTCGCCATCCCGATATAGACAGGGCAATTCGAGTCCACATCCCATCCTGTCCATCCATGTTGGATTCCGTTGTAAGCCCTCCCCCGCCCTCATCGCAATCCTATGCCCATCGGCAAAGCCCACAGGCGCGCCCCCAAAGGCTGGATCTCCGTCCCCTGATAGAAAACAACCCCTGCCCGACAACTCGGCTCAGCCTTCAAAAACGCCTGCATCCCCTTCACATCCCGAGAGTCAACCCTTTGAATCGATTTCACCTCGACAGCCAGAAGCATCTGCCCGATCTCTATCACGAAGTCCACTTCGTACCCACCATGGGAGCGATAGTGAGTCAACTGGGCTTCGGGATAGCGGGCGGATAACCAGGCAGACAAGTTTTGGCACACATACGTCTCGGCGATGGCGCCACGGAGAGCGTGCTGCGCGAGATCATCCGAACGGTATAGACCGCACAAGAAAGCTGCCAAGCCGCTATCCATCCAATAGAGCTTCGGAGCCTTGACAAGCCGTTTGGTCCGATTGGAAAAATACGGAGGTAGCCGCCGGATCAGGGAACTCGTTTCAAGAATCGACAACCATCGGGCAATGGTGACCGGATTCGTTCCGCAATCGCGAGCCAGATCGTTCATATTCAGAACCTGTGCTGTTCGGAGCGCGGTTAACCTCAGGAATCGGTGAAACAACCCCAAATCGGCCACTTGGGTCAAATCACGCAAGTCCCTCTCCAAATAGGTTTGTTCATACCCGGCATACCAAAGGCGCCGGGCCTCATCCTTTGGCTCCAGGGAAGCTGTTGGCATTCCGCCCTTGATCCAGTCTGGATCCATGGGATTCTTCGCTCGCGTGCCAGACGGAGCGAAGACGCGGCTTGGATCTTCTCCTTCCAGGATTCTCTCAACCCATGAAAATCCCCCATGCCCGCGCAACTCCGCATGGGTCATTGGGCCAAGATGGAGATGAATGGCTCTCCCGGCAAGCGATTCCGAAACCGCCTGCATAAGAAGGAAATTGGCAGATCCACTCAGCACAAAGGAACCAGGCGTTCGATGGGTATCGACCATTTGCTTGATGACCGGAAAAAGTTCCGGTGCCCGCTGCGCTTCGTCCACGACAACGGGCGCGTCCCCTAGAACCCCCATCGGGTCCCGCTTTAGGGCGGCAAGAACAGTGCTATCGTCCAGCGTCAGATACCGCCACTTCTTCAGCAGAGGCTCATGCTGGAGCAATGTGCTCTTGCCTGTCTGACGCGCCCCTGTGATGGCAACCACCGGCATTATCCGCAACGCCTTATCCAACAGCGATGAAATACGCCTTGCAATGTACATGTTGCAATTTATAACGCGATATATTGCTTTTTACAACAAAATACATCAACCACTTTTCAATCCCCAATCTCATTAACCCTCAACCATCAACCCTTCTTCCCATGTCCCGCGCCGTCCCATCCCGATTTAACGTCGATTCACAGGATAGACAGGATAATCCGAATCCACATCCCATCCTGTCCATCCTGTCCATCCATGTTGAATTCCGCTGTAAGACCGCCTACTTCCCCTTCGCAGCCCACATTGCCTGCATTGAGCCTGCCGAAGAGGTTCGCGTGAGACTCACTTCCTTCTTTTCCCCCGATCACCGACTTGTCACGCCGGTGCAGACGAATCACCGATTACTGATGACCGCTCGTCTCCCCTCCCCCCCCATTTTTTCCGTCGCCCTTCCTCGCGTGAATCTCTGGTCTATAGTCTGCAGTCTGTAGTCTGTGGTCAGTGGTCTAAACCATACCCTTCTCTCCGCCACCTCAACGCAACATCCAATCCATACGCCGCCAGGATACCCAGCGCCAGTTGGAAGACCTGAATGAACTTGATCGGGTTCCGGATGTTATTCACAACAGGCAGCTTATAAAACAGGGCATACAAGGGGAAATATTTCCCCCACGCCAGCATCAACGTGATTACTGCCACCGCACCCCAAAACAGTATTTCCGCTCTCCGGTCTGACCAGGATAGAGGCGCGGGCGACTGGAATGTGGAAGTTGCAGTCCCTTCTATATTGCGTACAAGTTTTCGATCAACTGGCCAACTTCCAAATTCCTCCTTTTTTCCCAAAAGAGCCGCAACGACGGCGAACATTGCAAAGGCGATCGGGATTGCCCCGATGTACTGACTTTCCAACCTAAAGTTCATGAACCCCTGTCCGGTCTTCTCCCAGCCTGCGGAGCGGCCTGCTCGCCCCCAGTAAGGCCCATCCGGCTCTCCTGACCGTAAGCCCATATAGCCTGGCGCAATCAGATCAATAGTCTCATCCGGCGGCTGACTCCACTGGGTCACGAATTCCCATTTTGCAAAAGGAATCGTTTCTTGCATTACTGCTGCTGAATCGACATTCATGACATACGCATTGATGGCTACTCCACCAGAAAGGAGAATCGACACACAGACTAATGAAATGGAAGCTCCAATCAGAGCGAGAATACGTCTCCTCGGCATGCGCACAATCAAGAAGACAACATAAGCGCCGAATGCAACCCCCATCAAGATGGCCACATCCTGTTGCTCAAGAAGCATACCTCCTAATGCCATGCCTGCCACCACGAACCATGGCCAACATATTCCATGCACTGCACGCTGAATAGACCACAGGAAAACTGCCGCAAAGAGTAACAAACCAAACTTACCTGTATGGCCCGCATACAGCAAAGTGAAATTCGTTCCCACCCAGAAGCTTGAGATACAACCAATAGCACTCGCAAAGATTGATGCCCCATGACTACGGAGAAACGCCAACAGGAATATTGCTGCAAAAAAAAGATCCACAGCATGCACCCAATTAGTGAACCAAACCGGGCCAAACAGAAACAAGATTGAGAAAGTCCAATTCAGTGGCACCGCCCCGGGAACACCCAACAAGTCCCCATGCGACCACCAACCGCCAAACGATGCGGGCATCGAGCGCGCCAGCATAGCATTGATGCCAATATTGTCATCAGTAGTAAACAGCACTTGGCTCCCTCTCCAGAGCATGAAGAACACCATAATCCCAAACACCCCGATGACGGCGCTCAACACCGTGGAACTTAATAATTTCCCATCCGATTGTTGTCTTACACGCATTGCGTCGCCTCCTCACCCACACTTCCAGCGCTTAAGCCTGTTCTGCATTGATACGTTGCCTATTGAGACGGGGAGACACAGCACTTACCCTGGCCTGCGCGCCGCGCTCATTCAGCGCATCATAAAGCGAGACATAACCCGTCAACATCCTGTGAATATACTTAAGTCCGAATGGGTACAGAGCATTAATCCAACCCCATCTATAACGCCCCTTTCGGGACCCGCTTTGAAAATGGTATGTTAATGGCTGTTGTACCTCAACAAACTCGTATCCATTATCGTAACATCGCAGCACAAAGTGGAAGTCTTCTCTGTAAGTACTGACCTTATCACTATCACGACCTTCGATAAACAGGCCAGCTTGAACAAAATCTTCCACGTGGAAAGCCATGGGAATGTAGTGCCGAGGAACATCGAGGACCTTCTTGACCCGAACGCTGCCACAATACCGAACAAAAGCGTGCTCATCGAATTGATGCGGGGTAAATCCAAAATTCCTCCAGATGTTGCCATCAGCGATCAGGTTGGCTCCAGATTCAATCAGCCTGCCGGTAACGAAACGACGACGCGCCATGTGCTCAAGTAGTCGCTGGTCCCATTGCGGCGCCGCCACCTGATCCGTAGTAAAAACAATTGCATATTGTGTTTCGCATTGTCTAACGCCTCTATTCACGCTCGCATAGTAACCCAGTCTTTTTTCGTTTCTAAGCACTCTGAGTTTCCAAGGCCAGACACGCAATACATCTCTCAGCCACTCCTCATCCGACGCCGTGTTTACTGGCTCGACGACGATACATAATGAGGGCGTTGACACACTGTGCCTAATCATGCTTCTTACGGCAAGATCCGCGAAATCAGAATGCCCGTACATAGGCATTACTATCGTGACGTCATACGACATATAACCCTCCTTGCCGCTAAATGTTTTTTTGCAAGAGTAACTCGAAGGAATCGCCACGACGGAAAAGATTGATAGCAGACGCCCAGAATCTCGCTCCGCACGACAAAGGGAGACACCTCCCAAGGAGGTGCATAAACCAAGCATTTCTTCCTGCTTCCTGCATATAATGTGCTGACTGCGTCAGGTCATAGGCCCGCCCCGTAAATCGCAACTGTCGGACAGCAAAGCCATATCGCGCAACAAGCTCTATCAAGCCGCTGACACTATAAATTACTGTATGTCGTGGCACTTCGAGGGGATGCCAATACTCACCAAACACCCGACTACCCCATGACGATGCATTGGGTGTTCTGATTACCCAAAAGCCGCCCTGATTGAGAATTTGAAAAGCCCTCTGCACCACCTCGTCAGGACGACTTATCAAGTGTTCAAGCACTTGATTCATGATCAACACACCAACCTTTTCGCCGTCAAACGCTATGGATTCCCAATCTCCACGCACCACGGGCCGACCGGCTCGGCTAGCGAGTTCAACAGCATGTTGATCCATCTCCATGCCACACACCTCTGGATATCGGCGACTGAGCCAGTCAACCAGAAGTCCAGTCCCTGAACCTATTTCAACAATCCGACCTCTTATGTGTTTCGGGAGAACTGGAAAGAAATAGGTTGAGAACCATCGATGATACCATCGAAGACGCTCCAATTGTGAATGAGCTGCGTACTTACTTGGATAGGCATCCGCGAATGACCACTCCCCTTCTATCGGAACTAAAAAGAGTGATTCGCATCTCTTGCAACGAAAATAGGGATACAGTTGTTCTCCCCCAAAAAATCGATCCGTCGACGAGAACAGAAAACCTGTCTGTGGACTTCCGCAAACAGGGCAAAGGCCTGCTGACGACAACCATGAAGCAACGCTCATAAATGTTTGTTAGTTCGGGCTCATGGCAGGATTCATCTGATAGCTCAAATGCTCCCGAGAAAGGCAATCTATCACCATTCTGTCTTCGTCCACAATCCACCATCCTGCAAGAATATGAACTTGAGCAATCTTCTGATTATTATAGCATGATATTCTTTATGCAAGAAATTCTGATTACCGGTGGGTGCGGCTTTATCGGCTCATCACTCGCAGTACATCTATCGAACCAAGGGCATGGTGTTTCTATTTTGGACAACCTTTCCCGCAGGGGCTCGGAACACATCCTTAATCGCGTATTGAGTCATGGGTGCAAGTTCTTCCATGGGGACGTTCGGAATGCTGAAGATTTTACCAAGTTGCGCAACGATTTCTCCATTATGATCGAGTGTAGCGCGGAGCCTTCCGTGCTTGTCGGAACCCAAGGTCAAGATGCCCGGTTCATGGTGAACAACAACCTCCTCGGGTCTGTGAACTGCTTTGAATTCGTACGGGAAAGAAAGCTGCCTGTTATTTTCTTATCCACATCACGGGTTTATCCCTACAACGCATTGAATGCCTGCGAGTTTACTGAGTCGGACACACGATTTGAGCTACTCACCCGTCAGCCAGGCATTTCACAACAGGGAATTTCCACAGACTATACCTTGAGCGGCGTACGGTCGCTGTATGGGGCCACAAAACTTGCGTCTGAATTACTTCTGCAGGAATACAGCACCCAGTATGACATCCCTTCAATCATCAATCGCTGTGGCGTGATCGCAGGACCTTGGCAACTAGGCAAGATTGACCAAGGCGTTTTTACCCATTGGTTAGCAAGCCATTACTTTGGCAACCCGCTCAACTACATCGGCTTCGGCGGACAAGGCAAGCAAGTCCGGGATCTCCTGCATATCTCAGATCTAGCAATTCTCATCGAACAGCAGATCGCCCAAATCCACACTTTCCGCGGAAAGGTATTCCACGCAGGCGGGGCCCGGCTATCCAATCTTTCACTGCTCGAAACAACTCTTCTTTGCCGTCAGATTACTGGCAAGACTGTTGCAGTTGGCAGTATCAGTGAAACACGACCAGCAGACGTAAAATGGTACATCACAAACAACGGGGATACGGAAGCAACATTCAAATGGCATCCTACAAAAAAGCCGGCTGACATTCTTCAGGACACATACTTGTGGTTGCAGCAAAATGAGACTCTATTCAGAGGCCTGATTGGAGGGTGAGGATGTGAAATACGCAGTTGTGACCGGCGCAGCCGGCCTCATAGGCTCAGAGGCAGTCCGATTTCTTTCTGGCAAGGGTTATGGTGTTGTTGGCATTGACAACGACATGCGCAAGTATTTTTTTGGCCCCGAAGCTTCCACCCGCTGGACCTTGGATGAACTAAAATCCGAAGTCCAACACTTCACAAATCATGATGCGGATATTCGCACCTATTCTTCGCTGGAACCTATCTTCAACAACTACGGAAAAGACATTGCAATCATCATTCACACCGCCGCACAACCATCCCATGATTGGGCGGCCAAGGAACCTTTCACCGACTTCGGAATCAACGCCACCGGAACGCTGAACCTTCTGGAAGCCACGCGCAAGTTCTGCCCTGCTGCGGTATTCATCTTCACATCCACCAATAAAGTCTATGGTGATACTCCCAATCGCCTCCCCCTCGTTGAACTCGACACACGCTGGGAAATCGCATCCACTCACCCCTATTATACAAACGGGATTGACGAGACAATGTCCATCGACCAGACCAAGCACTCCATTTTCGGAGCATCAAAGGTTGCCGCGGACATCATGGTTCAGGAGTATGGCCGTTACTTTGAAATGAAAACTGCGGTCTTTCGCGGAGGTTGCCTTACCGGACCACGCCACTCTGGAGCCGAGCTGCACGGATTTCTCGCCTATCTGATGAAATGCGCGTGCACAGGTCGGGAATACCGTATGTTCGGCTACAAGGGCAAACAGGTACGCGACAACATTCACAGCCACGACCTGGTAAATGCCTTTTGGCATTTCTGTCAGGCTCCACGATCAGGCGAGGTATACAACATGGGGGGAAGTCGGCACAGCAACTGCTCCATGCTGGAAGCCATTGCAATGTGCGAGGAAATCGCCGGACTAAAAATGCGAACAACCTACGTGGAGGCCAACCGTATCGGTGACCACATCTGGTGGATCAGCGATGTCTCTAAATTCCGTTCGCACTATCCTGGCTGGACGCTGACAAGAAACGTCCAGGACATCCTGACTGAAATCTTCACCTGCAACAAACGGCGATGGGCAAAGGAAGCTTAATCGATTAAACATGACTGCCGCCCCATTTTTTTCCATCGTCATCCCTGCGCACAACGAAGAAGGTTGCATCCGTGAAACCTGTGATGCAATTGTGACTGAGTTCACATCCGCAGGCATCGCGGACTACGAGATCCTGGTTATCAACGACAACAGCACGGACCGCACAGAAGAAATCCTGCGTACGCTAGCAGGAAACAACCCAGCCGTGCGATATCTCACCAATACTCCCCCGCATGGATTCGGATTCGCCGTGCGAAAAGGGCTTGAAAACTTTCGAGGACAGGCAGTCGCCGTCGTCATGGGTGACCTGTCAGATTCACCTAAAGACATTCTTGAATACTACCATGCAGTCAAGGCCGGCGCAGAATGCGTCTTTGGATCGCGATTCATCAAAGGCGCGAAAGTCATTGATTATCCCGGCATAAAATATGTTCTCAACCGGGCGGCAAACTGGTTCATCAAAGTGCTGTTCCGTATCGACCACCACGATATCACCAATGCATTTAAGTGCTACAGGCGGGAGGTGATTGACGGCATACAACCCCTGCTCTCCCATCACTTTAACCTCACCGTCGAGATGCCGCTCAAGGCAATTGTGAGGGGCTATCAGTATGTCACAATCCCCATTTCGTGGACCAACAGGAAGACGGGGCAGTCCAAACTAAAGATCAAGGAAATGGGCAGCCGTTACTTATTCATCGTATTGTATTGCTGGCTGGAACATATGCTTTCGATGGGAGATTATCGCCGACATAATATCAGCCCACCCCGCAAGAACTGATCACCGCCTTTTGTTAAGAATCAACAGTCTTGCCCTCAAGACTGTTTGAATCCCTGTTTCAGTTGCAGGCGCAATCTCACCCACGAGCTCATAGTCCGTCTTGAAAGATTCCGCCAGCAGCGAGAGGTTGTACTCAAATGGATAACTAACAATTATGATATCGAACGGCTTCTTCTTTAATAATTCCTCCCACACAGGAGAGTATCGCAATTCATTTGTCCGTCTTCTATGAACACTGTCAACCAGTGGATCAGTGTACAGTTGTCGTCCCGCCAGGATGCTGGCATAGCCCATAAGGAAGAACTTTGTCTCCCGCCCAGGAGTTTGAAGGATGGACATTATTTGTTTAAAACGTCCTTCATCTTCACGCGTAGCGCTGTAACCACGCATGTCATGCACCAGAGCAAGCCCCTGAATAAGAATCAGAACACCTGCCAGCAGCGGCGTAATTTTCCGTTTACTGATCATCTGATGCAATGTATGCA